>NZ_JBXAFV010000014.1:0-202167 GCF_058793475.1 Pigmentiphaga sp. MLSB6-MA01 | reverse complement strand
CGTCCACCCTGTCCCCACCGGGAAGTCCCGCGCAGCGGGACCGGCTTCGCTGCGCCCCGCCCGCCCCCCGGCCCCGGCGCCCCGGACAAGACCGGGTAAAGAACATGAATGTCGATTCCGCCTAGGGCCAGCTCCCGCTAAAAGGAGCCTCGCGCAGGCCGGGAATGGGCCCCAGGCGCCGCGCCGCCAGCAGCGGACGCGGCCCCCTCGTCACTTCTCGATCTTGATGTCGGCGGTGCGGACCACCTTGGCCCAGCGCTCGGCCTCGGCCTGGATCAGCTTGCCGAACGCCGCGGGCGTGGGGCTGGGCACGACCTCGGCGCCTTCGTCCGAGATCGATTTGCGCACGTCCGCGTCGCCCAGCAGCGCGACGATCTCCTTGTGCAGCCGCGCCACGATGGGAGCCGGCGTACCGCCACGCGCCACGATGCCGAACCAGGTCCCGGTCTCGAACTCCATGCCCGCTTCGCGGAAGGTGGGCACCTCGGGCAGGCTGGGGGAACGCTTGTCCGAGGCCACGGCCAGCGCCCGCAGCTTGCCGTTGCGGATGTGGTTCATCACCGGCACCAGGCTGGGGAACAGCAGCCGGGTCTCGCCCGACAACGTCGCCAGCACGGCGGGACCGCCGCCCTTGTAAGGCACGTGATAAAGCTGGGTGCCGCTGCTCTGCTGGAACAGTTCGGCCACCAGATGAGGCGCCGTGCCCACCCCGTAGGAAGCATAGTTGACCTGGCCCGGCCGCTCGCGCGCATATCGGATCAGTTCCTGCAACGAGGCCACCGGCAGGCCGGGATTCACCACCAGCACGGCGGGCGCGTTGGCCAGTTGCGAAACCGGCGCGAAGTCTTTCTTCAGGTCATACGAAATCGTGTTGTACAGGCTGCCGTTCGAGCTGATGGCGGTGGTGGCCATCAGCAGCGTGTAGCCGTCCGGGGCGGAGCGGGCCACCGTCTCGGCACCGATGATGCCGCTGGCGCCGGGGCGGTTGTCCACGATGACGGGCTGTCCGAGCCGCTCGCCCAGCTTCTTGCCGACGACGCGCGCGATCATGTCGGTGCCGCCGCCGGGCGCGAAGGGCACGATCAGCCGGATGGGCTGGGCGGGATAGTCCTGCGCGGCCCAGGCGCCGGCGCCGGACAGGGTGGCGACGGCGGCGCAGGCGAGCGCCAGCCCCCCGCGCGGGAAGGAATGTCTTTGCACGTTGGTCTCCGTGATGGCCGCCCGGCCGTGGCCGGGGCGGCGGGGTCGCCGGCGCGATACCGCCGGCGGCGCGGCTCAGCTGGCCGACGGCAGGTCGCGGATCGCGATACCGCGGTCGATGGCATCGCAGCGCGCATCCTCCGCGGCGGCGCGCTTGCGCGACAGCTCCAGCACTTCGCGGGCACGGTCCCGGGGGATGAAGCAGACGCCGGTATCGTCGGCCACCACAAGGTCGCCCGGATTGACGCGTATGCCTTCGATCTGGACCGGGCCGTTGATCTCGATCGTCTCGATGCGCCACTTGCCGGTGATGGGCGAGACCTCCGTGGCCCAGACCGGGAAGCCGACGCGGCGCGAGTGCGCCACGTCGCGCACCCCGCCCGACACGATGGCGCCGATCTCGCCCTGGCGCTTGGCCACCTGGGCCGAGATGCCGCCCATGTTCGACAGCCCCGGCACGCCCTCGATCACCAGCACGTCGCCTTGTTCCGCGATGTTGTGGGCCTCGATCTCGGCCATGCCATTGCGATGGGCGCGCGCGTTGTCGACGGGGTGGCCGGTCATGACCGTATTGCGCAGGGTCATGGCCGGGCCGACGATGGTGGCGCCCGGAATGGTGGGCCGAAGCAGCGAGCCAGGCAGCGTCCCGGCGATGCCCAGGTGGTCCATGACGTCCGACACGATGCCGGAGGCGTCGCCCAGGGCCTTGAATCCCTCGATCAAATCCTGGGGCGGGCGTTCGATGTCGAGGCTCTTCACCCGTTCGGGGGCGATCTTGCCCAGCAGCGTCTTGGTCATGTGTGGTCTCCGTGAAGAATGAGGCGTGCCGCCGCCTGCGGCCTATCCGCGGCGGCGGTCTTCATATGTGAAAAATTCTCATCGATTTCCCATTAAGCATCAATCGATTTATAGTCAATATCATTGACTTTTACTCACGACAATGGCCACTCGCCTGCCCCCGCTCAATCCGCTGCGCACCTTCGAGGTCGCGGCGCGCCACCTGAGCTTCACGCGCGCCGCGCGCGAACTGCACGTCACGCCCGGCGCCGTCAGCCGGCAGGTCATGGTGCTTGAAGAATTCCTGGGGGCCCGGCTGTTCGAGCGGGTCAACCGCGAAGTGCGCCTGACCGCCGTGGGCCGGCGCTACCTGGACGACCTGAACGACGTGTTCGACAGCATCGGCGAGGCCACCCAGCGCGCCATGCAGGGGGTGCGCGACAAGCCGCTCCACATCTGGTGCCCGATGACCTTCGCGATGCGCTGGCTGGTGCCGCGCCTGCCGGCGTTCCACGGCGCCCATCCGGGCCGCGACGCCATCTTCACCACCTCGCTCAAGCCGGTGGATTTCACCGAACACGACGCCGACGTCGCCATCCGCATGGGCCGCGGCGACTGGCCCGGCGTGATCTCCCGTTTCCTGGTCGGCATCGACCTACTGCCGGTCTGCAGCCCCAGGCTGCTGGAAGGCCGCGCCCCGCTCGCCCACCCGCGCGACCTGGCCCAGCACACGCTGCTGCAATCGGTGGCGCGGCCGGATTATTGGCCAACCTGGCTGAAGGCCGCGGGCGCGAGCGACATCGACCCGGACCGGGGGCTGACCTTCGAAAGTGTCAGCCTGGCCTACCAGGCCGCGCTGGAAGGGCTGGGCGTGGCCATGGGGCAGCATGCGCTGGTGGCCGAAGACCTGGCGGCCGGCCGACTGGTCGCGCCCTTCGGCCTGCGCGTCCCCATCGACAACGCCTTCTACCTGATCTATCCCGAACGGCTGCAATACGACACGCACCTGTGCACGTTCCGCGACTGGATACTGGCCGAGGCCCAGGCGGACGAAACCCGGCGCGCCGCGCCCCGGACATGAACGAGGCGGCCGCTCAGGCCGCCGGCGCCGACGGGAATCGTATGTGCACGCGCAGGCCGCGTCCGTACAGCCCGGCGCCCACCTGGATGGAGGCCGCGTGCGACTCGGCGATCTGCGCCACCAGCGACAGGCCGATGCCGCTGCCGCGTTCCGTGGTCCCCGCCACGCGGTAGAAGCGATCGAAGATGCGCCGGTACTCGGATTCAGGCACGCCGGGGCCATCGTCGGCCACCGTCAGCAGCACGCTGTCCGCCTCGGAACGGCAGGCCACGGCGATGTGCGCGTTGCGGCCGCCGTAGCGCACCGCGTTATCGACCAGATTGCGCACCAGGATGCCGAGCGGATCGACCCGGCCGCGCACCAGGCAGACTTCCGCGTCCAGGCTGATGCGCTGGCCGCGCTCGGCGGCGCTGGTCTCGAAGTCCCGCGCGATCACCGACACGACCGTGTGCAATTCGACGTCGTCCTCGCCGAAGCCATTGGCATCCAGCCGCGCCATGTCCAGCAGTTGTTCGGACAGCCGCGCGCTGCGCTGGGTGGTCGCCAGCAGTTTGTCGAGCTCGGCGCGCAGTTGCACGGGGTCCTGGCACCGCAGGGCATTCTCGGTCTGCACCGTCAGGACCGCGAGCGGCGTGCGCAACTCGTGCGCGGCATCGACCAGGAAGCGCCGCTCGTTCTGCATGGCCTCGTCCAACCGTCCGAGCAGGCCGTTGAACGACTCCACCAGCGGACGCAGCTCCACCGGCAGTTCCCTGGCCGGCAGCGGCTGCAGATCGGTAGGGCGCCTCTGCAGGATACGGCGCGACAGCCGCGTGACGGGAAAGACCGACCACTGGACCACGCAGCCGACGACGCAGGCCAGCACGCAGGCCAGGAAGCCCACGAACAGCAGCCCGCGGGTAAGTCGGTCTTGCAGTTCCTTGCGCAGCAAGGATTGCGGCTTGCCCACCTGCACCTGTATCCGTCCGCTGGCATCCGAAACGGCATAGACGCGCCAGGGCTCGCCGCCCACCATGATGGTGGCATAGCCTTCGCGCATGTCCGGCACGATGGGCTGGCCGGGCGCGGTCGGGGAATGCAGCACGCTGCGGCGGGTCGCCAGGTTCCAGACCTGGAAGGTCATCTGGAGCTGGGACGTATCCAGCCGCTGCTCGCCCGGCAGCGAAAACCCGCCGTCCGCGATGCTGTTCTCGAGTCCGACAGGCAGTGACAGCAGGGTCAAGTGCGCCACCTCGCGCAGGGTGGCATCCCACTCCCCGCTCCACTCGCGCGTGACTTCGGCCCGATACCACAGGAACAACCCGGCCCAGGTCAGCAGCATGGTCGCGACGATGCCCGTCAGCAGGCGCGAGCGCAGCGATCTCATCGCCCTTCCCGCAGCCGGTAGCCGTAGCCGTGCACGGTCTCGATCAGGTCCTCGCCCAGCTTGCGGCGCAATTGATGGACGTAGACCGCCACGGTGTTGCTCTCGATCACGCCATCGCTGCCGTAGACCGCCTCTTCCAGCGCCGTGCGGGACAAGGCCTTGCCCGTCCTTTCCATCAGCGCCAGCAGCGTCCGGTATTCGTGCGTGCTGAGCGCGACCGGCTGGCCGCGGCAGGCGACCGCGCGCGAGGCGGGATCGAGTTCGACGTCGCCGCTGCGCATCACCGGGGCCACGCGCCCCAGGCTGCGGCGCAGCACCGCGCGCAGCCTGGCCTGCAACTCGTCGACCTGGAACGGCTTGACCAGGTAGTCGTCGGCCCCCGCGTCCAGCCCGCCGATGCGGTCGCTCAGGCGGTCGCGCGCGGTCATGATGATGACCGGCGTCGTATCGTAGCGACCGCGCATGGTGGCCAACACGCCCAGCCCGGAGCCGCCGGGCAGCCCCAGGTCCAGCAGGACCGCCGCATAGTCGTGGTCGACCAGCGCCAGCCGCGCCGCGGTGGCGTCGCCGGCCCACTCGACCACGGTGTCGTGCTGGCCCAGCGCGGTGACGAGTGCATCGGCAAGCATGGCGTCGTCTTCTACGAGCAGGATGCGCAAGATCGGTTTCCCAGTGGTTCGAACACACGGCGCGCAAGACGGCGCTCCGCCGGCACGGGCCAGTATCGTCGCCCGGTTTTAAAAAGTTCTTAAACCGCCCCGCCCAGAATGCGCGCTGGCGGCTGGCTCGCGCTCATGCCCGGGCCGGGCTGGCCGCCGCCCTCACACATCCCCATTGGGAACCGCCCTCGGCGGCAGGTTCCAGGAGCCCGCCACATGATCCAGGACCCGCGCAGCCTCTGCCTCTGCTTTCTGCTGGGCGCCATGCAGCCCGCCGTCGGGCAGGACCTCGTGGGCGGCGGCATCGCCGTCATCCCGTCCTATCCCGGTGCGGACGACTATCGCCTCCTGCCCGCGCCCATCCTCAATTTCCAGCGCGGCCCCTTCTTCATCTCGAACAGCCAGGGCCTGCCCGGGCTGGGACTGAAGACGGAAATCGCGCCCGGCCTGAGCGTGGGCGCCCGCGTCGGCATCGGCCTGGGCCGCAAGGAAAACCGGTCGGACAGGCTGGCTGGCCTGGGTGATCTCGATGTCCATGGCCAGTACGGCGTATTCGCCGAATGGACGCCCGGCCGGTGGCGCGCATCGCTATCGTACACACAGGCGGCCAAGAGCGGCTATGGCGGCACCCTGGCCCTGGGCGGTTCGTATGCCCTCTGGCAAGGCGGCAAGCACCATCTGCAAGTCGGCGCCAGCCTGGAATGGAGCAACCGCGACCACATGCAGACCTGGTTCGGCGTGACGCCCGACCAATCCGCGCACAGTGGCGCGGGGCTTGCGCCCTACCGTCCGTCGTCGGGCCTGAGCTCGGGCTCGGCCTATGCGCTCTGGACCTACCGGCTGAACCAGCAGTGGCGCATCATCACGCTGCTGGGCGCGCGGACCCTGATGGGCGACGCGGCCGACAGCCCCATCGTCGAGCGCAAGACCGCCGCTTTCGGCAGCGTGGGCGTGGCCTACTCGTTCTGAAGCGGCCCGGCCGCGAGCGCCTGCGCCGCCAGCACGCCGCGCAGCGCGATCTTCACTGCCTGCAGGCGCACGGCGGTGCGATCGCCGCCCAGCAGGTGCGTGGCCGTGCGCACCCGCGCCCCCTCGGGAGCCATCCACGCCCAGCCGAAGCACACCATGCCGACCGGCTTGCCCGGCGTGGCGCCGCCGGGTCCGGCGATCCCGGTGGTCGACACCGCCATCTGCGCGCCCGCCGCCTTCAGCGCCCCGGCCGCCATCTCGCCCGCGGTCTGTTCGCTGACCGCGCCGTGGGCGGCCAGCGTATCTTCCCGCACCCCCAGCTCGGCCACCTTGGCCGCATTGGTATAGGTGACGAAGCCGCGGTCGAACCAGGCGCTCGATCCCGCGACGGCGGTCACCAGCCCCGCCACCAGCCCGCCGGTGCAGGACTCGGCGGCGGCCAGCATCCAGCCGGCCGGTTGCAGTACCTCGCCCAAGGCAACCGATAGATCCAGCGACTCCTGGTCGAACATATGATGCTCCTCGCTACGCGCTGACGCGCGCCCCCCAGGGGGCGATGCGGGTGCGCCGGCAAAGCCGGATCCACCGCATCCCGGGGCACCGCCAGGCCGGCCAGGAATGGCGATCGTCAGCCCGGTCGGAAGCCGTCCCCTGGGATTGATTTAGTTGACGATACGCCAGTACAGCGCGCAGACCAAGAGCGCGTAGAACGCGGCGATCATGTCGTCCCACATCACCCCCAGGCCGTTCTTGAGCCGGCGGTCGAAATGGCCGATGGGGGGAGGCTTGAGGATGTCGAACAGGCGAAACAGCAGGAAGCCGAAAGCCTGCGGCACCAGGGCGTCCGGGATCAGCCACAGCACGGTCCAGAACGCGACCATCTCGTCCCACACCATGCCGCCATGGTCGGGCACGCCGAGGTCGCGGCCCGTTCTGCCACAGGCCCAGATACCCACGACAAACGCCGCCACCAGGAAAATGGCCTGATGCATCGGCGCGCCCAGCACCAACGTCAAGGGCTGCCACAACACCCAGGCCAGCAGCGTCCCCCAGGTTCCCGGCGCGGGACGGATGAGACCGCTGCCCAGGCCGAAGGCGATGGTCCGCCACGGGCGCGCGCGCATCCAGGAGAAGCTGGGACGCACCGGCCCCGTGCCGGTGGAGGAAATGTCGGTCATGATGTCTCAGGCAAGTGCCCCGCCGCCGGACCGGCCGCCGGCGGGAAATGATCGAAGCCCGCGCGCGGCAGGTCCGGCACCGGCGTGCCGCCGGCGTCCACCACGTGCAGGCCGGCCCCGGCCTGCGCCGTGCCGATGCGCGTGACCGCCACGCCCGCCCGCGCGGCCGCCTCGGCGACGCGGGCGCGGGCTTCCGGCGGTGCGGTAAAGCACAATTCGTAGGCATCGCCGCCGCCCAGCGCGCAACGCCGGCGCCAGCCGGCCGGCAGGGCCGCCACGGCGGACGATACCGGCACGTCGTCGGCGCACAGCCGCGCGCCGCACCCGCTGGCGGCCAGGACGTGGCCAACGTCTTGCAGCAGGCCGTCCGAGATATCGATCGCCGCGCTGGCCAGGCCACGCAGCGCCAGTCCCAGCGCCACGCGCGGCTCGGGCCATTCGAGCGCGCGGCGGGTCACCGCCAGCACGGCCGCCCGGTCCGCCACCGGGACCTCCGGCTCGCCCAGCAGCAGGCGCAGGGCCAGGTCGGCATCGCCCAGCGTGCCCGACACCCAGAGGTCGTCGCCCGGCCGGGCGCCCGAACGCCGCAGCGCCGCCTGGGCGGGCACGGTGCCGAAGATGGTGATGGAAAGGGTCGTACCGGCGTCGCTGCGCGTGGTGTCGCCCCCGACCAGGGGGCAACCCTGGGCGTCGGCCAGCGCGAACAGGCCGCCAGCGAAAGCCGACAGCCACGCGTCGTCCACGCGCGGCAGCGCCAGCCCCAGCACGAAGGCAGTCGGTTTCGCGCCCATGGCGGCCAGGTCGGACAGATTCACCGCCAGCGACTTGTGCCCCAGCGCACGCGGATCGACGTCGGGAAAGAAGTGCCGGCCCTCCACCAGCAGGTCGGTACTGACCGCCGTGGCCTCGGCCGACGGCGCGAGCAACGCGCAATCGTCGCCCACTCCCAGCATGCCTGCCGGCGCCGCGCGGGTGAAATGCCGGCGGATGAGATCGAATTCGCCTCCGGCCATGGTCAGGCCCACTCCCTGCGCCCTACGGGCGCCCCCTCAAGGGGACGGCGCCGGCGGACCGGAAGGGCAAGCCACCCCGCGCGGCCCGTGGCGACGCCCTGGGCGGTACTGGCCAGGGCGTGAGGGGTGGGGTCCATTTCAGGCCCGGCGGCCGGCGGCCTGGATTTCGGCGGCGCGCACTTCGGCCGCGAGCTTGTCCAGCACGCCGTTGACGAACTTGAAGCCATCGGTGCCGCCAAACGACTTGGCCAGTTCGACGGCTTCGTTGATGACGACCTTGTACGGGATCTCGACGTGGTTCAGCAGTTCGTAGGTGCCGATCAGCAGGATGCCGTGCTCGACCGGCGACAGCTCCTCGACCTTGCGGTCGAGGAAGGGCGCGAAGCGCTCGCGCAGCGGGGCCGCGTCGCGAGCGGCGCCGTACAGCAGCGCCTTGTAGTGGCCCAGGTCGGCATCGGCGAAACCCTCGCCGTCCTGCATGTGGGCATCGATCTCGCCCATCTCGCCGGCATCGCCCCCCTTGAGCAGCCACTCGTACACCCCTTGCAGGGCGAACTCGCGCGCGCGGCGCCGCGCGCTGCGCGCGTTCTGGCGGCTGGCCTCAGTCATCCTGTTCTTCCTCGTCGTCGAAGTCTTCGTCGTCCTCGTCCTCGTCGTCTTCCTCCTCGGGTTCGAGGGTGGCCAGCAGATTGGCCATCTCGACGGCGGTCTGGGCACAATCGCGGCCCTTGGTCGCGGCACGCTCCAGGGCCTGCTCTTCCGTTTCCGTGGTGAGCACGCCGTTGGCGACGGGAATGCCGGTCTCGAGCGCGACCCGGCTGATGGCGGCCGCGCTTTCATTGCTGACCACCTCGAAGTGGTAGGTCTCGCCGCGGATCACCGCGCCGAGCGCGATCAGTCCGTCGAACTCGCCGGTATGGGCGAGCTGGGCCAGGGTCACGCCCAGCTCCAGCGCGCCGGGTACCGACACGACCATGATGTCGCGTTCATCCACGCCCAGCTTGCCGAGCTCTTCCAGGCAGGCCTGCAATTGCTGTTCGCCGATGTTTTCGTTGAAGCGGGAGCGCACGATGCAGATATGCAGCCCTTCGCCATTCAGATCAGGAGTCATGGTATAGGGGTTCATGATAGGGCGCCGTCCTTGGTGGGGGGTTGGTCATGGCCGGCATCGTAGCCGGTCACGGTAAGGGAGAAGCCGGTCATGCTGGGCATGCGGACCGGCCGCGCCAGCAGCTTCATGTTGCCGACGTTCAGGTCCTTCAGGATCTGCGCGCCTATGCCATAGGTGCGCAGATCCATGCGGGGCGGCGCGTCGCCGCAGGCCGCGCCGGTGCGGTCCTGGTCGATCAACTGCTGGAACTCGGCCGCCAGATCGCTGGCCGCGCCGTCGCAGTTGAGCAGGATGACCACGCCGGATCCGGCCTGGGAAATGGCTTCGAGGGCGCTGGGCACGCTCCAGCTGTGTGTGCTGCGCGCCACTTCCAGCACGTCGAGCAGCGAGGTGGGCTCGTGCACGCGCACCAGGGTTTCGCGCTCGGGATGGATGTCGCCATGGATCAGCGCGAGGTGGGGCGCGCCGCTGGGCGTATCGCGGTACATCACGGCGCGGAAGACGCCGTGCGCCGTCTGGATCGGCCGTTCGGCCACCCGCTGCACCAGCGACTCGTGCTCGCTGCGGTACTGGATCAGGTCGGCGATGGTGCCGATCTTGATGTCATGCTGGCGCGAGAACTCGATCAGGTCGGGCAGCCGCGCCATGGACCCGTCGTCCTTGAGCACTTCGCAGATGACCGAGGCGGGCGTCAGCCCGGCCATGGCGGTCAGGTCGCAGCCGGCCTCGGTGTGGCCGGCGCGCGCCAGCACGCCGCCACGCGCCGCCTTCAGCGGGAAGATGTGGCCGGGCTGCACCAGGTCGGAAGGCCTGGCTTCGCGTGCCACGGCGGCCTGCACGGTGCGGGCGCGGTCGGCGGCCGAGATGCCGGTCGTGACGCCCTGGGCGGCCTCGATGGAAACGGTGAAATTGGTGCCGTGCTTGGTACCGTTGGCGGAAACCATGAGCGGCAGGCTGAGCTGGCGGCAGCGTTCCTCGGTCAGCGTCAGGCAGATCAGGCCGCGGCCGTAGCGGGCCATGAAATTGATGGCCTCCGGCGTGACGAACTCGGCCGCCATGACGAGGTCGCCTTCGTTCTCGCGGTCTTCCTCGTCGACCAGGATGACCATGCGGCCGGCGCGCAGCTCGGCCACGATTTCCGGTACCGAGGAAATGGCCGAAGAACCGCCGGGAGCGGGAACGGGAGAAATGAATGCAGACATGAGGATCGTCCGGCGCGCGGGTTGCGTGGCTGTACCGGCGGCGCAAGCTGTCGGGCCGGTACGGGGAAACCGGGTATTTTACCCGGATGCCGGGACAATTCGGGGACCGGCGCGCGCCCCGGCCTACGACGCCGGAGACGGGTCGTCCCGCCCGTCCAGCCGGGGTGTCAGGGCCGGGTCCAGCGACTCGCGCCCGTCGAACACGAAGCACTCGCCGTCGTAGCCTTCCCCGCCGGTTTCCTCGAAGTACTTCAGGATGCCGCCGTCGAGCTGGTAGATGTGCTCGATGCCGGCCTGCGCCATGTAGATGGCCGCCTTCTCGCAGCGGATGCCGCCGGTGCAGAAGCTCACCACGGTCTTGCCCGCCAGTTCGTCCCGGTGCGCCTGCACGGCGGCCGGGAACTGCGTGAAGCGGGAAATCCGCCAGTCGATCGCGCCGTGGAAAGTGCCGTGGTCCACCTCGAAGGCATTGCGGGTGTCCAGCATGACGACCTCCCGGCCGTCATCGTCGCGGCCCTGCCGCAGCCAGCGGGCCAGGGTACGGGCCTCGACCGCCGGCGCCCGCCCCGCCTCGGGCCGGATGGCCGGATGGTCCATGCGGATGATCTCGCGCTTGATCTTCACCAGCAACTTGCGGAATGGCACCTGGGCGGACAGGCTTTCCTTGACCTCGATATCGGCCAGCCGCCCGCCGAAAGCCGGACCGTGGCGCAGCCAGTCCAGCCAGGCATCGATGCCGTGGCGCGCGCCGGCCAGGAACAGGTTGATGCCTTCCTGCGCCAGCAGCACCGTGCCCTTCAGGCCGCACGCCTGCGCCCGGTCCCGCGCCGCCGCTTGCAGCGCGGGCAGGTCGTCCAGGGACAGGAAACGGTAGGCGGCGATATTGACGACGGCGGACACGGCGGAAGATCCGGAAAACGACAAGGCGCGATAGTTTACGCGTCGGCGGCAGGCGCCTCGAATTCGAGTTTATGGAACCCGTAGCGTTCGGCCGTCATGTGGGCCAGGATGGCCACCGCGATCTCGGGCGGCGTGCGCGCGCCGATGCGCAGGCCCACCGGACCGTGCAGGCGGGCCACCTCGTCCCGGGTCAGGTCGAACTCCACCAGCCGCTCGCGGCGCCTGGCCTGGTTGGCCCGCGAACCGATGGCGCCGATGTAGAACGCCTCGGACTTGAGCGCCTCCAGCAGCGCCAGGTCATCCAGCTTGGGATCGTGCGTGAGCGCGACGATGGCCGTGTGGCGGTCGGGGCGCATCTCGGTCACGGTGTCATCGGGCATGGTGGCCACCAGCCTGGCGCCCGGCACCTCCCAGCCCTGCGAGTACTCCTCGCGCGGATCGCAGACGATGACCTCGTAGTCCAGCGCCAGCGCCATCTGCGCCAGGTACTGCGACATCTGCCCCGCCCCGATGATCAGCAGGCGCCAGCTCGGTCCGTGGGTGGCGGCCAGTTCCGAGGCGGTCAGCGACAGCGTGTCGGCCCGGTCGCTGGCGGGCTCCAGCGCGGCGCGGCCGGTGGCCAGGTCCAACCGGCGCAGTACCCGGCGGCCCTGGCTCAGTTCGTCCAGGAGATCTTCCACCCCGCTATGATCGGCCACCGGCTCCAGGACCAGCTCCAGCGTGCCCCCACAGGGCAGGCCGAAGCGCGTGGCCTCGTCGGCGGAAACCCCGTAGCGCACCACGCTGGGCACGTCCGTGGGCCAGGCGCCCGCGCGCGCCTTGTCCGACAGGTCGTCCTCGATGCAGCCGCCCGACACCGAGCCGGCGATCGAGCCGTCGCCGCGCACGGCCACCATCGCGCCGATGGGTCTGGGCGCCGAGCCCCAGGTGCGCGTCACCGTGCCCAGCACGACCTTGTGCCCCTCCCGCCGCCACTGGGCCAGGCGCCGCAGGACGTCCAGATCGACGTTGTCCATCGTCGTTGCCACTCCACGTCATTCTCAGGGCGTCATGATAGTCCACGCCCGCCCCCCGGGGCGGGCGGCGCGGCGCAGCGCCGATGATCGCCGCCCGGCCGGCCGGCAAGGGGCTACACTGTGGAATGCGCGGCCCGGGACGGGCATCCGGCCGGTGCGGCCGCGTTTTCCCGGGAGCAAGCGTCATGACGGCAGACTACACGGCATCCCTGCGCGACCGCGTCGTACTGGTGACCGGCGGCACGCGCGGGCTGGGGCGTGAAATGGCGTTGGCGCTGGTGGCGGCCGGCGCCCGGGTGGCGATCACCGGCGCCCACGCGTCGGACGCCATGCACGAAACCATGGCCCAGGCCCAGGCCACCGCCGGCGGCGGGCGCATGTTCGCCATCGTCGCCGACGTCACGCGCTTCGAGCACTGCTCGCGCGCGGTCGCCGAGATCCGCGACCATTTCGGCGCGCTGCACGTGCTGGTGAACAATGCCGGCCTCGGCATGGGCGCCATCAGCGACACCTTCACCACCGAGCCCGCGCGCTTCTGGCAGACCGACCCGCAGGCCTGGCGAGCCATCGTCGACACCAACCTCAACGGCGCCTTCAACATGGCGCGCGCCGCCGCGCCGCTGATGGTGGCCCAGGGCTTCGGCAAGATCATCAACATCTCGACCAGCGACGTGACCATGGTCCGTCGCGGATATTCGCCCTACGGCCCCAGCAAGGCCGCGCTGGAAGCCGCTTCGCGCATCTGGGCCCAGGACCTCGCGGGCACCGGCGTGGACGTGAACGTCTACCTGCCGGGCGGCGCGGCCGACACCGACTTCCTGCCAGCCGGCCCCAACCGGAAGGGCGCCGACGGCAACCTGCTGCCCGCCGCCATCATGCGGCGCGGCATTCTCTGGCTGTGCTCGGACGCCTCGACCGGCCGGACCGGCGACCGCTACATCGCACGCCTGTGGAACGAAGCCCTGCCGGCCGAGCTGGCCGCCGAAGGCGCCCGCGCGGCGCACGTGGACAAGCCGGCCATCATGTAGCGCCCGACGGCGCACCGCTTGCCCGACTGCACGGGGCCTGCCGCCGGGCCGGCCCTCCCGGCTCTCGTCTCATGCTAGTCTACGGGGTTGCTTTTCGCTTCCGGAGTCCGGAACGTCCCGGACTCCGACCTCAGGAGACTGGCATGTATCAGGACCTCGCCCTCTACATCGACGGCGAATTCATCCAAGGCGGCGGTCGCCGCGAGCAGGACGTCGTCAACCCCGCCACCCAGGAAGTGCTCGGCAAGCTGCCGCACGCCTCGCGCGCGGATCTCGACCGCGCCCTGGCCTCGGCCCAGCGGGCCTTCGAAAGCTGGAAAAAAACCTCGCCGCTGGAGCGTTCGCGCATCCTGCGCAAGGTGGCCGAACTGGCCCGCGAGCGGGCCCAGGAAATCGGGCGCAACCTGACGCTGGACCAGGGCAAGCCGCTGGCCGAGGCCGTGGCCGAGATCATGACCTGCTCCGAGCATGCCGAATGGCACGCCGAGGAATGCCGCCGCATCTACGGCCGCGTGATCCCACCCCGCAACCCCGCCGTGCGCCAGTTCGTGGTGCGCGAGCCGGTCGGCGTCTGCGCCGCGTTCACACCCTGGAACTTCCCGTTCAACCAGGCCATCCGCAAGGTCTCCGCGGCCATCGCCGCCGGCTGCACCATCATCCTGAAGGGCCCGGAAGACACGCCCAGCGCGGTGGTGGCCATGGCCCAGCTGTTCCATGACGCCGGCCTGCCCCCGGGCGTGCTGAACATCGTCTGGGGCGTGCCCAGCGAGATATCCTCCTACCTGATCGAATCGCCCATCGTGCGCAAGATCTCGTTCACCGGTTCGGTGCCGGTGGGCAAGCAGCTGGCGGCGCTGGCCGGCGCCCACATGAAGCGCACCACCATGGAACTGGGCGGCCACTCCCCGGTGCTGGTCTTCGACGACGCCGACGTCGAACCCGCCGCCGAGATGCTGGCGCGCATGAAGGTCCGCAACGCCGGCCAGGTGTGCATATCGCCCACCCGCTTCTACGTCCAGGAAAAGGCCTATGACAAGTTCGTGGCGCGCTTCGCCGATACCATCGCCTCCATCAAGGTCGGCGACGGCCTGGGCAAGGGCGTGGAAATGGGGCCGCTGGCCCACGAGCGGCGGCTGATGGCCATGGAAACCTTCCTGGACGACGCCAGCCAGCGCGGCGGCCGTATCGTGACGGGCGGCTCGCGCATGGGCGAAAAAGGCAATTTCTTCTCGCCCGCGGTCGTGACCGACATCCCCGACGATTCCAAGCTGATGACCGAGGAACCCTTCGGCCCCATCGCCCCGGTCACACGCTTCAAGACCACCGAGGAAGTGCTCAAGCGCGCCAACAGCCTGCCATTCGGCCTGGCTTCCTACGTGTTCACGAACTCGCTGAAGACCGCGACCGCCGTGTCCAACGGACTGGAAGCCGGGATGGTCAACATCAACCACTTCGGCGTCGCCCTGGCCGAGACGCCCTTCGGCGGCGTGAAGGACTCGGGCATAGGCAGCGAAGGCGGCGTCGAGACCTTCGACGGCTATCTCGTGACCAAGTTCATCACGCAGATCTGACGTCCCCACGGAGCGTCCCCGGGTCCCGGGGACGCATCCACCAGGCCAGCGCGGCGAAACCCGCCAGCGCCCAGGCCGCCAGCCACGACAGCGATCCCGCCACGTCGGCCAGCGGGGCTCCCATCTGGTTCAGCCTGAGCGAGGCATCGATGCCAGCGGTGCTGGGAAAGATCCAGCGCACCGCCTGCAGCACGGGCGGCAGGCTTTCCACCGGCCACGCGAAGCCGGACAGGAAGGCAATGGGCAGCGACGTGAACAGCCACACCTGCAACGCCTGCTCGCGGTCCTTGAGCCAGGCGCCCAGCAGCGCCCCCGCCACGCTCACCGCCGGGGCATAGCACAGCAGCAGCACCAGCGCCCCCAGTGGATTGCCTCCGCGCGGGTAGTCCTGCAGCCAGAATATCCAGCCGAAGTAGACCAGCCCCGCGAACAGGCCGGCGGTGGAGAAAGCCAGCACGCGCCCCAGCCAGACCGTGGCCGGCGCCCGCAGGCGGCCGGCCTCGGCCCAGGTGCCGGCCAGCATCGCGATGCCCATCAGCAGCGTCTGCTGCATGATGATCAGCGCCACCGCCGGCACCACGTAACTGCCATAGCCGCCGGTGGGGTTGTAGAGGGCGACGGCGCTGACGCCGACCGGGCTGCGGCCGGCCATGGCCTGGGCCCGCCCCTGGCCACGCGCGGTACGCTGCGCGATCTCGACCCCGGCCGACACCGTGCCGATGACCGCCGTGAAGCCGGTCATCACCGCCTTGTTGTAGAGCGCGTAGCTGCCGTTGGTGCTGACCACCACCGGCGCCGGCCGGCCGCGCAGCACGTTGCGCCTGAGGTCCCGGGTCAGCAGCGCATAGCCTTCGATCTCGCCGCGCCACATCGCCTGCCGGGCCGACTCTTCGTCCCCGGTCACCATCGCCACGCGCAGGTCCGGGCTGGCATCGGCGTAGCGCACGATCTGTCGCGAGAGGCTGGAATGGTCCAGGTCCACGATGGCCACCGGCACGCGTTGCAGGACTTCGGTGGCATAGGGCCACGGATAGAAGAATCCGTAGAACACCGGCGCCAGCACGATCAGCAGCAGCGCGCCCTTGTCGCGCAGCAGTTCCGCCAGGGTGTCCCGCCAGGCGGCGGCGCAGCCACGCGCGGCCATCAGCGGCCTCCCCAGCGCGCGGGCTCGGCGGCCACCCCGCGCAGCAGCCAGGCGGCCGCCAACGCGAGCAGCACCGCGCCCACCGGCATCAGCACGAAAGTCGGCAGGGAATGGCCCAGGGGCGCCCCCATCTGCAACTGCTCCACCTGCAGCCGGATGTAGTGCGTATAGGGCAGCGCCAACGCCCAGGCGCGCGCGCCGGCCGGCATGGCTGCCAGCGGGAAACCCATGCCGCTGAAGGCGAAAGCCGGCGCCGTCACGACGCCGGCCAGCGACAGCGCGGTGCGCAGGGACCGGGTCGCCAGCGCCGCGACCGCGCCCATCGTGATCGACAGCGCGATGAAGGCCGCCAGGGCCACGGCCACCCAGGGCAGGCTGCCGGGCGGATGCCAGCCCCGGCCCCAGGTCAGCCACAGCAGCGCCGCCAGCCCCACGGCGGACAATCCCGCCCACGGCCACGCGAGCTTGCCGGCCAGCGCGGCCAGCGCCGGCCCCGCCGCGATGCGCACGCCGCCGGCGGGATCCGTCCCGGCACCCGTGGCGGCCGCGAGCCAGGCGCCCACCGTGCGGTCGCGGATCTCCCGGCCCACGGCCCAGGCGCCCGCCGTCATGCCCAGGATGTGCAGCAGCGCCGGAATCAGCGCGGCCGCCAGGAATTGTTCGTAGTTCAGGCTGGGGTTGAACAAGGCCAGCGAACTGGGCCGGATCGGTTCGGAACTGACCGCCACCGCCTGCGCCGGCTCGCCCCGGCGATTGCGCGCCGCCATCTCGACGCCGGCCGACAGCGTCATGGCCACGGTCTGCACGTCGCGCAGGACCAGGCCCGACACCGTATAGAACTGGGCGTTGTGGTACAGCGTGACGTGGCCGCTCGCCCCGCGCTTGATGTCGCGCGAGAAGTCGCGCTCGATCGCCACCACCGCGTAGATGTCGCCCCGCTCCATGCCGGCCCGCGCCTCGGCCAGGCTGGCGTCGCGCCGCGCGATGCGCAGGCCCGGCGCCGCCTCCAGCATACGCGCGAGCTGGCGCGACAGGGCCGAATGGTCATCGTCTACGATGGCGATGGGCAGGCGCGTGGGGATGCCCGCCGAGAACATCCACCACAGCAGCAGCACGGCCAGCAGCGGCACCCAGCTGATCATGGCCAGTTCGCGCGGATGCCGCCGCAGCCAGGCGGCCTCCCGGCCCGCCGCGCGCCGGAATACGCCGGACGGCACCTCCCGCTTCGCGGACTTGCCGCCCGTATGCGGGGAAGGCCCGGCGGCCGCGCTCATGCCGTCACCTGACCAGCACGCTCATGCCCGGCCGCGCCCCGTCTATCGGCGCCTCCGGACGGGCCCGGACCTCGAAGGTCCGGACATCGAAACCCTGGCTGGCGCGGGTGGTGCGCCAGGTGGCGAAGTCGGGCAGCACGGCCACGTAATAGACCTTGAAACTCGCGCGGCGCTTGTCCAGCGCCGGCAGTTCGGCCTCGAAGCTCGACCCGACGGCAAAGCGCGAGAGCCTGTCCTCGCGCACGTTGATGGCGACCCACTGATCGGCCAGATCGACCACGGTGGCCACCGCCACGCCCTGCGGCGACAGTTCGCCGACCTTGGCATAGACCTTGGTGATCTCGCCGGCCACGGGGCTTTTCAGATTGACCTCGGCCTCGGCCGCCTCGACCTCGGCCAGCGCGCCGGCCACCTGCCGGGCCTGGCCCGCCGCGGCCGCCTTGTCCTCGGGCCGCGCGCCGTCCAGCGCGAGCTGGTACTGCGCCCGCGCCGCCAGCGCCGCATCGCGCGAGGCGTGGTAGTTGGCGCGCGCTTCATCGCGCTTCTGCTCGGCCACCAGGCCTTCGCGCGCGAGATTGTCCACGCGGCGGAACGAGACCTCGGCCAGGTCGGCCGCCGCCTGCGCACGCTGCCAGTTCAGTTGCGCCATCGTGATCTCTTGCGGGCGGGCGCCGCGGTCGGCCTTGGCCTGGACCGCCTGCGCCGCCGCCAGCGCCCCCTGGGCCTGGGCCATCTTGGCCGCGACCTCGGGACTGTCCAGCCGCACCAGCAGCGAACCACGCGCCACCCGGTCGCCTTCCTTCACCGCCACTTCGGCCACGCGCGCCGAGATCTTGGCGGCGATGTCGGTTTCCTGCGCCTCCATGTAGCCCTGGAACTGCTCGGGCGCGGGCCGCGACGCGCGCCAGAAGCCATAGGCGACGACGGCCAGCACCAGCACGCCGGCGACGGCAAGGGCGAGAGTGGATTTTTTTGCGCTCATGGCAGTTCGGTCTCGTTGTCGTCAGGGGCCGCGGGCAGGGTCGGCGACCACGGCCGCCAGCGGCAGGCGCACGTCCGCCCGTTCGATGTAGCGCGCCAGCTCGCCGCCCAGCCCGCTGGCCTCCAGCAATTCGGCCAGGGACTGGATGTAGTCGTAGGCGGCCTGCGCCCTTTCGGTCTGTACCTTGGCGCGGTTGGTCTCGGCGTCGATCAGGTCGGTGGCGGTACTGACGCCTTCGCGCAGGCCGCTGGCGCGCAGGCGCACCACCTCGTCGGCCAGCTCCACGCTGGCGCCGGTCGCCAGGAACTGGCGGCGCGCCTGGTCCACCGCGCGCCATTTGCTTTCCACCAGCAGGCTGATGTCCTGCCGCGCCTGGGCCTCGGTCAGTTGGGCCTGGAGGATGGTCTTGTCGCTGGCGGCGTCCAGCGACGGCCGATCCAGCGAGTCCCACAGCGTCCAGCGCACGCCCACCCCCACCAGCCAGCTGCCGTTCTCGCTGCGGATCTGGTGCCCGCCGAACGCGAACACCTGCGGCCGGCGCGTGGCGGTCTCCACCGCGTGCAATTGCCGCGCCTGTTCTTCCTTGGCCGCGACCTTGCCCAACGCGGGATGGCCGCGCATCGCGGCATCCAGGAAATACGACAGCGGTTCGATCGACCGGGTCAGGATGAACAGCGGCGTCGACGGCCGCACGGCCTCCTCCATCCGCAGTGTCCGCCCCAGGGCGACCTGCGCCAGTTCGAGCGTATCCTGCGCCTTGCGCTCCTCGCGCCGCGCATCCTCCAGCGCGACGCGGGCCTGCAACCGCTCGACACGGGCAATGGTGCCTTCGGCCATCATGCGCTCGGCCGCGCGGTCGTGTTCGCCGATGGCGCGCAGGGCCTCGCGGCGCAGATCCCATGCGCGGGCGGCGAGCTGCGCGGCGAAGTAGCGCTTGGCCAGCGTGGCCTGCACCTCGTAGCCGGCCTGGGTCGCGTCCGCCCGCGCCTCGTCGGCCTGGGCATGGACCAGGCCGCGGGCCGCGTCGGTGGCCCCGCCCAGATAGAGGGGCCAGATGCCGATGACGGATTTATTGGTGAGAGAGCCGCGCCGCTCCAGTTCCACGTTGGAAGGCAGGGGCAGCGGAATACCGATGTTGTTCAGCCCGGACAGGCTGAGATTGGCGTTGGCTTCGTAGCGGATATGAGAGGCCGACACGCTGAGCGAGGGGCCCCCCAGGTTGCGCACGCCCTCCAGCTGGAGTTCCTTGCTCTGGACCGCCGCCCGCGCCGCGCCCAGTTTGTCGGAATGCGCCAGCACCTGCTGCTGGGCCGCCTGGAAGCTCAGGGCGGGCAGCGCCTGGGCCGCCGCGCCCGCGTGCAGGGCGACGGCCAGCCAGGCCACGGCCCCGCGCACTTCCCACCGCCGCTGTTCACCCTCGCCTGAGCGGGACTTCCTGCTTCTGGACGCCGACACATGCACGGATCCCGCCCCCCCGAGAAATACGGCGGGGCCGGACACCCCATGCCGGCTACGCCTGATGGGGACATCATAAAGAAAACAGGCGGATAGTGCGCATCTTGCGCATCACATCGCCGACAACCCGCCATCCACCAGGACCTGGGTCCCGGTCATGAACGAGGCCTCGTCCGAGGCCAGCCACAGCACGGGCCAGGCAATCTCCTCGGGCGCGGCCCAGCGCCCCAACAGGGACGTCGCGCTGCGCTCGCCCTTCAACTGCTCGATCGCCTTGCCGCGAGCCTGGGCCCGGCCCACGTGGAACTCGGTCAGCGTCGAGCCCGGGCACACGGCGTTGACGCGCACGCCGTGCGGCGCTTCCTCGAACGCCAGCGTGCGGGTCATCGCCAGCAGGCCGGCCTTGGTCGCGTCGTAGATACCCATGCCCGCCCGGCCCGTCACTGCGTAGCACGACGACACGATCACCAGGCTGCCCCTGCCCGACTCGCGCAGCGCGGGCAACGCGGCACGGCAGTAGTTGGCCGTGCCGACCAGGTTGACGTCCACCATGGCGCGCCATTCCTCGGGCCGCGCCTCGGCCAGGGGCGAGTAGTTGCGCATGGCCGCGTTGCAGACCAGGACGTCCAGCCCGCCCCAGGTCCGCCGGGCCAACTCGGCCGCATTCCATGCCGCCTCCTCGTCGGCCACGTCGGCGGCCAGGCATTCGACCCGGGCCTCCGGATGCTGTTCGCGCAGCGCCGCGGCGGTGCGCGCCAGCGCGTCGGCATCGCGGTCCACCAGCAGCACCGCCGAGCCTTCCTGGCAGAAGACCCGCGCGATGGCGGCGCCTATGCCCGCGGCGCCGCCAGTGATCAGGGCCCTGCGTTCGGCAAGTCTGGCCATGGCTCATCCCGCCTTCGCGCCAGTGGCCTTGATGACCTTGCCCCAGCGCTCCACTTCGGTCCGTATCCACGCGCCGAACTGTTCAGGCGTGTTGGCCACGACCTCGAACTCCATGTCGCGCAGCTTCTGCTGCACGTCGGGCATGCGCAGGATCTTCACGATCTCCTTGTTGTAGCGATCGATGATGGGGCGCGGCGTGCCGGCCGGCGCCAGGAAGCCTATCCACGACGTGGCGACGAAATGGGGATAGCCCGACTCGATCATGGTCGGAATGTCGGGCGTGCTGGGAAAGCGCTTCTCGCCGGTCGAGGCCAGCAGCTTGAGCCGCCCTTCTTTCACGTACTGCTGGACGTTGCCGGGCACCATGAACGCCGCCTGCACGTTGCCCGCCACCAGATCGACCAGCGCCGGCGACGCGCCGCGATAGGGAACGTGCGTGGCGCCCAGCCCGGCGGCCTCGTTCAGCATTTCCATGGTCAGGTGCGAGGCGCTGCCGGTGGCCACCGATCCGTAGGACAGCTTGCCCGGATGGGCCTTGGACCAGGCCACCAGGTCGGCCACGCTCTTGACCGGCAGCCCGGGATTGACCACCAGGTATTGCGGCGAACTGACCGCGAGCGTGATCGGCGCCAGATCGGTGACGGGATCGTAGGGCATGTTGTCGAACAGCGTCTTGTTGATGGCGATCGGGCCGTTGTAGCCCACCAGCAGCGTGTAGCCGTCCGGCGGCGACTTGGCCACCAGGTCGGCGCCGATGTTGCCGCCGGCGCCCGGCTTGTTCTCGACGATGACGGGTTGCCCGAGTATGCCTTCGAGCTTGGACGCCACCAGCCGCCCCAGCACGTCGTTGGTGCTGCCGACGATGGGCACGATGATGCGCACCGGCTTGGTGGGCGCCCATTCCCCGGCGGCCGCGGCCGCCTGCGCCATGGAACAGACGGCCAGCGCACAGGCCGCCTTGCGTAGCAATGCATGCATGAAAGTCTCCTTACCCTCTCGTTCTCGAAGCGGCCGGGCGAAGCCCGGGCCGCATGGCTACACGCTGTAGACAGGCTCGTCCAGGCCGTCCGCCAGGTGTTTCTTGGCCCACTCCATCGGATCGGCGGCACGGTCCAGCAGGACGCCGGCGGCGCGCACGCGCTGCGCCGCGCCGTCCAGCGCCGGCGGCTCGGCACCGTTGGCCAGGCCCACGGCGGCTTCGTGCAGCATGCGGCGCGCCATGACGATGGCGCGGTCCGTGGGCAACAACCGTTCGGCCTCGTGGTCCTGGATGGGGCCCATGCTTTCCTGCAGCGACGCATCCTGCATGGCGAAACCGAACACGCCGCTGTAGGCGCGCTTCTCTCTCTGCGCCACGCGGTCGATCAGGTAGTCGTTGTCCTTGTTGGCCAGCGGGCGGAAGGTGACGGGATCACAGGGCGCGTGGATGCCCTTGCCCGCGTCCAGGTCCGCGCGCTCCTGCCCGGACAGCGGCTTGCCCGGATGGAAGTTGATGCTCCAGGCCCAGCAGTTGTGATCGTCGATGGGCACCCAGACGTGGCCGCCCAGGGCATGGTCGCCGAACGGCGGGATCAGGGTGAACCACGGGAACAGCCACTGGGTGACACGCCAGTAGTACGAGTCGGGTTCGCCGTTGCGGCGGCCGTACAGCGACAGGCCGAACGGGTTCTTTTCAATGTCGAACACGACGTTGCCGTCGGCCTTGATGTAATCGTTGGCCTTGGTGCCCTGGTGCAGCGGATCGACGTCGACCTCGTAGCGGTGCACGTACGACACGTGGCTGGTGTCGATCCCGCCTTCCATGGCTTGCAGGTAGTTGGATTCCTGCAGCCGCTTGGACACGTAGATGTGGCTTTCCGGCAGGCCGCACCATTCGACCTCGGGCAGGCTGGGCTGCGTCTCGGGCGGCCCCATGTAGGCCCAGACGAGGGAACCGCGCTCGATGCACGGATAGGCCTTGATGCCCATGCGGCCGCAGCTTTGCGGCGCCGACGGCACGTCCACGCATGCACCCAGGCGGTTGAATTTCAGGCCGTGGTAGGCGCAGCGGATGCCGTCCTCTTCGTTGCGGCCGAAGTACAGCGACACGCCGCGATGCGAACAGAACTCGTCGATCAGCCCCACTTGCCCGCTGCTGTCGCGGAACGTCAGCAGCTTCTCGCCCATGATCTGCACGCGCACCGGCGGACAGTCGGGCTCGGCGACCTCGCTCGATTTCAGGATGGGAACCCAATAGCGACGCAGCAGATTGCCCATGGGCGTGCCCGGGCCCGTGCGCACCAGGATTTCCGAGGTTTCCTTGTTCATGACTCCACTTCCTTCAACAGGATATGTCCGCTCTGTGATAATTAAGTCCATTCTACGGACATAAAGCGGATTGTCAACGGGCAGGCGGCAACGGAACCCGGTGGCGGCTCGGCTACGATGTCGAGTTCGATGGACAGAGACAAACGAGGAAAGGCGTGGCGGAAACCGAGAAACCGGGCGAAAGCGTGCGGGCCGTGGACCGGGCCCTGGAGATCCTGCTGGCCTTCACGGCCACGGACTACGAGCTGACGGTGGGACAGTTGCTCAAGCGCGTGGACCTGAGTCGGCCCACGCTGTACCGCCTGCTGTACACACTGGAGCAATGCGGCTTCGTGGTGTCGGAAGGCGATCCGCAAAAATTCCGCCTGGGCCCTTCGGTGGGCCAACTGGCCCATGTCTGGACGTCCAGCCTGGACCTGAGCGCGCTGGCGGCGCTGCCGATGCAGCGGCTGCGCGAGCAGACGGGCGAGACGGTCGCCCTGTTCGTGCTGCAAGGCGGCGACCGGCTCTGCATCGCCGAACTGCCCAGTCCCCAGCCCTTGAGCTTCAAGCGCGGCATCGGCTATCGCGAACGCATCTCGGTGGGTGCCAGCGGCCGGGCCATCCTGGCCAGCATCGGACAAGGCGACGCAGACCGGCGACGCTACGCGGCCGAGCGCGGCCTGGACATCGCGCGGCCGGCCGAGGACCTGGACATGGTGAAGCGGCGGGGTTATGCCGTCAGCAAGGACGAACTGATACAGGGCGCGGTGGCCATCGCCGCGCCGTTCTTCGATCGCAGCGGCCAGGTGGCGGGCTCGCTGGGCGTGTTCGGCCCCGGCGCGCGGCTGCCCGCCGACCGCATCGAGGAATTCGGGGAAATGGTGGTGCGGGAAGCCGCCGAATTGTCGCGCACGCTGGGTAGCCGGACGGCCCCCTGAGCGTGGCGGATCAGGCCCGCCGCGCCGGCGTGACGGCCGCGCGCGCGGCCGCCAGCCGCCGCGGATCCTGCGCTCGCAGCCGGACATCCGGACCCAGCCCGCGCACGTCCACGAAATGGAAACGGCGCGCCTGATCCAGGTCCTCGATCAGCGGCAGACGCGCCATGCCGGCGCCCTCGCCCAGCAGCATGGGCGCCATGTAGACCAGCAGTTCGTCCACGCAGCCGGCCTGCAGCAAGGCGCCGGTCAGCACCGCGCCGGCCTCGGCATGGACTTCGTTGATGTCGTGCTGCCCCAGCCAGCGCATGACGCCGGGCAGGTCGACGCGGCCGTCCACGTCCGGCAGGCAGATGACCCGCGCGTTGCGCGCCGCCAGCTCGGCGGCGCGGCCGACATCCTCGCGCGCCGTGAAGATCCAGGTTTCCGCGCCATCGAACAGGCGCGCGTCGGCCGGCATGCGCAGATGCGTATCCAGCACGATCTTGCGCGGCGGGCGCGTGGTCGCGACGTGGCGCACGTCCAGGCGCGGATCGTCGGCCAGCACGGTGCCGATGCCGGTCAGCACCGCGCAACTGCGCGCGCGCCAATGGTGGCCGTCGGCTCGCGCGGCCTCGCCGGTGATCCATTGCGACTTGCCGTTGGGCAGCGCGCTGCGCCCGTCCAGCGACGCCGCCATCTTGGCCCAGAGCCAGGGCGTGCCCCGGCTCATGCGGGAAACGAAACCGACGTTCAGCGCCAGCGCCTCGTCCAGGCACACGCCCGCGGTGACGGCGATGCCCGCGGCGCGCAGCCGCGCCAGGCCTTCGCCGTTGACGCGCGGATTGGGATCGCCCATCGCCACGACGACCCGCGCCGGCGCGGCGGCGACGAGCGCATCGACGCAGGGCGGCGTGCGGCCATGGTGGCTGCACGGTTCGAGCGTGACGTAGACGGTGGCGCCTGCCACCGACAGGCCGCGCGCCTGCGCGTCGCGCAGCGCCCGGACCTCGGCATGCGGCCCGCCCACGGGCTGGGTCGCGCCCTCGCCCAGGACCTGGCCGTCGCGCACGATGACGCAACCCACGCGCGGATTCGGCGAGGTCGTGTACAGGACGCTCTCGGCGAGCGACAACGCCCGCCTCATCCAGGCGGCATCCTCGGGACGTTCGGCGATATCGGCGCTCATCGGGGGTCAGGACTTCGCGGCGGGGGGCCGGGGCCCCTGGATCTCGCGCACGACATCGGTGAATTCGTCCACGTCCTCGAAGCTCTTGTAGACCGAGGCAAAGCGGATATAGGCGATCTTGTCGAGCTTCTTGAGCTCCTGCATGACCAGTTCGCCCACACGCTCGGACGGCACCTCGCGCAGGCCGCTGGTCATCAGGGCTTCCTCGATGCGCGTGACGGCGGCTTCCACCGCGTCGGCGCTGACGGCCCGCTTGCGCAGCGCCAGCATCAGGCTGCCGCGCAGCTTGCCCTGGTCGTACTCGGACCGGCTGCCATTGCGCTTGACCACCGCCGGCAGCGACAGCTCCACCCGCTCGTAGGTGGTGAAACGCCGGTCGCACTGCGTGCAGCGACGGCGCCGGCGAATGGCGCTGCCCTCTTCCAGCACCCGGGTGTCCATCACCTGGGTGTCGTCATGGCGACAGAAAGGACACTTCATGTGTGGTCCTCGATCCTCTGCAACCTAGCCCCCCTCCAGGGCGCCGCGGATCCGGCTCCGCCGGTCCGCCGGCGCCGCCCCCTCGAGGGGGCGCCCGAAGGGCGTAGGGGGTGGGCCCTACTACCCGCCGTAGACCGGGAACTTGGCGGTCAGGGCGTTGACGCGCTCGCGCACGGCCGCGATGTTGGCCTCGTCGCGCGGATTGTCCAGCACGTCGGCGATGAGGTTGGCGGTCAGGCGGGCCTCGTCTTCCTTGAAGCCGCGGGTGGTCATGGCCGGCGAACCGACACGCACGCCGCTGGTCACGAAGGGCTTTTCCGGATCGTTCGGGATGGCGTTCTTGTTGACCGTGATGTGGGCCTGGCCCAGGGCCAGTTCGGCGTCCTTGCCGGTGATGCCCTTGGCGCGCAGGTCCACCAGCATCACGTGGCTTTCGGTACGCCCCGACACGATGCGCAGGCCGCGCTCGACCAGCGTCTCGGCCATCACCTTGGCGTTGGCCACGACCTGGGCGGCGTACTGCTTGAACGAGGGTTCCAGCGCTTCCTTGAAAGCCACCGCCTTGGCGGCGATGACGTGCTCCAGCGGACCGCCCTGTATGCCCGGGAAGATGGCCGAATTGACGGCCTTCTCGAACTCGGCCTTGCACATGATCAGGCCGCCGCGCGGGCCGCGCAGCGACTTGTGGGTGGTCGAGGTGACGAAATCGGCGTGCGGGACCGGGTTGGGATAGGCGCCGCCGGCGACCAGGCCGGCGTAGTGGGCGATATCGACCATGAACAGCGCGCCGTTGGCCTTGGCGATCTCGGCGAACCGGGCGAAGTCGATGCGCAGCGCATAGGCAGAGGCGCCGGCCACGATCAGCTTGGGCTTGTGCTCGGCGGCCAGGCGCGCGACCTGGTCGTAGTCGATTTCTTCCCGGGCGTCCAGGCCGTAGGACAGGAAGTTGTACAGCTTGCCCGAGGCATTGACCGGCGAACCGTGGGTCAGGTGGCCGCCCTCGGCCAGGCTCATGCCCAGCACGGTGTCGCCGGGCTTGAGCACGGCCATGTACACGCCCTGGTTGGCCTGCGAGCCCGAGTTGGGCTGCACGTTCACGGCATCGGCGCCGAAGATCTGCTTGGCGCGGTCGATGGCCAGCTGTTCGACGATGTCGACGAACTCGCAGCCGCCGTAATAGCGCTTGCCGGGATAGCCTTCGGCATACTTGTTGGTGAGCTGCGTGCCCTGGGCCTGCATGACGGCGGGGCTGGCGTAGTTTTCCGAGGCGATCAGCTCGATGTGCTGTTCCTGGCGCTGGTTTTCCAGCTCGATGGCGGACCAGAGTTCGGGATCGGCCTGGGCGATGGTGACGTTGCGGTCGAACATGACGGTTTGCTTCCTGTGCAGAACGAGGCCAACCGGCGAGTTCAACGCGACCGGCCAGCCGATATGACGGAAACCGCGCCACATCGCCCTGCTGCGCCTGCGCGGCAGGGCAGCCGAAACGAAAGACGGCGTGACGCGATCTACGAATCTGCCTAACGGCTGCCCAGGCGAACGGCGGGCGGCGCGGCCGCGCCCCGGATGGGACGAACCGAACCGCCGAAAACCCTGCGCTTCCTTGTGGTAAACCCACCTAGGCCCGGGGCCTAGAGTCGCCAGTTACGCAGGGTGAAGGCAGCGGCTAGTTTACCCCAGACTGGTGCGCCATGGCGCGGGTCTGCGCGGCGGCGCAACATGGGCTATCGTGGCGGCCTGAACGTGATCGACAACCGACCTCCAGGACTTTCCCCGATGACGCACCGCATCCTGCAGATAGCCTCCATCACACCCGCCGTCGACACCCGCCTGGCACGCGACTACGACATCGCGCCGCTGTGGAAACAGACGGATCCCGCCGCCTTCCTGGCCGCGCACGGCGCCGGATTCGAAGGCATCGCGATCCACGTGCGGGACGCCTGCGGCGCCGAGATCCTGAAGGCCCTGCCCAATGCCCGCGTCATCGCCAATTTCGGCGTGGGCTACGACCGGATAGACATCGATACCGCCAAGCGCCAGGGCATGCAGATCAGCAACACGCCGGAAGTGCTGGACGGCTGTGTCGCCGACCTGGCCATGGGCCTGGCGATCGACGCGGCGCGCGGCATCTCCGTCGCCACCCGCTTCGTGCGGGCCGGCGGCTGGAAAACGGGCCAGCGCCCGCTGATGACCCGCGTCCACGGCAAGAACATGGGCCTGCTGGGCTTCGGCGGCATAGGCCAGGCCATCGGCCGGCGCGCCGCCGGCTTCGACATGGCGGTGCGCTACCACACGCGCCGGCCGGTCGCGGGCTCCCCGCACCGGCACGAACCATCGCTGGCCGAACTGGCCCGATGGGCCGATTTCCTCGTGGTGGCCTGCCCCGGCGGCGCGGCCACCCGCCACCTGGTGAACGCGGAAATCCTGGAGGCGCTGGGGCCGTCCGGCATCCTGGTGAACATCGCGCGCGGCAGCGTGGTGGACGAGGCCGCGTTGGTCCGGGCCTTGCAGGAAGGCCGCCTGGGCGGCGCCGGCCTGGACGTGTTCGAGAACGAGCCCGACGTGCCCCAGGCCCTGCTGGAAATGGACAACGTGGTGGCGGTGTCGCACATCGCCGGCTTCACCCGCGAATCGCGGGCGGACATGGAAGCCCGGGTGTGCGACAACCTGGATGCGTTTTTCCGCACCGGGCAGGTACTGAACCCGGTCTGAGCGGAAGCCTGGGCGGCCTGCCGGGAACAGGCCCTAGACCGACGCCCCCGAGAACTTCACCACCTCGGACCACTTGCGGCTTTCTTCCTGGACCTTGCGGGCATAGTCGGCCGCGCCGCCCAGCAGCGGCTCGGCGCCTTCGATGCCGAGCTTGGACTGGAATTCGGGCGTGGAGGCCGCCTTCAGGATCTCGGCGCCGAGTTGCGCCACGTCCGCCTGCGGCACGCCCTTGGGGGCCAGGATGCCGTAGGTAAGCGTGCTCTCGAACCCGGCCAGCGCGGGGACACCGGACTCGGCCACGGTCGGCACGTCCGGCAACAGGGCCAGCCGCTTCGCGCTCGTGACGGCCAGCGCCCGCAGCTTGCCCGCCTTGACCAGCGCCATGGCGGCCGGGATCACGCTGAAGCTGAAATCCACCTGGCCGCCAGCCACGTCGGCCAGCGCCGGCGCCGTGCCCTTGTACGGCGCATGGACGGCGCGCGCCCCCAGGGCGTGCAGGAACATTTCCGCCGTCAGGTGGCCGCCCGTGCCGGCTCCGCTGGACGCATAGGCCAGGTCGGCATTCTTGGCCTTGAGCGCGTCGGCCAGTTGCGCGACGGTCTTGACGGGCGAGGCGGCCGGCACCACCAGCAGCAAGGCCGACGACGCGAACATCGCGACCGGCTGCAGATCCGTGGAGGCGTTGAACGCCAGGTTCTTGTAGAGCGCGGGATTGATGGCGATCGTACCCGTGTGGCCGAGCAGGAAGGTGTTGCTGTCGGCCGCGGCGCGCACCACCAGTTCCGTGCCGAGATTGCCGCCGGCCCCCGGCTTGTTCTCGACGATGACATCCTTCTGGGTCATCGCGTTCAGGCTGAACGCGAGCTGGCGCGCGAACACGTCGTTCCCGCCGCCCGGCGCGAACGGCACGATGATGCGGGTCACCCGCTTGCGGCCCTGCGCCCAGGCGTTGGGCGCGGCGACGGCAGCCATGCCGAGGGCGGGCACGGCTGCCAGCAGGCGGCGGCGGGTGGAGCGGGAAACGGTGCGGGAAGTGGAGATCGTCATGTCTGGGAGGTGCGTGAAAAGCGGGGATCAAGCATAGCCGATCGCCCTGGACCGGCCTGACGGCGGAAACCCCTAGACCCGTCCCAGCCATATCAAAACGGCATAACAGCTGTCCATCGAAAGCGGTATCGGGCGGCGCCGCGCCTGACCACAATGCTCCTCCAGGCAGGACGACACTGCCGGACTACCAGGAGACATCATGGACCGCCACCATCGCCCGCTCCGGCGCGGCTTCCTTTCCCCGCTGCTGCTCGCGCTCGCCACCCTCCTGGCCTCGCCGGCCGCGTGGCCGCAGGCCTTCCCGCAGAAACCGGTCAAGATCGTCGTCGGCTTCGGCCCGGGCGGACTGGGCGACACCGTGGTCCGGACCCTGGCGCAGAAAATGGCCGAGTCGCTGGGCCAGAGCGTCGTGGTCGAGAACGCGCCCGGCGCTGGCGGCATCACGGCGGCCTCGATGGTCGCCCGCGCCGCGCCGGACGGCTACACCCTGCTGCTGGTCAGCGGACAGAACGCGTTCAGCCCCTACCTGTTCAAGTCGCTGCCCTACGACCCGGTGGACAGCTTCTCGATGATCTCCACCATCGGCACCTTCCATTTCCTGCTGGTGGCCGACAAGGACAGTCCGCTCAAGACCGTCGACGACGTCGTCGCCGCCGCCCGCCGGGATCCGGCGCATTTCAACATCGGCACGATCAGCGTCGGCAGCGCCCAGCACCTGTCCGCGCGCCTGTTCGCGACCATGGCGGGACTGGACGTCCCCATCGTCCCGTTCAAGTCCACCGGCGACGTCATCGCCGCGCTGCGCGGCCGCAATGTCCAGGTGGGGATGGAAACCGTCACCGGCGCGCTGGGCCAGATCCGCGGGGGCTCACTGCGGGCCATCGCGACCACGGGCTCCACGCGGATAGGGTTCCTGCCCGACGTGCCCACGATCGCGGAAAGCGGCATCCCGGCCCTGGCCAGGTACGAATCGGACTCCTGGAACGGCATCGTCGCCCCCGCCGGCACGCCACCCGCCGTGGTGCGCAAGCTCAACCAGGAAATCGGCAAGGCCCTGCAATCGCCGGACGTGCGCCAGCGCTTTATCGCGCTGGGCATAGAGCCGCGCGGCAGCACGCCGGAGGCGCTCAAGGAGGTCTTCCGCAAGGACGCCGCCAAGTGGCGAGTCGTCATCGAAGAAGCCGGCATCGAGAAACAATGAAACCCGACCACACCAACGGAACCGTCATGACGAACCGCAGTACGGCGCCTTCGGCGCCGCAAGAAACCGCCGCCATCACCGATGCGGAAAGACGGACGAGGATAGACCTGGCCGCGTGCTACCGGCTGATAGATCTGTTCGGCATGAGCGACATGATCCTCAACCACATCTCGGCGCGGGTCCCGGGCGACGACGAGCATTTCCTGATCAACCCGTTCGGCATGATGTACGAGGAAATCACGGCGTCATGCCTGATCAAGGTCGACCTGGCGGGCAAGGTGATCCACAACCCCAATGCGCAGTACACGATCAACCTGCCCGGCTACGTGATCCACAGCGCCATCCACGGCGCGCGGCCGGACGTGGCCTGCGTCCTGCATACCCACACGCCCGCCGGCATGGCGGTGTCGGCCCTGCAATGCGGCCTGCTGCCGCTGAACCAGACCGCGATGCGCTTCGCTGGCGGCGTGGGCTACCACGACTTCGAAGGCGTGGCGGTGGACGTGGACGAGCGCCAGCGGCTGGCCGCCAACCTGGCCGGCCACGACGTCATGATCCTGCGCAATCACGGGCTGTTGGCGATAGGCAGGACCGTGGCCGAGGCCTTCGTCAACATGCAGCGGCTCGAACGGGCGTGCCAGACGCAGTTGCTGACGCTGTCGGCCGGCAGTCCCCTGCACATGCCGGCGCCGGCCGTGGCCGAGCGCGCCTACCAGCAACTGCGCCACGCCCCCACGCCCAATCCGGACGGCACCCACCCCCCCCACGGCGAACGCGAATGGCCGGCGCTGCTGCGTATGCTGGACCGCCGCGACACGAGCTATCGCGATTGACGCCAGGAGTCCCTACGATGAAACACCGCATCCTGCAGATCGGCCCCATCACCGCCCCCGCCGATGAGCGACTGGCGCGCGACTACGACATCGCCCCGCTGTGGAAGCAGCCCGATCGCGCCGCCTTCCTGGCCGAACACGGCCCCGCATTCGAAGGCATCGCCGTGCACGTGCGCGATGCCTGTGGCGCCGACATCCTGAACGCCGTGCCCCATGCCCGCGTCATCGTCAACTTCGGCGTGGGCTACGACAAGATCGACGTCGAGACCGCCAGGCGTCTCGGCATGCAGATCAGCAACACGCCGCGCGTCCTGGACGGCTGCGTCGCCGACCTGGCCATGGGCCTGGCGATCGACGTGGCGCGCGGCATTTCCACGACCGACCGCTTCGTGCGGGCCGGCGGCTGGAAGACCGGCCAGCGTCCGCTGATGACGCGCGTCCACGGCAAGAACATGGGGCTGCTGGGCTTCGGTGGCATCGGCCAGGCCGTCGCGCGCCGCGCCGCCGGCTTCGACATGGCGGTGCGCTACCACACGCGCCGGCCGGTCGCGGGCTCCCCGTACGAACACGAACCTTCACTGGTGGAACTGGCCCGATGGGCCGACTTCCTGGTCGTGGCCTGCCCGGGCGGCCCCGCCACCCGCCATCTGGTGAACGCCGACGTCATGGCGGCGCTCGGCCCGCGAGGTATCCTGGTCAACATCGCGCGCGGCAGCGTGGTGGACGAGCCGGCGCTGGTCCGGGCCTTGCAGGAAGGCCGCCTGGGCGGCGCGGGCCTGGACGTGTTCGAACACGAGCCCGACGTGCCCCCGGCCCTGCTGGAGACAGACCAAGTCGTCGCGCTGTCGCACATCGCCGGCTTCACGCGCGAATCGCGCGCCGACATGGAAGGGCTGGTATGCGACAACCTGGACGCCTACTTCCGCACCGGACAGGTCCTGACCCCGGTCTGAACGCCCCACGGAGCAACCGACCATGCCGCGCTTCGCCGCCAATCTCTCGATGCTTTATCCCGACCGCCCCTTCCTGGAGCGGTTCGGTTGCGCGATGCGGGACGGATTCACGGCGGTCGAGTTCTTTTTCCCCTACGACCATCCCGCCGGGGACCTGGCGGCCCGCCTGCGCGACCATGGCCTGCGCCTGGTGTTCTTCAACGCCACGCCCCGGTCGCACCCGGAGGAACGCGGGATCGCCTGCCTGCCCGGCCGGCGGCGCGAATTCCGCGACAGCTTCCTGCGCGCGCTGGACTATGCCGCGGCGCTCGATTGCGGCAGCCTGCACGTCATGCCCGGCCGGGTGCCCGCGCAGGCGGATCCCGTGCCGCTGCACGCGACCTATGTAGAGAACCTCGCCTGGGCCGCGGACCTGGCCGCACGCCAGGGGCGCACGGTGCTGATCGAGCCGATCAACCCCCGCGACGTGCCCGGCTTCTTCCTGACCCGCCAGGAGCAGGCCCACGAGATCGTCCGCGAAGTGGGCTCGCCCCACCTGAAGATCCAGATGGATCTCTATCACTGCCAGATCGTGGAAGGCGACCTGGCCGCCCGGCTGCGCCGCTACCTGCCCACCGGGCATATCGGCCACGTGCAGATCGCGGGCGTGCCGGACCGCCACGAGCCGGATACCGGCGAGATCAACTATCCCTATCTGTTCGGCCTGATGGACGAACTGGGCTACGACGGCTGGATCGGCTGCGAATACCATCCCCGGCTGGGCGAACGGCCGGGCGGCACCTCGGCCGGGCTGGAATGGCTGCGCCGGGCGCGCGCCGCTACATGCGCAGGCCCAGCACCAGTTCGCGGATGATGTCCTGCATGGCCTGCTGCGTGCGCGTGGCGGGCCGCTGCGCGCTGACCGCCAGCGCCAGCTTGCTGCGCAGGCGCGGCTTGACGATGGGTACCGCGCGGAACACTTCCTCGCGGCCGGACGTGCGCACGGCGTTGACCGACAGCACCGCGGCGCCCACGCCTTCGGCCACCAGGTCGAGCATGGCCGCCACCCCGTCTATCTCCATGGCGATGCGCGGATGCAGCCCGATGTTGGCCAGTTCGGCCTCGACCAGCATGCGTATGGTGTTGGGCCGGGTCGGAATCACCAGGGGCTGGTCGGCCAGTTCGCGCACGCTGATCGACTGGCGCGCCCGCCCCTCGCGGCGGGTAACCAGGTAGAAGTCTTCCTCCAGCAGCACGACGCTGTCGATGTCTGGCGACGGCGCCGGGTTGTACAGTAGCGCGACGTCCAGCCGGCCGCTTTGCAGGGATTCCTGCAGGCCGGTCGAAAGCCCTTCGGAAATGGACAGCGCCGCCTCCGGCAACTGCGCCCGTACGGCACGCGTCAACGGCACCGTCAGCATCTTGGCGAAACGCGGCGGCAGGCCGATCGCCACCCGGCCGGCCAGGGCGCCCCGCAACCGCCCCAGTTCCTCGCGGGTACGCGCGACCTGGTGCAGGATGCCTCGCCCGTGTTCAAGCAGCATCTTCCCCGCTTCGGTGGGCACTACCCCGCGCCCGGTCCGCCGGAGCAGGCTTTGCCCAAGCTCGATTTCGAGCTGGCGCACTTGCCGGCTGAGCGCGGGCTGGGCGATATCGAGCGCGATGGAGGCCCGCGTGAAACCGCCCAGGTCGGCCACACTCACGAAATATTCGAGTTGCTTGAGGTCCACGGCGGTAGGCGGGCGCCAGCCGCTAGGCCGCGTCCGCCGGCTCTTCCCAGGCGTCCTGGTCCGCGCCGTCCAGATGGGCCACGTCGCCCCAGCCCTCCACCCGCCAGCCCGAGTCCTCGACCAGCAGGCGATTGATGCTGACGTTGTGCAGCGTGTGCCGGCGTTCGGCCCGCAGCGACAGCCCTTCGGCATGGCGATAGGCGGTGTCCAGCACGCCACTGTGCGTGAACACCAGCACGCGTTCTCCGACGTGGGCGGCGGCGATGCGGCCCAGCGTGTCCACCACCCGCAGATGGAACTGGCGCAGCGACTCGCCGCCGTCGAGTTCGTAGTCCGGATGCCGTTCGCGCACCGCCACCGCGGCCTGAGGATGGCGCTCGGCCAGTTCGTCGAAGCTGAGCCCTTCGAATACACCGTACTTGCGTTCGCGCAGGCCGGCATCGAGCCGCACGTCCAGCCCCAGCCGGCCGGCCGTGGGCCGGGCGGTATCGTGGGCCCGCGCCAGGTCGCTGCTGTAGACGGCGCGCACGCGGTCGCGCGCGGGCCGGAAGCGGGCGGCGACCTGCTCGGCCTGGGCCCGGCCGAGCGCGTTCAGGCCGATGTCCAGCGCCCCCTGCACCCGGCGCAAGCGGTTCCATTCGGTTTCGCCGTGGCGGATCAACCAGAGCTCAGTCATTGGGCGCGATCCGCCGCGGCGCCAGGGCCGGATTCAGGGTATAGGTACCCGTGATGGCCGCCTGCCCCAGCACGTGCTTGTCGATCGCGCGACGCACGTCGCCCCCCGTGAACTTGCCGTCGACCTCGGCCCTGGGCACATCCAGCGCATACACGGTGAACACGTAGTGGTGGACGATGGAATCGTTCCACGGCGGGCACGGGCCATCGTAGCCGTAGTAGTCGCCGCTCATGTCATGGTCGGCCGCGAACCACCCGGTGTAGTCGTTGACGCCCTGGCGGGTGTCGCCGGGCGCCATCGGACCGGCCTTGCCGCGCGGCGTCACGCCGTTGCAGAACTCGCCTTCCTCGATCTCGGTCTTGGCGGCGGGCACGTCCACCAGCACCCAATGGAAAAAGTCCACGCGCGGCAGGCTGGCCGGCACCTGCTTGCCGGCCTGGTTGACGTCATCGCCCTTACTGGGCACATCGTAGTCATGGCAGGTGATCGCGAACGATTGCGTGCCCGCGGGTACGTCGCCCCAGGCCAGGTGGGGATTGACGTTGTCGGACAGCGTCACCTGGGTCTTGGGGTCGATCTTGCCGAAGGCATAACGCATGGGGATGGGTTCGCCATCCATGAAGGAATTGCTCCAGAGCTTCATCGCGATACTCCTAAAAATCGTCTACCCGGCCTGCCCCTTCATCGTACCGTGACGCGGGCGAACTTTCGTTTACCAACTTGTATGACGTAGGTGCCCGCATCCAGCTTCAGGCCCTTGTCCTCGACCTTGGCCGAATCGATGCGCACGCCCCCCTGCTCGATGTTGCGCTGCGCCTCGGAGGCCGAGGCGCACAGCCCCGCTTCGCGCAGCACCTGCAGGATGCCCAGGGGCGCCCCCGCGAGCGCAACCTCGGGCATCTGGTCGGGGATGGCCTTTTGCTTGAAACGGGCCTCGAAGTCGGCCAGGGCCTGTTCGGCCGCGGCGGCGGAATGAAAACGCGTAACGATTTCCTGGGCCAGCAGCACCTTGATATCGCGCGGGTTGCGGCCGGCCTCGGCCTCGCGCCTCAGGCCGGCGATCTCCTCCAGCGACCGGAACGACAGCAGCTCGTAGTAGCGCCACATCAGCGTGTCGGAGATCGACATGAGCTTGCCGAACATCGACTCGGGCGTCTCGGAGATACCGATGTAGTTGTTCTTGGACTTGGACATCTTCTCGACGCCGTCCGTCCCTTCAAGAAGCGGCATGGTCAGGATGCACTGGGGCTCCTGGCCATATTCCTTCTGCAGCTCGCGTCCCACCAGCAAGTTGAATTTCTGGTCGGTGCCGCCCAGTTCCAGATCCGATTTCAGCGCCACCGAGTCGTAGCCCTGCATCAGGGGGTACAGGAACTCGTGGACCGAGATGGGCACGCCGCCCTTGAAGCGCTTGGTGAAGTCCTCGCGCTCCAGCATGCGGGCCACGGTGTAGCGCGAGGCCAGCTGGATCATGCCGCGCGCGCCCAGCGGGTCGCACCATTCCGAGTTGTAGCGGACTTCGGTGCGGGCGGGGTCGAGCACCAGGCTGGCCTGGGCGTAGTAGGTCTTGGCGTTGGCCTCGATCTGCTCGCGCGTCAGCGGCGGGCGGGTGGCGTTGCGGCCGCTGGGGTCGCCGATCATCGACGTGAAGTCGCCGATCAGGAAAATGACCGTGTGGCCGAGCTCCTGCAACTGGCGCATCTTGTTCAGGACGACCGTGTGGCCCAGGTGGATGTCGGGCGCGGTGGGATCCAGGCCGAGCTTGATGCGCAGCGGCACGCCCGTGGCCCGGCTGCGGGCCAGCTTGCGCGCGAACTCCGCCTCGACCAGCAGTTCGTCGCAGCCGCGCCGGACGATCGCCAGGTCCCGTTCGACCTCCGGTGTAACCGGATATGTCGCCGCCGCCCCGGGCGTGCCAGAGGGAAGAGATACGGACGAGTCGGGTTTCGTTTCGGTCATGGCGCGAACTGCTCTGGAAAGTGTGTCAAGTGTAAACAATCGTATTGGCAGGCCCCGGGGAGTTTCTATATACTCGGCCCGTTTCGGTGATATCCCGTTGTTACAAATATGAAGGCGCGGGTTCGGTTCATGAATCGAGCCCAGCGACGCTATTTGTGCATCGCAACGAAGTTGCGTCAATACAACGGAATCCGAGACACGCCGCGTTCCGGACCCGCACTCCGGAGCAATTCTAGCCCAACCGACCCCAGGGGCCAGGCCGCATGAATCGTCAGTTTTCCGGCATCGCCGGCGCGATGCTCAAGCGCATCGCCGCAGCGGTGCGACAAACCCTCTCCCGCATCACCTCCCACCCCGCCACCCTCACCATCACCTCGTCGCCGCTGAAACGCCGCATCGTCGTCGGCACCGGCGCCGCCGGCCTGTTCGTCACCGCCGCCGCCATCGGCGTCGCGCCGCTGGCGCCGGACGCCTCCACCCTGCCCACGACCCGCATCATCGAGTCCCTGGCCCTGCCGGACCTGTCCGAACAGGTCGCGCAGCAGGAAGCCAGGGCGCCGGACTTCATCCGCGAGGAACGCGTCCAGCGCGGCGACTCGGTCGCCACGCTGCTGAACCGCCTGGGCGTGGACGACCCCGAGCTCGAACGCTTCATCCGCACCTCGCCCGAGGCCCGCAGCTTCTACCAGCTCTATCCCGGCCGCGTGGTCCAGGCGTCCACCGACGCGCTGGGCGAGGTCCGCTGGCTGCGCTACGTCCACACGCCGGGCGCCGAATCCGGGGACAAGGTCGTCTCGCGCATGCTGCAGATCGAACGCTCGGCGCAGGGCCTGTCGGCCCGCGACGTGCAACTCGACACCGAACGCGAGACCCGCATCGCCCACGGCGAGATCTACAGCTCGCTGTTCGGCGCCACCGACGCCGCCGACATCCCCGACAGCGTCGCCACCCAGATCGCCGAGATCCTGTCGGGCGACATCGACTTCCACCGCGACCTGCGCCGCGGCGACCACTTCAACGTGGTCTATGAAACCTATACGCACCAGGGCAACTACGTGCGGGCCGGCAAGGTCATCGCGCTCGAATTCGTCAACAAGGGCACGCCCCACCAAGCCATCTGGTTCGACCAGCAGCCCGGCGTCAGCGGCGGCTACTACTCCTTCGACGGCAAGAGCCTGCGCAAGGCCTTCCTGCGCACGCCCATGGAGTTCACCCGTGTCACATCGGGTTTCTCCCGCCGCTTCCACCCGATCCTGAAGACCTGGCGCGAGCACAAGGGCGTGGACTACGGCGCGCCCACCGGCACGCCCATCCGCAGCACCGCCGACGGCACCATCGACTTCATCGGCAAGCAGAACGGCTACGGCAACGTGGTCGTCGTCCGCCACCACGGCCAGTACTCCACGCTGTACGCCCACATGAGCGCATTCGCGCCGGGCCTGTCCAAGGGCTCCCGGGTCGGCCAGGGCCAGTTCATCGGCCGCGTCGGCTCCACCGGCTGGGCCACCGGCCCGCACCTGCACTACGAGTTCCGCATCGCCGGCAAGCCGGTCGATCCGCTCACGGTCGCCCTGCCCCAGGCCCCCGAACTCACTGCCCGCGGCCTGGCCCTGTTCAACCAGCAGACCGATCCCCTGCGCCACCAGATGTCGCTGCTCGCCCAGTTGAAGGACTACAGCATGCCGGCGGGCGACACGTCGCTGGCCAGCCAGTAAGGCGCCCGCCATGTCCGGAGCGGAACCGTACATCGGCCTGATGTCGGGAACCAGCCTGGACGGCGTCGATGGCGTGGCCGCCGTGTTCACCGACGGCCGGCCCCGCATCCTCGCGCACGCCGACGCCGCCATGCCGCCGGACCTGCGGGCCGAACTGCTTGCCCTGAACACACCGGGCCCGGACGAAATCCACCGGATGTCGCAGGCCGCCCTGGCCCTGGCGGATCTCTATGCCCGGGTCGTCGCCGCGCTGCGGGCGCGAACCGGCCTGGAAGCCGCGCAGGTCCGCGCCATCGGCGCCCACGGGCAGACCATCCGCCACCGCCCCGATGCCTGCTACACCGTGCAATTGAACGCGCCGGCCCGGCTGGCCGAGCTGACCGGCATCGCGGTCGTGGCCGACCTGCGCAGCCGCGACCTGGCCGCCGGCGGCCATGGCGCCCCACTCGCGCCGGCCTTCCACGCGGCGGTGTTCGGCACCGACCGGCCACGTGCCGTGGTCAACCTGGGCGGCATCGCCAACGTCACGCTGCTGTCGCCCGGTGGCGTCGTAGGCTACGACACCGGTCCCGCCAACCTGCTGCTGGACGCCTGGTGCGCCCGTCACACCGGCCGGGACTACGATGAAGACGGCCGCTACGCGGCCTCCGGCACACCGCGGCCGGACCTGCTGGCGGAGCTGGTCGCCTCCGAACCGTGGCTGGCGGCGCCGCCGCCCAAGTCCACGGGACGCGACCTGTTCAACGCCGCGTGGCTGGACCAGCGCCTGCAGGCCTGGCAGGCCCGCCACGGCGCGCCGGCCGCGGCCGACGTACAGGCCACGCTGCAGGCCCTGACTGTCGAAACGGTGGCACGGGAAATCCGCCTCCGACTGCCCGCCTGCGAACAGGTCTGGGTCTGCGGCGGCGGCGCGCGCAACGGCGGCCTGATGCGGGCCCTGGCCGCCGCGTTGCCCTGCCCCGTGGCGCCCAGCGACGACGCGGGCGTGCCGGCCCAGCAGATGGAAGCGCTGGCCTTCGCCTGGCTGGCGCATCGCCATGTCGCGGGCCTGCCCGGCAACCTGCCCGCCGTGACCGGCGCGGCCGGCCCCCGCGTGCTGGGCGCCTACTACCCCGCGTAGGCGTCCGCCTCCCGCCGCCCCTTGGCGGCTCCTTCCCCCTGGCTCCCTCCTGCTGACGGTACCGTCCTTGGACGATCTGCGTGCATCCCTAAAAATGCATACACTTATTTTTATATTTTGAACCGGACTCTAGGTGAATAACCTAGAATCTCCCGATAAATCTTGACCTACAACAATAAAATACATACATTTTTATCGCCACCCACCCTGACCAGACCGGGGCGATCCACGGCCCGGGCGCACCAGTCCAGGAGCACCATGAGCTTCCTCGCAGGTCTACGTCTGCCGGTATTCGCCGCCCCCATGTTCCTGGTGTCCGGCCCGGAACTGGTCATCGCCGCCGCCCGGGCCGGCATCATCGGCGCCTTTCCCAACAACAACGTCCGTACCAGCGAGGACTACGGCGACTGGCTGCGCCAGATCAGCGACGCCCTGGGTTCCCATGGCGCGTCCGGCGCGCTGCCCTGGGCGGCGAACCTGATCACGCACTCGACCAATACCCGGCTGCCCGGCGACCTGGAACAGGTCCGCCGCTTCCGCCCGCCCATCGTCATCACCTCGCTGGGCAGCCCGCGTCCGGTCATGGAAACCGTGCACGGCTACGGCGGCCTGGTGTTCGCCGACGTCATCGACCTGCGGCTGGCGCGCAAGGCCGCCGACGCCGGGGTGGACGGGCTGGTCTGCGTCTGCGCCGGCGCGGGCGGACATACTGGCCAACTGTCGCCGTTCGCCTTCGTGTCCGCGGTCCGCGCCTGCTTCGACGGCTACATCGTCGCCGGCGGCGGCATCGCGGACGGCTGGGGCATCGCCGGAGCGCTGGCCGCCGGCGCGGACTTCGTCTACATGGGCACCCGCTTCCTGGCGACCGAGGAAAGCATCGCCGCCGAGGCGCACAAGCGCATGGTCGCCGCCTGCGGCATCGGCGACCTGCTCGTCAGCGACGCCATCACCGGCACGCCGGCTTCCTGGCTGGTGCCCTCGCTGGTGCAGTGCGGCCTGGATCCGGCCAACCTGCCCTCGCCCAGGGAGCGCGTCTACGACAGCGGCCGCAGCAAGGAAACCCGGCGGTGGAAGGACGTCTGGTCGGCAGGCCAGGGGCTGGGTGCCGTGCGGGATATCGCACCGGTCGCGCAGGTCGTGGATTGGCTGGAAGACGAGTTCCAGGCGGCGCGCACGCGCTTCCTCACCTTGGGCAGACCCTGACCCCGCATCCGACGCAGGAGACATTCGTGACACTCGCAGATACGCCGCGCAGCGGCCCGCTGGCCGGCGTCAAGGTCCTGGACCTGACCTGGGTCATCCTGGGCCCCTTCTGCACCCAGATGCTGGCCGACCACGGCGCCGACGTCATCAAGCTGGAATCGCCGGAAGGCGACCCCATGCGGGCCGTGGGGCCGCGCCGCACGAACGACATGGGTCCGTCCTTCCTGCAGTTGAACCGCAACAAACGCAGCATGGCGCTGGACCTGAAGCAGGAGGCAACACGTCAGGTGCTGGAGCGGCTGATCGCCTGGTGCGACGTCTTCGTCAGCAACATGCGTCCGCAGGCGCTGGAACGCCTGGGCCTGGACTACGACAGCGTCAGGCGTGTGAATCCCCGGGCGGTCTACGTGAGCTGCACCGGCTTCGGCGAGGACGGCCCCTACGCCGGACGGCCGGCGTTCGACGAAGTGATCCAGGCGATGACCGGCCTGGCCTCCGCCCGGGCGCGGGAACGCGACGGCATGCCGCAGTCGTGTCCGTTTCCTCTGGCCGACCGTTACGCCGGGCTGTATGCCGCGTTCTGCGTCAGCGCCGCGCTGGCCGCCGTCGCCCGGGACGGCACGGGGCAGAAGCTCGAAATCCCGATGTTCGAAGTGATCGCGCAACTGGTGCTGGCCGACCACATGATAGGCAGCGTCTTCGATCCGCCGGAGTCGGCGCCCGGATACGACCGTTACCTGAATGGCCAGCGCACCTACTTCCGCACGGCGGACGGCCATCTGTGCGCCGCCATCAACACCGATCGCCAGTGGCGCAAGTTCCTCGAGGCGGCGGGCCGGGCCGATCTGCTGGCCCACCCTTCGTTCGCCACCCGCGCCGCGCGCGCCCGCGAGACGCGGGCCGTCGACCTCCAGTTGCGGGAGCTGTTCGCCAGCGACACCACCGCGCGCTGGCTGGCGCTGCTGGAAGAGGCGGAAGTGCCGGCGGCTCCGGTGCGCGACATTGCCGGCCTGATGAACGATCCGCATCTGGCTGCGGTGGATTTCTTCATCTCCGCGCCACACCCCACGCAAGGCAATCTGCGCATGCCGGGCTTTCCCGCGCGCTGGAGCGCCACGCCGCCGTCGTACCGGCGGGGCGCGCCGGGACTCGGACAGCACACGGCGGAGATACTCAGTGAATTGGGCCTGGACGATGGTCCCGCCGCGCCGGCCGCCCGCCAGCAGCGGGACGGCGGCGGGTAGGCGCCCGCGTCAAAGCAGGAAGGTCAGATTGCCCAGCCACGCATCGTGGTTCATCAACGTGATGGTCTTGCGGACGATCCGCATACCCTCGGCGGTCGGACGGCAGATGTGCTCCATCATCGTCACCAGCGGCTGGACCTCGCCGATGCCGACCTGCGCGCTGTCGCCGGTGCGCATCTCGTAGACCACCTGGTTGGACTTCACCAGAAAGCCTTCTTCGTGCTCCTGCACGCGCACGTTGCCGATCAGATGCAGGGTGCGCGACGGCGGTGACTGCGCGGGAAACTCCACGTTCAGCAGGTGATAGACCCGCTCTTCCCGCCGCAGCGTGTCGTCGTGGACGATGGCCGCGTTCTGGCCCGGCTCTTCGGTCGGATCGAGCGGGATCCAGTACAGGCCATCCTCGGTGAAGAGCTTGAGCCAGTCGTCGAGTTGGCGGGTGTCGAGCAGGTCCGCTTCGTGTATCAGCAGGGTTTCCGCATCCGTGCGGTTCAATGTAGTGGGGAAATGCATGCGGCGGGTCTCCTCAGCGTCGCGCCATCAGTTGCTTCCACGCCAGCCACAGCGCACGCTGGGGCGCCTCGCTGGCCGGCAGGCCCTTGATGTCGCCGCTGGCCAGTTTTTCGTCCGTTTGCAGGCCGCGCTCCAGCACCAGCCAGTCGACCGCGCTCCCGGCCAGCCCCTGCTGGTTGCGCGCGAAGATGTCCACGTCATCGGCCATGCCGTGGCCCGCCGGTCCGTAGAAGCGTTCCTGGCTGCGCATCCAGCCGTCGTTGAATTCGCGCGGCGCATCGACCAGATCGTAGAAATAGATGGTGACCTCGGTCAGGTCCGGCGCGATGGGTCGCCAGGTGCGGATCTGCTGGTGGATGAGGCCGAGGTTGGGGAAGATCGTGCCCGACATGCGTCCGACCACGAACGCGAACTCCTCCTCGCCATGAATGTCCCGCAGGGCTTCGTAGTAGGCGCTGTGCGGCCCGCTCAGCAAGGCCTCGGGATCGGCCGTGCCGGAATTCTCCAGTTGGGCATGGCCGTGGCGCAGCGCCCAGCTTGCTCCCTTGAAACGGATCTGGCGCATGGCCTTGGCCGACCCGCCCTTGTGCGCGCCATAGTCGCCGGTGCTTTCGCCGTACTTGGCCTGCAGGGCCACGAAGCCCTTGTGCGTATGCAGGAAGTGGTAGGCGTCGACGATGTTCTCGATCTGGAATTTCCAGTTTCCCTGGTAGCGCATGACGAACGGCTTGCCGCGCAACGCGATGCGCCCCGCCGGCGAGCGGCCGAATTTTCGGTCGATGGTCTTCTTGGCCCGCCCCAGATAGGTGTCCAGGTCGACGGCATCCGGATCCAGGTTGGCGAAGATCAGCCCGCGATAGGCATCGACCTTCGGTACCCGGTGCAGGCCCTCGGGGGCGTCGAAATCAGGGGCATAGCCGCCCGAATCGTTGCGCTCGGACACCGCCAGCAGCTTGCCATCCAGACCGAAGACCCAGCCGTGGTAGGGGCAGGTGAAATCGCGGACCGTGCCGCGGCTCTCGCGCGCGATCACCGCGCCGCGGTGCACGCAGCGATTGACCAGCACGTGCACGCTGCCATCGGCCGCCCGCGAGACGATGACGGGCTGCGTCCCGATGTAGGCCGTCTTGAAATCGCCCGGGTTGGGGATCTCGCTTTCGTGGCCGACATAGACCCAGACCTTGGAGAAGATGCGCGCCATCTCGGCGTCGAATACCGCCTGATCGGTATAGGCGCGCGTGTGAACGCGAAAATGGCGTTCGTCCTGCCAGATCAGCGACGACGGATCCAGGCCGGCCTCCTCGCCTCCATGCTCTCTTGCAAACATCGCAGACATATCGATTCCTATCCTCCAACCACTAATCCATGAACCTGCCACCCGACAGGTTCAGCGTTTCGCCCGTCACATACGCGCCATGGCGCGAAGCCAGGTAGAACACCGCGTGCGCCGCCTCGATGGACCGGCCCACGCGGCCGACGGGAATGCCCTTGATCACTTCCTGCATGCGCGACTCGCTCGCTCCCGCCACCTGCACGTCGAACAGGGACGTGGCGATCACATTGACCGTCACGCCGTATGGCGCCAGTTCCGCCGCCATCACCCGCGAATAGGCGATCAACCCGCCCTTCGCCGCCGCATAGGGAGCCACGTGCCGATGCACGCCGGTCTTGCCGGACATCGAGGAGAACGACACGATGCGCCCGCCGCCGCGTTCCTTCATGCGGCGCGCCGCGGCCTGGATGCACAGGATGGGGCCCACCAGTTCCCGCGCGATCACGTCCCGGTAGCGGGCCGCGTGGATATCCAGCGCATCCGCGGTGCTGACCGGCGCGGCCACGTTCACGAGAATGTCCAACCCGCCCAATTGCGACATGCAGGCGTCGAAGAAGCGCTCGACCTCGGTCTCGTCGTCCGTGTCCACGGGCACGCATGCCACGCCGTAGGCGCGCGCCACCGCCGCCGCATGGGCGGCGTCCTCGGCCGGCGTCACGCCGACCACGACCTTGGCGCCGCGCGCGGCGAACGCCCGCAGCAGTTCGGGGCCCGACCCCAGGGCGCCGCCCACCAGGACGACGGCGGAGCCGGCGAACTCCGCGGCATCGCCGGGCGGGTCGGACTTGAACGTCTCATCCATCACAGTCTCCTGCCGTCCGGCTCAGTTGGCCGTGATGTTGTTCTTACGGATGATGTCGGTGAAACGGGCGAGCTGCATGTTCATCAGCTCCTGCAGCGCCTGGGGCGAGGACGGCTTCACGTCCAGCCCGGTCTTCTCCAGGGCCGACTTGACGTCGGGCAGCTCCAGGATGCGCGTCATCTCCTTGTTGAGCTTGTCGATGACGGCGGCCGGCGTTCCCTTGGGCGCCAGGAAGCCGTACCAGGCCGGCATGCCCGGGGTGATCCCCAGTTCGGCGAACGACGGCACGCCGGGCGCGCTGCGCTGGCGCTCGGAACTCGACACGCCCAGGTTGCGCAACTGGCCGGACTCGATGAAGGGCCGCAGCGTATGGGTGGCGACGAACATGGCGTCCACGTGTCCCGCGATCACATCGTTGACGCCGGGCGCCGTGCCTTTGTAGGGCACGTGCAGGAACGAGGTGTTCGTGGCGTCCTCGAACTCGGCCAGCAGGATGTGCGACGGCGACCCCACGCCCGCGGACGCGAAATTGATCTTGCCGGGATTGGCCTTGGCCGCGGCCACCAGGTCGGCCATCGTCCGGTAGCCCTTGCCGGGATTCACCGCCAGCGAATTGGTGCCGCGCGCCGCGATCATCACCGGTGTCAAATCCTTCATCGGATTGAAGGTCGGCGAGGGATACAGGATCGAAGTGATGACGAGATTGCTGGCGGTCACCACCAGCGTGTAGCCGTCCGGCGCCGCGCGCGCCACCTGTTCAGCCCCCAGGTGGCCGGCCAGGCCGGTCTTGTTTTCCACGATGACGGGTTGCTTCCAGCTTTCGAACAACTTTTCGCCGACCAGCCTGGCGATGTTGTCCATGCCGGTTCCCGGGGTGAAGGGAACGATGAAGCGCAGGGGTTTGGACGGGAAATCGACCGCCGCGTCGGCCGCTGCCGCGGCGGTCGATACGCAGCCAAAGGCCAGGAGCACAGCACACGACGTGATACGCATTTGATTCTCCCAAGATATGGACGAACACCGAGGATGCTCCCCCGCGCTTGCCGCCACGCGGCGGCGCCCCCCGGGGGGCCGGGGCGCCTTGCTGCAGAACGCCGGCCCGGGCGTCAGCCCGAGGGAGGCACGTCGACCAGCACCATGCCTTCCTCGATACGTACCGGATACACCTGGATCGGAATGCTGACCGGGCCCGAAACCGGGCGGCCGGTGGGAATATGGAACACGCCCTCGTGCAAGGGGCACTCCACGCAATCGCCGCTGACGAATCCTTCCGACAGGTGCGCTTTCGCGTGCGTGCAGATGTCGTGCGTGGCGTGCACGCGGCCGTCCAGCTTGTACAGCGCGAGGGGCTCGCCCTCGACGCACACCGGGACGGCATCGCCCTCGGGTACGTCCTCGAACTTGATCGTCTGGTACCAGACCATGAAAGCTCCGTCGATGATTACGGGTTGCCCGGCGCCGCGGCCGGACTGCGCTGCTGGGCACTGCGCAGCGCCGTTGCCAGCGGCACCGCCGGGTCCGCCAGGTCCGCGGCGTTCACCCCCCCGCCGGCGGCCACGAGCTGTCGCACGATGCGGCGGTCCCGGCCGCTGTTGAACAGCTCCGCGCCGACCAGCACGCCCGCCGCGTCGAAATGGAAACACACCGCCCTGCCCGCGCCGGTCTCTCGCGCGACGTGCGTGGCGGCGCCCGCCGGCCAGCCCACGATTTGCAGATTCATGTCGAACTGGTCCGTCCAGAACCACGGCGCCTCGTCGGCGGCGGACGCTGCCGGCAACGGCCCGTCCCCCTGCTCGGCCCGCGCGATGGCGGCGGCTGCCCGCGCGGCCTGGCGCTCGGCGTTCTCCCAGGACTCCAGGCGGACCCGGCCCGCGCCGCTCGCATCGCGCGGCGCGGCGATGTCGCCGATCGCATAGATGCCTTCCGCCGACGTCCGGCACGCCGCGTCCACCAGGACGCCATGCACGGGCGGCGGATTCATGGCCAGGCCCGCGCGCTCGGCCAGCGCCACGTCGGGCATCGCCCCCATGCCGGCCAGCACGACGTCCGCCTCGCCCTGCGAGCCATCGTCCAATACGTACCGGAAGGCCGCCCCCGCGCGAACGATGTCCACGGGCGCCCGGCCCAGTTGCACCGCCACGCCCTGCCCCGCATGCAACGCAAGCACGCGTTCGGCCGCCCATGCGCTGACGGCGCGCGGCAACAGCCTCGGCTGTTTTTCCACCACCGTCACGCGGCACCCCAGGCGGGTCGCGGACGCGGCGACTTCCAACCCCACGAAGCCGCCTCCGATCAGCAGCACGCGCCGCCCGGGGCGCAGCACTTCCCTGAGACGCGCGGCGTCCGCCGCGTTGCGCAGGGCCAGCACGTCACCCCGCTCCAGGCCGGCGAAGGCCGGCATCCGCGCCACGGAACCGGTCGCCAGCACCAGGTGGCGATAGCCGATGGACGCACCGTCGGCGAGATCCACGCTTTGCTTTGCCGGATCGATGGCGATCGCCCGCGCCGACGGCCGCAGGGCGATGCCGGCGGCCGCATAGCTGGCCGCCTGGGCGATCGGCGCCAGACGGCCATCATCCAGCAGGAACGACTTGGACAGCGGCGGCCGCTCATAGGGCTCGACGCCCTCGTCGCCCAACAGCGTGACCGGTCCGGCATATCCCGCCTGGCGCAGGGCATGGGCGCAGCGTGCGCCCGCATGGCCGCCACCGACGATGACCACGCCAGACATCATGGCGCCTCCACCCCCTTCGCACCGGCGCCCAACAGGCCGCACAGGGGCTGGAGGCTGGCCGCCGCATCCAGCGTCCGGACCGCTTCCAGGATGTCCCGCGTGCGCTGCGCGCCCATGACAGGCTCGACGTTGACACGCAGTTTTTCCTCGAAGTCGGCGTCGGAGAAAGGCTTGAGCCGGTGCCCAGGCGGCGGGCCCGCCTCGCCGACGATCACCTCGCCGTTGTCGAGCGTGACTTCCACCCGGGCCAGGAATCCCGCGGCCGCCCCGCCGCTCAGTTCGGCGGCCGGTTCGGCCACGAGCCGGTCGTTGAGCAACGTCCGCACGTCGGGGCGCATGACCCGCTCCTTGTCGAAAGTGCCCGTGTCCACCCGGCCGTCGAGCAACGCCATCGCGACGATGCAAGGCAGCGAATGGTCGGCCGTCTCGCGCGACACGGGATGCCACGGGTCCGCACGCTGGCTGACCAGGTGGTCGTACACGCCCTCGTCCGCCCGCACGCGGATGCCGGCGATCCGCGCGGGATCGGGAATCCGGCGGCGCGCCTCCAGCGCGGCCTGGATGGCGCTCTGCCCGCGCGATCCGACCGGCCACAGCTTGTAGGTCACCCGTTCGACGGCCGACAGGGGCTGCGAGGGGTCGAGGCGGCGCAGCAGCGCCTCGCGGTCTTCGTCGGCCAGTTCGAGTCGGGCCAGGAAACCGTATTTGCCCTCGAACGGCCGGACCGCGCCTTCCGCGCCCGCCTCCGCCAGCAGGCAGGCATACACCGACTGCCTGACGGCGTCGCTGCCGTTGAACCGCTTCCACATGGTCAGGTCGCCGCGCCGGTTCAGGTCGTTGGACTCGACCTCCAGGCTGGCGGCATGGGGAATCACGGTGATCGCCAAGGCATCGGCGGTCTGCTCTTCCGACAGATCCAGCATGCGGGCCGCCGCGCACGTGCAGGCAATGGCCACGATATTCGGATAGTCCAGGCCGCCGTTGCGCAGGCGCAGGTTGTCGAACAACGCCACCGCGACCTCGTAGCCCAGCGCGATGGCGCCGATCAGCCGTTTGCCGTCGATGCCCCGCCACTGCGCCAGGGCCATCAGCCCCGGGATCATGTCGCTGGGATGGCCGCCCGATTTACCGATGTACAGGTCGTTGTAGTCATAGGCCCGCAACGGCACGCCGTTCACCAGCGCCGCGGCCTCGGCGGTGACGCATTCGCCCGTTCCCCATATCGTCGCCCCCCGGGCCACGATGGCATGGCGCGCGTATCGCCGGGCCGCCACCGCGGCGGGATGCATCAGCGCGCCCAGCGCGACGGCCAGCGTATCCAGCAGCGCGGCCTTCACCGCGCGCTCCACCGGTGCGCCACAGTCCAGCGCCGCGTGCCGGGAAAACGCGGCCAGGGCCTGCAGCATGCGATCGGAAGTCGTTGTCACTGCCTTTCTCCAAGAATCCGGACCAATGCCGGGGTCAGGTGTAGCCCTGGGCCTTGGCGGCCCCTTGCGCCTCGCCCAGCGCCGCGCGGATTTCCTGGCGCGCGCCGGCCTGCAGCAAGGCGGAGTCCTTGATGACGGTGATCAGGCCAAAGCCACGTTCGGCATAGGCGCGCCCGGACACCCCCGTGGCGCACTGGATCCCGGCGACGATGCCGTGCCGGCGGCAGGCCTGGAAGATCCGCTCGACCGCGGCGACATGCTCTGCTTCGGTCTTGTCCAGGTCCGGCGGCAGGCCCAGCCCCAGAGCCAGGTCGGCGGGGCCGATGTAGATGCCGTCCAGGCCCGGCGTGGAAGCGATCTCGTCAATGTTGTCCAGCGCCTCGCGGGTCTCCACCATGACGAAGCACAGCACGGCGTTGCCCAGGGCCTGCGTGTCGCGCGTGGCACTGACCAGCGCGGCGCGGATGGGGCCATAGGACCGTATTCCCGTGGGCGGATAGCGGCAGGCCCGGACGGCCGCGGCGGCTTCCTCGCGGGAGTTGACCAGCGGCACGATGACGCCCTGGGCGCCCGCGTCCAGCGCCTTGCCGATCATCCAGCCCTCGTTGGCCGGCACGCGCGTGAACGGCACGACGCCCCGCCCTTCGGCGGCGCGATACATGTCCAGCGTCTGTGCATAGTCGATCAGGCCATGCTGCTGGTCGACGCAGACATAACCCACGCCTTGTTGCGCGATCAACTCCACGGAAAACGGCGTAGGCAGGACCGCCCAGCCGCCGAACACCGGTTTCCCGGCCCGCCACGCTTCGCGTAAGACCCCCGCTGCGCTCATCGCCACCCCCTTGAAATGGATGCACTAAGATTACATCAACTTCAAAAAAAGGATACATTTTTATCAGTAATATAGGGTTAACACCGAAAAATCCTACGTAAAACGGCGTTATCCGAGCATTTAAAGTCCGCTCGATTATAAAAATGAATACATTTTTGCGATTTTACAGATGTGATACTGTCTGAGGCACAAGCGCATCAAGACTTTCTCCAGGCATCATCGGACTCACAGGGTGACTCAGTGACCCACGACTCGACCGGCAGCGACGCGGCGCTGCACCAGAGCAGCCAGGACGGCCCCCTTGCCGGACCGCCCCAGCCGCCGCCCGCCCAGCCTCGCGCCTCGCGCGGGGACCTGCACGACGTCTACGAACGTCTGCGCCACGACATCCTGAACGGCAGCATCCCGGCCGGATCCATGCTGAACCAGGTGCATATCGCCAAGCGGTTGAACGTCAGCCGCACCCCGGTGCGGGAGGCGCTGCGCATGCTCCAGGCGGAAGGCCTGGTCGAGGTCAATTTCCAGCACAGGATCCGGGTCGTCCCCATCACGCCCGAGGAAATCGATTCGGTCTACGCCATGTGGCTGCTGATGGCCTGCCTGGGCATCTCTCTGACCGTGCCGCGCCTGGACGCGGAAGACATCGCGCGCATCCGCGCGGCGCTCGAGGCCATGAACGGCAGCCAGCCGGCGGGCGACTGGGCACACCGGCACATCGAGTTCCACAAGTTGCTGATCATGCACGCGGGCGACCACATCGTTACCGCCTACGAGAATTGCCGCACCAACTCCGAACGCGCCCGCAAGTCGTTCATGGGGCGGCAGCAGCCGTATTCCTGGCTGGCGTCGGAAGAAGAACACAGCGCCCTGGTCGACGCCTACGCGGCGCGGGACCAGGACCGGGCGATCCAGATCATGAGCCGGCAGTTGTCCCGCATCGCGCTGACGGTGATGGGAAACATCGACCCCACCTACGAACCCACGGCGATCCGGCAGGCCATGAAACTGGTCGCGCGGCCCGCGGGCACGGCCACGGGCCGCTGACCGCCCCGCGGAATCAGCCCCGCTTGCTTTCGAGCAGTTCCCAGCGTTCGAGCCTGGCCATGAGCTCGTCCTCGATCTCCGTCAGGCGCTGCTGGATCGCGGCCGCGCCGGCCGGATCGTCGCGGTAGATCGATCCGTCGGCCAGCTTGCCCGTCAGCTCCTGCTGCTCGGCCTCCAGGGCGGCGATGGCCTCGGGCAGGCCGTCCAGTTCCTTCGCTTCCCAGGAGCTCAGCCGCGAGCGGCCGGGCTTGGCCGGCACCGACATCGCAGGCGCGGGAACGGGGGGCGCGTCGCGAACGGCTTCACGCACGGGCCTGGCCACGGCCGGCTTCGCTTCATCGGCCCTGGCCCGCTGCGTTGCCCAGTCGTCGTAGCCGCCCACGTAGTCGCGCCAGCGCGCGTCGCCCTCGTAGGCGATGGTCTGCGTCACGACGTTGTCCAGGAACATACGATCGTGGCTGACGAGAAAAACCGTCCCCGAGTAGTCCTGCAACAGCTCCTCCAGCAGCTCCAGCGTCTCGATGTCGAGATCGTTGGTGGGTTCGTCCAGCACCAGCACGTTGGCCGGCCGCGCGAACAGCCGCGCCAGCAGCAACCGGGCGCGCTCCCCTCCCGACAGGCTCTTGACCGGCGAACGCGCCCGCTCGGGCGCGAACAGGAAGTCGCCCAGGTAGCTCATCACGTGCTTGCGCTGGCCGTTGATCTCTATCCACTCGCTGCCCGGGCTGATGACATCGGCCAGGGCCATGTCCTCGTCCAGTTGGCTGCGCATCTGGTCGAAGTAGGCCACGGACAGGTTCGTGCCCTGCCGGACCGAGCCGGTGTCGGGCGCCAATTCGCCCAGGATGAGCTTGAGCAGCGTGGTCTTGCCCGCGCCGTTGGGTCCGATCAGGCCGATGCGGTCGCCGCGCATGACCGTGGTCGAGAACGACCGGATGACCGCCCTGTCGCCGAACGACTTCGACACCTCGGTCAGTTCGGCCACCAGCTTGCCCGAACGCTGCCCCTCGGCCACGTCGATCGTGACCTTGCCCATGCGCTCGCGCCGCTCGGCCCGCTGCACGCGCAACTGCTCCAGCCGCTTGACCCGCCCGACGCTGCGGGTGCGGCGCGCCTCGACGCCCTTGCGTATCCATACCTCTTCCTGGGCCAGGAGCTTGTCGAAGCGCGCCTGCTCCAGCCGTTCGGCCTCCAGCATCTCGGCCTTGCGCGCCTGGTAGGTGGAGAACGCACCCGGGAAGCTGGCGAGCTCGCCGCGATCGAGTTCGACGATGCGGGTGGCGACCGCATCCAGGAAACGGCGATCATGGGTGATGAAGACGATGCTGCCGGGAAAGGCCTTCAGCAACTCCTCGAGCCAGGCGATGGCCTGGAAGTCCAGGTGGTTGGTCGGCTCATCCAGCAACAACAGGTCGGGATCGCCCAGCAGCGCCCGGGCGAGCGCCACCCGCTTGCGCGTGCCGCCCGACAATCCCGCCACCGGTGCATCGGCCGGCAGGTTCAGCCGGACCAGCGTGGCCTCGACACGGGCCTGCACCGTCCAGCCATCGTGGGCCTCCAGGTCCGCCTGCAAGGATTGCAGCCGGGCCAGGAGCGCGTCGTGGTCCGCCCCGCCGGTCGCCTCCGCCAGGTCGTGGGTCAGGCGCTGGTAGGCACGCAGCAGATCGCGCCCTTTCGCCAGGCCCTCGCTGACGGCGTCGAACACGGTGCCCGACTCGTCGAACACCGGCTCCTGCTCCACCGTGGCGACCTTCAGTCCGTCCTGGCGCGAGATCGAGCCGTCATCCGGCACGGAGCGGCCATCCAGCAACTTGAGCAGCGACGATTTGCCGGTGCCGTTGCGGCCGATCAGCCCCACCCGCTCACCGGCCTCCACCGAAAAGTTGGCGCGATGCAGGAGAGGGACGTGGCCATAGGCCAGTTCGATGTCGGTCAGAGCGATGAGAGCCATGAAGCGCGCCGGGCGGGCCGGTCAAGGAAGGGGTGGAACGGAAACGGAAATGACCCCCACGCTTGCAGCTACGCGGCGGCGCTGCCCCCCAAGGGGGCGCTTTTTGCCCTGGGGCGGCCCGGCGGCAAAAAGCGCCCTGGCTTGCGCGAGGGCGCCCTGGAGGAGAGGACGAAGCGGCCGCGGCCCCGTGTCGGGGGCCCCGGCGCCTGGACCTAGACCGAAAACGACGACCCGCAGCCGCAGGTGGAGGTTGCGTTCGGGTTCTTGATGACGAACTGCGCGCCTTCCAGGCCTTCCTTGTAGTCGATCTCGGCGCCGGCCAGGTACTGGAAGCTCATGGAGTCGATCAGCAATTGCACGCCGTTCTTGTCCAGTTGCGTGTCGTCCTCGTTGACGTCTTCATCGAAAGTGAAGCCGTACTGGAAGCCGGAACAGCCGCCGCCCTGCACGAAGACGCGCAGCTTGAGCGCCGAATTGCCTTCTTCGTCGATCAGCTCCTTGACCTTGGCGGCCGCTGCATCGGTGAAGACGAGGCCCATCGGAGGGGCTTCGAGGCTGGCTTGTTCCACTGCTGCGTTCATGACTGCTCCTTGCCTGCGCGTGGGCACGGCCCGTGCCGCGCATGCGCTGTAAATCGTCTGGTTAATGGGTAATTCAACCGCTATTGGCGCCTGATTTCAACCCTTGCGCCGCCAGGGACACTACAAGACGGCGCCTGCCCGCCCCGTCGGCGGCCATACCGCTTAGATGCGGGCACACCGCCAAGGTTCAAGCCCGCCGCCTCAAGCCGGCAGGTTGACGGTACTTTGCGAACGCACCACGCCTCCCTCGACCACCCGCACGGTAACACTGCGCACCACGAAACCCGCCGGGACCGCCAGCGAACCCTCGGCCCGCTGATACTGCCTGAACCGCAATACCAGTGGATCGGCCACCGGCGGGGCCACCACCGGGGCGGCTTCGCCGTCGCCCGCCTCGGCCGGAACCGAGAACGGATGGAGTTCCACCGTGGCCACCGCGCCCGCGCGCACGCCGGACGCCGAGAACTGCAAGCGCCCGCTGAATTCGCCCGAAGGCCGCCCGCCACGCATCAGCAAGACCCGATAGCGCAGCAACTCACCCTGCCGCTCCAGCTCCGCCGACCGGATATTGACCTGTGCCTGGCGCGGATCCATGGGAATGAGCTGGTCGAAAAAAGCCAGGTCATTGCGCATGTCGCCCATTTCCTTCTGCGCGGCCCGCAAATCGACCGCGAACTGCTCCTTGGCCGCGCGTTCGATTTCCAGGCGGCTTTCCGAGGCCGCGAGACTGCCCTGCAAACGCTCGTTGTCGGCGATCAGGCGCTGGTTTTCTGCGCGCAACTGCGCCAGCTCGGAGGCCGAGACCTGCGGCCCGCCGAACACCCGCCGCGCCGACTCGTACAGCCCCGTCCCCAGGGCCGCGCCCAGCGCCAGCAGCAGCACCAGGACCACGACCCGCCACGGCGAAGCCGCCGGCAACACCGACTCGTCGGTCCGCGCGCCCGGCGCCGCACCGCGCCGCAACCTGCGCGGCACCAGCGCCGGAAACAGCGGCCGCCGCTTCATCAGGGCAGCACCGCCACTTGGCCGAGCCCGGCATCCTCGGGCAAGCCGAACATCAGGTTCATGTTCTGCACGGCCTGGCCGGATGCACCCTTCACCAGGTTGTCCTGCACCACCAGCACGACCAGCTGGTCGCCGTTGCCCGGCCGGTGCACGGCGATCCGGATCATGTTGGAGGCCCGCACCGAACGGGTCTCGGGCGTGCTGCCGGCGGGCATCACATCGACGAACGGCTCATCGGCGTAGCGCTGCTCGAACAGCTTCTGGAAATCGACGCCGCGCGCCCTGGAATCGATGCGGGCATAGATGGTCGAGTGCATGCCGCGCACCATCGGCGTCAGGTGCGGCACGAAGGTCAGTCCGACAGGCCCGCCGTGCAGGGACTGCAGGTGCTCGACGATCTCGGGATGATGGCGGTGGCCCGACACGCCATAGGCCTTGAAGTTATCGCTGGCTTCCGAGAACAGGATATGCAGCTCGGCCTTGCGTCCGGCGCCGGTGACCCCCGACTTGCAGTCGGCGATGAGCGTGGACGCATCCACCAGCGGCGACGCGCCGGCCCGGCCTTCGAGCAAGGGCGCCAGGCCCAGCAGCACGGTGGTCGGGTAGCAGCCGGGATTGCCCACGACCCGCGCGCCGCGGATCTTCTCGCGGTTCAGCTCGACCAGGCCATAGACCGATTCGCGCAGCACGTCGGGGCAGGCGTGCGGCATCTTGTACCACTTCTCGAACGAAGCCAGATCCTGCAGCCGGAAATCGGCGGCCAGGTCGATGATCTTGACCCCCGCGGCCAGTAGTTCCTGCGCCTGCGCCATGGCCACGCCATGGGGCGTCGCGAAGAACACCACGTCGCATTCGGGCAGCCGCGCCTTGTCGGGCGACGAGAACGCCAGGTCCACCTTGCCGCGCAGGTTGGAGTACATGTCGGCCACCGGCATGCCATCTTCCTTGCGCGAGGTGATCGCCGTCAGTTCCGCGTGCGGATGCTGCGACAACAGGCGCAGCAGCTCGACACCGGTGTAGCCCGTGCCGCCGACGATACCTACTTTGATCTTGGCCATTGCAATCTCCTGGAGTCCCTTGCGCCTCCCGGCCCGGGAAAGCGGGACGGTGCCCGACGACAGATGATGAGAGTAAGAATACCCCACGCCCGCCGGCATCGATGTGACGGCCTGCTGGCAGGAGCGCCTCCCGAGGCAAAAAAAAGGCCGCATCGCTGCGGCCTTTCTTGTCTCGCCCGCCGGCCGGGGCCGGAACGGGACGAGGGGGATCGAAGCCGATCAGCGCTTGCTGAACTGCTTGCGACGTCGCGCCTTGTGCAGACCGACCTTCTTGCGCTCGACCTCGCGGGCATCGCGAGTGACGAAGCCGGCCTGCGACAGCGCGGGCTTGAGCGTCGCGTCGTAGTCGATCAGCGCGCGGGTGATGCCGTGGCGCACCGCGCCGGCCTGCCCGGTCACGCCGCCACCGTCGACGTTGACGTGGAAGTCGAAGCTTTCCAGGTGGCCGGTCAGTTCCAGCGGCTGGCGAACGATCATGCGGCCGGTCTCGCGAGCGAAGTACTCGTCCACGGGCTTGCCGTTGACGGTGATCTTGCCCGAGCCCTTCTTCAGGAACACGCGCGCTACCGAGGTCTTGCGGCGGCCGGTTCCATAATTCCAGTTACCGATCATGCGCGGCTCCTCAGATGTCCAGCAGCTTGGGCTGCTGGGCGGTGTGCGGATGTTCGGATCCTGCGTACACCTTCAGCTTCTTGATCATGGCGTAGCCCAGGGGACCCTTGGGCAGCATGCCCTTGACGGCCTTCTGGATCGCACGACCAGGAAAACGCTGCTGCATCTTCAGGAACGTGGTTTCGGTGATACCGCCGGGATAGCCCGAGTGGCGGTAGTAGCGCTTGTCTTGCGCCTTATTGCCGGTGACGACGATATCGGCGGCGTTGATGATGACGATGTAGTCGCCGGTATCGACGTGAGGCGTGAATTCAGGCTTGTGTTTACCGCGCAAACGGTGTGCGACTTCGCTGGCCACACGACCTAGGACTTTGCCCTTGGCGTCAATCACGTACCAGTCACGCGTCACTTCATGCGGTTTCGCAACGAAGGTTTTCATGATGATCTCTGTGACATATCTGGTGCCCGTAGAAGCCCCCTGTGGGCTTCCCTGACGGCGCATCACCCCGATCCCGCCCCGGCATTGTGAGCTGCAGGTACGGAAAAAGGGCAAGAGGAAGATGATAACGCGGATCAGCCCGTCAAGTCAAAGACTACCTGACCTCGCGCCGAGGCCGCCAGAATCCACCCGGACCACCTGTAACCATATCCGACGCCAACGCCCGCTTCCCCTGTGATGCCCTGTCCGCGCTTCATGCTTTGATAAACATCCATACATAAGAAAAGACCCCGGCGCGGCGCAAGAGCGGACACTAGTCCGTTCACAAAGCCCTATGGAGGTCCGTCCGATGAAAACGATCCAGACAATGCTGGCCGCTGGCGCCGTGGCCGCGGGACTGGCGGCATGCGCGGCGCCCCAGCGTGACATGCCCGCCCAGCAGGCCTCGGCGATGTCGCCGCAGTCGGTCACCGATAGCCAGTTGCAACGCTTCGCCAACGCGGCCCGGAAAGTCAACGCGATCTCGCCGGACACCGGGGCGGCCGCCGCCACGCCGGCAGGCGAGCCCACCAACGCCACCTTCAACGAGGCCAACGGCCGCAAGGCCCAGGCAATCTGGAGCGAAGGCCTGACCGTCCGGGAATTCAACGCCATCAACGCCGCCGTCCAGCAGGATCCCGCCCTGATGCAGCGCTATGGCGCGCTGATGCAAGGCGGCGGCACCATGATGCGCTGACCTCGTCCGCGCCACGAGGCAAAAAAAAGCCCGAAGCCTTGCGGCTTCGGGCTAATCCACCAAAGGAGGAGGGTGGAGGAGACACCGGTGAATGGGCTTTGCGGGGCTATCCGACGATGCCGAGGGGCCTGAGGCCGTGTCGGCATACAAAGCGACATCCGTTGAATCCATTATAGGAAAGCGGTTTGTGCATTGCAAGATTTTTTTCCATCCTGCATCCACAATACGGTTTCAAATTTCAACAGGCAAAAATTCTTTATACATCAATAGGTTATAAGAATTTCAGCCGCAACTTCATACACATCTCCAGGTCTTTTCTGACGCCACCACCCCTGCCCGGCCATAGATCGCTACGTATTTTCTCTGCATTTTGATGCAAGGCAGCAACCGCGGACATGCCGGCCCGCGCTTCCAACAGGCAAAAAAAAGCCCGAAGCCTTGCGGCTTCGGGCTAATCCACCAAAGGAGGAGGGTGGAGGAGACACCGGTAGATGGGCTTTGCGGGACTATCCGACGATGCCGAGGGGCCCGAGGCCGTGTCGACATACAAAGCGACATCTGTTGGGTCAATTATAGAGAGATGTTTTGTGCGATGCAAGAACCTCTAAGGGTTGTTGCTTACGTACAAAAACCCATGTGAACGCGGATTTAAAAATCCATTCAAATCAAAGACTTACATACAAACCACTCAAGCGCTCCGCAATCCGGATGGCAAAAATCCGGGGCCAGGAACCACCCACCCAGGGGGCGCGACCATTTGTCGCAGCTTTCGCTGCGCCGCAACATGACCAGCTTCCCGGATGGCCGCGAAACCCGCCTCCCACCCGCTATCATCGTGCCCATACGCCAACTTTCTATCGCAGCACGAGGAATATCATGGAATGCATCGTAAGCTGGGGCGGCCCCCAGGGCATGCTGTTCACCGCCCAGACGGGCAGCGGGCACGTCGCGGTCATGGACGGCGCGCCGGATGGCGGGGGCAACAACCTCGCGCCCCGGCCGATGGAGCTGGTGCTGGCCGGCACCGGCGGATGCACGGCCTACGACGTCGTGCTGATCCTGAAGCGCGGTCGGCACGCCGTGCGCGGCTGCACGGTGGCGCTCAAGGCCGAGCGGGCCGACACGGACCCCAAGGTCTTCACCAAGATCCATTTCGCCTTCATGGTCACGGGCAAGAACCTTCCGTCCGCCGCGGTGGAACGGGCGGTGCAGCTTTCCCACGAAAAGTATTGCTCGGCCTCGGCCATGCTGGAAAAGACGGCGGAACTGACCTGGTCGGTGGAGATCGTCGAAGCCGACTGAAGGGGCTCAGAGATAGTAGGCGGTAGAGGTCATGACCTTCGACCCGCACCGCATCGCCGCCCGCACCGGCGCGGGCAGCTCGGCCCCGCCCCGCTGCTCCGCCACCACCCGGTGCTGGCGCTCGTCGGCGGCCATGCGTTCGACGATGGCGCGCGAACGCGCATCGTTGGCCGGCAATGTCCCCAGGTGCCCGTCCAGGTGGCGCTCCACCTGCCGCTCGGTTTCCGCCATGAAGCCCAGGTTCCAGGCATCGCCCGCCCTGCCCGCCAACATGCCCAGGCCGAAGGCCCCCGCATACCAGAACGGATTCAACAAGCTGGTGTGCGACCGCAGTTCACGCAGACGATCGTCCAGCCAGGCCAGGTGATCGGTCTCCTCGGCCGCCGCGTCCAGGAACACCTGGCGCGTATCCGGCTGGTCGCAGACCAGCGCCTGCCCCCGGTACAGGGCCTGGGCGCAGACTTCCCCCACATGATTGACCCGCATCAGGCCGGCGGCGTGCTTGCGCTCGGACTCCGTCAATGCCGGGCCCCCGGCCTCTCCGGACGAATCGTCGGCAGCGGCGGACAGGCGGCCCGCCGGATTCGGACGCTGCGCCGACACCGAGCCCGTCAGCACGCGCACGGCGCGATCCGCCTCGGATAGCACCCGATCCAGCAGGGAAATACGGCGAAAGGATGCGGTTCCCGACATTTGCGACCTCCGGTCCGGACACGGCCGGACAGCGACACGAACAGATTCCAGTATAGGCAATCCCCGATTCGTTGTTCTCGGACAACATCGAACGCGAGGCAACCCCGTTGTCATTTTCGCCTCATGTTGGGTCGTCATCCTCTCGTCCGAGCACCTGAGCAACATCCTCGTGCCCCATCACAAATCCATCTGGAGTTCTCAATTGAAAAAGACCCTTATCGCCGCCGCGCTGCTGGCCGGCTTCGCCGGCACCGCGCAAGCCCAGAGCGTGACGCTGTACGGTATCGTCGACATGGGATTCATGAACAGCAAGCAGGACGGCCAATCCGCCGTTAACGGGCTGGACAGCGGCATCGCCGGCAGCTCGCGCTTCGGCCTGCGTGGCGTGGAAGACCTGGGCAACGGCCTGAAGGCCAACTTCCAGCTGGAAAGCGGCTTCAAGGCCGACACCGGCATCCAGAGCGCCAACGGCCAGCTGTTCGACCGCGCCGCCTGGGTGGGCGTGTCGGGCAACTTCGGTGAAGTCCGCCTGGGCCGCCAGGACACCCTGGGCTTCAACTGGTTCCGCGGCGCCATCAACCCCTTCGGCAACGCCTACTCGCAAGCCCAGAGCAAGACCGTCTTCAACGTGAACGGCGTGGATGACCGCGTCAGCAACAGCGCGTTCTACCTGTCGCCCAAGTTCAGCGGCTTCCAGGTCGGCGCCGGCTACAGCTTCAACGCCAACGCCAGCGAAACCGCCGGCAACGATGCCGATAACTCGGTCTACTCGCTGGGCCTGCGCTACCAGAGCGGCCCCCTGCTGGCCGTCCTGACCTACGAACAAAAGAATGCCGCCGACCTGGCCCCCGGTTCGGGCGTGGGCGGTTCCGACCTGAAGAACATCCAGCTGGGCGCCACCTACGACTTCGGCATGGCCAAACTGCACGCCGGCTACGGCCGCCTGCAGAACTCGGGCTACAAGTCGAGCGCCAAGAAGGAAAACTCGTACCTGCTGGGCGTGACCGTGCCGTTCGGCGCGCACTCCGTGTTCGCCACCTACCAGCGCAACGACAAGGCCAACATCAACGCCGGCCGCGCCGACTCCGCCATCAACGGCTACGCCATCGGCTACAACTACACGCTGTCCAAGCGCACCACGATCTACGCCCTGTTCAACCAGTACACCGACGTGATCGTCCGCACGGACAACAAGGCCCTGGGCGACAAGCGCGAAATCGCCATCGGCCTGCAGCACAAGTTCTAAGCCCTGTTCCAACATGGCCCGGAGCGCACTCCGGCCCATGTTTCGAAGTGCTTACTTCAGCAGTGAGTGTTTCCCCGTCCCCGGCTCGCCTGGGGACGGGCGTTTTCGTTGGTTTTTTTGCGCGGAAACAACAAAAGCCGTAAGAATAAGTAAAAACCCGGCCCTCATGAGCCTTCGAACTTGGTAGTAACCCGCATTCTTTGCTGCAATATGACCAACTTCCCATCGGGAAGCTCTGGTTTTCCCGCAGCAAGCGGATACCCGACGATGGATCCGCGCATTCCATCCGGCGCCTCGCACCCCCCGCCTGCCGCGACAACCAGATCAATCATGGAGATGTTTCGATGAAAAAGACGTTGATCGCTGCCGCCGTTCTGGCCGGCATGGCTGGTACCGCGCACGCGCAAAGCTCGGTCACCCTGTACGGCATCATGGATATGGGCTACCTGTATTCCAAGACCGAAGGCCTGAAGGCCCGCAACGCGCTGGATAGCGGCCTGCAAAGCGAATCCCGTTTCGGCCTGCGCGGCACGGAAGACCTGGGCAACGGCCTGAAAGCCAACTTCCTGCTGGAAGCCGGCATCAACGCCGACGACGGCACCTCGTCGCAGTCGGGCCTGTTCAACCGCCAATCGTGGGTGGGCCTGTCGTCCAACACGCTGGGCGAGATCCGCCTGGGCCGCCAGTTCATCCTGGGCTCGCAATTCTTCACCAACATCGATCCGTTCGGCACGACTTTCCGTCAGGCCGGCATGGGCTCGACCTTCATCGCCGCCAACCAGATCCGCAACAGCAACAGCGTGATGTATTTCTCGCCGACCTGGAACGGCTTGCAGGCCGCCGTCGGTTACAGCTTCAACCGCTCGACCAACGAAACCCCGGTTTCCGGCACCAACAACCGCGCCATCACCTCGGGCCTGCGCTATGCCAACGGCCCCGTCGAAGTCGCCCTGACCTATGACCAGGTCGAACCCGCGACCGGCGGCAACGTCGGCCGCTCGACCCAGTTGGGCGGTACCTATGACTTCGGCGTGGTCAAGCTGCACGCTGCCATCGCCGACCAGCGCAACGTCGCGGTCAACGTTGGCGACATCCCGGGCTGGAACGGCCGCTTCGCCAAGAAGACCCTGTCGTACATGGTCGGCGCCTCGGCGCCCGTCGGCTCCGGCTCGCTGTTCGGTTCGTACCAGAAGGCCAAGGACTGGGACATCGAGGGCTTCAGCGTCGGCTACACCTATCCGCTGTCGCGTCGCACCAACGCCTACGCCTTCTTCAGCAACATGGACAACGTTGGTCACTACGGCAGCGCCGTCACGACCGGCGACAAGACCACCCGCCAGTTCGGCGTCGGCCTGCGTCACATGTTCTAAGTCGGCAGCGGGAGCGCCCCCGGGCGCTCTCGCATGCGCCCAGAACCCCCTGGGCGCATGCTGGAAAAACCCCGGACCGGAAACGGCCCGGGGTTTTCTTTTGCGCGCTCCGCCCTATCCGCCACGCACCGCGCGGGGAATGGAACGCTTGAGCAAATCGCAGAAATCGTCGGCGCACGGCGGCAACTCGCGCCCGCGGTCGCGCAACTCGTAGAACTCGAGCTCGATCAGCGGCGCCCCCAGGGGTTCGAGCCGGATGCCGCGCCCCCGGCAGGCGGGAACGGCGGTCGAGGGCAGGATGGCGATACCGCGCCCGGCCTCGGCCAGGCCGATCTGGGTTTCGATGAAATTGACCACGAAGCGCGGCGGGCCATCGTGGCCGGCCAGGGTCAGGTTCTTGTCGATCAATTGCTGCAGGGGATTGTCGAACGGCAGGTTGATGAAGTGCCCACCCGCCAGCGCGCTCCACGGACGGGGCGACCGGGCCAGCTGGAACTTGGGCGCGGCGCTGGCCGCCACCAGCGAAAAATGGAACAACGGCTGCCGCAACAGCCCCGGCGCCGCCTTGATGAACATGCCCAGTCCGATGTCCAGGTGCCCCGCGCGCACCATGCTGGACACGGAAGACAGGTCGGTGTCCACGATGGTGAGCCGCACGCCCGGGTGGCGCTGCTCGAATGCCGCCACGACCGGAGGCAGCAGGTAGGAACAGGTCAGCGGCGGCGCGCCGACCGACAGCGTGGTATTGGCGCGCTGCGCCGACTTTCCCACCTGTTCCACGATCTCTTCGATCCGTTTGACGTTCTGCTCGGCCACGGTACGGAACTCGGCGCCGAACTGCGTGAGCGTGACCTGCCGCGTGGTGCGGTCGAACAGGCGGAAACCCAGTTGCCCCTCCAGTTCCCGGATCATCAGGCTCAGGCCCGACTGGGCGATGTGCAGTTGTTCGGCCGCCCGGGAGAAATTCCGCTGCTGGGCCAGCAGCAGGAAGGCCTTGAGCTGGCGGTGGGAGATGTTCATATCGGTGCATTGATGCAGATACCTGATCAATTCATACTTTATTCATATTTCACTCGCGTATAAAGCTCGTATTGAATGGCGATCGTTCCTGTCCCACCAGAGAGGTCGATATGCCCACCCGCCGCTGCTTCTCCCCTCGTTCGTTCTGTAGTGCCTGGTTGCTGGCGCTGGTCGCCTGCGCGGCCCAGGCGGACGAGCCCTATCCCACACGCTCCATCCGCATCATCGTGCCCTTCTCCGCCGGCGGCGGCATCGACGTGCTAGGCCGGACCATCGGCCAGAAGCTGTCCGAGGCCTGGCAGTCCGCCGCGGTGGTCGAGAACCGTCCCGGCGCCAGCGGCAACATCGGCACCGAGATGGCCGCGCGGGCCGCGCCCGACGGCTACACCTACCTGATGACGGCCAACACCATCATCATGACGCCGAGCTTCATGCAGGGCGTCACCTTCGACCCGGTGAAGGACTTCGCGCCGGTGATGCCCATCGCCATCGGCAGCCTCGCCCTCGTGACCCGCCCGGATTTCCCCGCCAAATCGGTGCCCCAGTTGATCGAACTGGCCAGGAAGCAACCGCACAAGCTCAACTACGGCTCGCCCGGCACCGGCACGCCGCATCACCTGGCCATGGAGCTGGTCAAGCAGCGCGCCGGCATCGACGTGGTCCACGTGCCCTACAAGGGCTCGGGGGGACTGGTCAACGACGTGCTGTCGGGCCAGGTGGACCTGGCCTTCGTTCCCGTCCACCAGGCGCTGCAATTCGCCCGCGCCGGCAAGATGCAGATGCTTGCCGCCGGCGGGACGCATCGCACCGCCGTCACGCCCGACATTCCCTCGCTGGCCGAGGCCTCCGGCATCGCCGATGTCGACGTCGACATGTGGTACGGCCTCTACCTGCCCGCCGGCACCCCGCCTTCCATCGTCGCCAAGGTGAACGCCGAAGTCGCGCAGATCCTGAAGATGCCTGACGTCGTCAAGAGCCTGTCCATGCAAGGCCTGCAGCCCAGCGGCGGCACGCCGGACGATCTCGCCCGGCTGACGCGCGACGACCTGAAGCGCTGGGCCGGCGTCATCCGGCAGGCCGGCCTCTCGTCCCAGTAGACACGGATACCCTACAACACCAAGAGGAGTCTTCATGGAAGTCATGATCGTGGGCGGCGGCATAGGCGGCCTGACCCTGGCGCTGTCCTTGCACAAGGCGGGCATCGCCGCCCGGGTCTTCGAAGCCGCGCCGGCAATCCAGGCGCTGGGCGTGGGCGTGAGCCTGCTGCCGCACTCGACCCGGGTCCTGGGCGAGCTCGGCCTGAACGAAGCCCTGGCGCGCGTGGCCGTCACCACCACCGCCACCACCTTCTTCAACCGCTTCGGTCAGCATGTCTATTCCGAGCCGACCGGCAGGCAGGCGGGCTACGCGTGGCCGCAGTTCCAGGTCCACCGCGGCGACCTGCAGATGATCCTGCTGGAGGCCTGCCGCGAGCGCCTGGGTCCGGACCGCATCGTCGCCGGCCATCGCTGCACCGGCTTCACGCAGACGCCCGGCGGCGTCACCGCCTCGTTCGTCGATCCCGTGGGCAATCCCCTGGCGCCCCGCACGGCCGATGCGCTGATCGCCTGCGACGGGCTGCACTCGGTGATCCGCAAGCAGTTGCATCCCGGCGAAGGCGAGCCGGTCTATTCCGGCGTCAACATGTGGCGCGGCGTCACCCGCTGGAAGCCCTATTTCGACGGCGCGACCTACGTCCGGGGCGGCTGGTTGACGCCCGGCAAGATGGTCATCTACCCCATCCGCAACGCCCTGGACGGCGATGGACTGCAGTTGATCAACTGGGTGGCCGAGGTGACGACGCCCCGCTACGAGCGGCGCGACTGGAACCGGCGCGGACGGCTGGAGGATTTCATCGGCGTCTTCGAGGACTGGCGCTTCGACTGGCTGGACGTGCCGGCGATGATCCGGGCCGCGGATACCCTGCTGGAATTCCCCATGGTGGACCAGGATCCGCTGCCCTGGTGGACGCAGGGCCGGGTCACCCTGCTGGGCGACGCGGCGCACCCGATGGTGCCGCGCGGCTCGAACGGCGCGGGCCAGGCCATCCTGGACGCGCGCGCCCTGGCCGCCGCGCTGGCCGCGGAACCGGACGTGCCGGCCGCGTTGGCGCAGTACGAAGCCCTGCGCCGCCCCGCGACGACGGACATCGTGCTGACCAACCGCAAGACGCCTCCCGACGCCATCCTGAAGGAAGTCTACGAGCGCACGGGCGACCGTCCCTTCCGGCACATCGACGACGTCATCAGCCAGGAAGAGCTGGCCGCCATCTCCAACGGCTACAAGCGCGTGGCGGGCTACGACCTGGCATCGCTGTCCCGGTAGGTCCCGGGGGCGGGCGTCCCGCCCGCCCCGCGATGCGCCGTCGAGCCCCTTCCGTATCGAGAAATATTCTCGATATTCACGATTTCCTAATACCTTTTCGATTACGCTATCGAGTCGTTCATGCACCCTGACTGTGCGGACCGACGGCGATCCCGCCGGCATCCGCCTCCCGGCATGTCTCTCGCTCGCATCAAACCCTTCCATTTTTCATTCCCGCGCCCCCGCCTGCCGGGCCTGGCCCCGCTGCTGCTGGCGGCAGGTTGCAGCCTGCAACCGCCGGCGCCGTCCGTGCCGCTGGCCGCGCCGGGCGGGTGGCAGGCGCCGCTGCCCGCCACCGCCGAACCCACCCTGCCCCACCACTCCAGCCAGCAGCGCCTGCTGGAATGGTGGCAGCAGGCCGGCGACCCGGCCCTGCCCGGCCTGATCGAAGCCGCGCAGGCGGCCAGCCCGACCGTGGGCACCGCGCGCTCGCGCTTCCTGCAGGCCCGGGCCACCCGCATGTCGGCCGGCGCCGCGCTGGGGCCCACGCTGGACGCCACGGCCCAGACCAGCCGGGGCTTTTCCCAGATCGCCGGCGGTATCGCCACGCAGAACCAGGCCGGCCTGCAGGCGTCCTGGGAGATCGACCTGTTCGGCGCCAATTCAGCCACGCGCGACGCCGCCCAGGCCCGCCTGGAAGGCGCGCAGGCGCAGTGGCACGACGCGCGCATCTCGGTTGCCGCCGAAGTGGCCAACGAATTGAACAATTTCCGGAGCTGCCGCCGCGAACTCGCCATCCAGGAATCGGACGCGGCCTCGCGCGCGGAAAGCGCGCGCCTGACCGACCTCGCCATGCGCGCGGGCTTCCAGTCCACCGCCAACGCCGCGCTGGCGCGCGCCAGCAGCGCCGAAGCCGCCGCCCGCGCCCGCCAGCAGCGCGCCTTGTGCGACATCAGCGTCAAGGCCCTGGTGGCGCTGACGGCACTGGACGAGCCCGCGCTGCGCGCCCGCCTGGCCGCGCCGGCGCAACCGCCGTCCGACACCCTGTTCGCCATCGACCACCTGCCCGCCGCCGTGCTGGCGCAGCGCCCCGACCTGTTCAACGCCGACCGCAACGTGGCGGCGGCCAGCGCCGAGGTCGGCAGCGCGCAGGCCAGGCGCTACCCGCGCCTGACCCTGGCCGGCAGCGTGGGCGCGGCCACGTTCAGGGCGCGCGGCACGAACGTCGACGTCTCGACCTGGTCCATCGGTCCGCTGGCGGTGACGCTGCCGCTGTTCGACGGCGGCCGGCGCCGCGCCGATATCGACGCCGCGCAGGCCCGCTACGACGAAGCCGTCACCCAGTACCGGGCCACGGCCCGGCAAGCCGTGCGCGAAGTGGAAGAAGCCCTGGTCAACCTGGAAAGCACGGCCGCGCGCACCACCGACGCGCGCGCCGCGGTCGAGGGCTACCAGGCTTCGTTCGAGGCCACCGAGCAGCGCTATCGCGGCGGCCTGGCCAGCCTGCTGGAACTGGAGGAGTCGCGGCGCATGCTGCTGACGGCGCGCACCACCCAGTCCGCGCTGGAGCGCGAGCGCATGGCGGCCTGGATCGCGCTCTACCGCGCGGCGGGCGGCGGCTGGCGGCAGGAAGCGCCCGTGCCGCCGGACGCGCCGCCAGCCGCCTCCACCGCGCCGGCCACCCATCCCTCCTGACGGAACGCCCCACGAACCGCATCGCCGCAGGGCCTCTCCAGGCCCCGGCCCCACCCCAACCATGATCCCGTCCATGCCGCTACGCCCTCTCATCGCCGCCGCCGTGCTCGGCGCCATCCTGGCCGGCGCCTTCCTCGCCCCCACCCTGCGGGCCGCCGACTCCGGCGCCACGCCGGCCGTCCGGCCGGCCTTGACCGTCACGGTCGCCCAGCCGCGGATGCAATCCCTGCGCGTGGCCCTGCAGGCCAACGGCAACATCATGGCCTGGCAGGAAGCCAGCCTGGGCGCCGAGATCGGCGGCCTGCGCCTGCAGGACGTGCTGGTCAACGTGGGCGATACCGTCAAGGCCGGCCAGGTACTGGCCACCTTCGCCCAGGAGACCGTGCGCGCGGACATCGCCCAGGCCCGCGCCGCGCTGGCCGAGGCCGAGGCCAGCGCCGCCGAGGCGCGCGCCAACGCCGAGCGGGCCCAATCCCTGAAAGCCTCCGGCGCCTTGAGCGAGTCGCAGATCAACCAGTACATGACCGGCGGCCAGACCGCCCAGGCACGCGTGGAATCCGCCCGCGCCAGCCTGGCCGCGCAAGAACTGCGGCTTAGATTCACCCAGGTCCGCGCCCCCGACAGCGGCATCATCTCGTCGCGCACCGCCACGGTGGGCGCCGTCGTCGGCGCCGGCACGGAACTCTTCCGCATGATCCGCAAGGGCCGCCTGGAATGGCGCGGCGAGGTCACCTCGGCCGAGGTCGGCCGCGTGCGCGTGGGCGACCCCGTCACCATCGTCGCGGCCAGCGGCGAACGCCTGCGGGGCAAGGTCCGCACCGTCGGTCCCACCGTCGATCCGCAGACCCGCAACACCCTGGTCTACGTCGACCTGCCCGGCGCCGGCGCGCCAGGCTCCTCGGCCAAGGCCGGCATGTTCGCGCGCGGCGAGTTCGAACTGGGCGCGGCGCAGGGCCTGACCGTGCCGCAGCAGGCCGTGGTCATGCGCGAAGCCTTCAACTACGTCTTCGTCGTGGGCGCGGACAACCGGGTGGCCCAGCGCAAGATCCAGGTCGGCCGGCGGGACGGCGACCGGGTCGAGGTCCTGGACGGCCTCGCGCCCACCGACCGCGTCGCCGTGCGCGGCGCCGGCTTCCTGACCGACGGCGACGTGGTGCGCGTGGTCGACACGCCCGCTCCCGCCGCCACCCCCGCCACCGCCGTGACGCGCTGAGAGCCGACGCGATGAACGTCTCGACCTGGTCCATACGCAACCCCATTCCGTCGGTCATGCTGTTCGTGCTGCTGACCTTCGCCGGCCTGCTGTCGTTCAGTGCCATGAAGGTCCAGAACTTCCCCGACATCGACCTGCCCATGGTCATGGTCACGGCCTCGCTGCCCGGGGCCTCGCCCGGCCAACTGGAAAACGACGTCGCCCGCAAGCTGGAGAACTCCATCGCCACCTTGCAAGGCCTCAAGCACGTCTACACCAAGATCCAGGACGGCAGCGTCAGCCTGACCGCCGAGTTCGAACTGGAGAAACCCCTGCAGGAAGCGGTGGACGACGTGCGCTCGGCCGTCTCGCGCGTGCGCGCCGACATGCCCGCCGACCTGCGCGACCCCATCATCAACAAGGTCGACCTGGCCGGCCAGCCCGTGCTGGCCTTCACCGTGCGCGCGGCCAGCATGGACGACGAAGCCCTGTCGTGGCTGGTCGACAACGACGTCGCGCGCAGACTGCTGAACGTGCCCGGCGTGGGCGCGGTCAACCGCGTGGGCGGCGTGACCCGCGAGATACGCATCGCGCTCGATCCCCAGCGCCTGCAGGCCCTGGGCGCCTCCGCCGCCGACATCTCGCGCCAACTGCGCCAGGTGCAGCGCGAAAGCTCCGGCGGCCGCACCGACATCGGCGACGCCGAACAGCCCGTGCGCACCCTGGCCACCGTGGGCACCGCCGAAGAACTCGCCGGCCTGCGGCTGGTCCTGAGCGACGGCCGGCCGATCCGGCTGTCCGACGTCGCCACCGTGACCGACACCATCGCCGAACGCCGCTCCGCCGCCCTGCTCGACGGCCAGCCCGTCGTCGGCTTCGAGGTCGCCCGCAGCCGCGGCGCCAGCGAACTCGACGTGGCCGCGGGCGTGCAGCGCGCGCTGGACGAACTCAAGGCCCGGCACGCCGACCTGCGGATCACCGAATCCTTCAACTTCGTCACGCCGGTCCAGGAAGAATACGACGGCTCCATGCGCCTCTTGTACGAAGGCGCGCTGCTGGCGGTGCTGGTCGTCTGGCTGTTCCTGCGCGACTGGCGCGCCACGCTCATCTCCGCCGTCGCGCTGCCGCTGTCGGTCATTCCCGCCTTCGCCGGCATGTACCTCCTGGGATTCTCGATCAACGTCATCACCCTGCTGGCGCTGTCCCTGGTCATCGGCATCCTGGTGGACGACGCCATCGTCGAGGTCGAGAACATCGTGCGCCACCTGCGCATGGGCAAGACCCCCTACCAGGCCGCCATGGAGGCCGCCGACGAGATCGGACTGGCCGTGGTCGCCACCACCTTCACCCTGATCGCCGTCTTCCTGCCCACCGCCTTCATGAGCGGCGTGGCCGGACGCTTCTTCAAGCAATTCGGCTGGACCGCCTCGCTGGCCGTGTTCGCCTCGCTCATCGTCGCGCGCGTGCTCACGCCCATGATGGCCGCCTACCTGCTCAAGCCCATCGTGCACGCGGGCAAGGAGCCCCGCTGGCTGCAGACCTACATGCGCTGGGTCGCCGCCTGCCTGCGCCACCGCTGGCTGACCGTGCTGGGCGCCGCCGTGTTCTTCATCCTGTCGATAGGCATGATCCCGCTGCTGCCCGCCGGCTTCATGCCCGCCGACGACAACTCCCAGACCCAGGTCATGGTCGAACTGCCGCCCGGCTCCACCCTGGCCCAGACCCTGGACACCGCCGAGCTCGCGCGCCTGCGGCTGGCCAAGGTTCCGCACGTGCGCAGCGTCTACACCACCATCGGCGGCGGCACCGCCGGCGGCGACCCCTTCTCCATGGCCGGCGCGGCGGAAGTCCGCAAGGCCACCCTGACCATCCAGCTCGACCCGCGCGAAGACCGGCCCAAGAAACAAGGCATCGAAGAGGACATGCGCGCAGCCCTGGACGAGATCCCCGGCATGCGCAGCCGCGTCGGCCTGGGCGGCTCCAACAACAAATACGTGCTCGTGCTGACCGGCGACGACCCCAACGCGCTCAACCAGGCAGCCCTGGCCGTCTCCAAGGAACTACGCACCATCCCGGGCCTGGGCAACATCTCGTCCACCGCCAGCCTCATCCGCCCCGAAATCGCCGTGCGCCCCGACTTCGCCCGCGCCGCCGACCTGGGCGTCACCAGCAGCGCCATCGCCGACACCCTGCGCATCGCCACCGTTGGCGACTACGACATCTCGCTGCCCAAGCTCAACCTGTCGCAGCGCCAGGTCCCCATCGTCGTGCGCCTGGACGAAGCCGCGCGCGAAGACCTGTCCCTGCTCGGCCGCCTGTCCGTGCCCGGCACCCGCGGCCCCGTCCTGCTCGAACAGGTCGCCACCCTGGACTTCTCGGCCGGACCGTCCGTCATCGACCGCTACGACCGCTCGCGCAACATCAACTTCGAGATCGAGCTGGCCGGCATGGACCTGGGCGACGTCGCGCAGCGCGTGGCCGACCTGCCCACCCTCAAGAACCTGCCGCCCGGCGTGCGCCAGGCCACCGTGGGCGACGCCGAAGTCATGGGCGAACTGTTCCAGAGCTTCGGCCTGGCCATGCTGACCGGCGTGCTCTGCATCTACGTCGTGCTGGTACTGCTGTTCAAGCACTTCCTGCACCCCGTCACCATCCTGGCCGCCTTGCCGCTGTCGCTGGGGGGCGCCTTCGTCGGCCTGCTCATCGCGCACAAGAGCTTCTCCATGCCCTCGCTGATCGGACTGGTCATGCTGATGGGCATCGCCACCAAGAACTCCATCCTGCTCGTCGAATACGCCATCCTGGCGCGGCGCGGCCACCCCGCCACCGACGTGCGGCCGGCGGTGCCGGGCATGAGCCGCTGGGATGCCCTGATCGACGCCTGCCACAAGCGGGCGCGGCCCATCATCATGACCACCATGGCGATGGGCGCGGGGATGCTGCCGATCGCGATCGGCTACGGAGCCGCGGATCCGAGCTTCCGGTCGCCGATGGCGATCGCGGTGCTGGGGGGGTTGATCACGTCCACGTTCTTAAGTTTGCTGGTGATACCGGTGGTGTTTTTGTTCGTGGATGATTTCGGGCAGTGGGTGGTGAGGTTGTTTGGACGGAGGCCAGTCGCCGGGGGGAGGTAAGAAGGGCAACAAGGACGGCCCGCAACACCTTCATCGCCGTTGCGCCGATTCCTCGAATGTCACTCGGGTAGTGGCCGCCATCGTTTCGTCCCGAACTCCCCCTACAATCCCCGGATCGCGAGCCCCCTGCGAGCACCTTGGGGGCACGGCCAGCTTGCCAAAGAATCGAACGGACCCGCGGAAGAAAGATGAATCTGCATCTGACCAGTGCGTTTTCCGAGTTTGGCGCACGCCCCGTCCCGCTATCGGCGCCGGACGTCTCCGCTGACCACTCCTGCCCCATCGATGCGGATCGGCTCCGAGAAACACTCCGCAGTTCGACCTGCCGCTCCGCCGTCGTCCTGGGCACCTTGTCTGAACCATGTCTCGACCAGACCGGCATTCAGCGTCCCCTGGAGGCCTTCGCGACAGGATCCCTGCCAGCCGACTGGCTCGTGGACAACTGGAGTGGCCAGGTCGACGCGTTCGTCCGGGCATACGACCAACACGACACACTTTGGGTCCTCGGTTCGCGGTTCCTGTCAGATCTTGCCGACCCTCGGCCGCTTCTTGCGGCGCTGAAACGTGTCTGCCTTTCGCGCAACGGCACGATCATGTTCGTCCACGACGACGCCCCCGGTCGATTCAGGCATTGGTCGCGAGACGCGTTCTCCGGCTTTCTCGCTGCCAGCGGCCTTGCCGCCCAGCCCGGCGACGGCGGCTGGATGGCCACCACACTTACTCTTGAAGGCTATGCCGCCTATCTGGAAGATCTCGGTTGGGACGGACGGCTGGCCGGGGCGGACTGGCTGCTCCTGACCACCGAGGATGCGGGACTCGGGCCCGCCGGCGGAATCGGCACCTATGTCCGGAACATCAAGCTCCTGGATCCAAGGGTCGCCGTCTTGATGTGCGACGCCAGGGCCGAGCCCCTCGATCTGGACCGCCTGACATTGGCCCCTCGATCGCTCGCGGACGTCAGGTTCGAAGATTTTCACATCGGGCACGATTCGCTGGAAGTGTTGCGCAACGCCTTGTACCTGCTGCCCAACGTGACGCTGGTGGAAGCCCAGGACTACCAGTCCATCCTGTTCCGCATCGTGCAGGCCAAACACACGGGCATGCTTCCGTCCTGGCTGCACTTGCGCATTTTCATGCACGGCGCCATCGACTACCTGAAATACGGCTTCCGCGATGAAGCCGCGATGAACTACACCCCCTTCGAAGCATCGCTGGCGATCAGGGACAGTTATATCTTCAAGCATGCGGATAGCTGCTACGCCCCTTCCAGGTATCTGGGCCAGCATCTGATGCAGCAGGAGTACGGCTATCAGGTCGCCAACCAGACCATCGTCCGCCTGCCGTTTGATCTATCGTTGCTGCCGGAAGCTCGTCAGGTTGGCTTCTCGGCCGTGAAACGCATCGCTTTCATCGGCAAATACCTACAGTTGAAAGGATGGCCTGATTTCGTCCGGGCACTGGCACTCCTCGCCCCGGGGCAGATACAGGAGATCGTCTCGCTGGCACCCGGCGCCCCCTCCGACGAAGACGCGGCGACTTTGGGCAGCCTCGCCAGCTACAGCTGGACCCACCTCTCGCACCAGCGATTGCTGGAATACATCAGCGGGCATCTCGAAGACACCTTGTTCGTCGTTCCATCGCGGGGGGAGAGTTTTTCCTACGTCGTGCTGGAGCAGTTGCTGCTTGGCGCGCGTGTCATCGCCTACAACACGGGCGGAGTGGTCGAGGTCGCGGACAACCCGGACTATGTCTCGCGCTTTTTCTGCGATCCGACGCCCCATGCCCTGGCTCGCAAGATCGAAGATGTCCTGCGGCTCCGACCGGCTGAACATCAGGTCCAGGTGGACTGCACGCGCGACCGTCTCCGGCGGCGGCAGCGTGAAGTCAATGCGTGGTGGGGGCGGAAGGATGTTCCGCCACACAGCCTCGAGTGGCCGCGTTCGATAGCGCTGCCATCGCCGGCGGTCGCCGTGGTGGCCTTCGCCGGCAACCGGTCACTCGATCAGTTGGACGAATTCATACGATCCGTTCGCCGCTCGCGGCTGAAACCCTCCCAGGTCATCCTGATCGACGGCAGGTCCGACGAGCCGTCCGATGCAGCCCTGGATGCGTGGGCACGGGACGAAAAGCACGCAGATCTGAACATCAGCCTGCATCTGCGCGCGGCCGGCAAGCTCGGACCACGCGACACCGGCCTGCGGCAGGTCCAGACCGAGTTCGCCTTCTTTCTGGATGACGGCGCGGCACTTTTACCCCGCACGCTGGAGGATGGCTGGAACGCGCTGTCCACCGACCCGGCATTGATCGCCGCCACCGGCTTCGCCGTGAACTCAGCCGACACCTCAGCCTTTCCCCGTTCAGGCGGCCGGCCCGCGGAAAGCAGGTCGTGGAAGCCTTTGGGCATTCCGGAAGCGCGGGTTCTGGCACTCAAGGAAAACCAGTACATGGCCGCCAGCGCGATGGTTCGAACGTCGGCATTGCGGGACTCGGGAGGCTGGAATGACATGGACCCGGACAACTGGGAAGTATTGGCAGCCTATACCCGGCTTGCATGGAAAGAGAAACGCTTCTCGCTGATTCCCCTGCCGGGGCACCTCGCTCCCGATCCCAGCGGCGACGGGACGACGGCAACAAGCTCTTTCCTGAAGCGCCGCCGCCTCGTACACAGTATCGATGGCATATCGCGTCTCGATGCCAACATATTGTTCAGCTTGGCCGCGCGCATCGAAGACAGCGGCACGATGCTTCCCGTCAAGGCACTCGTCACCACTCCGCCACAGGAAGTTGGCGAAACCATCATCCAACCCCGACAACCCGAAAACTTCGTATACCGCTTGCTTCGCCGGGCCAGAACAAGATCCGGACGGCTCATCGGAAATATCAGGCGTCTTCTATGAGAACCGGCCCGCTCGATCTCCCCATTGGCATGCGTATCGAAACCGATGGTATCTTGTAAGCACTCACATCTTGCAATGAGGGGTTGTCAGCCGTGATCCCTCCAGATGAAACCGGTTCCCGGCAAAATGACGCTCACCTTTTGTCGCACACTGCATCGACTCCATTGCCAGTTCGCTTCACAATATCCCTGCTATCCACGTGATACCGAGTGATCTATTCACCGGTTTGCCAAGGCTTGGCGTTCATCGCAGTGAAGCCAAGCCCGCGGCATGTCCACGACATGCAGGATAATCACACTCATGTGCCTCGCGGCAGGAGACGGCGGCGGGGGGAGTCCTTCCTCCGCCGCCGTCTCCGACAAGCCGAATCCACTCGCGGGAATCCCCATTGTCTTCCCCTGCCCTGCCCAGCATCGACATCTCGATCGTACTCAACCTTCATGACGAGGCACGCTTCCTTGACCGGACGGTTGCGTCCCTGCGCGAAGCCGTGGCCTACGCGCGCGCCGACGGATTGAGCATTGAGCTCGTCATCGTGCTGGACAACGCTACCCGGGAAACCGCGGCCAGAACCACGGCCATGGATTTCAGCGGGATCGACCAGGTTTGCTTCATCGAGGTATCGCACGGTTCGCTCGGCCCTGCACGCAATTCAGGCATTGCGGCGTCACGAGGCCGATACATTGCCACCGCGGATGGCGACGATCTTGTTTCGTTCAATTTTTTTTCGGCAATGATGGAGGAAGCAGAGCGGAATCCGCGGGCCATCATCGTCCCTGAATTTCTTTACGCCTTTGGCACTCGCTACCATCTGTGGCAGTACTTTGGCACGGACCGGGTTTCCAAGCTCGCTTTTTTCGGACTCCACCCATTTTGCTCCAGAGTCTTTTTCCCCCGGGAACTCGCACGAGACATCCAGTACGTCGACACAAAGAAAACTCGCTTTTTTGCCTACGAAGATTGGCATTTCAACTGCGAAGCCATTGCCGCCGGATATGAGTTCCACACGGCGGCCAACACCATTCTTTTCTATCGCCAGCGTTCGACCAGCATCATGGCTCAGGAAGGACACGACAAGCTGTGTCCTTACTCCCGATATTTTTCAGCTGATCATTTCCTGAAGGGATTGCGGGCCGTCCATAACACCGCCCAACCAGTGCCCAAGGCTCCGAAATATGCTCCGGAAGGCACGCGGCTGTACTGCATGAACTCCCGGATTTTTCTCGAACTGCTGTATGCGGCAAACCGGATCGAACCAGGCATCGATTACGAACATCTGAAGTACATGCCTATGGGAGCCAACGTCGGCTGGCCCTATCAACAGTCCCTTGATCTAGCTTCTGCTTATTTCGAAGCACTCCAGAAACTGAACGGCGGCATTTACGACGATGTCGTCCTCCTGCCCTTCCTATCGAATGGCGGCGCCGAGAAGTACCTCTTGGAAGTCCTGAAATCGCTGCTTGCCACGAACGTGGCAAAACGTATTCTGATCATGACGGGAGGGAACTTCGAGAACCACGAGGGCGTTGACCAGCTACCCGCCAATATCGACTTCCTCGATCTGCGGAAACTGGCGGACAGGCATGGCGTCCAGAACCTCGGCACGCTCCTGCTGCGCATCATCCAATCATCCGCCCCCCGCGCGCGGCTCCATACAAGCGGCGCCGACTTTGCCGTCGACTTCCTGCTCCGCTATTACCGTGCCCTTCCGGACAACCCCATTGCCTACTACTATTTCTGTGCGGAAACGCTATCCCACCAGCAATTACACTTCACCTACGGCAGTTCGCTAAACTTCCTTTCGGAGGCTTTGCCCGGAATAAGCTGGGTCATATCCGACCATGCTCGGATCCTCCACGATCTGGAAAAAATGATGCATCTGGCGCCGGCAAAGGCCGAAACGATCTATGCCCCGGTACCGCCCCCGGCGGAATCAATCGCACGGCTGCCGTACTCACCCGGCTCCGGGCCTTTGCGGATCCTGTGGGCTTCTCGCATCGATACCCAGAAACGGCCCGACCTGGTCCCCAGGATCTCGCAAAGGCTGGAGGAACGTGGGGTGAAGGCATCCATAGACATGTACGGAAGCTCGGTATTCGGCTACCCCATGCCTGCGGGAATAGGCCGTGACGGACCTGTCCGCCATCGAGGACCATTCCGGGGATTCGGCAGCCTTCCCCACGGCGAGTATGACCTGTTCCTGTACACATCGTCCTACGATGGGCTCCCCAACGTGGTGTTGGAGGCCCTTTCCTGTAGCATGCTTGTAGTCGCGCCCGACGTGGGCGGCCTGCGGGAAGCCATCAGCTCCGAGACCGGCGTCCTCATTGCCCATGACGCGGACGATGAAGTCCTGATCTCACACTACGCCGATGCCCTGGCCGCCATTGCCAACGGCAGCATCCAACCGCTGCCTCTTATCCGCAATGCCCATCGCCTGATTGAAGAACGGCATTCGGAGGAAACGCACCGTCGACGCGTCGCTTCGATTTTTGCGTCAACGGGTAGTTGAACGGACTTACGCTATCGTAACGATGATCCTCAATTCCATGTCTCACTCTCCGTCCGCATGCCCTGCGCCCCGCGATGAAGAAATACGGGCCCTGCAGGAGGAAATCCAGCATCTCCGAAAACGGCTGCTCAAATACGCCGAAGAAGCCGACCAGCGTGCCGGTCTCGACGCCTTGCGCACGGCCCCCTTCGAGCCGCTGGACTTCCAGCTCTCCAAGGGCTATCGCATTTGGAAAATGTACCTGCGCCTGTATGATCTGCCCATCGCCGGCCCTGCCCTGACGGCTGCGCGCACGATCGCCGGAAAAGCGGTTCGCCTGCTCAGGCGTCTTAGATAAATCTCGAAATGATCCAGATCCTCGAAAAAACCTATCGAGCCTGCCTGCGCTCGGGCCTGGTCACGCCCGGCATCCACCGCACGGCCAAGCGGATGCATTCATGGTTGCGTTATAGCCGCAGCCAGATGTATCTGCTGGAAGACATCAATTCCCTGCGAGCCGGCATCGTCGACCTGAAACGCGAACAGGACGACCTGCGCACGCAGCTCGCCCAGCTGAAGGCGCAGCTTGCCTCGAAAACCGACGATGCGCCGGCGCAGACCGGCTCCGGGCGACAAGACGTGGAGCGCCCTCGGTGAAAGCATCGGTTGTCATCTGTACCTACAACCGGAAAGAGGCGTTACGCGTCACCCTCGATGCTCTCAGGTATCTGCGATACCCCGACTTCGAAGTCGTGGTGGTGCTGGGGCCTTGCACCGACGGTTCGGAAGAGATGCTGGCCGCGTACCTGCCGGACATCAAACTGGCGCATTGCGACATCACCAACCTTTCCAAGGCACGGAACATCGGCATCGCCCAGGCGTCCGGCGACATCGTGGCATTCCTGGATGACGACGGCATCCCGGAACCCGACTGGCTGGACAAGCTCGCGCGCGGATACCGCGCGCCGGATGTAGGCGGAGTAGGCGGTTTCATCCGCAACCACACCGGCCTCCTGTTCCAGGCCCAGGTCGTGGTGTGCGACCGCTATGGCGACAACCAAGGCTTCCCCAGTCCCGAGGCCGCGGGTGCGGTCCATCGCCCCGGCACCCGCCGGTATTTCAGCCTGACCGGCTGCAACTCCAGCTTCCGCCGCTCGGTGCTGGAGGAAATCGGTGGCTTCGATGAAGAATATGCCTATTTTCTGGACGAAACCGACGTCTGCCTGAGGGTGGTCGAAGCGGGCTACGGCCTCGAGATGGCAGGCGCGGCACAAGTGCTGCACAAGTATGCAGCCAGTCATTTGCGCAATGCAGAACGGCTGCCGACCAGCTTGTACTATCCCGCTCGGAGCAAGGCGTATTTCTGCATGAAATTCGCGCTGCCTGGCGAAGAGGCCGCCGCCAGACAGCGCGTCGCGGCATACCAGGCGGAGACGAGCGGCGACATGCGCACGCTGCACCTGGCAGGCAAGATCGACGCGACCACCCGCGACCGCCTCGTCCAGGAACTGGAGAAAGGGGTGGCGGACGGCATGGAAGATGCCGCGAAGCACCCGGACGGCCAGCATACCCTGGCCCGATACCGTTCCCCCGCCCCTCTGCCGTTCAAAGCCTTCCCACCTCTGCTGCCACCCACGGACAGGCTCAGGCTCGCGCTGGTTTCCCGGGAGTATCTGGGTGAGGCCGTGGGGGGCATCGCGGTCTGGACACGGCTGGTTGCCGAAGGCCTGGCCCGGCGCGGCCATGAGGTGACCGTCATCACTCGCGCGGCGGAGGGGCAGGATCCCACCGTGGACGTGGTGAACAACGTATGGGTGCACCGGATTTCGGCCCCAAGGTTCACGACACAGACGAACCCGTCCCTGCCCGACCTGCCCGACGACATCCGCGCAGGCTGCTACGCGGTCTACAACGAGGCGCTGCGCATTGCCGCGCACCGCGGCCTCGACCTGGTCTCCTTCCCCATCTGGGACGTGGAAGGCTTGGCCTGCGCCACGAGCGGCCGTTTCAAGACGGTAATGAGTCTGCATACCACCTACGGTCTGGCCCTGCCGCACAAACCGGAATGGCAGCGCAATGCGACGATACGCTCGACGCTGGTGGATAAGATGGTCGCCGCCGAACGACAGGTCCTGCGCAGCGGGATTCCCTTGCTGGCCAACAGCCATTCCGTGCTGGCGGACATCCAGGACTGCTACGGCCTGGCGGCAACCGGGGCGACAGTCGTCCCGCACGGCCTGGGCGATGCCTGCCAGGCTTCGGCCCCCACCGTTCCCACGGACCGGCTCAACGTGCTGTATGTCGGCCGCTTCGAGTACCGCAAGGGCATCGACCTGCTGCTGGAAGCGATTCCAGGCCTGGCGTCCGCCCATCCCGGGCTGACTTTCACCCTGGTGGGCGAAAACCGGCCCGTTGCCGGGGAAAAAGACTACAAGGGCGACTTCGAATCCCGGCATGCCGGCGCCCTCTGGCTGGATCGGATCCGTTTCGCGGGCCCGATATCGGCCGAGGCACTGGAACGCGCCTACCAAGCCTGCGATATCTTCGTCGCACCGAGCCGGTACGAATCTTTCGGCCTGATTTTTGTCGAGGCGGCCGTCTTCGCAAAGACGGTTATCGGGCCGGACGTGGGTGGCGTGAAGGAAATCATCACCGACGGCGAAAACGGACTGCTTTTCGCACCCGGAAACGCCCAGGCCCTGGCAGCGGCCCTGAAACTCGCCATCGAGGATGCGCCGCTGCGTGCGGCCCTGTCCCGGGCCGCACGGCGAAAATACGAAACCGACTATACCGCCGACCTGATGGTAGAACGGCTGGAAGCCTACTACCTCGAGCACATGCGAGCCCCCGCCTGAGACCTGCGGGCGCCCGTCCGCCTAGGTCTGTTCCACGACGCGGCCGTGTTCGAGCGTAAGCGTGCGATTGCACAGCCGCTCGACGGTGCCACGGTCGTGCGATGCGATCACGAGGATGGACGATTTCGCCACGATGGACTCCAGCCGCTGCGAGGCCTTGGCATTGAATTGCGCATCGCCCACCGACAGCCACTCGTCCATCAGAACGATATCGGCGCTCATGCAGGTCGACACCGAGAAGGCCAGCCGCAGTTGCATGCCGCTGGAATACGTCCTGACCGGCATGTTGAGGTATTCACCAAGCTCGCTGAACTCGGCGATCTCGTCCATTTTTTCCGCGATTTCCCGAGGGGTCAGCCCCATGATGACGCCCCGCAGCACGATGTTCTCGAACCCCGTGGATTCGCCATCGATGCCCAAGGCGATATCGGTAAGCGCCACCACTCTTCCCTGGACGGAAAGCGAGCCGGATGACGGCGGGTAGACCCCCGACAGGACCCGCAGCAAGGTCGTCTTGCCGGCGCCGTTGTGCCCGAGCAGTCCGATCCGGTCCCCCGGACGAATGTCGAGGTTCAAGCCATCGATGGCGCGGACGGAGACCCGATGGCTGGCGTCCGATGCAATCCGGCCCCCCGTGCTCGCGCTGATGATCGCTTTCTTCAGCGAGCGGTGCGAGGCGTTGTAGATCGGGAATTCGACCGACAGGTTTTCGGCACGAATATGTACTGACATGCTAGATCCAATAAGCGACACGATGCCGCGTACGCGCAAACAGCCAGCACGCGCATCCCGCGGATACCAACCACAGCCCCAGGGCCGTCATCCAGTTCACCATGGACGGGACTTCGCCCAGCAGCGGCATGCGGGCCACATCGAGCAGATGGCTGACCGGATTGAGCTGGGCAACCCATTGATGCTGGGGAGGAAGCGTGCTGGACTGCCACATGATGGGCGTCAGGAAGTAGGCGACCGTGACCAGATTCTGCACGACTGGAATCATGTCCCGATACCGGGTGCAGATGATGGCGAAGATGAACGACACATTCAGCGTGATGGCGGCCAGACAGAGAAAACCCGGGATGGCAAGCAGGGACACCCAGCCCCAGCCATTGCCCACGAAGGTCACCACCAGGATGACGATGATGAAGTTGTGGAGGAAGATGATGAAGTTCCGGCAGAGCAGCCGCAACACATAGGACGGATAGGGCAGCCGCGTCTGCTTGATGAGGCTTTCGAACTGGGTGAAGCCCGTCGTCGCCTCGTTCAACTGCATGGCGATGAAAGTCCAGATCACGTTGCCTGCCGCGAAATACGGCAGATATTCGTGCAGGTTCATCTTGAAAAGCGTGGCCCACAACAGGCCCAGCGTACCGATCAGGATCGCGGTGCTGATCGTGAACCAGAACGGGCCAAGCACCGAGCGTCGATAACGCTGCTTGATGTCGTACCAGGCGAGCAGCGCCCATAGGTGAGGCTTGCGGACCGTCTCGACGAGCTCATGCCGCATGCTATGAAAAAACATTTGGAACCTTGACGAGTATTCGAGATAAACGAGTAATCAATTGCGGCCGTAGATGTCGGCAAACCGGACGATATCGTCCTCTCCCAGGTATTCGCCGCTCTGTACCTCGATCATCACGAGATCGATGATGCCCGGATTTTCCAGCCGATGCTTGTGGCCGGCTGGAATATAGGTGGATTCATTGCTGTTCACCAGGAATGTGTCATCGCCGTTGGTGACGCGCGCAACGCCGCTCACCACGATCCAGTGTTCGCTTCGATGATGGTGCATCTGCAACGAGAGCGATTGCCCGGCATGCACGACGATGCGCTTGATCTTGAAGCGCTCGGCCTCCTCCAGGACCGTATAGGTGCCCCAGGGTCGATGAACGGTACGATGGATCTGGTAGGCGTCATCGCCCCGCTCCTTGAGCTGGGCCACGACGCTCTTGATGTCCTGCAATTTGTCCTTGCGGGCGACCAGCAGGGCGTCGGGCGTATCGACGATGACGAGGTCCTTGAGGCCTATCGCACCGATCACCCGGGCGTCGCTATGGACATAGCAGTTCTCGGTATCGACCGCGATGACGTCGCCGTCGACCTGGTTTCCCTTGCCATCACTCGGGAACAGATTGCCGAACGCGGCCCAGGAACCGATGTCGCTCCAGCCGATGTCGCAAGGCACGACCGAAGCCCGCCCCGTCTTTTCCATGAGGGCATGGTCCACGGAAATGTCGGGCGCCTGGGCAAAGGCCTTCTCGTCCAGCATGATTTGCCATTCGTGCTGGCCCTCCAGCGTGCGCCCTGCCGCCAGGCTCTGCTCGGCGGCCTGCCAGGCATCGGGGGCATGCTGCTTCAATTCTTCCTCCGCCACGTCCGCGCGCACACAGAACATGCCGGAGTTCCACAGATAACGGCCGCTGGCGAGAAACTCCTGCGCACGGTCGAGCGACGGTTTTTCCACGAATCGCAGCACATCCGTCCCGGAGGCCTCGATATAGCCGTACCCGGTCTCCGGAGACTCGGGGCGAATCCCGAAGGTCACGATCCTGCCAGCTTCCGCCAATCGAGTCGCTTGCTCAACGGCTTGCTTGAACGCGGGAAAATCCTGGATCAGGTGATCAGCGGTAAGGAACAGCAACACTTCCTGCGCCCCGAACCGCCGGGAGACCGCGGCTACCGCGGCCGCGAAGGCGGGCGCGGTATTGCGCCCCTCGGGCTCGAGGAGCATCCCGCATTCGATCTGGGGTTGTCCCAGGGCCCGGTATTCGTCCATCGTCTTGAACGACAGCACCCGGTTGGTGACCGTGACGACCCGGGAAACGCCGTCCAGCCCGATGGCCCGCCGATACGCCTTTTGGAGAAAGCTTTCGCCATCCGCCAGACGAATGAACGGCTTGGGATGCAGTTCCCGAGACACCGGCCACAGGCGCGTACCCTTGCCTCCGGAGAGGATGATTGGAACAAGACCCATCTGGCAGTAGTCCTAGAAGACGAAGAAAAAGCCCGACACGGTGCCGGCCAACGGCGAAGCCGCAGTTTAACCCGGCTATCCCGCTCATCCACGGGAATACCCGCGCTTTTCGTTACAATGCCCACGCGCCCGTCCGGTATGGTGAGCGTCATGTCATCCAGCCTTCGAGGTCACTCCTTGCAGCGAGCTTCCAGCCCGTCCCTGCTCGTCACAGGCGGTGCCGGCTACATCGGCCCCCATACCCTGATCGAACTCATCCAGGCGGGCTATCGCCCGATCGTCCTCGATGATTTCTCGAACGGTTCGGTACATGCGCTCAAGCGCATCGAATCGCTGACCGGCCATGCGCTCGAGGTAGTCGAAGGTGACGTCAGGGATGGCGCCCTGCTGGATACGGTGTTCCGCCAGGCCTCGGCACGCGGAATCCCCATCCAGGGGGTGGTGCACTTCGCCGGCCTGAAAGCCGTGGGCGAGTCCGTCGCCGCGCCTCTAGCGTACTACCAGACCAATGTCACCGGCACGCTGACACTGCTCCAGGCGATGGACCGGGCGCAGGTCCGCACCATCGTCTTCAGTTCGTCCGCGACGGTTTACGGTGTTCCGCGCGAACAGCCGTACACCGAAGGTCATCCGATCGCGCCGGTGAATCCGTATGGCCAGACCAAGGCCATGGTGGAACAGATCCTGCGAGACTGGTGCGTGGCGCATCCCGAGCGGCGAGCCATCTGTCTGCGATATTTCAATCCCATCGGCGCCCATCCCAGTGGAATGCTGGGTGAGGCGCCCCAGGGCATACCCAACAATCTTTTTCCATTCATCACCCAGGTTGCCATCGGCAAGCGCCCGCACCTGAACATCTTCGGCAAGGACTACCCCACTGCGGATGGAACCGGGGTACGCGACTACATCCATGTCGTGGACCTGGCCGTCGGCCACGTCAAGGCGCTGGAGCACGCACAGGGAACGACCGGCGGCTTTGTCGCGATCAACCTGGGTACGGGCCGTGGCACCAGCGTGCTGGAGCTGCTGCACACTTTCGGTACGATCTGCGGCCGGCAGATACCCTACGAATTCCACCCCCGCCGCCCGGGCGACATCGCCGAATGCTGGGCCGACCCCTCCACCGCCGAGACCCTGCTCGGCTGGAAAGCCACCCGCACCCTCGAAGACATGTGCGCCGACGGCTGGCGCTGGCAATCCCGGAACCCGAACGGCTACGAGCCCTGACCGCCCCTACCCCGCCAGCAACGCCCCCGCCCCCGGCGCCACCGCCTCCAGCCCCAATCTCTCCAGCATCCCCCTGACCGTACACACCGCCGTCGACACCACCGGCACCTCCAGCCTGTCCTGCACCACCTGGATCGCCGGCAGCGACGGCATCTGCACGCACGCCGACAGCACCACGGCGTCGACGCCGCGCGTGTTCAGCGTCTTCACGTCCTCCACCAGCCGCATGGGATCGCGCCGGCCGACCTCCAGGTTATCGGGGATTTCGAAGCACTTGGCGTCGATCACCTCGATGCCCTCGTTCTCGATGTACTTCACGACGAGGTCGGTCAGCGGGCGCATGTAGGGAGCCATGAGCGAAATGCGTTTGGCGCCCAGCCGGTGCAGCCCCTCGACCAGCGCGCCGGCCGAGGTCATGACGGGCGCGTCGCAGTGGTTGGCGCGCGCGACCTCGGTCAGCTCGCGTTCGGTCTGGCGGTGGTAGCCCAGGCCCATGGCCATGATGGCCACCAGGCAGGCGGTGCTCATGACATCCACGCGGGCGTCGGCCAGTTCGGCGGCGCAGCGCAGGCCTTCGCGGTTCATGGCCTCGAGTTCTTCCTTGGTGACCTTGTGCATGCGCATGCGGCTGGAATGGAAGGTGAAGCGTTCGGGCCGGATGGCCTCGCGGGCACGCAGCATGGCGGGGATTTCCGTCTCCATGGTGGTGTTGGAGCTGGGGACGATCTGGCCGATGCGATAGAGGCGGGATGTCATGGCGTTTCCTGCGCGGGTTCAGTCGAGGGTGATGTTGGCGAGCTTGACGACGGATTCGAAGCGCTGGGTGTCGGCCTTGACGGCCTGGGCCAGGTCGGCGGCCGAGGCGGGCCAGGCTTCGAAGCCGAAGGTGTCGAATTGTTTGCGCACGTCGGGCTCGGCCACGGCCTTGGCGACGCCGTTGTTGATGGCGTCGATGGCGGCCTTGGGGGTGCCCTTGGGCGCGAACAGGGCGACCCAGGTCTTGAGTTCGAAGTTGGCGGGGCCGCCGGCCTCCGAGACGGTGGGAATGCCGCCATACAAGGCCAGGCGCCTGGGCGCGGCCAGGGCCAGCAGCTTGACCTTCTTGGCCTGGTAGAGCTGGGCCACGGTGGCGGCGGTGCCGAAGGCCCAGTCGACTTCGCCGGTGGCGACGGCGGTATAGAGCTGCGGCAGTTCCTTGAACGGCACGTGGGTCATGTGGGTGCCGGTCTGGGTCTGGAACATGGAGGCGCCGATGTGGGCGACGCTGCCCAGGCCCCAGGTGCCGTAGGTCTGGTTGCCGCCCTTGGCCTTGGCGTCGGCGATGAGGTCGGCGACGTTGTTCCAGGGCGACTTGGCCGAGACGACGATGAAGAAGTTGGTGGTGTAGACGGGCGAGGCCGGCTCGAAGTCGGCGACCGGGTCGAAGGGCAGTTTCTTGTACAGGTGCGGGTGCAGCGTCATGTGCGTGTTGTCGACCACGACCAGGGACAGGCCGTCGGGCGCGGCGCGCTTGACGTCGCCGATGGCCAGCCAGCCGTTGGCGCCGGGCTTGTTCTCGACGATGAGGGGCTGGCCCCAGGTCTTGGACAGTTTTTCGCCGACCAGGCGGGTGACGGCGTCGGGACCGCTGCCCACCGAGTAGGGCAGGACGACCCGCACGGGCTTGGCGGGGTAGGCGGGGGCCTGGGCAGCGGCTTGGCCGGCGCCCAGGACCAGGAGCAGGGCGGCGGCGCCGCGCAGGATGGTTTTCATGGTGTCTCCTCGTGGTTTGTTTCGTTGGCGTGGAAATCAGGCGGGCGCGGGCGCGCGCTGGTGGCAGGACAGCGCCTCGCACGCGGACGCGAAATGCGGGTCGCGCAGTTTCAGGTCGTCGTGGCTGACCTGGCCGGTGCGCCGCATGTAGTCGTAGGCGAACGAAACCGGGTCCAGGTGCATCTTGTCGGCGACGTTCTCGTACCAGTCCAGGCTGCGCGCCGCGGCGCTCTGGAAGCTGGATGAGGCGGGCCGGCGCTGGGTCTCGAAGGCGGCGAAGGCGGCCGGGAGGTCGCCGGGATGGCGGACCAGCCCCTGGTGCAGGGCGATGGCGTCCTGCATGGCCATGCGCGTGCCCGACCCCAGCGAAAAGTGCACGGTGCGCAGCGCATCGCCCAGGAGGACGATATTGCGGTGGGTCCATTGTTCGTTGCGGACGATATTGGCCTCGAACCAGAGCGAGCGGTTGGTCAGCAGCTCGTTGCCGCCCAGCTCGGGGCGGAAGACATCGGCGCAGTAGCGGCGGCTATCGTCCTCGCTCGCTTCGTGCAGGCCGGCGCGCTGCCAGGTGTCGGGGTCGACCTCGACCAGGAAGGTGCTCAACTCGGGGCTGTACTGGTAGCTGTGGGCGATGAACACGCCGTGCGGCGTTTCGCGGAAGATGAGCGAGACCGGGTGGAAGCGCTGGCGGGTGCCGTACCAGGCGAATTTGTTGCGCCGCTTCTCGAAGCTGGGCTGGAACCGGTCGGCGAATTGCCTGCGCACGGCGCTGTTGCCACCGTCGGCCGCCACCACCAGGTCCACTTCCCCGGCCAGCACGGACACGTCGTCGATCCGGCGGTTGTATTCGATCTTGACGCCCTCGCGCCGGCAGGCGTCTTCCAGCACGCGCAGCATGTCGATGCGGGCGGTGCGCGAGAAGTGGTTGCCATGGACCTGGACGTGGGTGCCGCGATGGACGATCTCCATGTAGTCGCAGCGTTCGTGGTGGGCCACGAAGGCCTTGAAGAACGCGGGATCGGCCTCTTGCAGGAAGGACAGGCCGACGTCCGAGAACACGACGCCCCAGCCGTAGGTGGCGCCGGCGGGGTTCTGTTCGTAGACCTGGATCTGGTGGGACGGATCGTGCTTCTTGGCCAGCAGCGAGAAGTACAGGCCGGCGGGACCGGCTCCGATGACGGCGATTTTCATGATGCAAGGCTCCCTGCCGTCGCGGCTGCGCCGCAGGCGGCCTGATAAGAGGTCAAGGCGTCGCGCAGCACGTCGGGCACGGGAATGGCCCGGCGCTCGCCGCGCGGAACGCAGATGGGGGTCAGCCTGGAGACGAAGGCAATCTGGCCGGTGGCCGTGGTGGCGGTCAGGTCCAGCACATAGGTCTGCGTGCGGATGTCCGCGACGGCGACGCGGATGTCGATCTCGTCGTCCGGCCACAGCGACGTGCGGAAATCGAAGGACAGCGCGCGGCTGGGCGTACCGAAGCCGAACTCGTCCTTGATACGCTGGGGAGTCGAACCGAACAGCATGCCGTAGAAGAGTTCGACGGCGGAGATGACGTATTCGCCGAAGGTCACGGTGTAGACCACGCCGGCCGGGTCGCAGTCGCCCCATTTGACGCGGCGGCGCACGACGAAGGGAGTGGTCGAGAGCACGTATTCGGTGCTGGTCATGCCGGCCTCCCGGTTGCGGGATCCTGGCCGTCCGCGCCGGTCTCGGCCGCCAGCTTCTCGGCGATCATGCGCTTGAGCGCGGGCTTGTCCAGCTTGCCGACCTTGGTCACCGGAAAGGCGTCGATCACTTCGACCCGCTCCGGACACTTGTATTTGGCCAGGCCCTGGGCGACCAGGAAGTCCGCCAGCTCCCTGACCCGCGGGGCGGCCTGTCCGGGACGCGGCACGATGTAGATGCAGCCCTTCTCGCCGTAGACGGGGTCCGGCATGGCCACCAGCCGCGCCTCGGCCACGGCCGGATGCGCGCCCACCAGCCCTTCCACCTCTTCGCAGCCGATCTTCTCGCCGCCGCGGTTGATGTTGTCGCGCAGCCGGCCTTCGAAGGTATAGCAGGTGACGCCGTCCACCACGTGGGCGGTCATCATGTCGCCGGTGCGATAGAAACCGTCCGAGGTATAGGCCTGGGTGTTGGCCTCCGGCGCGTTGTAGAAGCCGGGCAGCGTGGAGGGCCCGCGAAAACACAGTTCGCCCATCTGTCCAGGCGCCACCGGCTTTTCCGAATCGGGCTCCAGCAGCCGCAGCTCGTCCTGCGGGCAGCCGGAGCAGCCCTGGGTCTGGTGGCGCCGGGAGATCGGCGCGTCGGCGGGCGATCCCAGCAGCAGGCCTTCGGTGATACCGAACAGGTTCGAGCACGGCACGCCCAGGTGCGCCTCGAGGCGGTCGGCGCGGCTCATGGTGATGAACAGGCGCAACGATGCCAGGTCGTGGCGGGCCAGGTCCGGGTAGGTCATCATCTGCGGCGCGATGGGACCGATGGACACCGCATGGGTGACCCGGTGCAGTTCGATCAATTCCAGCATCCTGGCCAGCTCGACGCGCGGCATGAGCACGGCGGACGCGCCCATGGCGAACACCGGCATCAGCACGTATACCTGGGCTGCGTTGTGCAACAGCGGCAAGGCCCACATGTAGCGGTCGGCCTCGGTCAGCTTGTACATGCCGGCGCAGGCCAGCGAATGTCCGAGGTACTCGCCATGGAAGCGGGGAATGACCTTGGGCACGCCGGTCGTGCCGCCCGACAGCTGGAAGCTGAGCACGTCGCCCAGTCCCGGCGGCGCCTCGGCCAGGCGCTTGCGCGCGGCTTCCAGCGGCATGCCCTCGATCAGCCCGCGCAGCGACGCCCCGCCCTCGCCCGCCGGGCCGCGGGCGACGATCAGGTGGCGCAGCGTCTGGCTGCCCTCGGCCATCTTGCGGGCAAAGGCGGCCAGGTCGAAGCTGGGATGGAAATCAGCCTGCACGAAATATCCCCGCGCCTGCGTCTGCCGGATCAACTGGCCGATTTCCAGCTCGCGGTGCTGGGGCAGCGAACAGACGGGCACGACCCCCGCCTTGTAGCAGGCCGCCAGCGCCAGCACCGTCTCCAGCGTGGTGCCCATCTGGAAGATGGCGCGATCGCCGGGCGCCAGGCCGATCTCCAGCAGCGCCGCCCCCAGCCGTTCGGACTGCTCGTCCAGTTCCTGGAAGCTCAGGCTGCCTTCGTCGGTGATGAACGCCGCCTTGCCTGGCAGGCGCCGCGCGGTGGCGCGCAAGGCATCGCCCACCGAAGACCGCATCCACGCCCCGCCGTCCAGGTAGGACGCGGCACGCTCGGCCGGATGGTAGATGACCCCTTCTATCGGGTGCCGTATGTCTTGCATGGTGGTCTCCTCCTCCGATATGTCAGTCTCTCCAGATCTCCATCGCGGCTCGATCCGCGCTCCGATCCAGGGCGCCGCGGATCCGGCCTTGCCGGTCCGCCAGCGCCGCCCCCTTGAGGGGGCGCCCGAAGGGTGTAGGGGGTGGGATTCATTCCGGAACGATACGGACGCAATCCCGGTCCAGCGTTTCTATGCGGCCCTGCACGCCGCCGGTGAACAGGCCATACCAGATGGCGGGCTTGAGTCCCAGCGTCCTGCGGCGAAACTCGATGGGACCGTCGCTCTCGATGCGGTCGTAGTCGCCCAGGGTCTCGACGCGGCAATCGACGCGGCCGCGCGCATCGTCGACGATGGCGGCGAACTCGCGCACGCGGGGCACGTAGATGCGCACCGCCGGCGATGGCCGCGCATCGCCGGACCGCACGTGCCCGGCCACCAGCCGGGCCTTGCGCGACCAGATCTCGGCAATGTCCGACACGCGCCGCTGTCCGGCCCGGGCCGCGTCCTCGGCTTCGAGCGCGGCCTGCAGCGTCAACCGCCCGTCCAGGGCATCCACCTCGGTCAACGGACGAAGCTTGTGGGTGAACTCGATGAAATAGCCGTTGGGATCGCGCACGTAGATCGACTCGATCACCTCGTGGGTCGTCTCGACCGACACTTGCAGGCCGGCATCCTCCAGCTTCTTCTTCCAGGCGCGCAGTTCGTCCTGCCCCTCGACCAGCCACGCGGTATGGGTGGCGTCGAACACGTGGTCGTCGGGCACGGGCGCCATGGCCGGGCGGTCGCGCATGGCCGCGGGCGGCTCCGAGCCCAGGTAATAGAAAAAGGCGATGGTGCTGCCCTTCCCGCTATCGAAGAAAAAATGCAGGAAGTCCGGGTGCGTGGCCGGCCCCCAGCCGCGCGCGGAGATCACGTGGATCAGCGGCAGGCCCAGGATGTCCCGATAGAACGCCACGGTCTCGCGCAGTTTCCAGGTGGGCCGCGCGGTGTGGTCGACGCCCCGCAGCGCGAGCCCGTGGGCGGACGGCGTCGCGGAAGCGGTCCCGGCGGTCTTGCCTTCCAGCGTGGCGCTGGCGTTCGGGCTGCTGCTCATGTCGTTTCCCCTTGCATATGGATGATGGTCAATGCGCGAAACGCTCGCGCAGCCAGGCGGCCAGTTGGCGGCCAGCCTCGTGGCGCCCGGGCTCCTCGCCCTCGGCCAGCGCGCGGCCATGGTGGTCGCCGCGCACCCGCAGATGGCGCTTGTCGGTGGTGGCCAGGGCGTCGTGGATGGCACGCACGTCGCCCGGGAAGCAGGCCTGGTCGCCCGTGTATTCGATGACCAGGGTGGGCTGGGCGATGGCGCCCGCGGCGGCGGCCAGGCTGGCGTTGGACGACAGGCCGGACCAGGTCGACAGCCAGCTCTCGGGGGTGCAGAAGCGCGCGAAGCCGACGGCGCCGTAGTTCGAGGCATAGGGGTCGCGGCCCCATAGCGAACCAGGATGCCGATCCGACGGATCCAGGCCGAGATCCAGGCAGCGCAGGTCGGCATCGGTGCGCCAGACCGTCATCACCGGCGTATGGGCGGCCACGCGGCGCTCGGCCTGGGAGGCATCCTCGCGGCCCTTGAGCGCCTTGCGCGCGTCCAGCCGCCGCGCGATCGACTGGCGCGCCAGCGCGTCCAGCCGCTCGACGCGGGCGCGCTGGGCCTGCCGGTAGCGCGCGACGAATCCGGGCGCGTAACGCGCCTGCCCGCCGGGACGGTAGCCATTGTCGGGATTCAGCGGATCCAGGGTGGGATCGACCGACAGCGCGTCGCCTTCATCCAGCACCGAAGGATCGATGCAGTTCATCAACAGCGCGCCCTGCCCCGGATGCGGTCCCACCAGCACCAATCCCTGGACCTGGGGCATCGCCAGCCCGGCCAGGCCGGAAGGCTTGCCTCCCGGCGTACGGACGATGCGCTCGGCGGCCAGCAGCGACGACTGCTGGACATAGAAGGAGTACAGGCCGGCGCCGCCCGAGTTGCCCAGCAGCACGATGTGGTCGAACCCCTGCCCGCGCAGGAAGGCAAGGCCGGCGGCCACGTCGTGCAGCGCGGTCTCGTGCTCCAGGCGCAGGTCGTTGCCCACCGAACGCGCGCCCTGCGACCAGGCGGCGTAGCCGGCGCCGACGATGTCGGGGATGAGGTAGTGGCAGGCCATGAATTCCCGCGGGTGCATCACGCACACCACGGTGCGGGGCCGGGGTCCTGCGGGCAGATAGAGCGAGCCGATGGTGGCGGCATCGTCGTCGGTGCGCAGGACGACGTTGCGGGTGGAGGCGCCGGCCGGAAGATCGCGGGGGTTCCAGTCGGTGTTCAAGAAGCCTGCGGTGACGTGCTGGGGGGCGTTGGCGCCGATGCTCACGATGGGTCTCCTGATGACGCGGACGGCTGCTGCAACCGTCTTTTGTCACATTCGACTATTTTTTGACTTAACTGTCAATACGCGTAGAAATTCAGACACCAGTGTCAAAAATGTTCATGGACATACCCATTTTCCCTGGGAAGACGGGGTTTCGACATGCCATAATCGGCTCCTGGGCCGGCACCCGCTCCGGCCTCATATCCTGGAAAGTCCCTATCCGTGAACGAGCTTCCCACCAAGGCAACGATGAAAGGGGAAGTCCTGCGCGGCGCCATCCTGGACGCCGCGGCCAAGCTCTTCATCGAACGCGGCACGGGCGGCACCAGCATGCAGGACATCGCCGAATCGCTGGGCCTGAGCCGTACCGCCGTCTACTACTACTTCAAGAACAAGGACGCGATCCTGCGGGCGCTGACCGAGGAAATCCTGACCTCGGCCCGGGAACTGGCCAATGCCGCCGTTTCCCGCCAGGACCGCGATCCGGCCGAGGCCCTGCGGGAGCTGGTCACCGACTACGCCAACCTCATCCTGTCGCGCCCGGCCGAATTCCGCGTGGCCGACCGTAACGAATCGGACCTCACGCAGCGGCAGCGCGCTTCCATGCATACGGCCCGCCGCAGCGTGCTGGCGGATTTCAGCGGCATCATCGAGCGCGGCATCCAGCTCGGCCATTTCCGCATGGCCGACCCCCACGTGGCGGCCTTCGGACTGATCGGCATGTGCAACTGGACGGCATGGTGGTTCAAGCCCAATGGACGCCTCGGCCAGCAGGAAGTGGCCGAGGCCATCGCCGACATGGCCATCCATGCCCTGCGGCGCGACGAGTCGCGCCGGGCGCGGGTGCCCGACGTGAAAGAATCCTTGCGGCTGCTGCGCGAGGACCTGGCCTACCTGGAAAAACTGGTGGTGCCCGACGAGGAAGCCCCGGCCGGCCAGCGCAAGTAACTGCCCGCCAGGTCACGGAAAGCCTCCGCGCCCGCATCGGCGCCGGTCTCCTCGGTCAGCAGCCTTCCGACCTCGCCCGCCAGATCGCGCGCCTGACGCGCGTCCAGGAACAGCAGGCGCGAGCGGCGGGCCAGCACGTCTTCGACCGTGCGCGCATACTCGTGGCGCGCGGCGAAACGCACCATCGCCTCGGTCAGGCCTCCGCCCAGCTCGCGGTCCGCGCCCGGCAGGGCACACACGGCGTCCTGTTCGCTGCCATACTCCCATAGCCCGGGGGCATCGCCGATGCGGTGCCTGCCGGCCTCGGCGCCCACCAGGGGATGATCCGCCGTCACGCAGCGGCCGGCGGACGTCAACAGCCCGGCATCCAGGCAGGTGTCCAGCGTATCCTGGGCCATCGCGCGATACGTCGTCCACTTGCCGCCCGCCACGGTGACCAGCCCATCGGCCTCGACGTGCACCATGTGTTCACGGCTGACATCCTTGGTACTGGCGGGTCCGGGCGGCCGGACCAGCGGGCGCAGGCCCGCCCAGGCGCTGGAGACATCCTCCGCGCCCGGCGCGCGCGCCAGGTAGCGCCCCGCCTCGCCCAGCAGGAAATCGACCTCTTCGGCCAGCGGACGCGGCTCCAGCTCCAGGCTGGGGCGCGGAGTGTCGGTGGTGCCAATGACGGTCTTGCCCATCCACGGCAGCGCGAACAACACCCTGCCGTCGCGCGTGCGGGGGACCAGCAGCGCCCGGTCCCCGGGCAGGAAATCGCGCGCCACGACGACGTGCGCGCCCTGGCTGAACAGGATCGTTTCCCCGGCACCTTCCGCGCGGGCATCCAGACGCCGCACGGCGTCGACCCAGATGCCCGCGGCATTCACCACGCATGCCGCCCGCAGGGCATACGAGCGGCCCGTCTCGCGGTCTTCGCAGCGCACGCCGGCCACCCTGCCCTGCTCGCGGATCAGGCCGACCGCCGCGCAATGATTGACCAGCAGCGCCCCCTCGCGCGCCGCGGTACGCGCCAGCGCGATCGCCAGCCGGGCGTCGTCGAACTGGCCGTCCCAGTACTCGATGCCGCCGCGCAGCCCCTGCGTCCGCAAGCCGGGCTGCCGGGCCACGACCTCTCTCGCGTCCAGCCAGCGCGTGCGCCCCAGGCCCGCCTTGCCGGCCAGGACGTCATACAGGACCAGGCCCGCGCCGTAGTAAGGCCTTTCCCAGAAACGGTAGGCAGGCACGACGAAAGGCAGCGGCTGAGCCAGGTGAGGCGCATTGCGCAGCAGGATCTGCCGTTCGCGCAGGGCCTCGCGCACCAGCGGGAAATTGCGCTGCTCCAGGTAGCGCACGCCTCCGTGCACGAGCTTGGTCGCGCGCGAGGAGGTGCCCTTGGCGAAGTCGTGGGCTTCCACCAGCACCACGCGCAGGCCCCGGGTGGCCGCATCCAGCGCAACCCCCAGGCCGGTGGCGCCGCCGCCTATCACCGCCACGTCGTAGTCGCGGGCGTCGGCCAGGCGGGCAAGCAGTCCGGCGCGGTCGGTAGGCAGGGGGGCCTGCGTGGACGCCATCAGGGCCGGGCCCAGGCGCGGGCGCGCGCGACGGCTTCGCGCCAGCGCTCGACCTTGGCACGGCGCGCGGGCTCGGGCATCGAGGGTTCGAAGCGCCGGTCCAGTTCCCACTGCGAGGCGACCTCCGCCCCGTCGCTCCAGAACCCCGTGGCCAGGCCCGCCAGATAGGCCGCGCCCAGGGCCGTGGTCTCGGTGACCTGGGGCCGCACCACGGGCACGCCCAGGAAATCGGCCTGCATCTGCATCAACAGGTCGTTGCCGCAGGCGCCGCCATCCACCCGCAGTTCCCGGATGGCCAGGCTGGAATCCCCCATCATCGCGGTCAGCGCATCGGTGGCCTGCAGCGCGATCGACTCCAGCGCCGCGCGGGCGATGTGGGCACGGGTCGTACCGCGCGTCAGGCCGATCAGCGTGCCGCGCGCATAGGCGTCCCAATCGGGCGCGCCCAGCCCGGTGAAGGCCGGCACCAGGTAAACGTCGCCCGAGTCGGCCACGCTGGCGGCCAGCGGCTCGACCTCGGGCGCGCTGGCGATCATCTTCAGGCCGTCGCGCAGCCACTGGATGGTGGCGCCCGCCATGAACACCGACGCCTCCAGGCAATAGGCGGTGCGCGTGGTGGGATCGGCCGCGGCCGGCCCCTGCCAGCCGACCGTGGCCACCAGCTTGTTGTGGCTGGGCATCGGGACGGTGCCGGTATTCATGAGCATGAAGCAGCCGGTGCCATAGGTGTTCTTGACCATGCCGGGCTCGAAGCAGGCCTGCCCGAACGTGGCCGCCTGCTGGTCACCCGCCACGCCCGCGATCGGCACCGCCGCGCCGAACAGATCGGGGTCGGTCTCGCCCAGCACCGCGCACGACGGCACCACGGCGGGCAGCACGCTGGCCGGGATGTCGAACAGGTCCAGCAGTTCCTCGTCCCAGGCCATGCGATGGATGTCGAACAGCAGCGTGCGCGAGGCATTGCTGGCATCGGTCGCGTGCACGCGGCCATTGGTCAGCTTCCAGATCAGCCAGGCATCGACGGTGCCGAACGCCAGTTCGCCGTTGCGCGCACGCTGCCGGGCGCCCGGCACGTGGTCCAGCAGCCATTGCAGCTTGGTGGCGGAGAAATAGGCATCCAGCACCAGCCCGGTCTTGCGCTGGATCAGCGCCTCCAGACCTTCCCGGCGCAACTGGTCGCAGCGCTCGGCCGTGCGGCGATCCTGCCAGACAATGGCGTGGGCCACCGGCTTGCCGGTGATGCGATCCCACAGCACCGTGGTCTCGCGCTGGTTCGTGATGCCGATGGCGATGGCCGGGGCGCGCGAATAGCCATTGCCCACGAGCGACGTGGGCGCCCGCGCCAGGCAGGCCCGGGCGACGGCCAACTGCGACGCCCAGATGTCCTCGGGGTCGTGCTCGACCCAGCCCGGACGGGGGAACAACTGGGGGAACTCCTTCTGGGCGACCGCGACGACCTGCCCGGCATGATCGATCAACAGGGCCCGCGAACTGGTCGTGCCCTGGTCCAGCGAAAGGATGTAGCGCATACGGAGGAAACCTGGTGAAACCTGCGTTGCGTGGACGCGTCGGCCAGGACGCAGGCAGATGGTAGCGCGAGCGCCGCCCGCGCGCACCTGGCCCGGCCGGACCCCGGCGGCCATTCGCAACACAGTCAGGGATGCGTTTGAGTGGGCCCCTTCGGGCAGGACCTAGGCCGCTGGCGTCGAATCGGCCGCCCGCTGCGCCGCGGGCGGGCGCAGCAGCATCGCGCACAGGACCGCGGCCACCGCGCCGCAGGCGGCCCCCAGGGCGAAGGCCAGCTGGTAGCCACCGCCCAGCGCGGCGGCCTCGGCGGCGCCCCGCCCCAGCAGGACGTTCGTCCGCGCCGCCGCCAGGCTGGCCAGCACGGCCAGGCCCAGCGCGCCGCCCATCATGAACGAGGTGTTCACCACCCCCGAGGCCAGCCCGGCATCGCGGGGATCCACGTCGTTCATGGCCGCCAGCAGCATGGGGTTGAACGCGATGCCCGCGCCCAGGCCCAGCAGCGACATGGCCGGCAACACGTCGATCAGGAACTCGCCCTGGATCGGCGCCCGCGCGAACAGCGCCAGCCCCACCGATGCCAGCGCCAGCCCGCAGGCCAGGGGCGCGCGAATGCCGAAGCGCATCACCAGCCGGGCCGACAGGCCAAGCGAGAACACCGCCATGATGATGTTGGCCGGCAGGAAGGCCAGTCCCACCTGCATCGGGCTGTAGCCCAACACCACCTGCAGGTACAGCGCGGAAATGAAGAAGGCGGCGAACATGGCGGCGGCCCACAGCACGCCCGCCGCGTTGGCCGTGGCCACGTTGCGCAGCCGGAACAGCCCCAGCGGCATCAGCGGCGCGCGCACCCGGGCCTCGATGGCCAGGAAGGCCGCCAGCAGGACGGCGGCGGCGCCCAGCATGCTCAGCGTATGGAACGAGGTCCAGCCGCGTTCATTGCCATTGACCACGGCATACACCGCCAGCATCAACGAGGCGGTGATCGTCGCCGCGCCGGCCAAGTCCAGCCGCTCGCCAGGCTGCCCGCCCTTCGCCGGCAGCAGCGTCATGCACAGGCCGTAGACGGCCGCGCCTATGGGCAGGTTGACCAGGAAAATCCAATGCCAGCTGAGCACGCTGGTCAGGAGCCCCCCCAGCAGCACCCCTATGCTGCCGCCCCCCGCGCAGACGAAGCCGTAGACCCCCATGGCCTTGGCACGGTCCTCCTGCCCGGGGAACAGCGTCATGATCAGCGACAGCGCCACCGCGGAGACCACCGCGCCGCCCAGGCCCTGCACCGCCCGCGCCGCCACCAGCAGGGCCTGGGACTGGGCCAGCCCGCAGGCCAGCGAGGCCAGGGTGAACAGCGCGATGCCGGCGACGAACAGCCGCCGGTGCCCGTACAGGTCGCCCAGCCGCCCGCCCAGCAGCAGGAAGCCGCCGAAGGTCAGCATGTAGGCGTTGACCACCCAGACCAGGGCGGTCTCGGAGAACTTCAGGTCGTCGCGGATGGAGGGCAGCGCGACGTTGACGATGGTCGTGTCCAGCACGATCATCAACACGCCCAGGCACAGCACCATCAAGGCCAGCCAACGCTTGCGGCGGTCGAGGTCGACATTCACGGATGAACTCCTCGCGCCGGCGCGCGACATGGCGGAATGGAAGGAGACGACAAATGTGTACAGCGTACACAAAATAACAGGACAGAAGGGGCGACGTCCATCGGAACATCGCCCCCTCGCCTCGATTGTTGCCGTCGAAATACGGGAATCGCGGTCAGCGGATGACCATGTTGTCCCGGTGCATGAGCTCGGGTTCTTCCATGCTGCCCAGCAACACCTCGATCTGGCTCGACGGCTGGCGCATGATGCGGCGGGTGGCGCCGGAAGAATAATTGATGAGCCCGCGCGCCAGCTCCTTGCCGGACGCATCCACGCAGGCCACGACGTCGCCGCGGTCGAACTCGCCCTCGACCGCCGTCACGCCTATGGATAGCAGGCTCTTGTGGTCGCGGGTCAGCGCCAAAGCCGCGCCTTCGTCGACCGTGACACGGCCGCGCAGTTGCAGATGATCGGCGATCCACTGCTTGCGCGCCGACAGCAGCGGCAGCGAAGCGCGCAGCTCGGTGCCGATGCAGGTCCCGTCCGCCAGCCGCACCAGTACCTCCGGCTCGCGGCCCGACGCGATCACCGTATGCGCACCGCTTCCCGCCGCCCGCTTGGCGGCCAGGATCTTGGTCAGCATGCCGCCCTTGCCCAGGCTGCTGCCGGCGCCGCCGGCCATGGACTCCAGCTCGGGATCGCCCGCGCGCGCGTGGGATACGAACTTCGCGTCGGGATTCCTGCGCGGATCGGCCGAGTACAGCCCCGCCTGGTCCGTCAGGATGATCAGCGCGTCCGCCTCGATCAGATTGGTCACGAGCGCGCCCAGGGTATCGTTGTCGCCGAACTTGATCTCGTCGGTGACCACCGTGTCGTTCTCGTTGATGATGGGCACGACGCCCAGGCGCAGCAGCGTGAACAGCGTCGACCGCGCGTTCAGGTAGCGCGTGCGGTCCGACAGGTCTTCGTGGGTGAGCAGGATCTGCGCGGTATGCAGCGCATGCTCGGCGAACACGCTTTCGTAGGCCTGCGCCAGGCCCATCTGGCCCACCGCCGCGGCCGCCTGCAGTTCGGGCACCAGGGTGGGCCGTTTTTCCCAGCCCAGGCGCAGCATGCCTTCCGCGATGGCGCCGCTGGACACCAGGACGACTTCCTTGCCCAGTGCGCGCAGGTACGCGATCTGTCCGGCCCAGCGCAGCAGCGCCCGCCGATCCAGGCCGCGGCCCTCGTCGGTGACCAGCGAGGAGCCTACTTTGATCACGAGCCGCCGGGCGGCGGCGATCACGGAAGTGCTATTCATCGAACGCCGAGAAGCGAATTAAGACAAGGAATCGATCAGCAGGATATCGTGGAATTCAATCGCCATCGCCACCGCCCTCGCCCCCCTCCCCGCCGGCATCGCCACCGTCGGAGTCAGGCGCATCCTCGGGCGTCTGGGCTCCCGCATCGCCGCCATCGGCCGGCGCGCGGCGCGGGGAGCGGCGGCGGGGAAGCGCCGGCTTGGGCGCGGGTTCCGGGGCGGCCACGAAGCGCCGGTCTTCGTCGAAAGCCTGTTCGGCCTCGCGTTGCTCATCCAGCCAGTTCTGAACGGCCCAGGCCAGGTCCTGGGTACCGTCGCCAGCCAGCGCGGAAATGCAGAATACCGGACCGTCCCACCCGAACTCCAGGCAGAACGCCTCTTTCAGGCCCTGCGGATCGTCCACCATGTCGACCTTGTTGAGCACCAGCCAGCGCGGCTTCTCATACAGGGCCGGATCATAGCGGCGCAGTTCCTCGACAATGGCGCGCGCCTCGCGCACGGGATCCACCGTGGGATCCATCGGCGCCACATCCACCAGATGCAGCAGCAGGCGCGTGCGCGACAGGTGGCGCAGGAACTGGTGCCCCAGTCCGGCGCCCTCGGACGCGCCCTCGATCAGCCCCGGAATGTCGGCGATCACGAAGCTGCGTTCAGCGTCGGTGCGCACCACGCCCAGATTCGGATGCAAGGTGGTGAACGGGTAGTCGGCCACCTTGGGCCGGGCGTTCGACAGCTTGCGGATCAGCGTGGACTTGCCGGCATTGGGCATGCCCAGCAGGCCGACGTCGGCCAGCACCTTCAACTCCAGCCGCAGCTTGCGCTGTTCGCCGGGGCGCCCCTGGGTGAACTGCCGAGGCGCGCGGTTGGTGCTGGACTTGAAGTGCAGGTTGCCCAGGCCGCCGTTGCCCCCGGCCGCCAGCACGACCTTCTGGCCATGCGTGGCCAGGTCGAACAGCAGCTCGTTGGTCTCGGCGTCGTACACCATGGTCCCTACCGGCATGCGCAGCGTGATGTCGCTGCCGCCGGCGCCATAGCGGTCGGAACCGCTGCCCTGCTCGCCGCCCTGGGCGCGATGCAGGCGGGCGTAACGGTAGTCGATCAGCGTATTGATGTTGCGGTCGGCCACGGCGTACACACTGCCGCCCCGCCCGCCATCCCCGCCATCGGGTCCGCCAAAGGGGATGAATTTCTCGCGGCGAAAGCTCGCCACGCCATTGCCGCCCTTGCCGGCAATCACTTCGATGGTGGCTTCGTCGACGAATTTCATGCCCCCCCCTACGCGCTTCGCGCGCCCCCCAGGGGGCGATGCGGGTGGACCGGCAAAGCCGGATCCACCGCATCCCGGGAGGTGCGGCGGCGGGGTTTCAAAGACTCAAGAGAAATGATCGTACAAGCACTGATACTAGTGCGATCATAAAAAAAAGCCCCCACGCGTAACATCGCGCAGCGGCACTATTTTTTCCAGGGCGCCAAAGCGCCCCGCAACCACATACCCTACCCTACGAAGCCGAGCCCATATCTGGGGCACAGCGGATCTGGCTCCGCCAGTCCGCCCGTGCCGCCCCTCGGGGCCCGGCGCCGGGCCGCCCCAAGGCGGGCCCCGGCCCCCTCGGGGGGCTGCCGCGTAGCGGCTGGGGGCTCACCATGCCGGGCGCGCGTCAGCGCGTAGGGGGGATCTATTACACAGGATCGATCGAGACGGTATGCTTGCGCAGGGCGCCCTTGACCGCGAACTGCACCCGGCCGTCGACCAGCGCGAACAGGGTGTGGTCCTTGCCCACGCCGACGTTGACGCCGGGGTGGAAACGGGTGCCGCGCTGGCGCACGATGATCGAGCCAGCCGGGATCAACTCACCGCCGTAGGCCTTGACGCCCAGGCGTTTCGCTTCTGAGTCGCGGCCGTTCCGTGTGGAACCGCCGCCCTTTTTCTGTGCCATGTTTGCACTCCTGCTTGTTCGTTACCGATTCTTGCCTACATTCCGGTGCCCGGCCGCGCCGGGCTCCGATCAGGCGGAAATGGTGCCGATCTGGATTTCGGTGTAGTTTTGACGGTGGCCTTGGCGCTTCTGGTAGTGCTTGCGCCGACGCATCTTGAAAATGCGGACCTTGTCGTGGCGACCGTGTGCAAGAACCTTGGCCGTGACCACGGCACCGGACAGAAGAGGCGCGCCGATCTTGAGTTGATCGCCTTCGCCCACTGCCAGGACCTGGTCCAGCGTGATCTCTTGCCCAATGTCTGCCGGTATCTGTTCTATCTTCAGTTTTTCGCCAGCGGCAACGCGATACTGCTTTCCGCCGGTTTTTATGACCGCGTACATGGGATGACCTCTTGGGTTGTTCAAAGCTTCAACCCCCAATGGGGGTCGAACCATAGACTATAACCGGAGTTGTGCCGGAACGTCAATCCCGCCCTCGCCCCGCGCACAGCCCCGGTATAATTTGGTTGCCACGGCGCTTTCGGGCGCCCCCGCCCGAAAGCGGGCCCTGTCACTCTGCCGCCGGTTGTTGCATCTCGGCTTTTGTTGCAAATCTGGCCGGAAACGGCCAGCCTACCCACGGATTCCTCTTGAGCCTGCCGACCCTGTTCGCCCCCATCGCCGACGACATGCAGCGCGTCGACGCCGTCATCCGGGCACGACTCGACTCCGACGTCCCGCTCATCCGCACCATCGCCGACTACATCATCGGCGCGGGCGGCAAGAGGATGCGCCCCGCCCTGCTGCTGATGGTCGCCCGGGCGCTGGGATACGAGGGGCAGCAACATCACCTGCTGGCCGCGGTCGTGGAATTCATCCATACGGCCACGCTGCTGCACGACGACGTGGTCGACGAGTCGGCGCTGCGGCGGGGCCGCGCCACGGCCAATGCCGTCTTCGGCAACGCCGCCAGCGTGCTGGTGGGCGATTTCCTGCATTCCCGCTCGTTCCAGATGATGGTCGAGACCGGCTCGGTCCGCGTCATGCAGATCCTGGCCGACGCCACCAACGTCATCGCCGAGGGCGAGGTGCTGCAACTGCTCAACGTGCACGACCCGCTGGTGACCGAGGAACGCTACCTGCAGGTGGTGCGCTACAAGACCGCCCGGCTGTTCGAGGCCTCGTCCCAGCTCGCCGCGGTGCTGGCGGGCGCCTCGCCCGCGCAGGAGGCCGCGGCGGCGGAGTACGGCCGACGCGCCGGCACGGCCTTCCAATTGATCGACGACGTGCTCGACTACAGCGGCGAGGCCGAGGCGCTGGGCAAGAACCTGGGCGACGATCTGCGCGAGGGCAAGCCCACGCTGCCGCTGATCCGCCTGCTGGACGTCGGCACGCCGGCACAGCAGGCGCTGGTACGCACCGCCATCGAAAACGGCGAGGGCGACTTCGCCGCGGTCGCCGCCGCCATCCGGGAGTCGGACGCCCTGGATTACACCCGCGCCCGGGCCCAGGCCGAGGCCGATGCGGCGGTCGCGGCGATTTCCAGCTACCCCGTTTCCGCTTTCCGCGATTCTCTGCTAGAATTCTGCGCTTTCGCGATCAACCGAGATCGCTGAAAGAAAAACGGCCTGCCGGGCAAGTTGTTCAGCCCGTATCCGGTAGGCCGGACCGACAAGTCGGGGCGTAGCTCAGCCTGGTAGAGTACTGCGTTCGGGACGCAGGAGTCGGAGGTTCGAATCCTCTCGCCCCGACCATTGATCTGGTCGACAAGCCTGTAGCCAGGCACGCAAAACGCACAGCCCTGGCTGTGCGTTTTTGTTTGTACCGGTGCGGACCTCTACTGCGTATTGCGGCCCGCCATGGCGTCGGCATAGCGGTCCCAATGACGCACGCGATAGACCAGGTCCGACGCCTTGGCGCCGGCCGGGCCGCCACCCGAGCAGAGCACGCCGTTGCGCAGCAGATGCTGGATCGTATTGGGCAGCAGCGGACGCCACTCGTCGTGCACCGGGCGCTGCCAGCCGGCCCCCGGCCGGTACAGGGCCACCGTGCGCCACTCCCGCGTTCCACAGCGGACCGACTCATACGAAATGTTCTCCGCCCCCATATCGCTCACGGCACGCAGCGTATAGCGCACGATCAGGCCCGGGGCGATCTGGATGGAGCGCGGATCCACGCCGAAACGGAAACGTTCGTTGCGCGACAGGCCTTCGACCGGCAGCACGTCGGCCTCGGTGGGCACCGGCGGGAGTTCCGCCTTCAGCGCTTCCCATCCCGCGTCGGGCAGGGTGCGCTGGGCATCGATGTCGTCCAGCAGGTAGTTGCCTTCGCCCCGCGGCTGGCTGCCGCAGGCGGCGAGAAACAGGGCCAGGCATCCCGCGCCGGCCCAGGCGGCGGCACGCACGGCCCGGCGGACGGGCCGCGCCGGGCGCATCCCGGCGTACTGACTATGCATAAATGTTTTCCCTATACAGGTTGCACCCGACACGATACCCGAACGCCCGGAGCGAGGGTCGCGGCGGGCGTTCAGGCCTCGGGCGCTTCCCTGGACAGGGACGCCTGTGGTTCGCCCTGGCCGCGCCGGTGCGAACCGATGTGCTGGCGCAGGTACCGGGTCTCGTGGTTCCGGCGGAAGAGCACGACCGCAAGCTCGTTCAAGGCCAGCGTATACACGTCGCGCTTGAATTCGATGACCGACTCCAGCGGGACCCAATAGGAACTCCAGCGCCACGCGTCGAATTCCGGATGCGACGAGGCGCGCAGGCAGACATCGCAGTCGCGTCCCTGCATGCGAAGCAGGAACCAGATCTGCTTCTGCCCTTTGTAGTGCCCGCGCCATTCACGCCTGACGAAGTGATCGGGCACGTTATAGCGCAACCAGTCGCGTGTTCTACCCAAAATGCGGACATGCTCGGGCCGCAGGCCCACTTCTTCGTGGAGCTCGCGGAACATCGCCTGGACAGGGCTTTCACCATGCTTGATGCCGCCCTGCGGAAACTGCCAGGAATGTTCGTTGACGCGCTTGCCCCAGAAGACCTCGTTCTTCTGGTTGACGAGGATGATGCCGACGTTGGGACGGTAACCTTCACGATCCAGCATGAGCCACCCCAGCGATTCTCATACAATTGAGTCAATTATAGGCCCAGGGGGCCAAACTCGTATCCACCCACGTGAGCACCGCAATGCGCGCATCGCAGTTCCATATCGGCACCCTCAAGGAAGCACCGTCCGACGCCGAGATCGTCAGCCACCAGCTCATGACCCGCGCGGGCATGATCCGCAAGCTGGCCGGCGGCATCTACAGCTACATGCCCATCGGCCTGCGGGTCATCCGCAAGGTCGAGGCCATCATCCGCGAGGAAATGAACCGCGCCGGCGCGCTTGAGCTGCTGATGCCGGTCGTGCAGCCCGCCGAGCTGTGGATGGAATCAGGCCGCTGGGAACAGTACGGTCCCGAGCTGCTGCGCATGAAAGACCGCCACGGCCGCGATTTCGTGCTGCAGCCCACCTCGGAGGAAGTCATCACCGACATCGCCCGCAACGAGATCCACAGCTGGCGCCAGCTTCCCAAGAATTTCTACCACATCCAGACCAAGTTCCGCGACGAGCGCCGGCCGCGCTTCGGCGTCATGCGGGGCCGCGAGTTCACGATGAAGGACGCCTACTCCTTCGACCGCGACGAAGCCGGCGCCCAGAAGAGCTACGACGCCATGTACGACGCGTACATGCGCATCTTCGCCCGCATGGGCCTGACCTTCCGCGCCGTGGCGGCCGACACCGGCTCCATCGGCGGCACGCGCAGCCATGAATTCCAGGTCATCGCCGACACCGGCGAGGACCTCATCGTCTACAACCCCTCCACCCAGTACGCCGCCAACATCGAGCTGGCCGAGGCGCCCTGCCTGGTCGCCCGGCGCGCGGCGCCCGGCCGGGCGCTGGAGAAGACCCCCACTCCCGGTGCCACCAAGTGCGAGGCCGTGGCCGAGCTGCTGGGCCTGCCGCTGGCCAGCCACGTGAAATCCCTCGCGCTGGCGGTCGAGCCGCAAGAGGCCGGCAAGCCGGTCCAGATCTGGCTGCTGCTGCTGCGCGCCGACCATGAACTGAACGAGATCAAGGCCAGCAAGATCCCCGGCCTGGACCATGGCTACCGCTTCGCCACCGATGCCGAGATCGTCGAGCACTTCGGCTGCGTGCCCGGCTTCATCGGACCCGTGGGCACCGCCAAGCCCGTCAAAGTCGTGGCCGACCGCACCGTGGCCAATCTGCACGACTTCGTCACGGGCGCCAACCAGGCCGACCACCACTACGTGGGGGTGAACTGGGGACGCGACCTGCCCGAGCCCGACCTGGTGGCCGACCTGCGCAACGTCGTCGACGGCGACCCGTCGCCCGATGGCAGCGGCCCGCTGGCGATCCAGCGCGGGATCGAAGTCGGCCACGTGTTCTTCCTGGGCACCAAGTATTCCGAGGCGCTCAAGGCCACCTACCTGGACGAGACCGGCAAACCCGCGCTGCTGCAGATGGGCTGCTACGGCATAGGCGTCACGCGCCTGCTGGGCGCCGCGATCGAGCAACACCACGACGGGCGCGGCATCATCTGGCCACGCGCGCTGGCGCCGTTCGAAGTGGTCGTCTGCCCGGTGGGCTGGGGCAAGAGCGAAGCCGTGCGCGAGGCCGCGACCAAGCTCTACGAAGGCCTGAAGGAAGCAGGCGTCGACGCGATCCTGGACGACCGCGACGAGCGCCCCGGCGTGATGTTCGCCGACTGGGAACTGATCGGCGTGCCGGTCCGCGTCACCATCGGCGACCGCGGCCTGAAGGACGGGCTGATCGAACTGCAGGGACGCCGCGACGAGGCCGCCGCCAAGATCCCCGTGGGCGAAGCGCTGGCCGCCACGCTGGCCCGGCTGGCCTAACTCGAGCCGCCATTCATCACCGCCGTAGTCCTTGGCGGGCGGGGCGATCCGCTCCGCCCGCCAAGGACGGGTCAAGAACGCCGCCCCTGGCATCCCTGGCCATCCAGAGGCCTGTTGACGCCAAGCCGACCGACCCCGGCTATTCCAGCCGGATGTTGCGCGTCCGGACGACCTCGGCCCATTTGTCGCGCTCGTGGGCGATGAATGCCGAAAACTGGGCGCGCGACATGGGCGGGGACACCAGTCCCGACTCCTGCATGTAGCGCCGCACCGCCGGCGCCTGCAAGGCCTGCGCCACGTCGCGATGGATCTTGTCCTGGATCGCCGCCGGCGTCGCGGACGGCGCGAAGAACCCGAACCAGCTCCCCGACACCACGCCCGGCACGCCGGCCTGCACCACCGTGGGCAGGTCCGGCGCATCGGCCAGGCGCTCGTCCGCGGCCACCGCCAGCGCCCGCAGCTTGCCCTGCCTGGCCAGGGACAGCGAAGCGGGGAAATGGAACATCGCATCGACATGGCCCGCCAGCAGATCGGTCAGGGCCGGCCCCGCCCCCTTGTAGGGCACGTGCAGAATGGAAATGCCCGCGCGGGACGCGAGCAGCTCGGCGGTGAGGTGCGGGCTCGAGCCGTTCCCGGTCGAGGCGAACTTCACCTCGCCTGGCCGCGCCTTCGCATAGGCGACCAGCTCGGCCACCGACTGGACGGGCAGGCCCGGCCGCACGTAGAGCACATTGGGCGCGGTACCGCCCATCGCCACCGGCGACAGGGCATCCGCCTCGTAGGGCAGCGACTTCATCAGGATCTGGTTGGTGACCAGGCCCGTACTCGTGAACAGCAAGGTGTGGCCATCCGGCTGGGCGCGGGCCACCTGCGCCGTGCCGATGGTCGTGCCGCCACCGCCCCGGTTTTCGACGACCACGCTCTGCTTCCATGCCTGGCCCAGCTCGGCCGCCAGTTGCCTGACCAGCCCGTCGGTCAGGCCGCCCGGCGGATAGGGCACGATCACCTGGACCGTACGTCCTGGAAATCCCGCCGCGGGCGGCTCGGCGGCCCGGACATCCCCTCCGGCCCACGCCGCGGCCACCACGCAGAACACCCCGCCGACCCTGCGCCCCACCTTTTCCAGAATGATCATTGAACGTCTCCTTGGCTATACGGTCATCGGCGCCACTGGCGGGCGCCTGCATATGATTGATTACGTCAACCATATAGTTGATAGTATCCACAAACAGGGGCGCTCACAATCCCGGCGGCACGAGGCCTGCATCGGAATCCGGCCACCGTCTTTCATCATGGTGAAATGTTCCCCCCCCAGACTTCGCGGCTGGTTACTGGGGAGAACCTCTATGATCCGCGCCAAGACAACTCTGTGCGCTCTGGCCGTGACCTGCCTGGTCACGGCATGTTCCAGCGATGACGACAACAACGGCACGACGCCGCCCGTAGTTCAGACACCCAAGAACGTCCTGTTCTTCCTGGGCGACGGCATGGGCATCACGACGCTGACCGCCGCCCGCATCTACAAGGTCGGCGAAGACGGCAGCCTGACCATCGACACCCTGCCGGAAACGGCGTTCGTCCACACCTACTCGAACGACGCCCAGGTGACGGACAGCGCGCCGTCCATGTCCGCCTACATGACGGGCGTGAAGATGAACAACGAGGTGGTGTCCATGAGCGCCGCCACCAAGGCCGCCGACGCCAGCGGCAAGCCGTACCACACGAACTACGACGCCACCTGCCCGAGCGGCAACGGCGCTCCGGTCGACACCCTGCTCGAACTGATGAAGGCCAAGGGCTACGGCACGGGCGTGGTCACCACCACCCGCATCACGCACGCGACGCCCGCCGCCACCTATTCCCACGTCTGCCACCGCGATGCCGAAAACACCATCGCCGCGGCCCTGGTGCCCGGCGGCGCCGGCTTCAACGCCCGCCTGGGCGATGGCGTGGACGTGATCTTCGGCGGCGGCACGGACTACTTCGTCCCCAAGGAAGACGGCGGCAAGCGCAACGACAAGCGCAATCTCGTCACCGAGCTGAAGGCCAAGTACAGCTACGCCGCGAACAAGGCCGACTTCGACAAGCTGCCCGTGGACGGCACCCGGATCGCCGGCCTCTTCACGAAGGGCCACATGGCCTATGACCTGGACCGCGATGCCTCCAAGGAACCCAGCCTGGCCGAGATGACCGGCAAGGCGATCGACGCGCTGGCCGCGAAAAAGAAGGGCTTCTTCCTGATGGTGGAAGGCGGCCGCATCGACCACGCCCTGCACGCCACCAACGCGCGCCGCGCGCTGCAGGACACGGTGGCCTTCGACGACGCCATCAAGCTGGCGCTGGACAAGATGCAGAAGGCCGATCCGGGCCTGAAGAACACGCTGATCGTCGTTACCGCCGACCACGACCACACGCTGCAGATGAACGGCTACGCCGCGCGCACCGGCAAGACCGAGCCGGGCAAGCCCGGCGTGCTGGGCCTGGTCAAGAATTATGTCGGCCCCGCCACGCCGAGCAAGGACGTGGACGGCAACCCGTACACCATCATCGGCTTCGGCAACGGTCCCAAGCGCCTGGCTGCCCGCGGCCCGATCGACGACACCGCGCTGGAAGACAAGAACTACCTGCAGGAAGCCGTGATCCCGATGGACCCGGCCAGCGATTCGGAAACGCACGGCGGCGCCGACGTATTCCTGGGTGCCACCGGCCTGGGCGCCGACCAGTTCTCGGGCGTGATCACGAATACCGACGTATTCGGCCTGATCCGCAAGGCGGTCGAGCTTTGATGGACGACGGATCCGCACATCGACCGATACAGCCTAAGGATACGACCATGAACCGCAATCTCCGCAAGACCCGCCTTGCCGCCCTGCTCGCCCTGCCGCTGCTGGCGGGCGCCAACTTCGCCCACGCCGCGAGCGAAGCCAAGAACGTCATCTTCTTCCTCGGCGACGGCATGGGCCCGGTCACCGTGACGGCCGCGCGCATCTACAAGGGCGAAAAGCAGCTCGCCGCCAAGCCCGGCTCGCTGACCAGCTCCGAGCGCGCCAAGCTGACGATGCAGTCGCTGCCCTACGCCGCGCGCGTCAAGACCTTCTCGCTGGACGGCCAGACCACCGACAGCGCGCCCTCCATGGCGGCCTACATGACCGGCGTGAAGATGCGCAACGAAGTGATCTCCATGTCGTCCGACACGACGGCGGTGGACGCCTCGGGCAGCCAATACATCAACGGCGAAGACACCACCTGCCCCGCCACCAACGGCACGCCCGCCGAGACGCTGCTGGAGCTGTCCAAGGCCAAGGGCCGCTCGGTCGGCGCCGTCTCGACCACCCGCGTCGGCCACGCCACGCCGGCCGCGACCTACGCCCACGTCTGCAACCGCAATGCCTACAACACCATCGCCGAGCAATCCACGCCCGGCCATGCGCGCTACAACGCCAAGCTGCTCGACGGCATCGACGTACTGATGGGCGGCGGACAGCGCAACTACCTGCCCAAGTCCGTCAACCCCAGCAGCAAGCGCACCGACGACGTCAATCTGGTCTCGGCCTTCCAGGCCAAGGGCTATGCCTACGTCGACACCGGCACCAAGCTGCGCGCGCTGAACGTCGGCTCCACCACCAAGCTGCTGGGCCTGTTCTCGCAAAGCGAAATGGCCTACGAACTGGACCGCGTCAAGCCGGCCCTGGGCTACGACCAGCCCAGCCTGGCCGAAATGACCGAGAAGGCGCTGGGCGTGCTCAGCAAGAACGACAAAGGCTTCTTCCTGATGGTGGAAGGCGGCCGCATCGACCACGCCCTGCACGGCACCAATGCCAAGCGCGCGCTGGAAGACACCCTGGCCTTCGACACCGCCATCCAGACCGCGCTGGACTTCATGGAGAAGAAGGATCCGGGCCTGAAGAACACGCTGGTGGTGGTCACGGCCGACCATGACCACGCCATCGCGTTCAACGGCTACCCCAAGATCGGCAACCCCATCCTGGGCACGGTCAAGGGCTACAGCGACAACAAGACCGCCCTGGCGGCCGACGGCAAGCCCTACACCACCCTGGTGTTCGGCAACGGCGGCCGTCCCAACGCCAGCGGCTCCAGCCAGGTCAACCCCGAAGACGGCAACAAGCCCTGGATCGCGCCGGCCCGCGGCGCCTCGCGCGAGGACCTGAGCGGCGTCGACACCTTCGACGACAACTTCCTGCAGGAAGTGGGCATCGTCCTGGGCACGCCCGGCGCCGAGACCCACGGCGGGGGCGACGTGATGCTGTTCGCGGGCGGAGCCGGCTCGAAGATCTTCAAGGGCACGCTGGACAACACCAAGGTGTTCGGCAAGGTCCGCGAAGCGGCCGGTCTGTGATACACGGGCGGGAGTCTGCGATGAAACGGATGGCATGGTGCCTCGCGGCACTGCTGCCCCTGGGCCCCGCCGTCGCTCAAAAGGCGACGGCGCAGCCGGCCCAGGCGGCGCCCGACCTGAATCTGCGCATCGAGCGCTACGCCTCGTCCACCGGCCGCGACGGCGTGCAGCGGGAAAGCCGCTACACCGACCTGATGGTGCGCCGCGCGGGCTCGGTCTGGATCGAGCGGGATTTCCCCGCCGCGCTGCGCGCCAGCGACGAACACGGCCACGACGCGCATGAACAGGGCGGCCCGGAACCACACGCCGGCCATTCCCATGCCGACACGGTGGGCTCGCCCCTGTGGCTGCAGCGGGATACCGCCGGCAAGGTGGCCGTACGCATGGTGCTGCGCAAGCAGCGCAAGGTGCTCGACATCGACGAAGCCAACTACGGCAACGTCGGCTACAACGGCTCCTGGGACATCACCTACGGGGTGGTGGATCCGGCCAGCCTGAAGCGCATGCAGCCGGACGGCGCACCCGCCAAGGGTGTGCAGCGCTATCGCCTGGCACGCGGCGAATCGATGATCACCGTGGACTGGGACATGAAGGGACAATACGCCCGCCGTGTCGAGACCCGCGGGCCGCACGGCCTGTCGGTCAACCGGATCACGGTGACGGCGGCGCCCGCGCCGGCCGTGCTGCCCTGGAAGGCGGTAGAGGGCTACGAACGGGGCGACTACTCCGACTTGCTGGACTGAGCCCGGGCCCCCTGCTCCACCACCCACTGGACCACCTGGCCGGCCAGCGCATCGCTGGCCAGGCCGAAGGCCGACACCACGGCCGGCACTTCGACGCCCTCGGCAGGTTGCGCGACCTCGAAGCTGCGCGAGGCCACCACGCGCCGCGTCGCGGTCGAGATCAGCCGGGCATCCAGGCTGACCACCGCGTAGGGCACGGCACCGCGATATTCGCTCTGGAAGGCGCGCAGATCGCTGTCCAGTTCCAGGTCCGCGCGCACATTGCTGGCGGTGGTCGATACCGATGCGACGCGGCCGTCCAGCCTGAACGCCTCGGCCAGGCGGGCGCGCAGCAGCACCGGCGGCGCGTCGGTCCAGCGCGCCCCGCCATAGGTGCTGAGGCGGTCCCCCTGGACGATGACCGCGATGCGAGCGCTGTCCAGCGTGGTATTGGCGTGCGGGCTGCGAATGCGCAGCGACCAGGCCTGGGCCTTGCCCGGCGGGGAAACCGCCGCCTGCGCGGACGGCAGGCGATAGATGTCGACCGTTTTCTGTTCCGGCAACAGCGTGCAGGCCGAAGCCAGCACCGCCAGCGACATGCCCGCCCAACGGATGATTGCGCGCGCGCCTCTCATGGGGTGAACTCCTTGGGTTGTTCGCGGCCCAGCAGGTAGTCGGCCGGGTTGTCCTCGAGGCGGCGGGTGATGGCCCGCAGCGACGCCATCGTCGCCTGCATCTCTCGCAGCGCGCCGCCCAGCTCGCCCAGGCTCTGGGCGCCGCTGCCCAGCGCGCCGCTGTTCTCCTGCACCAGGCGGTCGATGCTATCGCTGGCGCGAGCCAGCGACGTCATGGCCTGCTGCGCGCTCTGCATGGTGTCCTTCCCCTGCGAACCCACCAATTCGTCGGCATGCGTCATCAGCGAGTTGGCCCTGGCCAGCGCCTCGGACGTCTGCCGGCCGATCTCTCCCAGTTGTCCGCCCAGCTTCGCGAAACTTTCCCGCTGCGCGGCCAGCTCGGCCGTGCTTTGCTCGAGGTGCTCCAGGATGCTGCTGATCTGCCGGGCGTTCTCGGGCGACATGATCTGGCGCGCGCTGGCGACCATTTCGTTGACGTTCAGCATCAGGTCCTCCCCGCCCGCCAGCAACTGGGTGATCGGCGACGGCAGGGCCACGATGACCGGCACCTTGTCGCCCTTGGGCAGGAGACGCGGACTTTCCGGCGTGCCGCTGCCGAGCTGGATCACCGAGGTACCCGTGACGCCGGTCAGGCGCAGGCGCGCCACCGTATCCTCCTTGACCGGCACGTCGCTGGCGATCCGTATCCGCGCCACCACCTTGCGGGGATCCACGGGATCGAGCCGCAACCGCGCCACGTCGCCGACCTTGATCCCGCTGTACATGACGGCGCTGCCCTCGGACAGGCCGTTGACCGCCTCGTTGAACTCGACGTCGAACTGCGCCACGCTGGCGTCCGAATGGCTCTTGGCCAGCCACAACGCGAACAGCAGGGCCCCCGTCACGGCAATGACGAGGAACAGGCCGATCACGACATGATGCGCCCGGGTTTCCATCTACTCCTCCTTGCGCGACCGTTCGGCCGCCCGCGACGCCGCGCGTCCGCGCGGCCCCTGGAAATATTCCTGCACCCACGGATCGTCGACCCGCTCCACCACTTCCAGCCGGTCCACCACCAGCACCTTGCGCTGCGACAGCACCGCCACCCGGTCGCAGATGGCGTAGAGCGTGTCCAGATCGTGCGTGACCAGGAACACGGTCAGCCCCAGCGCATCTCTCAGGGTGCGGATCAGTTCGTCGAAGGCCGCCGCGCCGATCGGGTCCAGTCCCGCCGTGGGCTCGTCCAGGAACAACAGATCGGGGTCCAGCGCCAGGGCGCGCGCCAGCGCCGCCCGCTTGACCATGCCGCCCGACAGCGAGGCCGGGGACTTGGCGCCGGCCTCGACCGGCAGGCCCGCCAGCGCCAGCTTGAGCCGCGCCAGCCGCTCGGCCTCGGGCCGGGCCAGTCCCGCGTGCTCGATCAGCGGCAGCGCGGCGTTCTCGGTCACCGACAGCGAGGAGAACAGCGCGCCGCGCTGGAACAGCACGCCCATCCGCCGTTCCTGGCGCGAACGCATCTCGGGAGACAGCTCGTCCAGCACCTGGCCGAACACCTGCACGCTGCCCGCGGTCGGCCGCCGCAGCCCGACGATGGAGCGCAGCAGCACCGACTTGCCCGAGCCCGAACCGCCCACCACGCCCAGGATCTCGCCCCGGCGGATGTCCAGGTCCAGCCCCTCGTGCACGGTCTGGGTCCCGAAACGGTTGACCAGCCCGCGCACGCGCACGATGGGTTCGTCGGCCGTCACCATCCCATCTCCATGAAGAACAGCGCCGCCAGCGCGTCGATCAGGATCACCACGAAGATCGCCTGCACGACGCTGGAGGTGGTGTGCTCGCCCACGGACTGGGCGCTGCCGCTGACCTTGAAGCCTTCCAGGCAACCGATCACGGCGATGATGAAGGCCAGGATGGGCGCCTTGACGATGCCGACATAGAAGTGCCGCACGTCCAGGCTCTCGCGCAACGTGGACAGGAACAGCGACGGCGGAATGTCCAGGCTCCAGGCGCACACCACCATGCCGCCCGCGATGCCGGTCAGCATGGACATGAAGGTCAGGAGGGGCAGCGACACCAGCATCGCCAGCACGCGCGGCAGCACCAGCATGTTGATGGGGTCCAGGCCGAGCGCCCGGATGGCGTCGATCTCCTCGTTGGCCTTCATCGAGCCGATCTGCGCGGTAAAGGCGCTGGCCGTCCGGCCCGCCATCAGGATGGCGGTCAGCAACACGGCGAATTCGCGCAGAAAGGCAAACCCGACCAGATTGATCGTATAAAGGGTGGCGCCGAAGTCCCGCAGCACCGTCGCGCCCAGGAAAGCCACGACGGCGCCGACCAGGAAGGTCAGCAAGGCGACGATGGGAACGGCATTCAGCCCGATCTGCTCGATCTGCGCGACGGTGGCCGTGATCCGCCACGAGCGTGGGCGCACCAGCGACCGGCCCAGGCTCTCGAGCGTCAGGCCGATGAACCCGCACAGGCCCACGGCGTGCTTCCAGAACTGCTCGGCGGCCTCGCCCACGTGGCACAGCAGTTCGGCCAGCGGCGCAGGCGGCTCGGGCGGCTTGCACCGCTGGACCGCGCCCTGGGCGCGGATGATGGTGTCGAGCAGCGCGCGGCGCGAGGCATCCACCTGGGGACCGGCGGCCAGCAGCCCGGGCAGGCGCTCGGCGCCCAGCAGGTCGACCAGCAGCGATGCGCCCGCGGTATCCAGCGCGCCCAGCCGGCTGAGGTCCAGCGCGCGCACCTGGTCGCCCGCATCGAACCGGGCGACCTCGCGGCGCAGGGCCTCGAAGGCCGCCAGCGTCCAGTCGCCTTCGACCAACAGGCGGCCGGCACCGGTTGCGGCATCCCACACTAGACGGCCTGGCTGCGGAGCTACGCTCATCGTTCCTGGAGACGGGACCACGGAACCGGGATTGTCGGGGCTTTACTTGAGTCCAGGCAAGCCCTTCATGCCGCGCAGCGCCTTCATGCCGCCCATGGCGCGCATCATCTTGGCCATGCCGCCCTTCTTCATCTGCTTCATCATGGCCTGCATCTGCTCGAACTGCGACAGCATGCGGTTGACCTCCTGCACCTGCACGCCGGCGCCGGTGGCGATGCGGCGCTTGCGCGAGGCCTTGATCAGCTCGGGCTTGGCGCGTTCGAGCTCGGTCATGGAGTTCAGGATGCCTTCCATGCGGCGGATCTGCTTGCCGGCCTGCTTGCTGTCTATTTGCGAGGCCGCCTGCGAGAACTGCGCCGGCAGCTTCTCCAACAGCGAGCCCATGTCGCCCAGGTTCTTCATCTGCGCGATCTGGGCGCGGAAATCGTTCAGGTCGAACTTGTCGCCCGACTTGAGCTTGGCGGCCAGCTTCTGCGCCTCGTCGACGTCGATCGCGCGCTGGGCTTCCTCGACCAGCGACAGGATGTCGCCCATGCCCAGCACCCGTTGCGCCATGCGTTCGGGATGGAAGGGCTCGAGGCCGGACAGCTTCTCGGACACGCCGACGAACTTGAGCGGCTTGCCGGTCACGTGGCGCACCGACAGCGCGGCGCCGCCGCGCGCATCGCCGTCCAGCTTGGTCAGGACCACGCCGGTCAGCGGCAGGGCGTCGTTGAAGGCCTTGGCGACGTTGACCGCGTCCTGGCCCAGCATCGCGTCGACCACGAACAGGGTCTCGATCGGATCGAGCAGGGCATGCAGCGCGCGGATCTCGTTCATCAGCGCTTCGTCGATGCCCAGCCGGCCGGCCGTATCGACGATCAGCACGTCGTAATGGTGCTTGCGCGCATGGTCGAGCGCGTTGCGGGCAATGGCCTCGGGCGCCTGGTCGGTGGACGAAGGCAGAAAATCGACGCCGGCCTGCGCGGCCACGGTCTTCAACTGCTCGATGGCGGCGGGGCGGTAGACGTCGGCGCTGACCACCAGCACTTTCTTCTTGCCCGTCTTGCGGCCGTTCTGGACATGGCCGCCCTCGGCCAGCCAGCGGGCCAGCTTGCCGGTGGTGGTGGTCTTGCCCGACCCCTGCAGGCCCGCCATCAGGATCACGGCGGGAGGCTGCTGGGCCAGCGACAACTCGCTCGCGTGGGGCCCGAGGTCCCCCCCCATGAGGGACGTCAGCTCCTTGTGGACCACTCCCACCAGGGCCTGGCCCGGCGTCAGGCTGCCCGTGACGTCCTCGCCCAGCGCCTTTTCCTTGACCCGCGCAACGAACTCGCGCACGACCGGCAGGGACACGTCGGCTTCGAGCAGCGCCAGACGGACTTCGCGCAGCATTTCCTGCGTATTCGCCTCGGTCAGGCGCGCTTCACCCTTCAGGGTCTTGACGACGCGCGACAGGCGAGCGGTAAGGTTATCGAGCATGAATAGGATTCGCTTACACTTCCATGGATATGGGAATTGTATTGCACGCACTGGCCGCGGCCGGTTACGCCTTGTTGACGGTACTCGCGTGGCGAGCCGTCTCGTCGCACCCCGAACCCCGGGCCGGCTCCGCCGAGCGCCTGGGGCTGGCGCTGGTGCTGGTCGTGCACGGCCTCGCGGTCCAGCAGGCCATGCTGGGCGACGGCAACCTGAAACTGGGCTTCGCGCTGGGGATCTCGGCCGCGCTGTGGCTGGGCCTGGTCGTATTCTGGGCCGAGAGCCTGTGGGTCGCGATCGACGGCCTGCGGCTCTGGCTGATGCCGCTGGGCGTGATCGGCACCGTGCTGCCCGTCGTCTTTCCCGAGGGACGCATCATCGCCCACGCCGACAGCGGCTGGCTGCGCGTGCACCTGGCCATCGCGCTGGCCGCCTACAGCATGATCACCATCGCCGCCCTGCATGCGCTGCTGATGGCCTCGGCCGACCGGCGCCTGCACGACATCTCGGCCAGCAACCCGCCCCAGCCCCGCCATTCGGCCCGGGTCTACGCCCGCCTGTTCGACGCCGTGCCGCCCCTGCTGATGCTCGAACGCCTGCTGTTCCGGCTGATCTGGATCGGTTTCGTGCTGTTGACCCTGGCCGTCCTCACCGGCATCGTCATTTCCGAATCGCTGTCGGGCACCGCCCTGCCCCTGGACCACAAGACCGTCTTCACGCTGCTCTCGTGGCTGACCTTCGGCCTGCTGCTGCTGGGCCGCCAGGTCTGGGGCTGGCGCGGACGCATCGCGCTGCGCTGGACGCTGGTCGGCTTCGCCTTCCTGTTGCTGGCCTACACCGGCACCCGGTTCGTGCTCGAGATCATCCTGCGCCGCTAGCACGCGCCTCCGATAGGATCCCTTTCCTCCATGGGCAAGCTACTTTTCTGGGTGTTCGTCATCGTGGTCGCGCTGCTCGTGGCCCGCATCGCCGCCCGCAGCGCCGTCAAGGGCCACCGCCGCCAATCGCGCCGCGTCGACGCCAGCCGCTTCCCCGCCGACGGCATGGTGCGCTGCGCCCACTGCGGCATCCATCTGCCCCCCTCCGAGGCCGTGCGGCGCAAAGGCTACAACTATTGCAGCCTGGCCCACTCGTTGAAGGGGCCGGGCAAATGACCCCGGAAGCGCGGCTGGACGACGGTGGCTGGATCGACCACCCCGCCGTGCGCCGCGTCCCCTCCCCCAACACCGACGAACGGCCGCCCGGCACCGAGATCTCGCTGCTGGTCCTGCACAACATCAGCCTGCCGCCCGGCGAGTTCGGCGGCCCCTACGTCGAAGCCCTGTTCACCAACACCCTCGACTGCGACGCCCATCCCTGGTTCGACTGCCTGCGCGGCCTGAAAGTCTCGGCCCACTTCCTGATCGACCGCGCCGGCGCCATCGTCCAGTTCGCCAGCACCGGCCAACGCGCCTGGCACGCCGGCGTCTCCTGCCACGCCGGCCGCGAACGCTGCAACGACTTCTCCATCGGCATCGAACTCGAAGGCTGCGACACCCTGCCCTTCACCGACGCCCAGTACCGCGCCCTGGCCTGGCTCACCCCCGCCCTGCGCGCCCGCCACCCCCTCGAAGCCGTCCGCGGGCACGAACACATCGCCCCCGGCCGCAAGACCGACCCCGGCCCGGCCTTCGACTGGGCCCGCTACGGCCGCGAAACCGGCTGGACCGCCCTCCCCCCCGAAACCGCCCCACCCGCCCCCTGACCCACCCCACGCCGCCACAGGCCGTGCCCGGGGCACCCGGGGGCCGGGCCGCCACCGCCCCTCCTGTAGAATCTCGCCCTCGCCAACCCCGGCCCGCCCAGGCTCAACCCGCACCCGCTCTGTTCCACGCGCTGCAAACGCCGCATTTCAAGCGTGCCTCGTGCACCTTTCCGCGTGAAACACGCATGGTTGCTAGCTGTCTAATAAATAGAGCCCGAATTACCTATGCGAGCGCCGGATTCTTTCCGCCAGCAACATTTTGACACTTGCCGTACAATCAGCACCCCCCTAGAATTAGTGCCTCGCCGGTCACACACCACTAGATGTAGTGTCCGTGCTGCAAGGGAGGGGGAAAACATGGCTTATCCATACCAGCCCGGATGTGCGACGGCACGAGCCGTCCCGCATTTCGTCGTTAGGCCCCAAGCCGCGCTCCGGCGCGGCCTGACGCCCTTGTAATCCAGAATTATTTCGCTGCAAATCCCAGAACACCGAGTACCGGCGCGGCATCCCGCGCCTTCATGCATCCAGGAGGCCTTATGCAACTCTCGACTCCCTCGGCCCAATCGACCGCTGCGCCGCTAGCTTCCAAGCCCGCACAGACCGAAGCCGGCCAGACCGCGTATTCCGACCACAAGGTCATCCGGCGCAACGGCGCCGTGGTCGGATTCGAACCCGGCAAGATTTCCATCGCGCTGACCAAGGCCTTCCTGGCCGTCAACGGCGGCCAGGGCGCTGCTTCCGCGCGTGTGCGCGAGCTCGTCGAAGGCCTGACCAAACAGGTCGTCCACGCCCTGATCCGTCGCCAGCCCAGCGGCGGCACCGTCCATATCGAAGACATCCAGGACCAGGTCGAGCTGGCGCTGATGCGCTCCGGCGAGCATGACGTCGCCCGCGCCTACGTGCTGTACCGCGAAAAGCGCGCCCAGCAGCGCGCGCTGATGCACACCTCGTCCAACCAGGCGATCGTGCACGTCACCGAGAACGGCCTGCGCATCCCGCTCGACCCGCAGCACCTGCAGGCCATCATCCAGGCCGCGTGCTCGGGCCTGGAAGAATTCGCCTCGGCCGAGGGCATCTTCAAGGAAACCGTCAAGAACCTGTACGACGGCGTCTCCACCGACGAGATCTTCAAGTCCGCCATCCTGGCCGCCCGCTCGCAATTGGAGAAGGACCCGGCCTACAGCACGGTCACGGCACGCCTCCTGCTGCACACCATCCGCAAGGAAGTGCTGGGCGAAGAAGTCGAACAAGCCGCCATGGCCACGCGCTACGCCGAATATTTCCCGCAGTTCATCGCCCGCGGCATCGAAGGCGGCCTGCTGGACGCCAAGCTGGCCACCTACGACCTCGCCCGCCTGGGCGCGGCGCTGAAGGACACCCGCGACCTGCAGTTCACCTACCTGGGCCTGCAGACCCTGTACGACCGCTACTTCCTGCACATCAAGGGCGCCCGCATCGAGCTGCCGCAGGCCTTCTTCATGCGCGTCGCGATGGGCCTGGCCCTGGAGGAAGCCGATCGCGAAGCCCGCGCCATCGAGTTCTACAACATCCTGTCGTCGTTCGACTTCATGAGCTCGACGCCGACCCTGTTCAACGCCGGCACCCTGCACTCGCAGCTGTCGTCGTGCTACCTGACCACGGTGGCCGACAGCCTGGAAAGCATCTACGACGCCATCAAGGAAAACGCGCTGCTGGCCAAGTACGCCGGCGGCCTGGGCAACGACTGGACCCCCGTGCGCGCGCTGCGCAGCCACATCAAGGGCACCAACGGCGAAAGCCAGGGCGTCGTCCCCTTCCTGAAAGTGGTGAACGACACCGCCGTGGCGGTCAACCAGGGCGGCAAGCGCAAGGGCGCCGTGTGCACGTACCTCGAAACCTGGCACCTGGACATCGAGGAGTTCCTCGAGCTGCGCAAGAACACCGGCGACGAACGCCGCCGCACGCACGACATGAACACGGCCAACTGGATTCCCGACCTGTTCATGAAGCGGGTCATGGACAACGCCGAATGGACCCTGTTCTCCCCGTCCGACTGCCCCGACCTGCACGACAAGGTGGGCAAGGAATTCGAGAAGGCCTACCTGGGCTATGAAGCCAAGGTCGCCAGCGGCGAACTGAAACTGTTCAAGAAGATCCCGGCCACGTCGCTATGGCGCAAGATGCTGTCGATGCTGTTCGAGACCGGCCATCCGTGGATCACGTTCAAGGATCCTTGCAACATCCGCTCGCCCCAGCAGCACGTCGGCGTCGTCCACAGCTCCAACCTGTGCACCGAGATCACGCTGAACACCAACGAGTCCGAGATCGCGGTCTGCAACCTCGGCTCGGTCAACCTGGTCGCCCACCTGAAGACCAACGCCGATGGCACGGTCGAGCTCGACCACGACAAGCTGCGCAACACGGTCCACATCGCCATGCGCATGCTCGACAACGTGATCGACATCAACTATTACGCCGTCGACAAGGCCCGCAACTCCAACCTGCGCCACCGTCCCGTCGGCATGGGCATCATGGGCTTCCAGGACGCGCTGCACATCATGCGCGTGCCCTACGCGTCGGATGCCGCCATCGACTTCGCCGATCGCTCGATGGAAGCGGTGTGCTACTACGCCTACCTCGCCTCGACCGAACTGGCCGAAGAACGCGGCCGCTACTCGTCGTTCGAAGGCTCGCTGTGGGACCGCGGCATTCTTCCGCAGGACTCCATCAAGCTGCTGCGCGAAGAGCGCGGCGGCTACGTCGACATCGATGAAAGCGCGTCGCTGGACTGGAATACGTTGCGCGAGCGCATCAAACTGCACGGCATGCGCAATTCCAACTGCATCGCTATTGCCCCGACGGCGACGATTTCCAATATCATTGGTGTATCTGCGTGCATTGAACCGACTTATCAGAACTTGTACGTCAAATCGAATCTCTCCGGCGAATTCACGATCGTCAACGATTACCTGGTGCGTGATCTCAAGAAGCTCGGGCTGTGGGACGAGGTGATGATCGCGGACCTGAAGTACTTCGATGGCAGTCTCGCCAAGATCGACCGGGTACCTCCCGAGCTGCGCAAGCTGTACGCGACGGCCTTCGAGGTAGAGCCCCGCTGGCTCGTGGAATGCGCGGCGCGCCGCCAGAAGTGGATCGACCAGTCGCAATCGCTCAATATCTATATGGCGGGCGCGTCGGGCAAGAAGCTGGACGAAACGTACAAGCTGGCTTGGCAGCGCGGCCTGAAGACCACCTACTACCTGCGCACGCTGGGTGCGACCAGCGCTGAAAAATCGACGGGACGCGGCGGCGAATTGAACGCCGTGCCCACGGCATCGTCCAATGCGGGAATGTCCGCGTCGGGCACCAACCTTCCGGAACCGGAAATCGTCGGGGCGGTATGCACCATGAAGCCGGGTGACCCCGGCTTCGAAGAGTGCGAAGCCTGCCAATAACCCCCGCTGAACACCGGAGTCGATCTATGTTGTCTTGGGACGAAGAAGTATCCACCCCCTCCGCCACGCCGGCCCTGCAGCCGACGGGCGCCGCCGCCCCGCGCGAACACGCCGGGGCGTTCGACGAGGTCGCGCTGGCCTCGGGCGCTGCCGCGTCCGCCGGCGCCTCCTCGAGCCGCGTCAACATCGCGGACAAACGCATCATCAACGGCCAGACGGACGTCAACCAGCTGGTCCCGTTCAAATACAAATGGGCTTGGGAAAAGTACCTGGCCACCTGCGCCAACCACTGGATGCCGCAGGAAATCAACATGTCGCGCGACATCGCGCTGTGGAAGAACCCCGAGGGCCTGACCGAGGACGAGCGCCGCATCATCAAGCGCAACCTGGGCTTCTTCGTCACGGCCGACTCGCTCGCCGCGAACAACATCGTGCTGGGCACGTATCGCCACATCACCGCCCCGGAGTGCCGGCAGTTCCTGCTGCGCCAGGCCTTCGAGGAAGCGATCCACACCCACGCCTACCAGTACATCGTCGAGAGCCTGGACCTGGACGAGTCGGAAATCTTCAATGCCTACAATGAAGTTCCGTCCATCCGCGCCAAGGACGAGTTCCTGATCCCCTTCATCGACGCCATCGCCGACCCGAACTTCAAGACGGGCACGCCGGAGGCCGACCAGACCCTGCTGAAGTCGCTGATCGTCTTCGCGTGCCTGATGGAAGGCCTGTTCTTCTACGTCGGCTTCACCCAGATCCTGGCGCTGGGCCGGCAGAACAAGATGACCGGCGCCGCCGAGCAATACATGTACATCCTGCGGGACGAGTCCATGCATTGCAATTTCGGCATCGACCTCATCAACACGATCAAGCTCGAGAACCCGCACCTGTGGACGCCGGAATTCCGCGAAGACATCCGCGGCCTCTTCCGCAAAGCGGTCGAACTCGAATACGCTTACGCCGAAGACACCATGCCGCGTGGCGTGCTGGGCCTGAATGCGCCGATGTTCAAATCGTATCTGCGCTTCATCGCCAACCGCCGCTGCCAGCAGATCGGTATCGAGCCGCTGTTCCCGCAGGAAGAGAATCCCTTCCCGTGGATGGCGGAGATGATCGACTTGAAGAAAGAACGCAATTTCTTTGAAACGCGTGTGATCGAATACCAGACCGGCGGGGCGCTGAGCTGGGACTAGACCGCACGTAGACAGGATCAGGCGCCCTTGGGCGCCCGGCAGGGCCCGGATGAGTTCAGACGCGGCGCGTGGGGCAGGCCCCCTCGCCCGGCGCACCATCCGGCCCCTGCGCATGTTGCTTTGTCGAAGACGAAGCAGCGGCGGCCGGGCAAACGGGGGTGTCATCCGGCAGGCGGGAAAACCGCCTGCCAAGTCATTCGACATGGGTCGCACTGGTTGCGGGGTATGTCGAATGGCTGTGTAAAGCATTCATTAGCGCAAACTGATTCCGCTGTTGAGGTGTTGTTCAACAGCAGGGCTTGCGCCGATGAATAGCCCGTGAGGATGGTCCGAGCGGGTTCGTGTGTTCTGGGTCCCTGAACGTCTCGTAAAGGAGCAGACCATGGCGACAGCCAAAAAGGCCGCGAAGAAAGCGGTAGCCAAGAAGGCCCCGGCGAAGAAAGCCCCGGCCAAGAAGGCGGCAGTGAAGAAGGTTGCGGCGAAGAAGGCTCCGGCCAAGAAAGCCGCGGTGAAGAAGGTTGCGGCCAAGAAGGCCCCGGCCAAGAAAGCCGCAGTGAAGAAGGTCGCAGCCAAGAAGGCCCCGGCGAAAAAGGCTCCGGCCAAGAAAGCCGCGGTGAAGAAGGTTGCAGCCAAGAAGGCCCCGGCCAAGAAAGCCGCAGTGAAGAAGGTCGCGGCCAAGAAGGCCCCGGCCAAGAAAGCTGCGGTGAAGAAGGTCGCGGCCAAGAAGGCTACCGCTGCCAAGAAGCCCGCTGCGAAGAAGGCTCCGGCCAAGAAGGCCGCTCCCAAGAAGCCTGCTGCCAAAAAGCCTGCCCCTGCGCCGTCCACCGCGGCCGCTCCGGGCGCGAAAACGGCGCTCAACCCCGCAGCCGCTTGGCCCTTCCCTACGGGCAGCCGCCCGTAAGCCCTAATCGGAGCGCCTTGCGCTCTGATTCAAACCCCGCCAGAGTGCAAGCTTTGGCGGGGTTTTTTGTGGCCCCCCTACGCGCTTCGCGCGCCCCCCAAGGGGCGATGCGGGTGGACCGGCGGAGCCGGATCCACCGCATCCTGGGTCTGTGGGAGACTTATGCAGGGAGCTATAATCTTTTTCTTACAGCCTGCTGAATAAATCGTGCAGGCACTCGGAGTTCTCATGGTTGGCGATATCGCCCGTTTTCTACTCAACGTCGTTTTCACCCTTTACGGGGCCGTGCTGCTGCTGCGGTTGTGGCTGCAATTCGCGCGGATGCCACCGTACAACCCCATTTCGCGAACGGTGTTCCAGGTGACGGACTGGCTGGTGATCCCGCTGCGGCGGGTGCTGGGCGGGCGCGGGGGCGTGGATTGGGCCAGTCTGGTGGCGGCCTGGCTGACGGCGCTGATCTACCTGACGGCGGTAATGCTGATCGCGGGAGGCAATCCGCTGTCCATGCTGCCGGAGGGGCTGTGGATCTCGCTGATGCTGATGCTGAAGTGGGCCGTCAACCTCGTGATGTGGGTCACGTTGCTGATGGTGATCCTGTCATGGGTGAACCCCAACGCACCGGCCATGCCTGTCCTCCAGGCGCTGACGGCTCCGCTGCTGGATCCCATCCGGCGTTTCATGCCTTCCCTGGGGGGGCTGGATCTATCGCCGTTGGTCCTGTTCCTGTTCACGCAGGTCGCGCTGATGGTGCTGTCGCGGATAGGACTGCCCATCTTCGGACTGTAAGCCCCGGCGGGCAGCAAGGCCCGCCCCGGCATCGACGCGGCGCCGCCGCATGGCGGCGGGCGCCTGTCTAGAGATGCGTGACGCGGGTCGCGCCGGTGCCGCTCAGCACGCGCACCCGATCCCCGACATAGAACATCTCGTCGGCTTCCTGCACGATGGAGCGCAGTTCTCCGTTTTCGAAACGAACGGTGATTTCCAGGCCGTCGCGCTTGGACATCCCGCCTTCCACCGCCTGCCCGGCGATGCCGCCGGCGATCGCGCCCAGCACCGATGTGATGATCTGGCCGCGGCCCCCGCCGATGCTGCTGCCCGCCACGCCGCCGACAATGGCGCCGCCCGCCGTGCCGACACCGGTCTGGCCGCGGTCGATGGTGACGCGCCGCACCGACTCCACCGTGCCCATGCGCACCACTTGCTCGCGCTGCGCCTGGTTCCGGTCATAGACCGATGCCGAGTTGCTGCCCGTCGCACATCCGGCCAGCAGCGCCAGCGCGGACAGCGCGGCGGCCACGGCCAGGACACGCCCGCGTCCGGCAACCTGGGAAAGAGACGAATTGCTTGGATTCATAGAACCATCCTGGTGGAAAAGCGGAGAAACGCCGCAGCGCCCTCTTCTTGGAATGAAACGACAGGGTCTAGGACTGAATTTATACCCTGTCGGTTCGCCCGCCAGCCCGCCGGCGCCTGTCCGGGCCCGCCAAGGTTGTTTCAAACCATGACCGCGGCGGCCCCGCTTCAGCCCTGCGGCAGCGAGAGCCCGTAGCCGCGCTCCAGGCGCGCCGAGATCTCCTCGCGGCTGATCTGGTGGTTCTGCGGGCCCCGGCAAGCGATCTTGATGGCCCCCATCAGGCTGGCCAGCTTGCAGCAGTCCTCCCAGCGCCATCCCAGCGTCAGCCCGTACAGCAGGCCGGCCCGATAGGCATCGCCGCACCCCGTCGGATCGACCACGGCTTCCGCCTTGACGGGATCGATCCGGATCTCCTGGCCGCCGGTCAGCAGCGTCGAGCCTTTCTCGCCCCGGGTGACGATGGCGGCCTGCAAGCCGGCGGCGATGTCGGCCATGCTGCGGCCGGTACGCTGCTCGACCACATGGGCCTCGTAGTCATTGACCGTCAGCACCTGCGCGAGCGCCAGCATTTCCTCCAGGTCCTCGCCGCTGAACAGCGGCATGGCCTGGCCCAGGTCGAAGATGAAGGGGATGCCCTGCGCGTGCAGCCGCCGGGCATGCGCGAACATGCCGTCCTTGGCGTCGGGCGCGACGATGCCCCAGACGCCCGGCGCTCCGGTCAGGTCATTGGTGGCCGCCGCCGACATGGCCCCGGGGTGGAAGGCGGTGATCTGGTTGTCCGCCAGGTCTGTCGTGATGAAGCACTGCGCGGTGAAGGTCTCCGGCACGACCTTGACCCAGTCGACGTTGGTGCCCTGCTCGCGCATGCGGCGCAGATAGTCGCCCGCGTCCTCGCCCACGGTCGCCACCGGCACGGGCGTGCCGCCCAGCAGCCGCATGTTGTAGGCGATATTTCCCGCGCAACCACCGTACTCCTTGCGCATGGAAGGCACGAGGAAGGAGACGCTGAGCGCGTGGACCTGCTCCGGCAGGATGTGCTCCTGGAACTTGCCTTCGAACACCATGATCGTATCGAACGCAACGGAGCCGCAGATGATGACGGGAGCGGTTTCGGGATAGGCCATGGCGGTCACGGATAGAAGATGGCGACGCGGTAGCCGGTGGCGTGGGCGTCGATGGTTTCGATGGGAATCCGCAGGACCCGCTCTTCGAGCGGCCCCAGCGGCTGGGCGAAATCGCGGGGCGACAGATAGACCGACGGCAGCAGCACCCGGCGGGCGGCCACGGTGTCGGACAAGTCCATCAGCGACAGCTCGATGGCGGGCCAGGACTGCGGGAACGCCGCGCGGTTGCGCAACACCATCCGCAGCGCCAGCTGGCGCGTCGGCAGGACGACCTCGGAAGACTCACCCGGCGCCGGTTCGGGCTCATCGGCGATGGGCGGCGCGAATCCCGGCGACTCGGGCGACCAGGGCTCGACCGACGATGATTCGATCACCAGCAGTTCGGGCGCCCGGGGATAGCCCACGATGCACTGCAGCCGCTGGCACAGTTGCTCCATGACGGGACGCAACGCGGGCACGCGGGTCGCGATCTCGGCCCGGAAGATCCAGGCCGCCTGCGCCAGCAGGATCAGCAGCGCGACCAGCGCGGCCAGCCCCCACAGCCACTGGGCGCGCCGCCAGCGCCGCCGGGTCTCGCCATCGAGGAAACCCGGCGCCGCTTCCACGCTCGCCCCCTGCGCGCGGACACGCGACTCGCCCACGATGGAAACGTCCGCCGCGGGCGCAATACCCGCATCCGGCCCGCCATCGGCCTCGCCCGGCAGGCCGACCGGCTCGGGGCGACGGGACCGCAGGACGGAAGGCAGATCCTGGCCGGGCAAGGATTCGGCGAAAACCGCCGGCGCCGTTTCACCCGCCATCGACGCGCCGGCTCCAGGCGGCGCGTCGTCGGCCGGCATGTCGCGGGAGGCAGATTCGCTGTCGGTCACGACCGGCGGGGAAGGCGGCGTGGACGCCAATGCCGGCGCCAGGTCCTCGTCGTCCTGCACGGTCGCGGCCAGGCCTTCTCCCCGCCGGCGCAGCACATGGGGTTCGGCGGCGGGCGCCTCGGGCATCGCTGCCGGTCCCGCGGCCACCGGACGCGGCGAACCTCCGGCCGGATCCAGCTCGATCAGGCTCTGGCTGCTATCGAAGACTTCGTTGCAAACCCCGCACCGCACCCAGCCGCCGCGCAGCTTGATCTGGTCGGGAGCGACCCGGAACGCCGTGGCGCATTGGGGGCAGCGGGTAGCGAGAACCATGCCGGATGCCCGTCAGGCGGGGCGCTGCCCGTGCAGGCAGACCCAGCCATCCAGCGCGCGCCACACCTTCATGGCGATCCAGGGCGCATAGGCCTGCGCAACCTCGTCGGCCTGCCGCTCGAGCACGCCGGACAGGATCAGGTCGCCGCCGGGCAGTACCCGGTCGCACAGCATGGGCGCGAGCACCTTGAGCGGATTGGACAGGATGTTGGCGACCACCACGTCGGCGCGCCAGCCCTGGCGCACGTCGGGCAGGCCGGCCAGTACCTCGACCGCGTTGGCCGCCGCATTGGCCTGGGCCGACTGGACCGCCTGCGGGTCGATGTCGATGCCCACGGTCTCGCCGGCGCCGAGCTTGCGCGCGGCGATCGCCAGGATGCCCGAACCGCAGCCGTAGTCCAGCACGCTGCTGCCGGCGCGCAGATTGCCCGCCAGCCAGGCCAGGCACAGGTGCGTGGTGGGATGGCTGCCGGTACCGAAGGCCAGGCCCGGATCCAGGCGCAGGGAGATGGTGCCCGGCCGGTCCGGCACTTCGTGCCAGGTCGGCACGATCCAGATGCGGGCGTCGACCTCGATCGGCTCGAACTGCGACTGGGTCAGGCGGACCCAGTCGGCATCCGGCACCTCGCGCAACTGCCAGGCGGGCGGATCGTCGATCCCGCAGGCCGCGCAGGCCACCGCCAGCAACTGGGCGGGATCCTCGCCATCGGGCAGCAGCGCCACGACGCGGTTGCGCGACCATGCCTGGGTTTCCGGCTCAAGGCCGGGCTCGCCGAACAAGGGCTGCTCGGCGTCGGTGCCGAAGTCGGCATCCTCGACCGACACCGACAACACGCCGGCTTCCAGCAGCGCGTCGGACAGCGGCTCGGCCAGTTGCTCGGGGCAATCGAACACCAGTTCGCGCATGACGGACTCGCTACCTTCAGTCCGGACGCTGGGACAGGCGATGCTCCAGATAATGGATGTTGGTTCCGCCTTCGATGAAGCGGGCATCCTGGAGCAGTTCGCGGTGCAGCGCGATGTTGGTCGAAATGCCGTCGACCGCCATTTCCGACAGGGCGATGCGCATGCGCGCCAGCGCCTGGTCGCGCGTATCGCCATAGGCGATGACCTTGGCGATCATGGAGTCGTAGTTGGGCGGCACGAAGTAGCCGTTGTAGACATGCGAGTCGACACGGATGCCAGGGCCCCCGGGAACATGCCAGTTGGTGATGCGGCCCGGGCTGGGCGTGAAGCGGAACGGATCCTCGGCATTGATGCGGCACTCGATGGCGTGGCCGCGGAACACGACGTCGCGCTGGCGAAGCCGCAGCTTCTCGCCTGCGGCGATGCGGATCTGCTCCTGCACCAAGTCCACACCCGTGATCGCCTCGGTGACCGGGTGCTCGACCTGGATGCGGGTGTTCATTTCGATGAAATAGAACTCGTTGTTCTCGTACAGGAACTCGAACGTCCCGGCGCCGCGATAGCCGATCTTGCGGCAGGCGTCGGCGCAGCGATCGCCGATACGGTCGATCAGCCGGCGCGGGATGTGCGGCGCCGGCGCTTCCTCGATGATCTTCTGGTGGCGGCGCTGCATCGAGCAATCGCGCTCGCCCAGCCAGATCGCGCCGCGCTGGCCGTCGGCCAGGATCTGGATCTCGACGTGGCGGGGGTTCTCGAGGAACTTCTCCATGTACACGTCGGGATTGTTGAAGGCGGCCGCGGCTTCGGACCGCGTCATGGTCACGGCGTTGAGCAGCGCGGCCTCGGTGTGGACCACGCGCATGCCGCGTCCACCACCGCCGCCGGCGGCCTTGATGATGACCGGATAGCCGACCTTGCGGGCGATCTGGATGATTTCCTTCGGATCCTCGGGCAGCGCGCCGTCGGAACCGGGCACCACGGGAACGCCGGCCGCGATCATGGCCTGCTTGGCGCTGACCTTGTCGCCCATCATGCGGATGGATTCTGGCCTGGGCCCGATGAACACGAAGCCGCTTTTCTCGACCCGCTCGGCGAAATCGGCATTCTCGGACAGGAAGCCGTAGCCCGGATGGATGGCCTCGGCATCGGTGACCTCGGCCGCCGAGATGATGGCCGGCATGTTCAGGTAGCTCTCGCGCGACGGCGCGGGCCCGATGCAGACCGACTCGTCGGCCAGCTTGACGTACTTCGCCTCGCGATCGGCCTCGGAGTGCACGACCACGCTCTTGATCCCCAGCTCGCGGCAGGCGCGCTGGATGCGCAGGGCGATTTCCCCGCGATTCGCGATCAGGATCTTTTCAAACATGAACGAATGTCCTGAAAAAGTCGGACGGCTGGCCGAGGCGGCGTCCTCCGGTGGCGCCGCGGCGGACGGTGCCTTGCCGGGACTGGCGCGCCGGTCCCGGCGCCCGACTGATAACACGGTGTGAAGCGCATCAACGGGCAAGGTGTCGATGCGCATGGTGTCGACCGGTCAGCCGATCACGAACAGGGGTTGGCCGTATTCGACCGGCTGGCCGTTCTCGACCAGGATTTCCTTGATGGTGCCGGCCTTGTCGGCCTCGATCTCGTTGAGCAGCTTCATGGCCTCGATGATGCACAGGGGATCGCCTTCCTTGACCGCCTGGCCGACGTCCACGAACGCCGAGGCGCCGGGGTTGGGCGCACGGTAGAAGGTGCCCACCATGGGCGACTTGACGACATGGCCCTGGGCCACGACGGGCGCGGGAGCAGGGGCGGCTTCGGCGGCCGGGGCCGGGGCGGCTGCCTGCGGCATGACCTGGTAGGCCTGGACCCCCGGCGAGGCGGTGAACTGCCCGCCTTGCGCGAACTTGACGATACGCACCTTGCCTTCGCCCTCGGTGATCTCCAGCTCGGCGATGCCGGACTCGGCAACCAGGTCGATCAAGGTTTTCAGTTTTCTAAGATCCATGGGGCTTCCCCGTAATTTTCTTCAATGCGACAGCGCGTAACGCACGGCCGCTTCATAGCCATCGACGCCCAGCCCGGCGATCACGCCCACGGCCAGGTCGGAAAAATACGAACGGTGCCTGAAGGCTTCCCGCTTGTGCACGTTCGACAAATGGACTTCGATGAACGGCACCGCCACCGCCGCAAGCGCGTCCCGGACCGCCACGCTGGTGTGCGTGTAGGCCGCCGGATTGATCACGATGAAATCGACACCCTCGCCCACGGCCGCCTGGATGCGGTCGACCAGCGCACCTTCATGGTTGCTCTGGAACGAGGCGAGCGATGCGCCGTGCTGCTGCGCCAGGGCCAGCAGCCGGGCATCGATGTCGGCCAAGGTCGTCGCACCATAGATACCGGGCTCGCGCGTGCCGAGCAGATTCAGATTCGGGCCGTGCAAAACCAGTATGCGATGGGCCATATGCCTGCGATGCGATACGGAAGGGCGCGATTTTTACGCAAAACACGCCATATTGTCTATCAATTGTAACGAATTCGGCGATTCTGCCTATGTCGGGAACATCCCGCCCCGGGGATGCCCAGGGGTCCGGACAGCATTCAGGCAGGCTTGAGCACACCCCGCAGGGTATCGGGCTTGATCCGGCCGGAATACTGATGGATAACTCCCCCTTTTTCGTCGATCACGACCGTATACGGCAAGCCGCCGCTGGCGTTGCCCAGCTCGCGCGCCAGTTCCGTACCGACATTCCCGGCGATCAGCAAAGGATAACCCACCGGGACTTTTTCGACGAATTTCCGCATGTTGGCCGCCGAATCGATGCCGATCCCGACAAACTGCGCCGTCTTGGCGAATTCCTGGTGCAGCATGTCCAGTTCCGGCATCTCGTCCACGCAAGGCGGGCACCAGGTCGCCCAGAAATTCACCACCAGGCGCTGTCCTCGCCATTGCTGGAACGGATAGGAACGGCCGTCCAGCCCCTCCAGCGTCTGCGCGTACAGGATGTTCACCGCCCGGTCGGACGCGGTGCCCGGCGCCAGGCGCCACCAGGCCACGCCGCCGCCCAGCAGGGCCGCCGCCACGCCCGCGCCGCCGTACGCCAGCAGCCGGCGGCGAGAAGACCCGCTCATGCCGTTTCTCCCTGCAGCCGCCCCTGGACATCCTCCAGCAGCCTGGCCACGGCCCGGGCGTCGCCGCGCTCGGCCCGGCCGTCCGGGCCCGGCTTCAAGGCCCCTCGCAGCGCCAGGCCATCATAGATGCTCAGCATGACGCCTTCCTCCTGCCAGAGGAAATACAGGGCCTCGACCTTGCCGCGGCCACGGAAATCCGGGCGCTCGCCCACTTCGTATTTGATGCCATGATTGAGGAGGAATATCTCGACTTCCTTGGATGAGTCGGCAAAGCACTGCAGGGCGATATCGGAATGCTCGCCCGCGGTGCCGTTCCAGACAGGACCGACCAGGTAGGGCTGGAATCGTTCCAGCAGGCCCATGACCGACAGCGCCACCCGCCGCAGCCTTGCCAGGCGCGCGGGCTGGGTATCCCCCATGAACAAGGCCTGATATTCGCGGACCTCGCTCTCTATCTCGTCATTGTCCGGCAGCACGTCGCCGCGGGGCAGGCTGCCCGCCCCCACCAGTTGCTTGACCGCCTTGCGCTTGGCCGAGCTGTAGTCCAGCCCGTCCTCGGCGATCATCCGGGCCGCAGCGGCGGCGATTTCCTGGCGCAAAGAAGAAAACGGCATGATTGCTCCGAGGAGGTGACCTCGACATCATACTTCGTCCCCGCCCCGGACCGCGGCGGTCCGGCCCGGGCGTCTACAATCCATACCCCGACCGGAAGCAGGCAACCATGCATCTACACATACTCGGCATCTGCGGCACCTTCATGGGCGGCCTGGCGCTGATCGCGCGGGCGGCCGGGCACCGCGTCACCGGCTGCGACGCCGGTGTCTACCCGCCCATGAGCACCCAGCTCATGGAACAGGGCATCGAACTGATCGAAGGCTTCGACGCGGGCCAGACGGCGCTCAGGCCGGACCTGTTCGTGGTCGGCAACGTGGTCAGCCGCGGCAACCCGCTGATGGAAGCCATCCTGAACGAAGGGCTGCCCTACACGTCCGGGCCGCAGTGGCTGGGCGAGCACGTCCTGCCCGGCCACCACGTGCTGGCCGTGGCCGGCACGCACGGCAAGACGACGACGACCTCGATGCTGGCCTGGATCCTGGAGTCGGCCGGATTGCAGCCGTCCTTCCTGGTGGGCGGCGTGCCGCAGGACTTCGGCGTATCGGCGCGCCTGCAGCCGGGCCGGGGCGCCGCGCGGCCGGTGTTCGCGATCGAGGCCGACGAGTACGACACCGCCTTCTTCGACAAGCGGTCCAAGTTCGTCCACTACCGGCCCCGGACCGCCATCCTGAACAACCTGGAATACGATCACGCCGACATCTTCCCGGATCTGGCCGCGATCGAAACACAATTCCACCATCTGGTACGGACCATCCCCGGCCAGGGCCGGGTCGTCGCGCCCACCCGCACGCCCGCCATCGAGCGGGTGCTGGCCCGCGGATGCTGGTCGGAAACCGTCACGTTTGGCGTCGACGGCGACTGGCGGGCGGGCCCCGACGACGCGGCGGGCACCTTCGAGATCATCCACCGGGGGGCATCCGCGGGCCGCGTCGCCTGGACACTGAGCGGCGAGCACAACCGGATGAATGCCCTGGCGGCCATCGCGGCGGCCGGGCACGTGGGCGTCGCCCCGGCCGACGCCGTGGCGGCCCTGAGCCGTTTCGCGGGAGTCAAGCGCCGCATGGAACTGCGCGGCACCGTGGACGGCGTGCGGATCTACGACGACTTTGCCCACCACCCCACCGCCATCGCCACGACCCTGGCCGGCTTGCGCGCCCGGGTCGCCGGCGAGCGCATCCTGGCCGTGCTGGAGCCACGCTCGAACACCATGAAGCTGGGCGCCATGAAGGCCCTGCTTCCCGACTCGCTGCGCGACGCCGACCTGGTGTTCTGCTTCGGCGCCCAGGACGGCAAGCATGCGCTGGGCTGGGACCCGGCCGAGGCCCTGGCGCCCCTGGGCGGCCGGGCCAGCGGCTGGGCGGACCTGCCGGCCATGGTCGCGGCCATCGCCGCCGCCGCGCGCCCCGGCGACCACGTCGTGGTCATGAGCAACGGCGGCTTCGGCGGCGTGCACGACAAGCTGCTGCAGGCGCTGCGCGAGCGCGCCCCCGCCGGGACCGCCCGATGATCCTCTACCTGCACGGATTCCGCTCTTCGCCCGCCTCGACCAAGGCGCGGCTCCTGGCCCAGGCCATGGCCGAACGCGGGCGCCGGCGCGAATGGGCCTGCCCGCAGTTGCCGGCCAGTCCCCGCGAAGCCATGGAACTGGCCGAACCGCTGGCGCGCGACATGCAGCGGCATGCCCGGGCGAACGGGCAGGCGTTGACGCTGATCGGCTCCTCGCTGGGCGGCTACTATGCCACCTGGCTGGCCGAGCAGCTGGGCTGCCGCGCGGCATTGCTCAATCCTGCCGTGCACGCGCCGCGCGACCTGGCCACGCAGGTGGGCGAACACCAGTCCTACCACGACGGCCAGCCCTTCCTTTTCACCGCCGGCCACGTGGACGAACTGCGCGCCTACGCCGTCGCACGCATCACCCGTCCCAGCCGCTACTATCTATTAGCGGCCACCGGCGACGAAGTGCTGGACTGGCGTGAAATGCGCGACCACTACGCGGGCGCGCGGCAGCACATCATCGACGGCGGCGACCACGGCATCTCCGACTTCGAGCTTTACCTGCCCGGCGTCCTGGCCTTCGCCGACGCCGCGGCAGACGACGAATCTATCCCTGGGTAAACACACGATGCATGTCCTCTACGAGGACGACGGCGGGTTCAAGGCCGCCACCGTCCTGAGCGAAACCGACACCAGCCTGCAGGTCGAGGCGGCCAGCGGCAAGCGCAGCAAGATCAAGAAGTCCGCGGTCATCGTGCGTTTCGAGCAACCGTCGCCCGAGGCCCTGCTCAAGGCGGCCGAGGCGGCCTCGCAGGACCTGGACCTGGAGTTCCTGTGGGAATGCGCGCCCAAGGAAGACTTCGACATCCCGGTGCTGGCCGAGGAATACTACGGCCACCCGCCAACCCCGGTGGAGCAGGCCGCGATGCTGCTGCGCGTGCACGGCGCGCCGGTCTATTTCCACCGCCGCGGCAAGGGCAAGTACCGTCCCGCCCCGCCCGACATCCTGGCGGCCGCGCTGGCCGCCCTGGAAAAGAAGCAGCGCCAGGCCGAACAACAGCAGGCCTGGGTGGACGAGATCAAGGCCGGCACCCTGCCCGAGCCCCTGGCCCGCCAGGCCGAGACCCTGCTGTTCAAGCCCGACAAGAACACCCTGGAATGGAAGGCGCTGGATGCCGCCTGCACCCAGTTGCAGATGCGGCCCGAGCGGCTGCTGATGGACCTGGGCGCCTTCCCCAGCGCGATCGCCATCCACAAGCGCCGCTTCTACGCCCAGCACTTCCCGCGCGGCACGGGCTTCGCCCCGGCCGAGGTGCCCGCCATCGCGCGCGACCTGCCGCTGGCCGACGTCGAGGCCTATTCGGTGGACGACATCACGACCACCGAGATCGACGATGCGCTGTCGGTGCAGGAGCTGGACGACGGCCGGCTTCGGGTCGGCATCCACATCGCCGCCCCGGGCCTGGCGGTGACGCGCGACAGCGGCCTGGACGAGCTGGCCCGCGCGCGCATGTCCACCGTCTACATGCCGGGCGCCAAGATCCCCATGCAGCCCGACGAGGTGATCGCCGCCTTCTCGCTGGATGCCGGCCGGCCGGTGCCCGCGCTGTCGCTGTACGTCGTCGCCCACCCCGACACCGGCGAGATCCTATCGCACGAATCGCGCATCGAGCGCATCGCCGTGCGCGAGAACCTGCGCCACAACACGCTGGACGACGTGGTCGGCGAAGCGCAACTGGACGACCCCGCCGCCGAACTGCCCTACGGACACGTCTTCCGCCCGCTGTGGCGGCTGGCCAAGGCCCTGTCCCGGCGCCGCGACGAGGTCCGGGGCAAGCCCGAATCGAACAACCGGGTCGACTTCAGCTTCTACGTGGACGGCGACCCCGACCACCCCGAATCGGCGCATGTCCGCATCGAGCAGCGCAAGCGCAACGCGCCGCTGGACCGGCTGGTGGCCGAGTACATGATCCTGGCCAACAACCTCTGGGGCGGCCTGCTGTCGTCCTGCGGGGTACCGGGCATCTACCGGTCCCAGCAGATGGGCCGGGTACGGATGGGAACCGCCGCCGCCCCCCATGATTCGATAGGGGTCCCGCAATATGCCTGGTGCACGTCGCCGCTGCGGCGCTATGTGGACCTGGTCAACCAGGGCCAGTTGATCGCCGCCATCGAGCACGGGGTATCGGCGCGCCTGGTCGCCCCCTACAAGCCCCGCGAGGCCGACCTGTATGCCGTCATCAGCGCGTTCGAGGCCAAGTACGGCGCCTATGCCGACTTCCAGCAGGCCATGGAACGCTTCTGGTGCCTGCGCTGGATCAAGCAGCAGGGCCTGCGCCGGATCGAGGCCGTGGTACTGCGCGAGGATCTGGTCAGGCTGAAGGACGCGCCGTTCTATACGCGCATAGGTACGCTGCCCGACCTGGAGCGCGGCCGGCACGTCCTCCTGGAAGTCATGGGCGACGACGAACTCGACCTGAGCCTGGACTGCCGCTTCCTGGACGTGGTGGATGCCCAGGGAGACGCCGAGGACATCGAGGACGAACCGACGGCCGAAGCCGTAGTGGAAATGGCCGAGACGGATGCCGCGGACGGTCCCGACCCCACGGACCAGCGCCTGGACGATGCCGGCGCTCCCGCCCCGGACGACGGGCCGAAGCCGGAAGAAGGGGCCTGACGCCCGTCTTGCCGCGGCGGCGGCCTGCGCTCCGCCTGCCGCGGACTCAGGCGTCCTCGTCCTGGCGCGAGCGGATCAGCCGCAGCACGTGATTGCTGAGGCGGGCATGATGGCTGCGCATGGCGTTGTACGCCGCCTCGCAGGCGCCGCCCAGGATGGCCCTGACGATGGGCTCGTGCTCGTCGTGCGACACCGCCAGCCGGTCGTTCACCTGGGCCTGGGCCTGGCGGAACGGCGCCAGCCGCTCGCGCAGGTCGGCCACCATCGCGGCCAGCACGTCGTTGTGGGCGCCGGCCAGGATCAGGGCGTGGAACTGGCGATTGTTGTTCAGATAGCCCGCGGTGTCCTCGTTCCTGGCGAACTCGGCGCTCTGCTCGTAGATGAACTCGAGCTCCTTCTTTTCCATGGCTGTCATGCATTCGGCGGCCCGCCGCGCGCACAGGGCTTCCAGTTCGCAGTCGGCCTCCAGCAGCTTGGCCAGTTCCTTGACGCCGATGGACGCGACCACCACGCCTCGGCGCGGCATCACCTCCACCAGCCCCCGGCTGCCCAACTCGCGCAGGGCCTCGCGGATGGGCGTGCGTGACACGTTGAACTTCTCGGCCAGCGACCGTTCCTCGAGCTTGGCGCCCGGCGGGTAGGTGCCGTCGATGATTTGTTCAGCCAGTTGCTTGGATATCTTGGAGGAAATCGTGGACATGACTACCCGATAGGTCTGTGGGACGCATGCGGTCACGGCCGGGGCCGGCATGCCACCACTTTCATCTCGACGATCATGTCGGGACGCGGAAGCTCGTTGACCGCCACCGTGGTGCGGGTGGGGCCGCCTGCATCGAAATACTCGCCGTAGATCGCATTGTATTTCGGGAAATCCTTCATATCGGTCAGGAATACCAGGATGTCGATGCAATCGGCCAGGCTCGCGCCGGCCTCGGCCAGCGTGGCCCGCACGTTCTCGAGCACCACCCGGGTCTGGACCTCGATGTCGCGGGTCACGCTGCCATCGGCATGGCGGGTGGTGCCGGCGATGGACCCGTCGGGCAGGCGGGCGCTGATGCCGGACAGGTAGATGGTGTCGCCGTCGATCCTGTAGGGCGGATACTTGCCGAGCGGCTGGGGACGCGCGGTGGGCGCGGGGGAATGACTCATGGGGGACCTCGGACTCGAAAGAAAAAATCAGGCGATGCCGCGCAAGAAATCCAGGATCTCCCGGCCCAGCGTTTCCTCGCCGCTATCGAAATGCGCGACGATGGACGTATGGTTGTGCCGCATCATCTGCACGAAGCGCGGAACGTAGCCGCGCGCGCGGGCAATGCGCTGGCAGAACTCCAGCCCGTACAGGTCCAGGTAGGGATTCTCGTATTGCGCGATGGCGATCATCACCGGCAGGTCCGACTCGGCCGCATGGGCCATGGGCGAGTCGGCCTCGTGGCGGGCCGGGTCGGTGCCGAAGTAGGCCTCGACCGCGCGGGCGTTGGGATTGCCCGGCAGCGTGTCGGCCCGCAGGCGCGCGCTGACCAGCACCGCGCCCAGCACCCCGGGATCGGGCCGGTAGCCCCGGCGCGGATCGAAGCAATAGGTGGCCACGTGCGTGCCGCCGGCCGAATGCCCGATCAGGAACATGCGGCGCGGATTGCCGCCGTGGGCGGACACGTTCCCGGCCAGCCAGCGCACGGCGGCGGCCACGTCGTCGGCGCCGCCCGGGAACGGCGCCTCGCCCGCCAGGCGGTATTCCATGTTGACCGCCACCATGCCCTGGCGCGCGAACCAGTACGACACGTTGTCGTAGATATGGCCGTTGGAACTCTTGGACCCGCGGATGAAGGCCCCGCCATGCACGAAGACCACGACGTCGGCATCGCGCGCGCCGTCGGGCGTGAAAACGTCCAGCACCTGGCGCGCGCTGTCGCCGTACGGCAGGTCGCGCGCGACGGCGATTCCGTCCTTGGGCGCCGCCGCCACCAGCGGCGAATACAGCTTGACGACCAGGTCGCGGAAACGGTTGATGTCGGTGCCCCAGATGGGGCCGGCGCGCTCGAGTTCGGCGGCTTGCTCGGGCGGCAGGCTGCCCAGCGTGCGGGTGGGATCGATCATGGTGTCCTCAGGTGATGGCATTGGCGGTTTCCAGGCTCTCCAGCAACGAGGCGCGGCGCATGTATTGCCGCGCGCCGGCCGGGTCGTCCGCGATGCGGGCCAGCTCTCCGAATTTCTTCTGGCGGCTGGGTTCGTCCTTTTCTTCGAGCATTTTCTTGTTGGCGATGGTCTGCGCCTGCACGAAAGCCACCGCGGCATGGCGCCGCTGGCGGCTGTACTGGTCCAGCAACGCCTCGTCCGCGCCTCGCGTCAGCACCGCGCCCAGCTTGCCGGCCAGGTTGATGGCGTCGTGGATGCCTCCGTTCATGCCCATGCCGCCGATCGGATTGTTGACGTGCGCGGCGTCGCCGGCCAGCAGCAGCCGGCCGCGCCGGAAGGTCTGCGCCACGCGCTGGTTCACGCCGTACACGTTGCAATAGGCGACTTCGTAGCGTCCGGCCTTGGGAAAGAACTTCTGCATCCGTGCCTCGACGCCCCGCTCGCTCAGGGCCTGCTCCTCGGACTCGTCCACGCGGGTCGGGAAGATGGCGCGCCACAGCCCTTCCCCGGCCTCGCCCCGGACCTTGAAAAGATTGCACCATTCGTCCGGATCGGAAAAATAGTTGCGATAGGCGTAGTCCGGATGGGCCTGCTGGAAATCGAAACTGGTGGCGATCTTGATGAAGCGCTCCTGGTAGGTGAAGCCCTCGAACGGGATGCCGGCGGCCTTGCGCACCGTGCTGCGCCCGCCGTCGGCGCCGATCAGGTAGGCGCCGCGATAGCGCCGGATACCGTCGGGCCCCCTGGCCGCGATCTCGACGTGATCGGCATGCTCCTCGATCTGGTCGACCGTATGCCCATAGCGCACGTCGAAGTCCGATTCGTCAGCATACTGCTGCGCGATGTCGCCCGTCAGCTTGTACTGCTCGTACTGCAGCACGAACGGAAAACGGAAGACGTCGGCCATTCCGCGCAGGTCGAATTCCGCGATCAGCTTGCCGCTGACCCGGTCGCGGTACTGGTAGGTTTCCGAGATCAGGCCGCGCGGCACGATGGTACGGGTCACGTCCAGCTCGTCCAGCATCTCGAGCGTGGTCGGATGGATGGACGCGGCGCGCTGGTCCTTGACCGGGCCGGGCTCCTGCTCGAACACGGTCACCGGTATGCCCCGCCGGTTCAGCGCCAGCGCGCACACCATGCCCACGGGGCCCGCGCCGACGATGAGAACGCGCTGCTTGTCTGATTGCATCATGGTCCTCCTCCTGGATTATTCTGGCTTGATGCCGGCCATTTCGATCATGGGTTTCCACACCTCGATGTCGCGGCGGATACGCTGGGCGAACTGTTCCTTGGCCTCGGGCAGCGGGGTAATGCCGGCGTCCTCCAGCTTCTTGCGGAAGGCGGGGTCGGCCAGGGCCGCGAGCACCGCGCCGGAGATCCGGTCCACGGCCTCCGCCGGCATGCCCGCCGGGCCCAGCAGCCCGTTCCAGGTCTCGACCTCGGGAATGCCGGGCACGGACTCCGCCAGCGCCGGCACGTCGGGCAACTGCTTGACCCGGTTCCTGCTGGACACGCCCAGCAAGCGTACCCGCGCATCGCGGGCATAGGGCACGACCTCGGACAGGTTGCCGGAATACATGTCGATCTGGCCGGCCACCACGTCGCCCAGCGCCAGCGATGCCCCCTTGTACGGCACCTCGACGACGTCGATGCCCGTGTACTTCGCGAAGACCAGGGCCGACAAATGGGTCAGCCCGCCCACGCCGGCGTTACCCATGTTGAGCTTGCCGGGATTCCGCTTCGCATAGGCGATCAATGCCTGGATGTCCCGAGCCGGCACGCGTGCATTGACCGTGATCACGAACGGATTGCCGCCCACGTTGGCGATGGGCACGAAATCCTTCACCGGGTCGTAGCGGATCTTGTTGGTGAAGGGCGCCGTGGATATCTGCGTGAGCGTGCCCATGAACAAGGTATAGCCGTCGGCCGGCGAACGCGCCACGTACTCCGCCGCGATCAGGCCCGCCGCCCCCGCCTTGTTATCGACCACGACCGGCGTATGCAGGGCCTTGGAGAGCTGCTCGCCGATCAGGCGCGCCATCAGGTCGGTGTTGCCGCCGGGTGCATAGGGCACCACGATGGTGATGGGCCGCACCGGCCAGGACGCCGCGAACGCCCCGCCCGCGGGCGCCGCCGCCGATGCCGACACGGCCAGGGCCAGGGCCCCCGCCTTCATGTAAGACCTGCGTTGCTTGTTCATTCCGAGCTCCAGATTGGTGAGGTGGCCGACGACGCACTCGCCCGAGGCGCCCGGTCACACGGAGACATCCGATGCAACTTACATGCCAAATCAAATTCAGGTATTCACAAAAGCAAAAACAAAAATCCTTTATTAATTTTGGTATACCTGTAATATAGAATGGAACACCAAAAAATGGAAAGGCCCATTTTTCATCCCTTGAACGACCAGGAGCACTCATGGAAAAACTCAGGCACATCGCCCTTTCGGTGGAAGATCCCGAGGCGGCGGCCCAATTCTTCGAAAAAGCCTTCGGCATGACCCGGGCCGGCAAGGCCATGCGGGGCGTCTACATGACGGACGGCGTCATGAACGTGGCGCTGCTGAACTTCGCCAACGAGACCGTGCCCGGCTACGCGGGCCTGAAGGACGTACGCGGCGTGATCCACTTCGGCATGTGGGTCGACGACCTGGAAGCCGCCGAGAAACGCATCACCGAAGCCGGCGGCACCTACCTGACCGGCCGCAAGGAAACCGACCCCAACGTGTTTTATGAGGTCAAATACCGGATGCCGGACGGCACGGTCTTCGACATCACGGAAAATGGCTGGAAGGGCGCCGTGAAGGAAGTCAAGCCGGCCGGTTGAAACGGTCCGAGCCCCTGCGCCGCGCGCGGCGCACCGCCCTATCCCTGGAAACCACCCATGACCCGACACGTCCTGACCACCATTGCCCTGCCGCCCGCGCTGCGCGACGGCATCGCGCGCCACTATCACCTGCACGAGAGCGCATCGGCCTTCGGCGACGGCGCCACCGCCGACGCCGAAGCGGTGGTCACCAACGGCTCGATCGGCCTGACGGCTGCCCAGATGGACAGGCTGCCCCGCCTGCGCGTGATCTGCTCCATGGGCGCCGGCACCGAGAACATCGACATCGCCGGCGCCCATGCCCGGGGCATCGTGGTCACGAACGCCCCCGGCGCCAATGCCGCCACGGTGGCCGACCATGCGATCGGCCTGGCCCTCGCGGTCGCGCGGGGCCTGCGGACCCTGGGCAACCGGCTGGCCCGCGGCGAAGCCTGGACTTCGCTGCGCGCGCCCCGTCCCAGCCTGAACAGGTCCCGGGTGGGCATCATCGGCCTGGGCCAGATCGGCCGCATGGTTGCCGAACGCGCCGCCGCCTGCGGGGCCGACATCGGCTACCACAACCCCTCGCCCAAGCCCGGCGCGCCCGGCACCTACCATGCCGACCCGCTGGAACTCGCCCGCAACAGCGATTTCCTGTTCGCCTGCTGCCCCGGCGGCCCGCGCACGCGCCACCTGCTGAACCGCGAGATGTTCCAGGCCCTGGGGCCCGGCGGCGTCGTCATCAACGTCGCGCGCGGATCGGTGCTCAAGACCGACGACCTGATGGAAGCGCTGCGCGCCGGACAGATCGCCGGCGCCGGCCTGGACGTGCTGGAGGAAGAGCCCGAGCCGCCGGCCGCGCTGCTGGCCGAGCTGGCGGCCATGGACAATGTCGTGCTGACACCCCACATATCGGGCCGCTCGCCCGCCGCCATCCTGGTGCAGCTGGACATGATGCTGGAAAGCCTGGAAGATGGCCTGGCCGGCCGCCCGCCGCGCTACGCCGTACGGCCATCCGCTGCCGCCTGACGCTTTACAATCGCGGGGTGTCGCATCCCCCCGCTCCCCCCCTCCCCCCTGACGGCAAGCCCGCGGCCTCCGGCCCCCGGCTCTCTTCCACGCAGGATCCTCTGCCGCGCCGGCTTCGGCGCGCCGGCGCGCGCCTCCTCGACCAACTGGCCGAGGACTGGACCACCCGCCCCGACCGGCGCTACCTGATGAGTGCGCTGGCGATCTCGCTGTTCGCCCACCTCATCCTGTTCGCGCTGCACTTCACCGCGCCCGGGCCCACGCGCCCCGAGCGCGACGACGGGCTGGAAGTGGTGCTGCTCAACGCCGGCACCGGCCACGCCCCGGCCCAGGCCCAGTTGCGGGCGCAGGTCGCCAGCGACGGCGGCGGCGATGCCGCGTCCGGGCATGCCAAGGCACCGGTGCCGCACTCGGCCGCCAGCCGCGACGGCAAGCTGCTGGCCGAACTGCAGCAGCGCCAGGCGGCGCTGGAGGCGGAACAACGCCGCCTGGCCGCCTCGCTGTCGCGCGCCCCTGGCCAGGCGCCCACGCCCCCTGGGCCCCTGGGCGCCCCCGTTCCCGAACGCAATCCCACCCAGGTCCGGGCGGAGCAGCTCGCCCGCCAGTTCGCCGAAATCTCCCAGCGCGTCGACGACTACAACAAGCGGCCGCGCCGACACTTCTTCGCGCCCTCCACCTCGGAATACCGTTTCGCGGCGTACGTGGAACAATGGCGGCAGCGGGTCGAGACACTGGGCAACCAGAACTATCCGGCGGCGGCCCGGGGCAAGGTGTACGGGTCCCTGCGCATGACGGTATATATACGCAGCGACGGAACCGTCGAACGCATGGACATCGACAAGCCTTCGGAACATAAAATACTGAACGACGCGGCCAGGCGCATCGTCGCGCTGGCCACGCCGTTCGCCCCGTTCCCGCCCCAGATCGCGCGCGACACCGACGTCCTGGCCATCACCCGCACCTGGTACTTCACCAACGACAAGCTACTCGCGAAGCCCGGCTGATGCCCTCCACTCCCACCCGCTATGCCGTCATCGGCAATCCTGTCGCCCACAGCAAATCGCCCTGGATACACGCGCGGTTCGCCGAACAGACCGGCCAGGATCTCACCTACGAGGCGATCTGCGCGCCCATCGACGACTTCGCCGCCCAGGTTTCGGGGTTCTTCGCGGCGGGCGGCGGCGGGCTGAACGTGACCGTCCCCTTCAAGCTGCAGGCCTTCGAGCTGGCCCGCGCCCACCTGAGCCCCCGCGCCATGGCGGCCGGGGCGGTCAATACGCTGTGGATGGAAGGCGGGCAACTGCACGGCTGCAATACCGACGGCATCGGCCTGATCGGCGACCTGCGGCGGCTGGGCGCGCGCCTGGCCGGTGCGCGCGTGCTGCTGGCCGGGGCCGGCGGCGCGGCGCGGGGCATCCTGCTGCCGCTGATCGAGGCCGGCTGCGCCCGCATAGACGTCGCCAACCGCACACCGGCGCGCGCCGAGGAACTGGCGGCCTCGTTCCCGGCAGGACAGGCCACGCTGCGGGGAAGCGGCTATGGCGACCTGCCGGCCGGCGGCAACTGGGACCTCGTCATCAACGCCACCGCCAGCAGCCTGGACGACCAAGCCCCGCCGCTGCCGGCCGGCGCCTACGCCCCCGGCGCGATGGCCTACGACCTGATGTACGCCGCCCGCCCCACCGCCTTCATGCGCCAGGCGGTGGCCGACGGCGCGACGGCCACCGCCGACGGACTGGGCATGCTGGTCGGCCAGGCGGCCGAAAGCTTCTTCATCTGGCGCGGCGTGCGGCCGGACCCGGCGCCGGTCCTGGCCGCCCTGCGGCACATGCTGTCCGCGTAATACCGACCCGTCATGCCACCCCGCCGCCCCGCGCGCCCCTCCCGCCGCCGCTCGCTTGCCTCCCGCGCCGCGGGCATGGCCGTGCGCCTGGTGCTGGCCGCGGCGGCGCTGGTGCTGCTGTACCAGGCCTGGCTGTTCGGCTGGGTGCTCTGGTATGCCTACATGCCGCCGGGCTCGACCTCGGTCATGCGCAGCGAACTGTCGCGGCTGCAGGAGCGCGATCCCCACCGGCGCCTGAACTACCAGTGGGTGGATTACGCCCGTATCAGCAACAACCTCAAGCGCGCCGCCGTGGCCGCCGAGGACGCCAATTTCCTGGAACATGGCGGCATAGACTGGAACGCCGTCGAAAAGGCCTACGATCACAACCGTCAATTGGCCGAAGCTGCCGAACGCGCGGTGGCGCGCGGCCGCAAACCGCCCTCGCGGCCCATGCGCGGCGGCTCCACCATCACCCAGCAGGTCGCCAAGAACCTGTTCCTGTCCAACTCCCGCAACTACCTGCGCAAAGGCCAGGAGGTGGTCATCACCTACATGATCGAGCTGGTCATGACCAAGCAGCGCATCCTGGAGCTGTACCTGAACATCGCCGAATGGGGCGAGGGGGTCTTCGGCGCCGAGGCGGCGGCCCGGCACTATTTCAATACCTCGGCCGCCAACCTGTCGCCCTACCAGTCCGCGCGGCTGGCTTCCATGCTGCCCCGGCCCCGGTTCTACGACAAGAACCGGGGCTCGGCCTACCTCGCCTCGCGCACCGACCGCCTGCTGCGCTGGATGCCCGGCGCGGCCATTCCGTGACGCAATTGCAACCAAGCTCGCCAGGCGGCCGGGCCACGCAGACGAATGTCATTCGGCACGCGTACAATTGCGGCGTCTTCTACTTCGCAGTGCATGCGTACTGCTTTCCCGGTATGGCCTCACAGCCACGACCTAGACCCTTACTACCCGCCGGCCCTTTGTTCCCCGGCCTCCGTTCGAGCCCTACCTGAGTCCGCCCGCGTCAGGCGCCAGACCCAAGGCCCGTGCGGGGCCGTCTTGTGTTTTCTCGCGCGATGGTCGAACAAGCAACCCACCCCAAATCGCTCGAGCGCAACCGGCTCGAGCCCGAAGATGCCCAGGAAGCCCTGGAGCATGTCCAGGAACTGCTGCGACGCCAGCACCTGGTCGAAGAACTGGTCCACCGGCAGGAAGCCGGCGATAGCCGCGCCCCGCTGGTCGAGGCCCTGGTCCACCGCCAGCACGATGCCGAACTCGGCGCGCTGCTCGAGGACCTCCATCCGGCCGATATCGCCTTCATTCTCGAATCCCTGCCCAAGGAAGACCGGCAGGCGGTCTGGCAACTGGTCCGCCCCGAGCGCGCCGGCGAGATCCTGCTCGAAGTGGCCGACTGGGTCCGCGAGTCGCTCATTTCGACCATGGACCAGGAGGAACTCGTCGCCGCGACCGAGAACCTCGAAGCCGACGAGCTGGCCGACCTGGCCCCCGACCTGCCGCCGGAGGTGGTGGCCGAGGTCCAGAAGGGCCTGACCGACGAGGAACGCGCGCGCCTGACCGAAGTCATGAGCTACCCCGAGGATTCGGTCGGGGCCATCATGGACTTCGAAATGGTCCGCGTGCGCAACGACGTCACGCTGGAAGTGGTGTTGCGCTACCTGCGGCGCCTGCAGGAACTGCCCGACCACACCGACCAGATCTTCGTGGTCGACCGGCACGACAAGCTGATGGGCAGCCTGGCCATCAACCGCCTTATCGTCAGCGATCCCGAGACGCAGGTGGTCGACGTGATGGAGACGGAAATCCTGACCCTGGCGCCGCTGGACGAAGCCGACGAGGCCGCCGCCGCATTCGAGCGCTACGATCTGGTGTCGGCGCCGGTGGTGGACGCCGTCGGCCGCCTGATCGGACGCGTGACCGTGAACGAGGTGGTGGACGTGATCCGCGAAGCCTCGGACGAGCAGGCGCTGTCCAAGGCCGGCCTGCAGGAAGAGGACATCTTCGCGCCCATCCACCAGGCCATCCGCAACCGCGCCCCCTGGCTGCTGGTCAACCTGTGCACCGCCTCGACCGCCGCCTTCGTCGCCTCGCGCTTCGAGGACACCGTGGGCCACATCGTCATCCTGGCCTTCCTGATGTCCATCGTCGCAGGCATAGGCGGCAACTCCGGCAACCAGACCATGACCCTCATCATCCGGGCGCTGGCCGTGGGCCGCATCAACGCGGCCAACGTCGGCAAGCTGGTGCGCCGCGAACTGGAAATCGCATTGACGGTCGGATTGGGCGGCGGCGCGGTGGCCGCCCTGTTCGCCTGGGCGATCTCCGGGCGCTACTCGCTCGGCCTGGTCATGATGGCCGCCATGGTCCTGAACCTGCTGGTCGGCGCCTGCATAGGCATGCTGGTCCCCCTGACCCGCAGCCGCTTCGGCAAAGACCCCGCCATCGGTTCGTCGGTCCTGCTGACCTTCGCGACCGACACCATGGGGTTCTTCATCTTCCTGGGCCTGGCGACGCTGTTCCTGCTATAGGAAGAGGTCCCCCCCTACGCGCTTACGCGCGCCCCCCAGGGGGCGAAACCAGCGGACTGGCAAAGCCAGATCCGCGGTTTCCTGGGTCTAGTACCGGTCTCTTGGATTGAATCACCGTTGCTACCGCTGGCAGCCAGCGAAGTACCGCTGCCACACTCCAAGAAACGGGTACTAGACCCAGGATGCGGTGGATCCGGCTCCGCCGGTCCACCCGCATCGCCCCCTGGGGGGCGCCCGAAGGGCGTAGGGGGGCCCCCCTATCTATTCCAGCCATAGATGTCCAGGGAGTTTTCGCCGGCTGCCAGACGCTCGATGATCCGGGCCTCGTCCTCTTCGCGCTGGCGGGCCTTGGCCAGGACCTCGTCGACGCGGGCGCGGGGAATGGCGACGACGCCGTCGGTGTCCCCGACGATCAGGTCGCCCGGCTGCACGGTGACGTCGCCGAACAGCGTCGGCGCGTTGATCCAGCCGCGGGCCTCGAAATCCTTGCCCGTGCCCCGTATGCACAGGCCGCGCGCGAAGACGGGAAAGCCGAAGCGCTCCAGGATGGCGCCATCGCGCACGCAGCCATCGATGACCAGCCCCGCCAGGCCGCGGGCGCGGGCCGCCTGCGACATGACCTCGCCCCAGTAGCCGGCCTCGTAGTGGCCGCCGACGTGCACCACCAGCACGTCGCCCGGCTGCGCGGCGACGATGGCGCGATGCAGCCACAGGTTGTCGGCGGGCGGCGACTGCACCGTCACGGCGGCACCGCAGATGCGGAACGAGGGATGCACGGGCTTGATCGCCGACGGCAGCGCGCCGATCTTGCCGGCGGCTTCATGCAGGGTCGAGCTGGGCAGCGGCAAGGCCTGCTCCACCTGGGCCGGGCTCGGGCGCTCGATATCCACCGTGACGGTGGACAGCGACATGAACGGAAAACGGTTCTGGCTCATTTCTTCCTCGTCTGCAGGGTGTGATAGCCGAGGCCTCGCCGCGCTTCATCCAGGCGCATGCCGCCCCGCACCGCCTCGCGGATGCGATCCTCCACCATCGCGATTTCCTCGGCCGCCGCCAGCACGGCTTCCTCGTGGACCTGCGGCACCACGATCAGTCCGTCGGCGTCGCCACGCAGCAGGTCGCCCGGCGCGACCCGGGCATTGCCGATGTTGACCGGCACGTTGGTGGCCTCGACCTGCACGCGGTCCTTGCCGGTGCGCATCCAGTGGTCGCGGCTGAAGACAGGATAGCCCAGGTCCATGCACAGCGACACATCGCGGCAGATGCCGTCGATCACGGTGCCGCCCAGCTTCCGGCGATGCGCGATCTCGGTCATGATGTCGCCCCAAACCGTGCAGTCCACCCGTCCGCCGTTGTCCAGCACGATGACATGGCCGTCGGGCACGTCATCGATGAAGTCGCCCACCGTACCCGGCGGCGTGGAGGCGGGGCCGTACAGGATCGTGAACGCACGCCCCGCCAGGCGAAAGCCCGCGGTGCGGGGCTTGATGCCATGGCACTGCCCCGGGATCCCCAGCCGGTCCAGCGCGTCGCTCAGGGTGGCGGTGTCCAGCTTGGCGATGCGTTCTACATTGTTGTCCATGTCGTCTCCGGTTGGTCCTCGTTGCCCGGCCGCGCTCAGCGGGCCAGCATGTTCTCGTAGCTGGCGCCCATCACGTCGGTGATGCGGCGCCCGGCCATCAGCGCCCGCGCCATGGCGGCCTCGCGCGCGGCGATCTCCTCGGCCACGCGCAGCACGGCCTCGGCCTGGGCGGCCGGGATGAACACGGCGCCGCTGCTGTCGGCGACCGCGTAATCGCCGGCGTCGACGGTCACATCGCCGATCCGCACCGGCACGTTGGTGCCCGCCTCGGCCACGCGGCCGCGCGCGGTGAACGCGGTGGTGGCGCGCGCATAGATGGGGAAGTCATACTCGTGCGCCTCGTCGGCGTCGCGCACCGGACCGTCGGCGATCACGCCCGCCAGGCCGCGCAGCTTCGCGCCCAGGGACAGGATGCCGCCCCACGAGCCCGCGTCCACGCCCGTGCGCTGTTCGACGACGACGATGTCGCCCGGCTCGGCCGCTTCGATGGCGGTCGTGCCGAGGTGACGGGGCGGCCCGTCGTGCCGGGGCGCCTGCGACGCCTCGACCAGCTTGAGCGTCACCACCCGCCCGGCGATGCGGCGGCTCGCGGCACGCCTGGGCAGGCCCGTCACGGTTCCCTTCAGGCCCAGCTTGTCCAGCGCGTCCGAGAAGGCGCAACTGTCGATGCGCTGCATGCGCCGCACGATGTCCCTGCTATCCATGTCTTGCTTTCCCTTGGTTCTTGCGCCGCGTCACTGCCACGACGCGAAGGCCATGCCGCTGCCCGTCCCGGCCTCGGTCCGGTAGCACGGCACGTAGTCGATCACTTCCATCTTGCGGCCCAGGTCGTTCATGGCCGCCACCAGCGGATACCAGCTCTTGATCTCGCAGGTGTTGCCCTCGAAATGCGACTCGGGCACCGCGGCCAGCGCCGCCTCGTCGCCCCGGCGCATGGCATCCAGGATCCGGCGGTCCAGTTCCTCGTCCACGACGAAATGAGTAAAGCCGCCCGAGGCCACGATCGCCACCCGCAGGTCGGACGGCAGCGCCGCGATGCCCTTGGCCAACGCATGCCCCATCTGCAGGCAGCGCCGCGTGAGCGGCCGGTTGGGCGGCACGCCCACGTTGGTGAAGACGGGCACCGACGGCGGCGGCGCGTCTTCCATGATGCGGCGGTAGATGAAGCCGAAGGCGTGGGGAATGCCGTGCTGGCGGTCCACGCCGCCGGGCAGCCGGTACGAGACCGCCACGTCGAAGGACTCGGCCACCAGGGTCTGCACCAGGCTCTCGGCGGTCCCCTTGTCGCCCGGATAGACCGCGCCTCCCGGCGGGCAGTGGCCTTCCTCGGCCACCGCGACGCCGGGCGGCAGGCGCCGGACCTGCTCTTCGGACAAGGGGGTGTTGGGGATCTCGTCGCCGGCGTAGACGGTGAAGCCGGCCGTCAGGTCCTCGCGGAAGACCTCGCGCTGGTCGTTGCCCAGGATGATGGCCACGTCCGCCCGCGCGGCGCGGAAGCGCCGCGCCATCTCGTCCAGCGCCCGCTGGCACGCGTCGTAGCGCACTTGCCGCTGCGGCAGGCCGGCCTCGTCGTGGAAGCCCGGCTGCCGTTCGGCCAGCAGCGCGGCATAGTCCATCTGCCTGCCGCGATACCAATGCCGCTTGTTCTCGCGATCGGCGCCCGCGCGCAGGTCCCACATATCCGGCGGCGTCGCCAGCAGGGGACCGTGCGAGCACGCCAGCGCGCACACTACCTCAGCCATTTCCTTCTCCTTGGAGCACGGCGTGCGTTCGATACGTTGTCATGGTCAATCCTCGGCCATGGCCAGGGCGAGCGCATCGGCGATCACCTCCCGGTCCAGGCCCTGGGTGATGAACACCAGGCGGGAGTCGCGGTCTTCGTCGGGCCACCCCGCCAGCGTGACGGGATCGTGGAACAGGTGTTGCACCGCGTGCACGGCGACCGGCGCGCTTTCGTTCCGCAGATTCAGCAGGCCCTTCATCCGCAGCAGCGCATCGCCGTGGAAATAGGCCAGCCCGCCCAGCCAGGCGCTCACGCGCTCCCAGTCCAGGGGCTGGTCGAAGCGGAAGGCGTGCGTGCGGATGCCGGCGTCGTGCCGGCCCGGCCCGCCGGGCCGGCACGCATGGCCGCAATCCGGGCCGCAGACGTGGCGCATGACATCGGCCAGATAACCACCCGGTTCCGGCTCATCGCCGGACTCGGCCGCGCGCTGCCGGGGCAGCGCCTCCACCTCGAACAGACGCGCCGGATCCACCTCGCCCCGATCGGCGCGCACCACGTCGGCCTCGGGATTCAACTGCGCCAGCCGCCGCAGCAGCGCCTGGGTCCGGACCTCGTCCGCCAGGTCGGCCTTGGTCAGCACCAGCCGGTCGGCCACCGCCGCCTGCTTCACGGATTCGGGCTGGCGATCGAGCTGGGCCTCGCCGTTGACGGCGTCGATGGTCGAGATGACGCTGTCCAGCGCATACACCTGGCGGACATCGGCATGCTTGAGCAGCGAATGGATGATGGGCGCGGGATCGGCCAGACCGGTGGTCTCGATCACGACCCGGCGAAAGGCCGGGATCTCGCCCCGCTCGCGCTTGTCGTACAGCTCGCGCAGCGTGGCGGCCAGGTCGTCGCGCATCGTGCAGCAGACGCAGCCGCTCGCCAGCAGGACGGCCTCGCCGCTGACTGCCTCGACCAGGTGGTGATCCAGGCCGATCTCGCCGAACTCGTTGATGATGACCGCGGTGTCGGCCATGCCCGGATGGCGGATCAGGCGGCCCAGCAGCGTGGTCTTGCCGCTGCCCAGGAAACCCGTCAGCAGCGATACGGGGGTGCGCAGCGCGGGCGCGATGGCGGTCGTGCTCATGTCCGTCCCTTCGAGCGCGGGGCGCGCCGGCGGCGGCCCCGTCCTGGTTCCTACTGCCGCAGCTTGAAGACCTTGCGGGCGTTGTCCTCGAAAATCTTCTTCTTGTCGGATGCGCTCAGCCAGTCGAAGCCTTCGATCATGGGCTTGACGTCGTCCATCGACCGGCCGGTGGCCGGATTCACCGACGAGCCCACTCCCGGGCATTCCGTGCCGAACAGGCAGCGGTCCACGCCCACCGTCTTGATCAGCAGGCGCAGCGCTTCCTCGGTATAGAGCACCGTGTCGAAGTAGAGCTTTTCCATGCGGTCCGTGAAGCGGTCTCCCTCCGCCCGCCGCAGCGAGGGTGCCTGGAAGCGCCCCAACTGGTAAGGAATCGCGCCGCCGCCGTGGCTCACCACCACCTTCAGGTCGGGAAAGTCCTTGTAGACGTTGGAGTTCAGCAGGCCGTACACCGCCACCGTCTCTTCATTGATGAAGTGCAGCGAGTACGGCACCCGCTCGGAACGCGATCCCGTGCCGTGGATGTGCGCCGGCACGTCCAGCTCGCACAGTTTCTCGTACAACGGATACCAGTAGCGGTCGCCCAGCGGCGGCGCTTCTTCCGTGCCGTTCTCGAACGGATCCGGGTTCAGCAGGCAGCCGCCGAAGCCCAGTTCGCGAACGCAGCGCTCGAGCTCGGGCAGCACCCTCTCGACCGGCTCGCCCGCCACCTGCGGCAGGCCCGCCACGCCGGCGAAGGTCTCCGGGAAGAGCTGGGTCTGCCGGTAGATGATGTTGTTGCACTCTTCGGTGAACCAATCGATGATCCGCGCCGGACGCTCGGACTGCATCAGCTGGAAGGGCCGGGGCGACACCAGTTGCAGGTCGGTGCCGTGCTTCTTCAGGTAGTCCAGGTGCCCCATCGGCCAGGTCTCGGCCTTGTTGGCGGCAGCCCGGATTTCGTCGTCCGTGACTTTTACCTTGCCGCGGCCGTGGCTGCCGCGGCTGGCGAGCAGGCTCGCCTTGTAGGCCCACAATTCGGTGGGCGCGCTTACGTGGGCATGGCAATCGATGATCATGGGTGGGTCTCCTCCATTCTCGCTATAACACTCATACAGTATTATACATATCCGTCGCGTTTGGATCAGCCTCGATCCACGCGCCGGGGAAGGGCTCAGTGGCCCCCGCCATCCTCCAGCCCCATGGCCTCGCGATAGGCGCGCGCCACCGGCTCGGGCTGCCCGGCCTGGAAGACGTAGTCGTGCAGGTGGCGGCCGAACACCGGATGGGCCTTCAATTCCGCCAGCGGCATCCCGCCGGTCAGGATCTCGCGAAAGGCCAGCGGCAACTCCACGCACTGGTTCCTGTCCGGATCGCGCATCACTCCCTTGGGATCGGCGCCCGCCGCCACGGCGTCGAGCTCCTCGAAGAATTTCTTGCGGATCATCGTGATGCCCCGATCGCTCGCGCTCAGGTTCTCCAGGCTGCGGTCCGCGATCCGCCCCTGCCCCACCCATGCCACGAAATCCTGGTTCATCACGTGCGAGGAAATCCAGTCGCCGCGCTCGTCGCGGATGGGGCCGTGCCAGGTGGGAATGGAAGGCTGCACATAGGGTTCGCTTTCACGGGGAACGCGGGTGTAGGACCAGCACACGCTCAACGTGTTCTCGTCGTCGATGGGCACGCGCCACTCGAAATGATCGCCAAGGAAGACGGCGTTGGGCCACAGGCAGACGCGCCCCACCGCCCACATCGGATCCTCCTTCCTGCCGTTGCCCCGGACCCGCCGGTACAGGAACCCATGCTCGAACTCCTCGAAGCCGACTTCCTTGTGCGCCGGAGAATAGGGTTGCAGCACGCCCTGCTGGCGCAGGCTCCAATTGTTGTGCATCCATTCGAAATGCACCGGATCGATGGAGTTCTCCTGGCACTGGAACCAGTTGCAGGGAATTTCCGAAATGACGATCTGGCGAAAACCGTTAGGCCACGAGAAGGCTTCCCAGTCCGGCAACTGCGGCGCCGGGGCCGGTCCCATGTAGGCCCACAGCAGGCCCGCCTTTTCCTGGACGGGATAGGCCGTGATCCGGATGCGGTCCTTCATCCTGGCGTCGGGATGCGCGACGTCCTCGTAGGGCTGCTCCAGACAGGCGCCATCCGCGCCGAAGCGCCAGCCGTGATAGTTGCAGCGCAGGCCCTCGGACTCCGGGAAACCGTAGGCAAGGTCGGCCCGGCGATGGGGACAGTGGCGATCGACGAGCCCCCAGCTTCCTTCCAGGTCGCGGTACAGCACCAGGTCTTCGCCGAACAGGCGCATGGGTTTGGTCGCGCGGCCGTCGAATTCCGTGACGCCGGCGATCGGCATCCAATAGAGCCGCAGCAGTTCCCCCATCGGCGTGCCCCGCCCCACGCGGGTCAGCAACTCGTTCTTCTCTTGGTTCAGCATGGTCGGCCAGTGTCGAAAGATCAAAAGGAGGAGCGATCGCCCCCAGGCTTATCTATATTATATATCATACTTAAAGCGATCAAGAGATGGCACCCTATAATGCGGTCTCCCGCCATCGCGCTTTGCGTTCAAAGGATCAGGATTGGCCAGCAAGCCCCTTTCTTCGCCCCCTTCGTGGGCAGCCGTCCCCAACGCCACGCTGTCGGGCGGCATCGTGGCGCAGATACGGACGGCGGTCCTGAACCGGGAAATCGTCGCCGGACAATTCCTGGGCAGCGAAGCCGCGCTGTCCGAACAGTTCGGCGTCAGCCGCATGGCGGCGCGCGATGCCTTGCGCACGCTGGAAGGACTGGGCATCGTCGAGATCCGCATGGGCGCCCGCGGCGGCGTCTGGGTCGCCCAGGGCAACCCGGACCGGCTGGCCGACGCGCTGGCCATCCACCTGAAACTCATCGGCATCACCTCGGGCGAGGTGTTCGACGCCCAGATGGCGATCGAGGAAATGGCCGCGAGACTGGCCGCCGAACGGCGCGACGACACCGACCTGGAACACCTGCGCGCCGTGCTTGCCGAGCTGTCTGTGCTGAAGAATGAACTCGACCGCTTCGCCGATGCGTCCATGCGCTTCCACGAAGCCATCGTGCGCGCGTCCCACAGCCGTATCCTGCTTGCCCAGTTCCATGCCCTGAGCTTCGTGCTCGAACCGGTCCTGCGGCCGAATCTCACCTCGGCATCGGCGGTCCGCATCGTGCGGCACCACAAGATGCTGCTGGAGGCCATCGAGGCCGGCAACGGCGTGGAGGCGGCACGGCTCATGCAGGAACGCCTGGCCTACCAGCGCGCCAGGACCCTGTCCCAGGAAGCGGACCCCGCCTCCCGCGCGGGCTGACGCTCCCCCCCTTCTCGCCTGGATCCGCCCGCCGCCTCCGTTGAAGGCGGCGGGCGCCGCCGCGTGCGTGGCGCGCTTTCTCTTTTCAAGATTTATATATATTATATATTATAGATAGAGCCCGGCGCACAGAAAGCCGGTCCACCCCAGCATGGAGACAACCATGATTCACGCGTTCCCGTTCTCGGCCGGACTGCCCCTCGCGGCCGGACTGCTCGTCTGTTGCACCGGCGTCCAGGCGCAGTCCGACCCGGCCGCCCCATCGTCCTACCCCCGCCGCGCGGTCAAGATCGTCGTCCCCTATAGTCCGGGCACGAGCGCGGACATCATCGCCCGGCGCGCGGCCGAGCAACTGTCGCAACGGCTGGGGCAGAACACCTATGTCGAGAACCGGCCGGGCGCCAGCGGGATCATCGGCACGTCCTATGCGGCAAACGCCGCGCCGGACGGCCACACGCTGACGGTCGGCCCCACCACGCTCGTCATTACCCCCGCGTTCCGCCAGACGCCCTACGATCCGGTCAAGAGCTTCGCTCCCGTGGGCCAGATCGCCGAAAGCGCCCAGGTCGTCATTACCGGCGCCAACACCCCCGCCAGCAACTTCAAGGAATTGGTGGCCCTCCTGAAGGCCCGCCCCGACGATGCGTCCTATGCGTCGCCGGGCATCGCTTCCACCGCGCACCTGTATACGACCGTGCTGCAGAACATGGTGGGGGTGAAGATGCGCCATATCCCGGCCAGCGGCCTGAACACCGCGATCATGGACGTGGTCCAGGGCAGCGTGACCATGATGATCGCCCCCATCGAGGCGGCGCGCCCGCTGGTGGCCTCGGGCAAACTCAAGGCCGTCGCGCAGACCGGCGGCACGCGCTCGCCCCTGATGGCCGACGTACCCACACTGGAGGAGCTGGGCTACTCCGGCTACCGGCTGGCGGTGTGGGTCGGGCTGTACGCGCCGGCGGGCACGCCGGAACCGGTCATCGCGCGGCTCAACCGTGAGCTGAAGGCCATTTTCGACGCCCCGGCGATGCGCACGGCGCTGGCCGACACGGGCTTCAACGTGGTCCTGGGTTCCCCCGAGGACCTGGGGCGCCTGACCCGCTCCGAATTCGACCGCTGGAAGCAGGTCATCAAGGCCGAAGGCATCAGCCCGGAGTAATCCGCCCGGCGCCGTGACCCGTCATCCACGGCGGGTCACGCGCCCGGCCATGCGATGCCAGGGTCGCGATCGACCACCTGCGCCTTCAAGCTGTAGCCGCCCCGCGGTTCATCACTCCCCTCGACCCGCTCGTGCACGATGCCGCCCCGCGTGACGGCATCGGCTTCGTCTCGTCTCACCTCGCGGAAACGCCAACACGCCGCGATCGCCCGCCCCGCTCCATCTTGACACGTCCGCCTAACACGCATACTGTATGTTAAATAGCAGACTTAATTCATCAACACCGAACGACATGCGGGCAGACCCGGATGGCGGTCGCCGGGCGCAGAAGGAGACGACACATGCTTAGCGAAGCGAAGAACCGACAATTGACCCAGGTGGGGCCCGGCACCCCCATGGGGGACTTGCTCAGGCGCCATTGGCACCCCATCGCGGCAGTCGACGAGTTCGACAAGCGGAACACCAAGCCCATCCGGCTGCTGGGGGAAGACCTCGTCCTGTACAAGGATCTCGGCGGCGACTTCGGCCTGATCGACCGGCGCTGCGCCCATCGCCGCGCGGACCTGTCCTATGGCTTCGTCGAACAATCGGGGCTGCGATGCAACTATCACGGCTGGCTGTTCGACCGGAACGGCCGCTGCGCCGAGCAGCCCTACGAGGACATCGCGGCTCCGAATGCGCGCATGAAGGAGCGCCTGCGCATCACCGCCTATCCCGTCGAGCGGAAGGCCGGCATGCTCTGGGCCTATCTCGGCCCGCAGCCCGCGCCGCTGGTTCCCAATTGGGAGCCCTTCACCTGGAAACATGGCTTCGCGCAGATCGTCATTTCCGAGATTCCCTGCAACTGGCTGCAATGCCAGGAAAACTCGATCGATCCCGTGCACTTCGAATGGATGCACTCGAACTGGAGCATCCGCCTGAAAGGCGAAACCGGCCCCTACGCGCCCACGCACATCAAGGTGGACTTCGAGGAATTCGACTACGGCATCATCTACAAGCGGTTGCGCGAGGACACCAGCGAACGCCATCCGCTGTGGACCGTCGGCCGCGTCTGCCTGTGGCCGCAGGCTTTCTGCCTGGGCGACCACATCGAATGGCGGATCCCGATCGACGACGAGAACACGCTCAGCATCGCCTGGGCGTTCTCGCGGGTTCCCAAAGAACAGGAGCCCTATGAACAAGAAACCATTCCCTCCTGGAACGGCCCGGTGGTCGACCCCGACACCGGCCGCTGGATCTCCAGCCACGTCATGAACCAGGACTTCGTGGCCTGGGTCGGACAAGGCACGGTCGCCGACCGCACCAGGGAAAACCTGGCCTCCAGCGATCGCGGCATCGCCATGCTGCGCAAGCGTTTCAGCGAGGACATGGATGCCATGGCCGACGGGCGGGATCCCAGCGGGTTGATCCGCGACCCCGCCGCCAATGAATGCGTCGAGCTTCCCATCGCGGAACGCCACCTGTTCACCGATGGCCTGACCCGGGAACAGTTGCGGGCGCACCCCATACTCGGCAGACACCTGGCCGACTATCCATTCCAGGCGGGCCAACCGGACGAAGTCAAAGCCGCCTACCGCGAAGCGATGGGCCTTCGCGACGAGGACGTCCAGGCACGCTAGCCCGCGGCGGGAACCCCGGATCATGAGAGCAGATATAATTGCTCATACAGTCTGCGACTCATGAACGGTGGAATAAGAAAATGGCACGTACGAGAGCGGATCTACCTGTGTGGCGCGCCGGACGCTCCGAATCCACGGCCATGCGCGTTGAAAAACAGATCAAGGAAGCCGTGCTCGACGGCAAGCTTCAACCCGGCGACTTCCTGGGTTCCGAGAACGATCTGGCCGAGCAGTTCCAGGTCAGCCGCCTGCCCATCCGCGAGGCCATGGGACGGCTGCAAGCGCTTGGCGTGGTGGACGTGCGCACGGGCGCCGGGGGTGGCACCCGCATCGCGAACGGCAACGACGCCCCCGTGGTCGAAGCGCTGGCCATCCAGCTCAAGCTGATCGGCGTAGGGTCCGACGAAGTCTTCGACGCTCAGCTCATCATCGAAGCCAGCGCCGCCGAACTGGCGGCCAGGCAGGCGAACGCCGATGACATCGCCAAGATGGAAGCGTGCCTGGCGAGGGTCGAAGAGCTGGTGTCCTCGCCGGACGACTTCACGCCGGAGAAACTGACCACCGCCTCCCTGGCATTCCACCAGTCCATCGTCGACGCCTCGCACAACCAGTTCCTGTCGTCGATCATGAAGGCGATCTCGTACGTGCTGTACCGCTCGGTCAATCCGTACACGACGCCGGCGGTGGGCAAGCGGCTGGTGCAGCGGCACCGCAAGATGCTGGCGGCCATCGTCGCGCGCGACGGCGAACTGGCCCGGCAACTGCTGACCGACCACGTGGCCAAGGTCCGCGCCAGGCACGGCGCCGCGGACAAGCACCCGGCCGGCAACTGAACGCGGTCCGGGCGGCCCTGGCAAGGGCCGCCCACCGGGACCTAGTCGACCTGGATGTTGCGCGCCTTGATCAGACGCGCCCAGCGGGCCTGTTCGTCACGCATCAACTGGGTCATCTGCGCCGGCTGGTTCAACGCGGGAACCGAGCCGATCTCCTTCAGGTTCTCGATCATGGCCGGATCCGCCAGTACCCGGGCGATACCCGCGTGGATGGCCTGCACCTTGTCGGCGGCCATGCCGGCCGGCGCCAGCACGCCGAACCAGCTCACGCCGTCCACACCCGGATAGCCCTGCTCGGCGATGGTGGGGATCTCGGGCGCCGAAGGACTGCGCTCGGTGCCCACCAGCCCCAGGGCCTTCACCTTCCCGCCCTTGAGCAGCGGCAGCGCCGCCGGCAGGTCGACGAACACGCCCGCGATCTGGCCGCCCATGACATCGGTCAGCGCCGGCGCCACGCCCTTGTAGGGCACGTGGACGAAGTTGCCTCGCGTGGCGTCCTTCATCAGCTCCATATACAGGTGCGTGATGTTGCCGGTCCCCGCCGAGCCGATGGCAACGGGATTCGTGGACTGGCGCGCGTAGGCGACGAATTCCTTCATGTCGTTGGCCGGCAGTTGCTTGCCCACGAGCAAGGCGGTGCCGTTGGCCACCACCCGGCCGATCGGGCTCAGGTCCTTCAGCGGGTCGTAGTTCAGGTCCTTGTACAGCACGGGGCTGATGGTCAACATGCCCGAGGTCGCGAACAGCAGCGTCCCGCCGTCGGGCGCGGCCTTGGCCACCGCCTGCACGCCTATCGTGCCGTTGGCGCCGGGACGGTTGTCGATGATCACGGTCGCATCCAACTGCGGCCCCAGGCGCTCGGACAGCTTGCGCGCGATCAGGTCAGCCGGGCCGCCGGGCGAGAACGGCACGACCATGCGGATCTGGCGCGGCAGCGGCTGGGCGGCGGCGTTCCCGGCCAGCGTCGCGGCCAACAGGAACAACGCGGAGTGCAGGAAGGGGCGGCGGGGCAGCATGGGGGATTCCATGGACGTTCCTTGATAAAAGATAGGGGGACAGGCGCGCTCAGGACGCACGGCGGACGACGCCCACGCCCGGGCCTTCCGGGACATGGAGATGGCCGTCCACGACCTTCAGGCCCTCGAACGGATCGTTCAAGAGCTTCTGGAATTCGGCCAGTTCGCAGGCATAGGTGATGTTGGGCAGCGCCACCGCCAGGTGCAGGGCATGGGCGGCCAGCAGTTGGCTGCCGACGTTGGCGCCCATCCGGCATCCCAGGTGCGCCACCTCGCAAATGCGCGCGGCCGTCTGCACGGCGCGCAGCCCGCCCATCTTGGGCACCTTCAGGCTGACCGCGTTGATCGACCGGCTCGCGGCCAGGCGATAGGTCGACGAGGCATCGTAGGCGCTCTCGTCGGCCTCGATGGCGATGCTGGAAGCGCGCGTGACTTCCTGCAATCCGTCCAGGTCGTCGGCCCGCACCGGCTGCTCGATGATGTCCACATCGAACTCGACGGCCCGCTGCGCGAACACGATGGCGTCCTTGGCACGATAGGACTGGTTGGGATCGGCCACCAGCCGCACGTCGTCGCCCACCTGGCGCCGCACCGCGCGCAGCCGCTCGATATCCTCGCGCACCGAGCCGCCCACCTTCAGTTTCAGGTGGCGATAGCCCTGGTCCACCAGGCGCTGCGCGCGCTCGGCCATCTCGGGCGGCGTCTTCAGCCCCAGCATGCGGCAGATCGCGATGCGGTCGGTGGTCTTGCCGCCCAGCAGTTCGTACAGCGGCACGCCGAGGAGGCGCGCCTTCAGGTCATGCAGGGCGCAGTCGATGGCGGCCTTGGCGGGGTTGTTGCCCACCAGCGCCGCCTGCACGCGCGCGAGGTTCGCCTCGATCGCCATCGCGTCCTGGCCGACCAGCCCCGGGCAGATGCGCTGCAAGGCGCCTTCCACCCCCAGCGCGGTGGCGGCCAGGTGCGGAAAGGCCGCAGCATAGCCCCAGCCTTGCGTGCCGTCCTCGGCCGTCAGGGTCAGGACGACGGCGTCGTTGGTCGGATAGGCCTGGCCCGCGAATTTCCAGTTGGGGTCTTCGTCGGGCAGGCTCAGGTGTTCGAGGGCGAAAGCGGTGATCTTCAAGTCCTTCTCCAGCATGGCAGGGATGCGGCCACTCTATCAGCGGCCCGGCCGTGCGATCATTCGCATTCGGGCGGCCGGGCAAACCAAATGGTTATGGGCCGCCTCCCTCTCCTTCCTGCATCGAGGTTCATATGGAAGCCGAGCGATCGATCGAGCGCGTGCTGACCACCCAGGTCAAGCTGCGCCACCTCCTGATGTTCAAGACCGTGGCCGAATGCGGCGCGCTGTCGCGTGCGGCGGAAACGCTGCATATGTCCCAACCCGCGGTGTCCAAGACCATCCACGAGCTCGAGACGCTGCTGGGCGAACGGCTGCTGGAGCGCACGGCCAAGGGCGTCATCCCCACGGTGTTCGGCAGCCACGTGCTGCGCTATGCCCATTCACTGCACGCGGAACTCAAGCGCGCGGCCGAGGAGCTGACCGCCCTGCGCCAGGGAGCCGCCGGCAAACTGGCGATAGGCAGCTACATGGTGGCGCTGCCCACCTTGCTGCCGCGCGCGCTGTCGCTGTTCTTCGCCGGCGGCGACGCCACGCGCGTGTCGGTGGTGGACGGCAGCAAGGAAAGGCTGCTGAGCGGACTGCAATCGGGAGAGATCGACATCGTCGTGGGCCGGATGTCCGAGCAGGACGGCCACGGGCAGATCCGGCAGATCCCCCTGTACTTCGAACCCATCGTGCTGGTGGCGGGGAGCCAGAACCCGCTGGCGGCCAAGGCCTCGCCCACGCCCGCGGACCTGGCCGCGCAGGAATGGGTCATGCCGCACGCCAGCAGCGTGGCGCGCACGCCCATCCACATGTTCTTCGCGCGCGAGGGGCTGGACCTGCCCGCCCGCATCGTCGAGACTCTGTCGTTCCCGCTGATACGCGCGCTGCTGCTGCAGCGGAACATCGTGGCCGCGCTGCCCTGGCAGATCGTCCAGGCCGACATCGAGCAAGGCATCCTGGCCAAATTGCCCGTGGACATCGGCTATCCCGCCCTGCCCGTGGGCATCATCACCCACGCCCACGACAGCCTGTCGGCCGCCGCGCTGCGCATGGTGGACAACCTCAAGCAGGCCGCGGGCGAGCTGTACCACCGCCCCCCCGCGGCCTGACGCCGGTCAGTTGCCCTCGGCGGTGGCGGGCGCGGCCGCCGGATTCCATTGCCCGCGCCGCATGCGCGAGATCTTCACGCTCTTGAACAGCCCGGCCTTGCGGAACGGTTCGTCGCGCGAGAACGCCTCGGCCTCGGCCAGGCTGCCCACGTTCAGGATCAGCACGCTGCCCGTGCGCCCGACACCGTCCTCGGCCAACATGGCCCCGCCCAGCACCAGCCGGGACTCGAACCGGGCCAGGTAGTCCAGATGCGCGGGCTTGACCTGCTTGCGGATCTCCGCCGCGCCGTCGTCCCGGTCTTCCTGGTAGATGATGTACAGCATGCGTGCTCCTTGTCGAAACACCCATGATACGGAGCCCCCGGCGGCGGTCTCATTCCAGTTTCGCCCGCGTCTCCAACCGGATGGTTATGGCCCCGGCGCGAAAAATCAGCCCGCCCCGCGGTTACGCGCGGGAAAATGGCCTTCTTTGCCATCACAGGGAACCCTGCCCATGTCCACCTCCATCGACGCCCGCCTGGCCGCCCTGGGCATCGTCCTGCCGCCGGCACCGGCGGCCCGCGCCGCTCGCATCCGCATGGCCCGCAAGCTCGGCAACCTGCTGTTCGTTTCCGGCCAGTTGCCCACCGTGAACGGCGAACTGCGTCACGTCGGCCGCGTAGGCGACACCCTGGACCTGGCCCAGGCCCAGGAGGCCGCGCGCGCCAGCGCGCTGAACGTGCTGGCCCAGGCCCACGCCGCCCTGCCCAACGGCCTGGACGACATCGTGTCGGTGGTCAACCTGCGCGGCTTCGTCGCCGCCACGCCGGATTTCGTGCGCATCGCCGAAGTGGTCAACGGCGCCTCGGACCTGATGGTGGAGGTGTTCGGGGAAGCCGGCGCGCATACACGCACGGCCGTGGGCGTGAACAGCATGCCGCACGGCGTGGTGGTCGAGATCGAGGCGATGTTCGAAGTGGTGGTATAGCCCCCCCGGCGCGCTGACACGCGCCCTCAGGGGCGATGCGGATGGATAGTCTTTACGCCGCGGCGCCAGGCCCAGGAAACCGCGGATCTGGCTTTGCCAATCCGCTGGTTTCTCCCCCCAGAGGAGCGCGCGACGGCGCGCAGGGGGGATTCTCTACATCAGTTTGCCGTGGCACTGCTTGTACTTCTTGCCGCTGCCGCACGGGCAGGGATCGTTGCGCCCGACCTTGGGCAGCACGTTGCGCACCGGCTCCTTCCCTGAGCCCGACGCGGCATTGGCGGCGGCCAGGGCCTCGTCGTAGTCGGAGTGGTGATATTGCACGTTCTGCACGTGCGGCTGGGCGGCTTCCTGCTCGACCTGCTCCACCTGCTCGGCCGACTGCACGCGCACGGTCATCAGCACCTTGACGACGTCGTTGCGGATGCGGTCCAGCATGTTGGAGAACAGCTCGAAGGCTTCGCGCTTGTATTCCTGCTTGGGGTTCTTCTGGGCGTAGCCGCGCAGGTGGATGCCCTGGCGCAGGTGGTCCAGCATGGCCAGGTGCTCGCGCCAGTGCGTGTCGATGGACTGCAGCAGGATGGAGCGCTCGAACTGGCCCCACATCTCGGTGCCCACCAGCGTCACCTTGGCGTCGTAGGCGTCGTTCGAAGCCTTGATCACACGCTCCAGCAGATCGTCGTCGGTCAGGTTGGGCTCGGCTTCCACCATGCTGGCCAGCGGCAGCTCGACCTGCCATTCGAGTTCCAGCGTCTTTTGCAGGCCCGGCACGTCCCATTGTTCCTCGACCGAATCTTCGGGCACATAGCCGCGGAAGGTCTCGGTGAAGGTGGCTTCGCGCAGGTTGGCGACCACGTCGGCGATGGAGGGCGCCTCCAGGACTTCGTTGCGCTGGGTGTAGATGACCTTGCGCTGGTCGTTGGCGACGTCGTCGTATTCCAGCAATTGCTTGCGGATGTCGAAGTTGCGGGCCTCGACCTTGCGCTGGGCCGACTCGATGGAGCGGGTGACCATGCCAGCCTCGATGGGCTCGCCCTCGGGCAGCTTGAGGCGCTCCATGATGGCGCGCACGCGGTCGCCGGCGAAGATGCGCATCAGCGAATCTTCCAGCGACAGGTAGAAGCGCGACGAGCCCGGGTCGCCCTGGCGGCCGGCGCGGCCACGCAGCTGGTTGTCGATACGGCGCGATTCATGGCGCTCGGTGCCGATGATGCGCAGGCCGCCGGCGGCCTTGACCTGCTCGTTCAGCGGCTTCCACTCGTCGCGCACACGGGCGATGCGTTTTTCCTTCTCCGCCTCGGACAGCGCGTCGTCGGCACGGATCAGGTCGACCTGTTTGTCGACGCTGCCGCCCAGCACGATGTCGGTGCCGCGGCCCGCCATGTTGGTGGCGATGGTGATGTGGCCGGGCTTGCCGGCCTCGGCCACGATCTCGGCTTCGCGCGCATGCTGCTTGGCGTTGAGCACCTCGTGCTTGAGGCCTGCCTTCACCAGCATGGCCGACAGCAGTTCGGAGTTCTCGATGCTGGTGGTACCCACCAGCACCGGCTGGCCGCGCTTCTGGCAGTCCCGGATGTCTTCCAGGATGGCGTTGTACTTTTCCGGGTCGGTCTTGAAGACCTGGTCGTTCTGGTCGACGCGGATCATGGGCCGGTTGGTCGGCATGATCACGGTCTCGAGGCGGTAGATTTCCTGGAACTCGTAGGCTTCGGTGTCGGCCGTGCCGGTCATCCCGGCCAGCTTCTCGTACATCCGGAAGTAGTTCTGGAAGGTGATCGAGGCCAGCGTCTGGTTCTCGTTCTGGATCTTCACGCCTTCCTTGGCCTCGACCGCCTGGTGCAGGCCGTCGGACCAGCGGCGGCCCACCATCAGGCGGCCGGTGAATTCGTCGACGATGACCACTTCGTTGTCCTGCACGACGTAGTGCTGGTCGCGGAAGAACAGGTTGTGGGCGCGCAGCGCGGCCATCAGGTGGTGCATCAGGCTGATGTGGCGCGGCTCGTACAGCGACTCGCCCTCGGGCAGCAGGCCCTGGCGCTCCAGGATCTGCTCGGCCTTCTCGTGGCCGGCCTCGGACAGGTAGACCTGGTGGCTTTTCTCGTCCACCCAGAAGTCGCCCTCGGGCTCGGGCTCATTGGACTTGGGCTCGGACGCCATCCGGGTCAACAGCGGCGGCACCGCGTTCATCCGGATATACATCTCGGTATGGTCTTCGGCCTGGCCCGAAATGATCAGCGGCGTGCGCGCCTCGTCGATCAGGATGGAATCGACCTCGTCGACCACCGCGTAGAACAGCGCGCGCTGGCGCCGGTCCTCCGTGCGGTATTCCATGTTGTCGCGCAGGTAGTCGAAGCCGAATTCGTTGTTGGTGCCGTAGGTGATGTCGGCCCGGTAGGCCTCGATTTTTTCCTCGTTGGGCTGCTGCGAGATCACCACGCCCACCGACAGGCCCAGGAATTTGTACAGGCGGCCCATCCAGGCCGCGTCGCGCTGCGCCAGGTAGTCGTTGACCGTCACCACGTGCACGCCCTTGCCGGCAATGGCGTTCAGGTAGGTCGGCAGCGTGGCCACGAGCGTCTTGCCCTCCCCCGTGCGCATTTCGGCGATGCGGCCGCTGTGCAGCACGATGCCGCCCAGCAGCTGGACGTCGAAGTGGCGCATGCCCAGTGCCCGCTTGCCGCCTTCGCGCACGACGGCGAAAGCCTCGGGCAGCAGGTCGTCCAGCGTTTCGCCGTTCTGGTAGCGTTGCTTGAACTCTTGCGTGCGGGCCGCGAGTTGCTCGTCGCTGAGTGCGGCGGTCTGGGACTCCAGCGCGTTGATCCGAGCGACCAACTTGCCGTACTGCTTCAGCAACCGGTCGTTGCGGCTGCCGAAAATTTTCTTGAGCAGAGAGGAAACCATGCGCGATATTTACAAGCAACCGGGGCCGGGCCGTGGCCTGGCATCCCAGCCGGGATAGGGGATAAGCCGACCAGTTTAGCACCGTGGGACGACGTTGAATCGCGCATCCCGTCCGCATGGACATCGCGGCCCGGCTGCCGCCCCGGCGACCGGGCCGGCCCCGGGGCACCGTCCGCCTCCGCCGGGAGCGGTTCCGGTCAATCCCGGGTGAGCCTGGCCTCCTTGACGATGCGGGCCATCAACTGCCTGTCCTGGACGAACAGTTTGCCAAATTCATCGACATTCATGGCATCCGGGGCGACCCCCTGGGTGGCCAGGCGCTCCTTGATGGCCGGCATCTCCAGCACCTTCGCCACCGCGGCGTTGATGCGCTGGACCACCGCGGCAGGCGTGGCGGCGGGCGCCAACAGGCCGAACCAGGACTCGAACACGTAGGAAGGCAGCCCCGCCTGGGCGATGGGCGGCACATTGGGCAGCAGCGGCGACGCCTGGCGCGAAGTCACGCCGATGATGCGCAGCCGGGGATCCTGCAGGTACGCGCCGACGCCGGCATTGGGCACGATCACGGCCTGCGCCCGCCCTCCGGCCACGTCGTTGGCCGCTTCCTGGGTGGATTTATAGGGGATGTGCAGCATATCCAGCCCGGCCGTGCTCAGGAAATAGGCCATGGCCAGGTGGGTGGAACTGCCGATGCCGGCCGAACCGTAGTTCAATTCGCCCGGGCGCTTCCTGGCGTAGGCGATGAGTTCGGCCACGTTCTTGGCCGGCAACGCGCTGCTGATCATCAGCACGTAGCTCTGGGTACCGATGTTGGCCACCGGCGTGAAATCCTTGACCGGATCGTAGTGCGGCTTGGCGCCCAGCTCGGCCGTGACGAAATGGCTGGACGCGGCCATCAGCAGCGTGCGTCCGTCCGGATCGGCGCGCCCGACATTGGATGTCCCGATGGCCCCGCCCGCGCCGGGCCGGCTTTCGATGATGATGGTCTGGCCCAGTTGCTGGCCCAGTTCCTGGTAGAAAGTGCGCGCCAGCAGTTCCCGGGCCCCGCCCGCCGCGAACGGCACGACGATGCGCGTGACCTGCCCGCCCACCTGGGCCTGCGCGGTGTGCAGGGGAACGGCCGCCACGCAGGCAGCCAGGATTGCGAACCATTTCATATTGTCTCCTGGGAATGAAGGCGGCGGCCTCCGCCGCCGCGCGATCGTCTTGTCGTGCCGGCCCCGTGGCCGGCTCCGGTCACAGCACGCGGGTCACGTCATCGAACAGTTCATCGACGGCATAGCGGCGGGGAATCAGCCGCTGGTCATAGGCATAGTGGATGATCAGCTCCAGCGCGTGGCGATTGGGTTCCACGCCAAACGGCGTGAGATCCGGCGCGCCGGCGTCCCGCCGGGCCGCGGCCTTGCTCTCTTGCAGCAGCCGGTAGACCTCGCGGACCACCTCCGGACGCGTCTCGCACAGCGCCCGGTCCACCGCCACCATGTGGTTGATCGGCACCATGGCGTGCCTTCCCCCCCACGCCGCCGCCGCCGCATGGGGGTCGGGCAGCACGGGCGCCAGGCGCGGATCGTCGGGCAGGTCCGTGCCGATGATGGCGGCGTCCAGTTCCCCCGCCAGCAGCATCTCCACCATGTTCCGGCCTTCCGCCCTCGTCACCCCGGGCGGATCCGGGAACTCGGCCAGGTGCCCGTCCTCGAACGTCACCCAGCGGATCCCGTCCAGGTCCACCCCGTAGTCGTCGGCCAGGATGCCCCGCACCCAAGCGACCGTGGTCTGGGCATAGGCCCGGATGCCGATGCGCTTGCCCGCCAATTCCGCCACCCGCAGGCGGCCGCGCTCGACGTTGTGGACCAGGCAGTGGTGCTGGTAGCGGCCCGCGCCCACCACGGCCGGCATCAGCACCAGGGGCTTGCCATAGGCCTTGGCCTGCAGGAAGGTCACCAGCGCCAGTTCCGCCACGTCGAAGGCGCCCTCGCGCACGACGCGCTTGAACCCCCGGTTGGCGACCTTGACCGGATCGAACGCGAAACCGACAAGATCCGATGCGATCTCACCCCGCTTCAGGGCAAGCGTGTTGGGATAGTCTCCCAGCAAGGTGCGCAGTGTGGTCGATGCCATCACGCGCTCCGGGCGGCAGCGGGGCCCAGCGCGGGATACAGCGCCCGGGCCGTGCGATGGAAGAGCCACTCCCGCTCTTCGCCGGACAGCGGGGCCGCGGCCTCCAGGGCCTCGCCCAGCAGACTGGCCAGGCTGCCCGCCGACGCCGGGAAGTTCGATCCCCAGGCGATGCGGCGGACGCCGAACACGTCGATGGCGCGCCGCAGGAAGCTGGCCTGGGTGGCCGCTCCCTCGCGGGCTTCCCGGACGTTGTGGGTCGTGAACTTGAAGAACAGATTGGGATGGTCCGCCAGCGCGAACAGGCTGGCCGCCGCCGCATAAGGCGGGCCGTCGTCCAGCCGGGGCCGCGCGAAGTGGTCCAGCAGCACCCGCACGCGCGGGAAGCGCCGCAGGATGTTGTCGAGCTGCGGCAGGCCATCGGCCCGCAGTTGCACGCATACCGGAATGTCCAGCTCCTGCGCCCGCTCCCAGGCGGGAAACCCTTGGGGGTCGTCCAGCCTCGCGGCATGGTCGGCGGCGGTATGGCCGGCGATGAACACCCGCATGCCATGCAGCCCGCGGCCGTGCCAGTACGCGATGCGCTCGGCCGCGTCGGACTCGGCCAGGCCGATCGAATAGACGCCGATGAAACGGTCCGGCCGCGCGGCAACGGAATCCGCGACGTAGTTGCTGTCATGGCCGTAGCACGTGGAAGCCTGAACCAGCGCGACCTGTGCGATGCCGGCTTCGTCCATGGCGGACAGCATGGCTTCGCGCGTGACCGGCCGCTCGCGCGACCAATCCGACTGCCGGCCGGACAGCGGCGCCAGCGGATAGGCCTGCTGGTCCGCGGCGATGACGTGGGTATGAAGATCGATGATCGATGTCGGCTTGGGGTGAGACACGTGGACTCCTGATCGAAGGCGCCCATCATGCCCGCATCAACATAAGCAAACCACTTAAAAATACCGCGTATATCATAAGCAAACACTTATGAAATATTCGGAAAAATCCACCATGGCGAGACTCGACTGGTACATCCGCGCCAACCTCAAGCCGCGCCACCTGCAATTGCTGGTGGCGCTGGACGAACTGCGCAACCTGGGCAAAGTCGCGGCCAGCCTCAACATCACCCAGCCGGCGGTGTCGCTGGCGCTGTCCGAGCTGGAAAAGGGCCTGGGTTTCAAGCTGTTCGATCGGACCGCCCGCGGCGTGCAGCCCAACGTGTACGGCGAATGCCTGATCCGGCAAGCCCGCGTGATGCTCAACACCCTGGCCCAGACCCGCGACGAACTGCGCGCGCTGCTGTCCGGGGCATCCGGACGGGCCGCGCTGGGCGCCATGCCCGCCATGACCTCGGCGCTGGTGCCCCACGCGCTGGCCGCCCTCAAGCGCGTGTCGCCCACGACCACCGTGCATGTACAGGAGGGCTCGATGGATACGCTGCTGCCGCAGCTGCGGCGAGGGCACCTGGACGTGTTGGTCGGCCGCCTGTCCAGCTGGCCTTCGGCCGACTTCGAGGAAGCCCCCCTGTTCGAAGGATCCAGCATGGTCGTGGTGGGACGCCAGCACCCGCTGGCCGGTGCTTCGTCACTGCACTGGCGTGACCTGGCGCCCTACCCCTGGATCCTGCCGCCGGTGGCATCCCTGCCCAGGGAGCCGCTGGAAGCCGTGTTCCAGGAACACGACATCGCCATGCCCAGCGACTACATCGAAACCCTGTCGGTCCCCGTCATCGCCACCTACCTCCAGTCCACCCGGGCCGTCGGCCTCCTGTCCCGCGTGGCGGCCCGCCACTACAGCGACCTCGGCATGCTGGCCATCCTGCCCCTGGAACTCCCCGGCCTGCTGCGCCCCATCGGCCTGACCTGGAGCAAGCAGCGCGCCCTGTCTCCCGCCAGCGAACGCCTGATGCGCTGCCTGCGGGAGGTCTCCGCCGAGTTTGGGCCCCCCCCTACGCCCTTCGGGCGCCCCCCAGGGGGCGATGCGGGTGGACCGGCGGAGCCGGATCCACCGCATCCTGGGCCTGCGTAGGGGTGTCTGGGTGCGGGGCACCGCTTGCTTGCTTTGATCCAGGGCACCGCGGATCCGGCTTTGCCGGTCCGCTGGTGCCGCCCCCTCGGGGGCGCGCGTAGCGTGTAGGGGGGAGACCTCTCCCCTTCTAGTCCAGCGGTCCGGGAGCCGGGAGGGTGACCACTTTGGAGAACGGTTCGACCGGCTGCTTGCCGGGGCCGTGGGTCAGGAAGTTGTTGGGGTTGACCGCCACGCCGCCCAGCCGCACCTCGAAATGCAGGTGTGAACCGGTGGAGCGGCCGGTGCTGCCGACGACCGCGATGCGCTGGCCGCGCTTGACCAGGTCGCCCGCCTTGACCAGAAGCCGCGAGGCGTGGGCATAGCGGGTGACGAGATCGTTGCCATGGTCGATGTCTACCATGTAGCCGTAGCCGGCATGGAACTCTGCCACCTGCACGACGCCGCCCGCCGCGGCCACGATGGGGGTACCCGACGGCGCGGAGAAATCCACCCCCTCGTGCAAGGAACGCGTGCCGGTGAAGGGATCGACCCGCCAACCGAACGAGGAGCCGTTGTATCCCTGGGTGACGGGCATGACGGTGGGCGTCATGGCCTTGCGCACCGACAGGGTCGTCAACTGCGCGTCCAGGACGCTGAGGTAATCGGAGCGTTCGGCCAGTTGGGCTTCGAGATGATCGAGTTCGGAGCTGACGTCCTGGGGCGACATGGGCTGCGGCGACACCAGCAGTCCGCCGCGGCCCGGCACCCCCTTGGCGGAGAAGGCCGGCGACACGCCCGCCAGGCCGGCGACGCGCTCGCCCAGCGCGTCGAGTTGCATCAGCTTTGCCTGCATTTCGCCGACGCGCTTGGCAAGCAGGGTGATGTTCTCGCGCAGCACCGCCTCCTGGCGGGCTTCCTCGCGGCTACGCTCGGACTGGCCGGAGCCGCCCCAGGGCCAGGCGATGCCGGAAGCGGCGAAATTCAACAGTACGGCGCCCAGGATCAAGGCGGCACCGATTGCGGCGATCATCCCCGCCGCGAAACGGGGAGTGATGGTCAGCGTCCTCGCCTCGGACAGGCGTGGATGCACTATGATGATCTGCACGGAACGTGACTCCTGGCGTGAAAGACGCGCCTTGCTCGGCGCCCCGTATCCTCTTGAATGCCCCCGAGATCCCAGGGAGTTCGTGATCGAAACTTTTCGTACCCGGCCAGCCGCGACCGTCCGGAAACGGCGCAAGCCGCAGACCCATGCCGATCCCGCGCAGTACACCGCCACCTTGGCGTGCCTGGGGCGTGACGGCAAGGGCGCCAGCTTGCTGGGCACCGCCCGCCGCCTGCTGGACCTGGAACGCCAGGTCTGCGCTGCCCTGCCCGCGCCATTTGGCACATCCTGCCACGTGCTGCGCTTCGAGGATGGCCACTTGACGCTGGGCGTACCGGCCGCGGCCCACTCGGCCAAACTGCGCCAGTTGGCCCCTCGGCTGGTGGCCGCCTTGGAAAAGCAAGGGTGGCAGGTTAACGGAATCGCCGTCCGCGTTCAAGCAACGCTTACCCGCCTGGAAGAGACCGAATTGTCCCGCCCCGCCCCTCGCGCCCCGACCCGCCAGGCCACCGAGCTGGGCACCCGGGCCCTGGCCGAACTAAAAAAGAGGTTACCCCCCCCTACGCGCTAACGCGCGCCCCCCAGGGGGCGATGCGGGTGGACCGGCCAAGCCGGATCCACCGCATCCTGGGTCTAGTACGGTCATCTTGGGTTGTGGCAGGAGGCTTCGCTGGCTGCCAGCGGTAGCAACGGTGTGGCGTGTCAAGAAACGGGTACCAGACCCAGGAAACCGCGGATCTGGCTTTGCCAGTCCGCCGGTTTCGCCCCCTGGGGGGCGCCCGTTAGGGCGTAGGGGGGGTCACACAGTCACCCAGTCCTCGCGGAAGGCTTGCGGGGCGACCGACTTGGATTCGAAGGTGGCCAGTTCCCAGGCGGCGCGGCGCTCGAGCAGGGCGCGCACGAGCTGGTTGTTCATGCCGTGGCCCGACTTGTGGGCCACGTAGCGGGCGATCAGGGGTCTGCCCACCAGGTACAGGTCGCCGATGGCGTCCAGGATCTTGTGCTTGACGAACTCGTCGTCGTAGCGGAGCCCGTCGCTGTTCAGGACGCGGAACTCGTCCATCACGATCGCGTTGTCCAGGCTGCCCCCGCGCGCCAGGCCAGCGGCGCGGAGGTTTTCCACGTCCTGCATGAAACCGAAGGTGCGGGCGCGGGCGATTTCCTTGATGTAGGAATGCTTGGCGAAGTCGATCTCGGCGAAATTCGACGTGGCGTCGATGGCCGGATGGTGGAAATCGATGGAGAAGGCCAGCGAGAAGCCATCATAGGGCTCGAGCCGGGCCCATTTGGCGGAGGCGCCTTCGCCTTCGCGCACTTCGACCGGCTCCAGCACCCGGATGAATTCCTTGGCGGCACCCTGTTCCTCGATGCCCGCCGATTGCAGCAGGAACACGAAAGTGCCCGCGCTGCCATCCATGATGGGCACTTCCTCGGCCGTCAGGTCCACGTGCAGGTTGTCGATGCCCAGGCCCGCGCAGGCGGACATCAGATGTTCGACGGTGGAGACCCGCACGTCGCCCTTCTGCAGCACCGACGCCATGCGCGTGTCGCCGACGGCCATCGCGGAAGCGGGCAGGTCGACGGTCTCGGGCAGGTCGATGCGGTGGAAGACGATGCCGGTATTGGGCGCCGCCGGGCGCAGCGTGATCTCGACGCGCCGCCCGGAATGCAGACCGACTCCGGTGGTTCGAGTGACGCTTTTTATTGTGCGCTGGCAAAGCATGGCGGCGAGGAATCCGGGTTAATACTATATTGTAACGTTTCCGTGTTAGAGCGGACGGACCGCCACAGGTTCCGATACGGCCGCGCATACTGCCGCGGCCGTGCCGGAAACGGAATTACAGCTGCTTGAGCAGGGTTTCCGCGTCGCTGATTTCGTACTTGCCGGGAGCCTCGACGTTCAGCACCTTGATGGCGCCGTCGTCCAGCAGCATGGAATAGCGCTGCGAACGCACGCCCATGCCGCGCTCGGTCAAATCGAATTCCAGGCCCAGCGCCTTGGTCCACTTGGCGGAGCCGTCGGCCAGCATGCGGACTTTGCCCTGGCTGCCCTGGTCCTTGGCCCAGGCCCCCATCACGAACGCGTCGTTGGTGGCCACGCACCAGATCTCGTCCACGCCCTTGGCCTTCAGGGCATCATGGTTCTGCAGGTAGCTGGGCACGTGCTTGGCCGAGCAGGTGGGCGTGAACGCGCCCGGCACGGCGAACACGGCAATCTTCTTGCCCTTGACCAGGTCAGCGACCTGGAACGCGTTGGGGCCGAGCGAGCAGCCCTCGGTCTCCACGGCGATGAACTCGGTCAGGGTGCCGTCAGGGACGCGATCGCCAACTTTAATAGTCATGGAAGACTCCTAAAAAAAATGTCCCCCCTACGCGCTGACGCGCGCCCCCCAGGGGGCGAAACCAGCGGACTGGCAAAGCCAGATCCGCGGTTTCCTGGGTCTAGTCGGGACTGGTTGGGTTGTACCGCCGGTGCTAACGCAGGCAGCCTGCGAAGCAACAGCGCCAGGGCCTCACGATACAGGAACTAGACCCAGGATGCGGTGGATCCGGCTTTGCCGGTCCACTCGCATCGCCCCTTGGGGGAACCCGGTGCCGGGCCGCCCCAAGGCGGGTCCCCGCCCCCTAGGGGGGCTGCCGCGTAGCGGCTGGGGGCCCCCCTATTCGGGGCGCGCGTCAGCGCGTAGGGGGGAGTTGTATCAGTCCGCCTGCTTGCGGAGGAATGCGGGGATGTCCAGGTGTTCCATGCCCGAGCTTTCCAGCGCCTGCACGCGCATCGACGCATCCCGCGGGTTGCGGAAGACCGTGGGCGTGTCGTAGTCGTGGTAGTTGGTGCCACCCGCCTGCGCGTTGTAGGCCGGGACGTTGTCCGTGCCCGTGCGCAGTTGCTGCATGGTGTTCTGCACCAGTTGCGGCTTGGCCTTGGAGCGGCCCAGGCCGGTTGCCACGACGGTGACGCGCAGGTCTTCGCCCATCGCATCGTCGTACGACACGCCGAAGATCACGGTGGCGTCTTCCGCGGCGTAGCTGCGGATGGTGTCCATGATCTCGCGGGTCTCGCGCATCTTCAGCGAACGGCTGGCGGTGATGTTGACCAGTACGCCGCGGGCGCCGTTCAGGTCGATGCCTTCCAGCAGCGGGCACGCGATGGCGTGCTCGGACGCCACGCGGGCGCGGTCCACGCCGCTCGCGATGCCGGTGCCCATCATGGCCTTGCCCTGCTCGCTCATGATGGTCTTGACGTCTTCGAAGTCGACGTTGACGTTGCCGTCCACGTTGATGATCTCGGCGATGCCGGCGCAAGCATTGTGCAGGATGTCGTCGGCGGACTTGAAGCAGTCTTCCTGCGTGGCGTCGTCGCCCAGCAGTTCGTACAGGTTCTCGTTCAACACGACGATCAGCGAATGCACGTGCTGCGTCAGGGCGTCGATGCCTTCCTCGGCCATGCGCATGCGCTTGCTCCCTTCGAAGTTGAAGGGCTTGGTCACCACGGCCACGGTCAGGATGCCGAGCTCCTTGGCGACTTCGGCCACGACGGGACCGGCACCGGTACCGGTGCCGCCGCCCATGCCGGCGGTGATGAACACCATGTTGGCGCCCTGCAGCGCGTCGCGGATCTCTTCGCGGGCGGTCTCGGCGGCGGCGCGGCCCTGTTCGGGCTTGGCGCCGGCGCCCAGGCCGCTGCGGCCCAGGCGGATCTGCACCGGCGCATTGGTATGCGACAGCGCCTGCATGTCGGTGTTGGCGCAGATGAAGTCCACGCCCTGCACGCCGCGACGGATCATGTGAGCAACGGCGTTGCCGCCGGCGCCGCCCACACCCACCACCTTGATGACCGTGCCACGGGTATCGGTGTCTAGCATTTCGAATTTCATAATGACCTCCGGGGGTTCTGGCGGATAAGTGGCGGCTGGGAAATGTGAAATGTGAAATGTGATCGGGCCGGAATCGACCATCTGACTGACCCCGCCTTGGGATCGCGCTTCACGTTTCACCTTCCCCGGTCACGCACCTCCTCGACTCATATAAAAAAACAGGATTGAACGGACTACTGGATACTCTGGACTGGAACTGCTCCGGCCGGCTTGCGTCGACCGGTACTGACCTGCAACTGCATAGGCTCAAAGAACGGGCACTGCTTCATCGGACTGCGAAGGACTGCACGATTCGGGCAACGTATGCGACGGGGGATCGCTTCAAAAATTCCCCAGGAACCACTCTTTCATACGAGAGAAAACCTGTGTGACATTTCCGGTCTGCTGCGCCACCTTGCGGCCGCGCACGCGCTGCAGCCGGGCCTCGGCCAAAAGGCCCATCACGGTCGAGAAGCGCGGGCTGCGGACCACGTCCGCCAGGCTGCCGGTGTACTCGGGCACGCCCAGGCGCACGGGCTTCAGGAAAATGTCCTCGGCCAGCTCCACCACGCCAGGCATCTGCGAGGTGCCGCCGGTCAGCACGATGCCCGACGACAGCAGCTCGTCATAGCCCGACTCGCGGATCACCTGCTGCACGAAAGTGAACAACTCCTCGACGCGCGGCTCGATCACGGCGCCCAGCGCCTGGCGCGACAGTTGGCGCGGCCCGCGGTCGCCCAGGCCGGGCACTTCGATGCGCTCGTCGGGGCTGGCCAGGACCTGCTTGGCCACGCCGTAGCGCAGCTTGATTTCCTCGGCATCGGGCGTGGGCGTGCGCAGTGCCGCGGCGACGTCGCCGGTGATCTGGTCGCCGGCGATGGGGATGACCGCGGTGTGGCGGATCGCGCCGCCGGTGAAGATGGCGATATCGGTCGTGCCGCCGCCGATGTCCACCAGGGCCACGCCCAACTCCTTTTCATCCGGCGTCAGGCAGGCCAGGCTCGAGGCGAGCGGCTGCAGGATCAGGTCCTGTACTTCCAGGCCGCAGCGGCGCACGCACTTGACGATGTTCTGGGCCGCGCTGACCGCGCCGGTCACGATGTGCACCCGCACTTCCAGGCGGATCCCGCTCATGCCGATGGGCTCGCGGATGTCCTCCTGGCCGTCGACGATGAACTCCTGCGTCAGCACGTGCAGCACCTGCTGGTCGGTCGGGATGTTGATGGCCTTGGCGGTCTCGATGACGCGCGCCACGTCGGTGGCGGTGACTTCCTTGTCCTTGATCGCCACCATGCCGCTGGAATTGAAGCTGCGGATGTGGCTGCCGGCGATACCCGTGAATACGTCCCGGATCTTGCAGTCGGCCATGAGCTCGGCCTCCTCCAGCGCGCGCTGGATGGAGTTGACCGTGGTCTCGATGTTGACGACCACGCCCTTGCGCATGCCGCGCGACTCATGCTGCCCGAGACCGAGCACTTCGAAGCGCCCTTCAGGCAGCATCTCGGCCACGACCGCCACCACCTTGCTGGTGCCGATGTCGAGGGCAACGATCAGATCCTTGGTTTCACGAGTCATGGTCTTTTCTGGTTAGGTTGCATGGTTGATGCAGGTTTCCTTGGATTCGGTTTGGCGCTGGCCGGCGGCCGGGCGGTGGTGACCGCGAAGCCGTTCGGATAGCGCAGGTCCGCATGCTCCAGCTTGCCGATGCGCGATTCGATCACCGGAATCGCCTGCACGAAACGCTGCACGCGGGATTCCAGCGAGGCGGTATCCGTGCCGGGCGAGGTGGTCGGCTCGCGCCCCAGGTCGATGATCGCGCCGTTGGACAGCTCCACCTGCCAGGCATAGCGGGGCGTCAGCACCACCCGCAGCGGATCGAGCCTGACCGGCGCGAACCAGCGCATCAGTTCGGCGTAGCGCTGGGCCACCAGCTTCTCCGACCCTTCGGGGCCGCCGAAGATCGGCAGTTGATGATCGTCCTCGGCCTCGCCCAGATTGGCGGTGAACGATTCGCCGTAGGTATTGAGCAAGCGGTTCTCGTTCCACAGCCCCAGCGGCTGGTGTTCCTGTATGGTCACGACCAGTGAATTGGGCCATTGCCTGCGCAGCGACGCCTGCCGCACCCAGGGCACCGTCTCGAACACCTGCCGCATCTGCTCCAGGTTGGCGGTGAAGAAATTGCCCGCCAGCCGGCCGGAGATGGCCGGATGCACGCTGGCCGGCGTCACGTGCTGGAGCGAGCCGTCCTCGGCTTCGATCCATATCGTCTGCAGCGCGAACACCGGTCGCTGCGCCAGCCACAGCAGCGCGCACGCCGTCAGTACCAGCGCCGCGGCGAGGTACAAGGTGTTGGCGATAAGGTTCAGGGTACGGGAGTCGTTCCACACAGAGCGTCCGATTCAATCTCTTACGAAGACCGGCTCGAGACCTTGCAGCGGGCATCCTTCAGGATTTCCACACACAGGGTTTCGTAGCTCATGCCGTCGGCGGCGGCCGCCATGGGCACCAGGGAATGGCCGGTCATGCCGGGCGAAGTATTGACCTCCAGCAAGTAGGGTTGGTTGTCGGCGTCCAACATGACGTCCACCCGGCCCCACCCTTCACAGCCCAGGACGCGATACGCGGCCTCGCTGATGTCCTGGACACGCTGCGTGACCGCGGGCGGCAGTTGCGCCGGACACAGATAGCGGGTGTCGTCGGTGAAATACTTGTGCTCGTAGTCGTAGTTGCCGTCGGGCGCCACGATCTCGACCACCGGCAGTGCCCGCGCGGCGGCGCCGGTGCCCAGGATCGCCACGGTCAGTTCGCGGCCCTGGATGAAAGACTCGGCCAGCACATGCTCGTCGTACTCGGCCGCCAGATCGTAGGCCACGCGCATGCCGGCGGGATCGTCGACCTTGGTCACGCCTATGGTGGACCCTTCGTGGGGCGGCTTGACGATCAGCGGCAGGCCCAGGCGAGCGGCCACCCTGGCCAGGTCGGAATGGCGGTCCAGGCTCTCGAAGCGCGGCGTGGGCAGGCCCTCGTCGACCCAGATGCGCTTGGTCATGGTCTTGTCCATGGCCAGCGCGGAGGCCAGCGGCCCGCTGCCGGTATAAGGCACGCGCAGCAGTTCCAGCGCGCCCTGGATCGTGCCGTCCTCGCCATAGCGGCCATGCAGGGCGATGAACACGCGGTCAAAGCGCTCCTCGGCCAGCTCGGCCAGCGAACGCACGCCGGTGTCGAACAGGTGCGCCTCGACGCCGGCGCTGCGCAGGGCCCGGTGCACGCCGGTGCCCGACATGATGGACACGTCGCGCTCGGCGGACTTGCCGCCGTACAACACCCCGACCTTGCCGAATTGCGCACTCATTGCTGTGTCCCTACGTGATCCGATGCCGGAGCGAACAGCGCTCCCATCCTTGCCGGCATGCTTCCGATGGAGCCGGCGCCCATTGCGATGACGACATCGCCGTCGCGCGCAAAATCCGCGATGGCCTGCGGCATGTCGGCGATGTCCTCGACGAACACCGGCTCGACCTTGCCGGCCACGCGCACGGCGCGCGCCAGCGAGCGGCCATCCGCCGCCACGATGGGCGGTTCGCCGGCGGCATAGACCTCGGCCAGCAGCAGGGCATCGGCGGTACCCAGCACTTTGACGAAATCCTCGAAGCAATCCCGTGTGCGTGTGTAACGATGGGGCTGGAACGCCAGCACGATGCGCTGGCGCGGATAGGCGCCGCGCGCCGCCGCCAGCGTGGCGGCCATTTCCACGGGGTGGTGGCCGTAGTCGTCGATCAGCGTGAAACTGCCGCCGCCGTGCTCGGCCTTCACCGGGAACACGCCCGCCTGCGTGAAACGGCGGTTGACCCCCTTGAACGCCGCCAGGGCCTCGCGTATGGCATCGTCCGACACACCCAGCTCGGTCGCCACCGCGATGGTCGCCAGCGCGTTGCGCACGTTGTGCTCGCCGGGCAGGTTCAAGGTGATGTCGAGCGGGGGCAGTTCGACCTGGCGGTCCCGCCGCCTGACGGTAAAGCACATACGGGGACCGTCCGCCTGGACGTCGGTCGCCCGCACCTGGGCATCGGCGGCGAATCCATAGGTGGTCACCGGCCGCGACACGAAGGGCAGGATCTCGCGCACGTTGGCGTCGTCGATGCACAACACCGCGGTGCCGTAGAACGGCATCCGCTGCGTGAACTCGACGAATGCGCTCTTGAGCCGCGCGAAATCGTGGCCGTAGGTATCCATGTGGTCGGCGTCGATATTGGTGATCACCGACATGACGGGCAGCAGGTTCAGGAACGAAGCATCCGACTCGTCGGCCTCCACCACGATGAACTCGCCCTGCCCCAGCTTGGCATTGGCGCCCGCCGAATTCAGGCGGCCGCCGATGACGAAGGTCGGATCCAGGCCGCCCGCCGCCAGCACGCTGGCGATCAGGCTGGTCGTGGTGGTCTTGCCGTGCGTGCCCGCCACCGCGATGCCGCGCTTCAGGCGCATCAGCTCGGCCAGCATGACGGCGCGCGGCACGACCGGGATGCGCTTGTTGCGCGCGGCGATCACTTCCGGGTTGTTTCCCGCCACCGCGGTTGACGTGACGATGGCGTCCACGCCTTCGACGTTGTCGGCGCTATGGCCCTGGGTGATGTGCGCGCCCAGCTCCGCCAGCCGGCGGGTGGTGGCGCTGTCGGCCAGGTCGGAGCCACTGATGCGGTAGCCGAGGTTCAACAGCACCTCGGCGATCCCGCTCATGCCGGAGCCGCCTATGCCAACGAAATGGATGTGTCGGATTCGATGTCTCATGATGTGTCAGCGTCGCGCCGCCGCCTCGCAAATGTCGGCGATCCGCTCGGTGGCGAGCGGATGCGCCAGCGCTCGCGCGCGGGTCGCGGTTTCGGCCAGTTCGGCCCGGGTGCGTTGCCGCAGCCAGTCGGCCAGCCACTCGGCCGTCAGGGCCGATTGCGGCTGCAGCCATCCGGCCTGCGCATCGCTCAGATACTTGGCATTGGTGGTCTGGTGATCGTCCACCGCGTGGGGGAACGGCACGAACAGGGCCGCCACGCCCGCCGCGCTGACCTCGGCCACCGTCATCGCGCCGGAACGGCAGATGACCAGGTCGGCGTCGGCATAGGCGGACGCCATGTCGGCGATGAACGCGCGGCAGTCGGCGTCCACTCCCGCCCGGGCATACGCCGCGCGCAGTTCCTCGATGTGTTTTTCGCCCGCCTGGTGCAACACCTTCGGGCGCGTGTCCGGCCCCAGCATCGCCAGGGCCGCCGGAACGGTGCTGTTGAGCGCCTGCGCGCCCAGGCTGCCGCCCACCACCAGGAGGCGCAGCGGACCGGCGTGGCCGGCGAAACGCTCGGCGGGCGGCGCCACGGCCGCCACCTCGGGCCGGACGGGGTTGCCCGTCAGTTCCCCGGGCAAGGCACCGGGGAACGCGGTCAACACCCTGCTCGCCCAGCGCGCCAGCACGCGATTGGTCATGCCGGCCACGGAATTCTGTTCGTGCACCACCAGCGGCGTACCGCGCAGGCGCGCCATCAGTCCGCCGGGCAGCGCGACGTAGCCGCCCATGCCGAGCACCACGTCGGGACGGTGGCGGCGCAGCGCCGACAGCGCCTGGGACGCGGCCCGGACCAGCGTGAACGGCAGTTTGAGCAGCGTGGCCGGGCCCTTGCCGCGCACGCCGGAGAAGCGCACGGGTGCCATCGGGATGCCGTGGGGCGGGACGAGCCGGCCCTCCATGGAGTCCGGATTGCCCATCCAGACCACGTTCCAGCCGCGCGCGCGCAGCGCGCCGGCGACGGCCAGCCCAGGCATGATGTGCCCGCCGGTGCCGCCGGCCATCACCATCAGCGTGCGCGGCGCGTTCATAGCCGCCCTCCACGCATCAGGATGCGGTTCTCGTAGTCCACCCGCATCAACACGGCCAGCGCCGCCATGTTGGCGATGATGCCCGAGCCGCCGAAGCTCATGAAAGGCAGCGTCAGGCCCTTGGTCGGCAGGAGGCCCAGGTTCACGCCCATGTTGATCAGCGCCTGCACGCCTATCCACAGCACCACGCCCTTGGCCACGAGCCCGCTGAACACCCGGTCCATGGCGATGGCCTGGCGGCCGATCTCGAAGCCCCGGCGCACGATCACGAAGAACAGCGTGATCACCACCAGCACGCCCACGAAGCCCAGTTCCTCGCCGATCACGGCCAACAGGAAATCGGTGTGCGCCTCCGGCAGGTAGTGCAGCTTTTCCACGCTGGCGCCCAGCCCCACGCCGAACCATTCGCCGCGGCCGAAGGCGATGAGCGAATGCGACAACTGGTAGGCCTTGCCGAGCGCATTGACCTCGGTCCAGGGATCCAGGTAGGCGAACAGGCGCTCGCGCCGCCAGGGCGCGGCCCAGATCAGCAGCAGGAAGGTCGACACCAGCACCGCGGTCAGGCCGCCGAACAGCTTGCCGTTGATGCCGCCCAGGAACAGGATGCCCATCGAGATGGCGACGATGACCACGAAGGCGCCCAGGTCGGGTTCGAGCAGCAACAGCAGGCCGGTGGCGGCCATCGCGCAGGCCATGGGCAGGAAGCCGCGCACGAAATTCTGCATGTAGGCCTGCTTGCGCACGGTGTAGTCGGCGGCGTAGATCAGCACGGCCAGCTTCATCAGCTCCGAGGGCTGGAAGTTGACGAAGCCCAGCGGCAGCCAGCGGTGCGAGCCGTTCACTTCCTTGCCTATGCCGGGAATCAGCACGGCCACCAGCAGGAACAGCGCCACGCCGAACACGGGCATCGAGAATTTCTGCCACACGTCCATGCGGATCGTGAACGTGGCCGCGGCCACCACCACCCCCAGCGTCAGGTACAGCGCATGGCGGACCAGGAAATAATAGTTGCCGTAGTTGGCGAACTTGGGCGAGTCGGACAACGTGACCGACGCGGAGTACACCATGACCAGCCCGATCAGCAGCAGCGACAGGGCCGAAGTGACGAGCGCCGCATCGTAGTTCAGCATCCGCGTGCGGCTGGGCCGTACGGCGTTGACGCTACCGGTCAGTTCGGCGAACAGGCTCATCGGGTCACACCTCCCCCCGGTCGGCCGCGAGCGTCTGCACGGCATCGACGAACTGGTCGGCGCGGTGCTTGTAGTCGCGGAACATGTCGAAGCTGGCGCAGGCCGGCGACAGCAGCACGGCATCGCCCGGCTGCGCCAGGTCCAGGGCCGCGCGCACGGCGGCGTCCAGGTCCTGTCCGGCGGCCAGCGGCACGCCGGTGTCCTTCAGCGCGTCGGCGATCAGCGGCCCGTCGCGGCCGATCAGGACCACGGCGCGCGCATGCAAGGCCACGGCACGGGCCAACGGCGAGAAATCCTGCCCCTTGCCCACGCCGCCGGCGATCAGCACGCTGCGCTGTCCCAGGCCCTCCAGCGCGGCGACGGTCGCGCCCACGTTGGTGCCCTTGCTGTCGTCGATGAAGTCCACGCCGGCGATGCCGCGCACGAACTCCACCCGATGCGGCTCGCCCCGGTACTCGCGCACGGCGCGCAGCAGCGGCGCCCAGGGCAGCCCCAGGCTGCGCGCCAGCAGCAGCGCCGCCTGGACGTTCAGGGCGTTGTGCAGGCCCCGGATCAGCAGCGCATCGACCGGCATCAGGCGATTCACCCGCCCGTCGGGACGGGTCACGACCTCGCCCTTCTTGCGCTTGGGCGGCGGCGCGTCGAAATCCTCGGCCGCCGCCTCGGCCAGCCAGGCCACGCCGTGGCTGTGGTCCAGCCCCAGGTCGCCCGTGGCCACCGGCGCCTCGCGTCCGAAGCTGCGCACGTGCTCGCCGTCCAGCCGCTCGACCATGGCCGCCACCTGGGCATCGTCGCGATTGACGACGGCCACCGACGACGACGCCAGCAGCCGGGCCTTGGCGGCGCCATACGCGCGCATGTCGCCGTGCCAGTCCAGGTGGTCCTGGCTCAGGTTCAGCACCGCGCCCGCGTCGGGCCGCAGGCTGTGCGTGGTTTCCAGCTGGAAGCTGGACAGCTCCAGCACCCAGACGTCCGGCAGGCGGTCCTCGTCCAGCGCGGCGATCAGCGCGGTCAGCGCGGCCGGGCTGATGTTGCCCGCCACGGCCACCGAACGGCCGGCGGCCTCGACCAGGTGTCCCGTCAGCGCGCACACGGTCGTCTTGCCGTTGGTGCCGGTCACCGCCAGCACGCGCGGCGCGTACGACCGGGTGGCGGCCAGCCCGGCCAGGGCCAGCGCGAACAGCTCGATCTCGCCGATGACCGGAATCCCGCGCTCGCGCGCGGCGCCGACCAGCTCGCCCGCGGGCGCCGCGTGCGGCGGCAGGCCCGGACTGATGACGACGCGCTCGACGCCCTCGAGCAGGGCGGGATCGAAGACACGCGCGCCGCCGCTGTCCCGCATGGCCTCCGCGCCCAGCCGGAATTCGGCGTGCGGCGCCGCTTCCCGCAGGGCCTGCAGGCCCGCCGGCTCGGCGCGCGAGTCGGCCACGCGCAGGCCCCCGCCCGCCCGCGCGCACCAGCGCACGGCGGCCGCGCCCGACTCGCCCAGGCCCAGGACCAGGGTGAACGGCGCTTGCGCTGCGGTTTCAACGGGGGTTTGCATGTTCAGCGATTCGTCCTGCACGGTTCAACGCAACTTCAACGTCGCCAGTCCGATCAGCACCAGCATCATGGTGATGATCCAGAACCGGACGACGACCTGGGTTTCCTTCCAGCCGCTGACCTCGAAGTGATGGTGCAGCGGCGCCATCTTGAATATCCGCCGGCCCTGGCCGTAGCGTTTCTTGGTGTACTTGAACCAGCTCACCTGCAGGATGACCGACAACGTCTCGACCACGAACACGCCGCCCATGATGAACAGCACGATCTCCTGCCGCACGATCACCGCCATGGTGCCCAGCGCGCCCCCCAGCGCCAGCGCGCCGACGTCGCCCATGAAGACCTGGGCCGGATAGGCGTTGAACCACAGGAAGGCCAGGCCCGCGCCGCCCAGCGCCGCGCAGATCACCATCAGCTCCGAGGCGCCCGGGATGTAGGGGAACAACAGGTACTTGGAATAGTCGACGCGGCCCACGACGTAGGCGAAGACCCCCAGCGCCGTGCCCACCAGCACCGTGGGCATGATGGCCAGCCCGTCCAGCCCGTCGGTCAGGTTGACCGCGTTGCTGCTGCCCACGATCACCGCCCACGTCAGGGCGATGAAACCGATCACGCCCAGCGGGTAGCTCACGCTCTTGAAGAAGGGCACGATCAGGTCGGCGCGCGCCGGCAGGTGGTAGCCGAAGCCGCCCGAGATCCAGTCGACGAACAGCGACCAGGTGCCACCGGCGTCCGGCGCCGAAATGGCGAAGGCCAGGTAGACCGAGGCGACCAGCCCGATCAGCGTCTGCCAGAAGAATTTCTCGCGCGCGGGCATGCCTTCCGGATCCCGGCGCACGACCTTGCGGTAGTCGTCCGACCAGCCTATCCAGCCAAAGCCGAAGGTGACCAGCAGCACGACCCAGACGAAACGGTTGCTCCAGTCGGCCCACAGCAGCGTCGACACGCCGATGGAAATCAGGATCAGCGCGCCGCCCATGGTGGGCGTGCCGCTCTTGATCAGATGGGTTTCCGGACCATAGGTACGGACGGCCTGGCCGATCTTGAGCGCGGTGAGCTTGCGTATCACCCAGGGACCCGCCATCAGGCCGATCAGCAGAGACGTCGCGCACGCGAGCACCGCGCGCAGCGTGATGTAGCTGAACACCGAGAAAGCCCGGTAGTCCTCGGACAGCCACTGGGCCAGTTCAAGCAGCATGCTTATTACCAATAGAAGAATGATCCGACGGGGGCCCGGCCTGCAACGCCTGCACCACCCGCTCCATACGCATGAAGCGCGAGCCCTTCACCAAGACCGACGCGGGGCGGATCGCCATCACGGCGGACGCCACCAGCTCGACCGTACCGGCATGCGCCCCGCCGGCGCCGAACGCCCGGACGGAGTCGCGTGTCGCCTCGCCCAGCGCGAACAGCGCGTCGACCCCGCGCTCCCTGGCATAGGCGCCGACCTCGGCATGCATGGCCGGCCCCTGGTCGCCGACTTCGCCCATGTCCCCCAGCACCAGCGCCCGCGGCCGCGGCAGCGTGGCCAGTACGTCGATCGCGGCGCGCACCGAATCGGGATTGGCGTTGTAGGTATCGTCGATCAACAGGGCGCCGCCGGGCAGGCGGTGCCGCTGCATGCGGCCCTTGACCGGCGCGAATCCGGCCAGGCCGCGGGCGATGGTGTCCAGGTCCATGCCCGCCGCCAGCGCGCAGGCGGCGGCGGCCAGGGCATTGCGCACGTTGTGCACGCCGGCCGCGGCCAGCGCGACCTCGATCTGGCCATTCGGGGTCCGCAGCAGGAAACGGGTCTCGAAGGCATCGAGCCGCACGTCCAGGGCCATGACCTCGACCTCGCCCGACAGGCCGAAGCGCAGGCAGCGGCGCGTGCCGGCCAGTTCGGTCCAGACCGGCGTATAGGGATCGTCGCCGGGGAACACCGCCACGCCATCGGCCGCCAGGGCCGAGATGACGGCGCCGTTCTCGCGCGCGACGGCCTCCACGGTGTGCATGAACTCCTGGTGCTCGCGCTGGGCGTTGTTGACCAGCGCCACGGTGGGCGCGGCGATCCGCGACAGCTCGGCGATCTCGCCCGGATGATTCATGCCCAGCTCGATGACGGCGCAGCGATGCGCGTCGCGCAGCCGCATCAGCGTGAGCGGCACGCCGATCTCGTTGTTCAGGTTGCCTTGCGTGGCCAGCCTGGCGTCGGCGCCGTGGCGCGCGGCGAAAATGGCGGCGATCATTTCCTTGGTGGTGGTCTTGCCGTTGCTGCCGGTCACCCCCACCAGCGGGATCGCGAACCGGCCGCGCCACGCGGCCGCCAGATCGCCCAGCGCGCGCCGGGTGTCGGCCACCACGACCTGCGGCATCCCGGCATCCTCGACGGGGCGCTGCACCACGGCCGCCACGGCGCCGGCCTCGTGCGCCGCGCGCACGTAGGCATGGCCGTCGAAGCGCTCGCCGCTCAGGGCGAAGAACAATTCACCGGCGGCCACGTTGCGCGAGTCGCTGCCGACATGGGAGAAGGCCACGCGATCGGCGCCGGGATCGCCGTGGACGACGCCGCGCATGGCCTGCGCCGCATCATCCACCGTCATCAATCCGCCGGAAACGGACTCGGCGCGATAGGCGGCCAGGACGGCCACGGCCCGCTCCACGTCCGAGAACGGATGACGAACGCCGTCTATTTCCTGGTAGGCCTCGTGGCCCTTGCCTGCGAGCAGGATCACGTCGTCCGCGCGCGCCTGGAGGACCGCTTCCCGGATGGCGAGCGCGCGGTCGGCCTGGACCCGCACGGGGCAGCCCGCGGGCACGCCCGCGAGGATCTGGTCGATGATGGCCTGGGGCGGTTCGCTACGAGGGTTATCGCTGGTCACCACGACCAGATCGGCGTGGGAGCAGGCCACCTGGGCCATCTGCGGCCGCTTGCCGGGATCGCGATCACCGCCGCAGCCGAACACGCAAATCCGCCGGCCGCTGCGCGCCCGCGCCACCGGCACGAGGGCGTCGAGGGCGCGCGCCAGGGCGTCCGGGGTGTGGGCGTAGTCCACCACGACCAGCGGCCCGCCTTCGCCGGGCGCGCGGCCCGGCGCCGCCACCGCTTGCAGCCGGCCGACCGCCGCCTGGGCGGACGACAGGGCGGACGACACGCGCTGCACGCTCCATCCGAGTTCGAGCAGCACGCCCGCCATCGCGAGCAGGTTCGAAACGTTGTGCTCCCCAAGCAGCGGCGTGGCGATCTGCACCGCATGGGCCTGCCAGCTCAGGGTGAAAACCATCCCGCTGCCGGTCGCGTGCAGATCGGACGCGCGCAGCACCCGGGGCGCCGCATCGCCGGCCCCGGCCGGGTCCAGCGTGTAGGCGATCAGCGCCACGGCCCGGCCGCTGGCCTGGAGCGAGGCAAGCAGCCTCCGGCCGGCCATGTCGTCCTGGTTCACGACCGCCGCGGCCACGCCCTGCCACGCGAACAGCCTCGCCTTCTCGGCCTCGTAGGCCGCCATGTCCGCGTGATAGTCCAGATGATCGCGGGTCAGGTTGGTAAAAGCGGCGATATCGACGTGCAGCCCGTCCAGGCGTCCCTCGGCAATGCCGATCGACGACGCCTCGATCGCGACCGCCTCCACGCCGTCCCGGCGCATGTCGGCCAGCGCCCGGTGCAGGGCGACGGCATCGGGTGTGGTCAATCCGGTTGCCAGCGCGCGCGACCCGCCATCCGGGCCGGGGATCTGGATGCCCAGCGTGCCGATCACGCCGCAGGGCATGCCGCCGTCGGTCAGTGCCTGCGCGATCCATTGCGTGCACGACGTCTTGCCGTTGGTCCCGGTGACGGCGATCACCTTCATTTCGCGCGAGGGGTCGCCATACCAGCCGGACGCCACGACGCCCAGCGCGGCCTTCAGGCCCGCCGCGGGCAGCGCCGGAATGCTCCGCTCGGCCAGGTCGCGCGCCAGCGCGGCCGTGCGCTCCGCCGCGGTGTCCTCGAACACCACGGCGCTCGCCCCTCGCTCGAGCGCCTGGCCGATGAAATCGCAGCCGTCGCTGCGGGCGCCCACATAGGCCAGGAAGATGTCGCCCACCTGCACCGCCCGGGAATCCAGGCGCAAATGCGATCCTGGAGAAGCGTGCTTGCGCAGCCACGCCAGGATCGAGGAGGCGGGAGACGTCGCCATCGTCACAGGCTGTCCTCCAGCGGATGCTCGGGAATGACGAGCGACTTGAACGGCGCGTCAGGCTCGACGCCCAACATGCGCAGCGTCCCGCCGGTGATCTTGGAGAACACCGGCCCGGCCACCGCGCCGCCGTAGATGCTGCCCGCCGTGGGTTCGTCGATCATGACCGCCACGACGATGCGCGGATTCGACACCGGCGCGAAGCCGGAGAACGAGGCGACATACTTGGTGGCATAGGCGCCGTTGATGATCTTGCGCGCGGTGCCGGTCTTCCCGGCCACGCGATAGCCCATGACCTGCGCCTGCGACGCGGTGCCGCCCGGCCCCACCACCGCCTCGAGCATCTGGCGCATGGTGCGCGCGGTCTTCGAGGAATAGATGCGGGTGCCGGCGGGCGGGCGCTCGGTCTTCAGGAAGGTCAGGGGCACGGTGTCGCCGTCGCGCGCGAAGGCGGTATAGGCTTGCGCCATCTGCACCAGCGACACCGACAGGCCATAGCCGTAGGACATGGTCGCCTTCTCGATGGGCCTCCACTTTTCGTAGGGGCGCAGGCGTCCCGCCACCGCGCCGGGGAAATCGAGCTTGGGCGCCTGGCCCAGGCCGAGTTCCGTGTACTTCTCCCACATTTCCTTGTTTTCGATGCGCTGGGAGATCAGCGTCGTACCGATATTGCTCGACTTCTGGACCACCCCGGCCACGTCCAGCTTGCCATAGCCGTGGGTATCCGAGATGGTGCGCCCGTAGAAATTCATGCGGCCGCCGCCGGTGTCGACCACGGTCGAAGGCTGCACGCGGCCCAGGTCCAGCGCCAGCGCGATCGAGAACGGCTTGATCGTCGAACCCGGCTCGAAGGTGTCGGTCAGCGCGCGGTTGCGCAGACGGGCCCCGGTCAGGGTTTCGCGATGATTGGGGTTGTAGGTCGGCATGTTCGCCAGGGCGAGGATTTCCCCGCTGCGGGTGTCCACCACGATGGCGGCGCCCCCCTTGGCCTTGTGGCGCTCGACGGCTTCTTGCAACTGCGAAAACACTAGGTACTGCACCCGGGTATCGATGGACAGGGTCAGGTCGTGACCATTGGCGGGCGCGCGCACGGCCTGCACATCCTCGACCACCCTGCCCAGGCGGTCCTTGATGACACGGCGGCTGCCCGCGCGGCCAGCCAACTGCGAATTGTAGGCCAGCTCGATGCCTTCCTGCCCGCGATCCTCGACGTTGGTGAAACCCAGCACATGGCCGAGCACCTCGCCCTCGGGGTAGTAGCGCAACGTCTCGCGCTGCTGGTGGATGCCATCCAGGCCCAGCGCCGCCACTTTCTCGGCCACGTCCACCGGCACCTGCCGCTTCAGGTAGACGAAGGTCTTGTCTTCGTTGGCCAGCTTGCGCTGCAGGTCGCGCACCGGCGTCTCCAGCAACTTGGCCAGCTCGGCCAGCTTGCCCGGGGGCGCCTTGACGTCCTCGGGGATGGCCCAGACCGCGCGCGCCGGCACGCTGGATGCCACCACGACCCCGTTGCGGTCGGTGATCTTGCCGCGCGAGGCCGGCAGCACCAGCGTGCGGGCGTAGCGCGACTCGCCCTGCTTCTGCAGGAACTCGTTCGACAGGCCCTGCAGGTACAAGGCCCGGACGACCAGCGCCGTGAATCCGGCGAACAGCAGGAACAGCACGAAGCGCGACCGCCACGCGGGCAGCTTCAGGTTCAGGACGGGATTCTCGGACGAGAAACGGACGCGGCGCTTCATCGCGCACCTCCCGCTTTCGGCTTGGCCGGCAGGGGAACGCCCGGCGGACCATAGGGCAACAGGGCCGGACCGCTCTGCGCATCGCGCGATTGCGCGAGATAGATGGTGCGCGCGGGCGTGACCGGCTCCATCTTCAGTGTCGTGCGGGCCACGTTATCGATCAACGCGTGCTTGGCATGGTCGGTCTGCTCGAGCTGCAGCCGGCGCCAGTCGACATCGAGATCGCGCGCCACGGCCTGGACACGCTCCAGTTCGACGAACAGGCTGCGCGCCTTGTACTGGCTGCTGACCAGGGACAGTGCGCACCCCACAAGGGCCACCGTCAGGACGAAGAGCAGGCGACCCATTGCCGGTCTCCTATGCGCAGGCGGACGAACGGACGCGCGGCGTGCGCGTCCGGGCCGGCGGGCGCCGCTTGCCGGCGGGCGCCTCGGGCGTCTTGACAAAGGCCCTGCCGCCTTCGGCGGGCAAGGCCGTATGGGTACGCTCGGCCACCCGCAGCACCGCCGAGCGGGCGCGGGGGTTGCCGGCGACCTCTGCCTCGGTGGGCAGGATGCGGCCGATGGCGGCCAGCACCGGCTGCGGCCGCTCGCTCTCGCGCAGCGGCAGGCGGGCGGTTTCCGCCCCGGGCCGGGCCGCGGCGGCGATGAACTGCTTGACGATGCGGTCTTCCAGCGAATGGAAGCTGATCACCGCCAGCCGGCCACCGGGCGCCAACAGGTCGAGCGCCGCGGCTAGCGCACGCGGGAGCTCTTCAAGCTCCTGATTGAGGTGAATCCGTAGAGCCTGAAAGGTGCGGGTCGCTGGATGCTGGCCCTTCTCCCGCGTGCGGACTGCACCAGCCACGATGTCGGCAAGCTCGCCTGTGGTCGTGACAGGCCGTTTCTCGCGGCTAGCTGCAATCGCCTTTGCAATCTGGAAAGCAAACCGTTCTTCACCATAGCGTGCTATGACCTCCCGCATGTCATCGATGCTCGCGTGGGCGAGCCATTGCGCGGCGGTTTCGCCGCGCGTCGTATCCATCCGCATATCGAGCGGGCCGTCGCGCATGAAGGAAAACCCACGCTCGGCGTCGTCGATCTGCGGAGAAGAAATACCCAGGTCCATCATCAGGCCGCTGATGCTGGCGATCCCCAGCCGGGACAGCTCCCCGGCCAGTTCGCCGAAACCCTCGTGCACGACCGTCACCCGGCCGTCCTGGTCGGCCAGCGCGCGCGCCACCGAAATCGCCTGCGGATCCTTGTCGAACACCACCAGCCTGGCCTCGGGGCCGAGCCGCGCGAGCAATTCGCGCGAGTGGCCGCCCCGGCCGAAAGTGGCGTCGACCCATACCCCGGCGCCAACGCCGCCGGCGGGTACGGCCAACGCGTCTATCGTCGGCTCGAGCAGGACGGGCCGATGCAGGAATGGGGTCGTCACGGCGTCAGAAAGAAAACTGGTTCAGGACTTCGGGCATGCCCTGCGCCAGCATTTCCTGCTCGCGCTGGGCCAGAACGGCTGCGTCCCACAACTCGAAGTGCGCGCCCAGGCCGAGCAGCATCACCTCGCGCGTCAGGGCGGCGGCGGTGCGCAGTTCGGGCGCGATCAGGATGCGGCCCGCGCTATCGAGCTCCACATCCTGGGCGTTGCCCAGCAGCAGCCGCTGCAGCGCGCGCGCCTGCATTGGAAATGCGGCGATCTGCTCGCGCTTCACCTCCCAGATGGGACGGGGGTAGATCAGAAGGCAACCGTCGGGGTGCCGGGTCAGGGTCAGGCGGCCTTCGGCCTGCACCATCAGCGCGTCACGATGCCGGGTAGGGATGGACACCCTTCCCTTCGCATCGAGCGTCAGCGCGCTGCTGCCCTGAAACACGGCTTCTCACCCCACTTTTTTGCACAAAATTCTACTATTTCCCACTCTAAATGAGCGATTACGCGGGGTCAAGCCGCCCGAACACAGTTTCTTCATTAGTAACAAGGACTTAGGCGCACTTCCTCGAAGCTTCACATTGCGAAATGTTCTATGAAATCAGTGCATTGGCATTTGAAGTGAAGGTGTCGTCTGAAGAAAAATCAGGAAAGTGACAGAGATGGGGCAACAAGGTAACAAAACAATGCCCTTGCCCCAGGCGCCACGCGGGTCCCGCGCCCGCGGTCCCCGGCTCCCGCGCGCCCGACTAGCGTATTCCTACGACTAGGCCCGGCATGCGCGGCTGGAAATAATGGCCTCCATAACGACATGCGCCGTCCCACCGGGACCGGCGCCACCAAGGAGACGCCATGGAGACCCCCTGCATCGTGGGATGGGGCCACACCCCGTTCGGCCGCCTGGACCACTTCGACCTGGAAGGACTGATGGTCGAATCCGCGCGCCTGGCGCTGGCCGACGCCGGACTGCGGGCACGGGACGTGGACGCGGTATTCGTGTCCCACTTCAACGCCGGCATGGTGCCGGACGGCTTCGCCTCGTCGCTGCCCTTCGGCGCCGACGACGATTTCCGCTTCACGCCCACGGTGCGCCTGGAGAATGCCTGCGCCTCGGGCTCGGCCGCCATCCATGCCGCGCTCGATGCCATCGGCTCGGGCCGGGTCCGCATCGCCCTGGTGGTGGGCGCCGAGAAGATGACGGCCGCCGACGGCCCGGCGGTGACGGCGGCGCTGGCCCGCGCGAGCTACCACCGCGAGGAAGGCGCGCGTGGCCTGACCTTTCCCGGCATCTTCGCCCTGATCGCGCGGGAGTATTTCGCCCGCCACGGCGACCACGGCGCCACGCTGGCGCGGATCGCCGCCAAGAACCACGCCAACGGCGCACGCAACCCGCTCGCCCACTTGCGCCGGGACCTGGGCTTCGATTTCTGCAACACGGTGTCCGAGCGCAACCCCATCATCGCCGCGCCGCTGCGCAAGACCGACTGCTCCACCGTCGCCGACGGCGGCGCCGCGCTGGTGCTGGCCGCCGCCCCGCTGGCACGCGGCTTCCGCCGCGCGGTGCGCTTCCGCTCGGCCACCCAGGTCAACGACTTCCTGCCCATGTCGCGGCGCGATCCGGCCGCCTTCGAAGGGCCGAGGCGGGCCTGGCGGCGGGCCCTGGACGACGCCGGCATCGGCATCCGCGATCTCGACCTGGCCGAAGTCCACGACTGCTTCACCATCGCCGAACTGCTCAGCTACGAAGCCATGGGCCTGGCCGAGGCCGGCCAGGGCGCCCGCTGCCTCGACGACGGCACGGTGGCCCCGGGCGGCGCGCTGCCCGTCAATCCTTCCGGAGGCCTCAAGGCCAAGGGTCACCCGGTCGGCGCCACGGGCGTGTCCATGCACGTCATGGCGGCCATGCAATTGTGCGGCGAAGCCGGGGACATCCAGGTGCCCGGCGCGGAACTGGCCGGCGTCTTCAATATGGGCGGCTCCGTCGTCGCCAACTATGTCAGCGTGCTGGAACGCGCTGCCTAGGACCGATCCCGATGAATGTTGTCCAGTTGCTGGTCCGCGCCGCGCGGACTCATGGCGATCGCCCGGCCCTCTATCGCGGCGCCTCGCGGCTGCTCGATTACCGGGGGCTTGCCGCGCGCGCGGCGGCCATCGCCGGCGCCCTGCGCGGCCACGGCCTCGTGCCCGGCGACCGCGTGGCGCTGTTCATGGCCAATTGCCCGGAATACCTGGAAGCCATGTACGGCGCCTGGTGGGCCGGGCTGGCCATCGTTCCCATCAATGCCAAGCTGCATCCACGCGAGGCGCTGTTCATCCTGGAACATGCCGGGGCCGGCGCGCTGTTCGCCAGCCCGGAACTGGCCTCGGGCCTGCTGCCGCTGCTGGACGAGGCGCCGGCGATCCGCCACGTGTTCGAGACCGGCACGGCCGGCTACCGGGAACTCCTGGGCGCCATCCCCGTGCCGCCCGCGCCGCGCCGCCCCGAAGACCTCGCCTGGCTGTTCTACACCTCGGGTACCACCGGGCGCCCCAAGGGGGTCATGCAGACGAACCGGATGCTGCTGGCCATGACGGCCTGCTATTTCTCGGACGTCGATCCGGTGGACGCGGGCGACGCCGCCGTCTATGCCGCGCCCATGTCCCACGGCGCGGGACTGTACAGCCTGCCCCACATGGCCGCGGCGGCGCGCCACGTGGTGCCGGAGTCCGGCGGCTTCGACCCCGCGGAGCTGGCCGGACTGGCGGCCAGCGTGGACCGGCTGTCGATGTTCGCGGCCCCGACCATGGTCAAGCGGCTGGTGGCCCACGTCGAGTCGGCGGACGCCGACCCCTCCGGCTTCAAGACCATCGTCTACGGCGGCGGCCCCATGTATGTCGAGGACATCCGGCGGGGGCTGGCCGTGATGGGCGACCGCTACGTCCAGATCTACGGCCAGGGCGAATCGCCCATGACGATCACGGCGCTGTCGCGCCGGCAATTGGCCGACCGCGGGCACCCACGCTGGCTGGACCGCCTGGCCTCGGTGGGCCATGCCCAGTCGCAGGTGGAGATGCGCGTGGCCGACGAACGCGGTGAACCGCTGCCGGACGGCGAGATCGGCGAGGTCCAGGTGCGCGGCGACGTGGTCATGGCCGGCTACTGGCGCGACCCCGAAGCCAGCGCGCGGGCGCTGCGCGGCGGCTGGCTGTGGACCGGCGACGTGGGCGCGCTGGACAGCGAAGGCTTCCTGACGCTGAAGGACCGCTCCAAGGACGTCATCATCTCGGGTGGCTCGAATATCTATCCGCGCGAGATCGAGGAAGTGCTGCTCGCCCATCCCGGCGTGTCCGAAGTCGCGGTGGTCGGCGCCCCCGACCCGGAATGGGGCGAAGAGGTCGTGGCCTTCGTCGTGCCCCGGGACGGCGCGGCGCCGGACCCGGCGGCGCTGGACGGACTGTGCCTGGACCGCATCGCGCGCTTCAAGCGCCCCAAGCGCTACCGTTTCGTCGATGCACTGCCCAAGAACCACTACGGCAAGGTTCTGAAAACCGAGCTCAAGGCCGCGCTTGCCGGCGGCCGCAACGAGCCTGCCCCCCCCAAGGAGACGACATGAAGACCCCTGTTGCACGCTTGACCGGCCGCGCCGCGCTGGCCCTGGCGCTGGCCGCCTCGTGGCCCGCCCACGGATCGGAGAAGAACTTCCCCACCCGCCCGGTGAAAGTCATCATCCCGTTCGCCGCCGGCACCTCGCCCGACGTGGTCATGCGCATCGTCGGCCAGAAGCTGGGGGACATCTGGGGGCAGCCCTTGATCGTCGAGAATCGTCCGGGCGCCGGCGGCGCCATCGGCGCAACCGCGGTCGCCCAGGCCCAGCCCGACGGCTACACCCTGCTCTACACCGTCAACTCGGTACTATGCGCCAACCCCCACTTGTACGGCAAGCTGGGCTACGACGCCTTCAAGAGCTTCGCGCCGGTGTCGCTCATGGTGAACCTGGGCTACGTGCTGCTGGCCAGGAGCGACCTGGGCGTCAACAACGTCGCCGAGATGGTCGCCTATGCCAAGAAGAACCCCGGCAAGCTCACCTACGGCTCCGCCGGCAACGGCTCGGGCAACCATATCGTGATGGAGCTGCTGACCAGCATGACCGGCACCAGCATGCTGCACGTCCCCATGAACACGAACAAGGTGCTGGCACTGCTCAGCGGACAGATCGACCTGGCCATGGAGCCCTACACCAATGGCGTGGCCGCGGCCCGGGACGGCAAGGTCCGGCCGCTGGCGGTGACGCTGGCCAGGCGCAGCGAGAACATCCCGGACGTGCCGACCGTGGGCGAGACCGTGCCCGGCTACGTGGCCGACGCCTGGCACGGCCTGTTCGCCACCGCGGGCACGCCCCCCGAGGTCGTGGACAAGATCAGCGCCGACGTCGCGCGCGTGCTGGCCATGCCGGACGTGCGCCAGCGCCTGGCCACCGCCAGCCTGGAGCCGGTAGGATCCACGCCCGTCGAGCTGCGCGACATCGTGCGGCGCGACTATGACAAATGGGGCGCGGTCATTCGCAACGCCAACATCCGGCTCGATTGAGCCTCCACCAGTGAATACATATAGAACGCAGAACAACCAGAAGGAGACGACATGACGACCTCGACCGCCAAATGGCGCTTCACCAAGGGCTTGCACGACCTGGGCAACGGTCTGCACGCCTACCTCGTTCCCGACGGCAGCTGGGGCTGGTCCAACGCCGGGTTGATTTCCGACGGAGGCGAATCGCTGCTGGTCGACACGCTGTTCGACCTGCCCATGACCTCCGAGATGCTGGCCAGCATGCGCGACGCCGTGCCCGCCGCGAAGCGGATCGGCGCCCTGGTCAACACTCACGGCAACGGCGACCACACTTTCGGCAACCAGTTGCTGGAGGGATCCCGCATCATCGCGTCCAACGGCTGCGTGGAGGACATGAAGCACCGCCCGCCCGAACAGTACGCCGGATGGCAGAAGGACTGGCCGAGCATGGGCATGGCCGGCAAGTTCTGGCAAGAGGTGATCGGTTCGCGATTCGACTTCAGCGGCATCCGCCTGACGCTGCCCACCGAAACCTTCGACCACCGCATGGACCTCAAGGTCGGCGACAAGGAAGTCCAGCTCATCGAAGTCGGCCCGGCCCATACCCGAGGCGACGTCCTGGTCTACGTACCGCAGGACCGCACCGTTTTCACCGGCGACATCATGTTCGTCGGCGCCCATCCGGCCATCTGGACCGGCCCGGTCTCGAACTGGATCGCCGCCTGCGACCGGATGCTGGGCTGGGACGTCGAGACCATCGTGCCCGGCCATGGCCCGATCACGGACAAGGATGGCGTGCGGGAATTCCGCGATTATCTGATCTACCTGCTGGCCGAGTCCCGCCGCTGCCTTGAGGCGGGCATGTCCTTCGAGCAGGCGGTGGACGCCATTTCGATGGACCGCTGGGCGAACTGGGGCGAGGACGAACGGCTATGCGTCAATGTCTACGCCTGCTACCGCGAAATCTCGGGCGGCGCCCTCCCGGCGCCCAACGTCATGGACATGCTGGCGCTGATGGGTAAACGCCATTTCGCGCGCAAGCCGCACGCCTGCGGACACGACCACTGCGACGGGAACCACTCATGAAACTGACCACCTTCCTCGCTCCCGGCGGCGCGGCGCACATCGGCGCGCTCCTGCCCGGCGAAACCACGATCTCGGACTTCACCGCGGCCGACGCGGCGCCCTATTTCCGCAGCATGCTGGACCTGATCGACGCCGGGCCGGCGGCGCTCGACCACGCACGCCGGCTGGTGGAACGCCCCACCGCCACCCACGCGGTATCGGCCGTGGCCCGCCAGGCGCCGCTGCCCCAGCCGCGCCGCCTGCGCGACTGCCTGTGCTTCGAGACGCACTTCCGGCAATCGCGCGCCAACCGCCATCTGTTCGGCATCGGCACGCAGCGGCTGGATCCGGCCTCGGTCGAGCTGCCCCGCGTCTGGTACGAGCGCCCCATCTACTACAAGGGCAATCCCTTCAGCGTGGTGGGCGACGGCGCCGACGTGCACTGGCCCGCGTATTCGCAAGTCATCGACTACGAACTGGAGATCGGCATGGTCACCTCGCGCGGGGGCAAGAACATCCCCGCGGCCGAGGCCGCCTCCCACATCTTCGGCTACACCATCTTCAACGATTTCTCGGCGCGCGACGCCCAGTACACCGAAATGCAGGGCGGCCTGGGCCCGGCCAAGGGCAAGGACTTCGATACAGGCAATGCCATGGGTCCCTGGCTGGTCACCGCCGACGAGATCGCCGATCCCCAGGCCCTGACCATGATCACCCGGGTCAACGGCGAGGAATGGTCGCGCGGCAACTCCCGGGACATGCACCATACCTTCCTGGACATCCTGGCCTACGTCTCGTCCGACGAGACCCTGTACGCAGGCGAGGTGCTGGGATCGGGAACCGTGGGCGGCGGCTGCGGCAACGAACTGGGCCGCTTCCTGAAGGACGGCGACATACTGGAACTGGAAGTCAGCGGACTGGGAACGCTGCGCAACCGCATCGTCGCGCCGCACGTCCCGTCGCCACCGCCCTTCCCCATCCACATCCCCGTCTAGGGACAGGACGCTAAGGCAGCCCCAGCAGCCGGGAGATGAGCTCGCCCACGGTCCGGGCCTCGAGCTTGCGCATCAGGCGCAGGCGATAGGTCTCGACCGTGCGCGGGCTCAGCGCGAGGTCCCTGGCGATCTGCTTGCTGGTCCGTCCGGCCAGGATTTGCGCCGAGATCTCCCGCTCGCGCGGGGTCAGCGCCATGCCCACCGGGCGCCGCGGACGCAAATCCTCGAACACCCAGATGGCGCAGGCATAGGGTTGGGCCGGGTCCACCGGCTGGCCGGACACCGCGCACCAGAACAGCTCGCCGTTGCGATGGACCATGATGCGTTCATCGCGGTGGATGCCCTCGGCCAGCATGCTGCGCACGCCGCGCGCGCCGATGTCTTCGTACTCGGCATGGGACGGATACAGCATCTCGGTGGTCTGCCCCACCAGTTGCTGGCGGCTGTAGCCGAACATGCCGGCGAACGCGCGGTTGCAGCGCTCGATGACGCGGTCGCGCGTCACCAGCAGGCCGACCGGGGCCAGTTCGAAGGCAAGATCCGCGGGAGTGGGCAGGGCTGCGGTCATGGGGCTCGCGGCGAAGGGCTTGCCCCGGATGGACGGCCAGGCGCAAAGAATCAAGGCAAAGCAGATCGATAGGCCGGATTCTGTACACGGGCGTCGCCCGCGGGCAGTCATTCCTCTGGGCCGGCCGTTGCCGGACGGCTCTAGCCACCTACCCGCATGCTCGGGCGGACCGCCCTGTACGGCCGAAGCCGCGCGCATGCCTATTTGGTGTTGCTCCGGATGGAGGTTGCCGCGTTTCACCCTGCCACGACTCGCACGGTTGCCCGTGCGAACGGTACGGAGTGGCCGTACCGGTGCGGACAGCGTCCGCCCTCGCCGCAGACTCGTCTCTGTGGCCCTGTTCCTCGGCTTCGCGCCCGGGCTTGCGCCCCTGCGATCGCCGGACGGCCGTTAGCCGCCATCCTGTCCTGTGGAGTCCGGACCTTCCTCGATGCCCGAAGGCACCGCGACTGCCTGATCTGCTCTGCGCGGCTATTTTACCGCTGACGAGTGCGGCCGGGGCGGAAAACCTCGGAATCGTCGTAGAACCCTGGCGAAGTGTTGTCGGGCCACCAGCCGGGCAGCCCCAGCACCGGCAGCGGGCACAGGTCGCGCGCGGTAAAGAAGGGCCAGTTGTCCAGCCAGTCGGCCACCAGCCGGTCCACGGTGGTCCGCCGCTGCGTGGGCGAGGCGCGGAAATAGGAATCGTCAACCGGCACGATCAGCGTATGCGCGGTGATGGCCTTGTAGGGCCGCACCAGCTTTTCCAGCAGCCCGTGGCCGACCGCCCAGGGCTCTGTCTGCATCAGTGTCGCGGTGCGGCGCTCGACGAACAGCGTGCGCCAATCGAAGCGGCGCAGCGCCTGCGCCAGTTCGTCGCCGGAGCAGGCCAGCACCAGCCCGTTCTCGTCGAAGACCGTCACGGCATCCCGCAAGAGTCCCCTGCCCTCGGCGGCGGGCGCCTTCTTCAGCGTGCGCGCCTGCATCGCGTTCAGCCGCGCCTTGGTCTGCGGAAACGCGAGCCACGCCAGCCCGTTGAAAAGATCGTGCAGGTTGTCCCGCGTGGGAATGCGCCCGGTCTGGTGGATGTGCGCCTCATAGGCCCTGCCCTCGGGCAGGTCGGACTGGGGCGCGAACAACAGCGGCTTGCCCGAGGCCACCCGCATGCGCCCGCGTGCGCCGTGGCCCCCCTCGCCCGCCGTGAGCAGCCGGTTCAGGCGGTCGCACAAGGGCTCGTCGCCCGTGGGTGCCAGCATCTCGCCTTTGTGGGCGATGCCGGCGAACCAGGGCTGGCCCCAGTCGATGTGGGTCAGATCGAGACCCGCCATGGCAGGGTCTCCCCGCTGGCCAGCGGTACGATGGTCTGCTGGCCGAACGACAATTCGTCGGGAATGCGGAAGGGCTCGCGCACCAGCGTGATCGTGCCCGTATTGCGCGGCAGCCCGTAGAAGTCGGGTCCGTGGAAGCTGGCGAAGGCTTCCAGCGCGTCCAGCTTGCCCGCGTCGTCGAAAGCCTTGGCGTACAGCTCCATGGCATGCAGCCCCGTGAAGCAGCCCGCGCAGCCGCAGGCGTGTTCCTTCAGCCCGCGCGCATGGGGCGCGCTGTCGGTGCCCAGGAAGAAGCGCGGGTTCCCACTGGTGGCGGCCTCCACCAGGGCCTGGCGATGCGTCTCGCGCTTGAGCACCGGCAGGCAGTACCAGTGCGGGCGCATGCCGCCCTGGAACAGGGCATTGCGGTTGTACAGCAGGTGCTGGGGCGTGAGGGTGGCCGCGATCGGGCCCTCGGCGTCGCGCACGTACTGCGCGGCGTCGGCCGTCGTGATGTGCTCGAACACCACCTTCAGCGCCGGGAAGGCCCGGCGCAGGGGAATCATGACTTGGTCGATGAAGACCTGTTCGCGATCGAACACGTCGATGGCGGGATCGGTGGCCTCGCCATGGGTCAGCAGTGGCATGCCGGCCTTTTCCATGGCTTCCAGCACCTTGGCGCAACGGCCCAGCAGGTCCGTCACGCCGGCATCCGAGTTCGTGGTCGCGCCGGCCGGATACAGCTTGACCGCCTGGATCGCGCCCGACTCGCGGGCACGCCGGATTTCCTCGGGCGCCGTATTGTCGGTCAGGTACAGCGTCATCAGCGGCGTGAACGCATCCGGCCCGATGCCGCGCTTGCCGAGCGCCGCCACGATGCGGTCCCGGTATGCCAGCGCCTGGGCCGTGGTGGTGACCGGCGGCTTCAGGTTGGGCATGATGATGGCGCGGGCGAACTGGCGCGCGGAGTGCGCGGCGACGGCTTCGAGCGCCTCGCCGTCGCGCAGGTGCAGGTGCCAGTCGTCGGGGCGGGTGATGGTCAGCGTGGAAGTAGTCATGGATGCGGCCAAGGGCGTATCGGAGGATCGGCCGGCGCGGGCGCGTACGCCGCACCCGCGCCGGCCCGGTTGCCCTCATTTTACGGCCCGAACCGCGCCTGGCGCCAATCCTCGCGCCCCAGGCGCCTGCCCACGCCAACCGGCGCCTCGCACGCAGGCGACAGCCTAGTCCACGACCGGCATGCTGCGTTCGACCAACGAGGCCATGATGCCCGCGCCCAGGGGGATCACCGCGTCGTTGAAATCGTAGTTGCTGCTGTGCAGGAAGCAGCCCTGTTCCGCCCCGCCCTGCCCCAGCCGGAAGTAGGCCCCCGGCCGTCCTTGCAGCATGAACGAGAAATCCTCGGCTCCCATCGACGGCGTCAGGTCGCGGATGACGTTCTCCCTGCCCAACATCGCGGTCGCCACGTCGGCCACGAAGTTGGCTTCCCGCGGCGTGTTGATGGTGGCCGGATAGATGCGGTCGTACTTGAGCGTGGCGGTGGCGCCGAACGCGGCCGCGATCGACGAGGACAGGTCCCGCAGCCGCGTCTCGACCATTTCCTGCACCGTGCGGCGGAAGGTCCGGACCGTGCCCACCAGGCGCGCCTCGCGCGGAATCACGCTCATCGCGCCCGGATGGCCGGCCTGCACGGAACAGATCGACACCACCGCGGAATCCAGCGGATTGACGTTGCGCGCGACGATGGACTGCGTCGCCGTGATGATCTGGCCCGCCACCACGACCGGGTCGATCGTCTGGTAGGGATGCGCGCCATGGCCGCCCTTGCCCTCGATCACGATCTCGAAGCGGTCCGAAGCGGCCATCATGGGTCCGGGATTGATGCCGACCTTGCCCGCCGGCAGCCCCGGCCAGTTGTGGAGCGCGTAGATTTCGTTACAAGGAAAGATGTCGAACAGCCCATCTTCCATCATGGCGCGCGCCCCGCCCAGTCCTTCCTCGGCCGGTTGGAAGATCAGCACCGCGGTGCCGTCGAAGTTGCGTGTCCTGGACAGATAGCGGGCCACACCCAGCAGGATGGTGGTGTGGCCGTCATGGCCGCAGCCGTGCATCAGGCCCGGCTTGCTGGAACGGTGCTCGAAGGCGTTGTCCTCGGCCATCGGCAACGCGTCCATGTCGGCCCGCAGGCCGATCATGCGACCGCTGTCGCAGCGCCGGCCCCGGATGACGCCGACCAGGCCGGTCTTGCCTATGCCCCGGTGCACCTCCACGCCCAGCAGCTCCAACGCCTTGGCGACGATACCCGAGGTGCGCACCTCTTCGAATCCGAGCTCGGGATGCGCGTGCAGGTCGCGCCGCAGCAGCGTCAGATCATCGTGAAACTTGCGTATTGCTTCCAGCGGCGAACGCAACGCCACCCCAGCTTCCATTCCTGCTCTCCGGTCCTGCGGCCGCTCCGCGGCCCGAATGTCAATCGATAACCGGGCCGTCCGGGAGTTCCCCCAGCGCGGTACGACTTGGTGTCAAAAGCTGAATGTCGCCATACCAGCTTTCGGCGTAGCCTCGGGTGTTGTCCGTGTCGGTCATGACCCCCACGCCGACCAGCGTGCCGGGCGCTTCTCCGAACAACTCGATGTAGTCCTGCACATAGTTGCGCTCGTAATCGAGCCAGCGGCCCGTGCGCCCGGGACCGGACTCGACCACTTTCAGGCGGATGCGGGACGTGTGGGCATTGGCCAGGTTGGCGCCCACCGGCTTGCCGGAATCCCAGGTGTAGATGAGGGTGGCGTAAGGCACTTCGCGCCCCAGCAGCATGCGCGCGGTCTCGGCCAGCATCTGGTCCCGCAGCGGCAGCTTGCGCCAGTCGCCGTCGAAAGCCAGCACCAGCCGCGCCGGCGCGTCCTCGGTCTCGGGGCGGGAACTGTCGGCGCGGTCTATCATCGCGTCGGTGCGCCAGGACCAGCGCACATAGGGCACCTGGGCGGCCGGCAGGTTCACCGGCACCCACATCCCGCTCGCGGCGGACTCCGCCACGGCATGCAGCACCGGACGCTCCTGTCCGCCCACCTTGGCGCGGGCGACCTGGTAGCGGGTCTTGGTCTTGTCGGGCCGGATGATCCAGGGCCGCCATCCCGCCGGGGCCTCGCCCACGGCCGATGGAGACTGCGACAGCATCAGCGCCGCGGCGCCCGTCGCCGGTTCCGCCAGGTCTTCCCGCTGGGAGGCGGGACCGGCACAGCCCGCGAGCAGCGTCGCGAAAGCCAGCAGAAAACCGGACGACCGGAAACGAAACGGAACAGATGCAGACATCGGCGGGCACATCCCGACAGGGGCGTAGACGGCAATGTGACCATTCTACCGGCCATCGCTCCCCCCCAAGCGTTGCATCCCCGTCGAAAACCCCGGGGAAACGCCCTTTCTGTTGGAATTTTGTTGTGGCTTTGCCCAGCAAGGCGATATGCTGCGCTCGCGGGGTTATTCCGCAGTTCTGGAGTCTGCCTCTCGCGCACTGCGGTGTGGCCCTGCCTACGATCTGACGATTGAACCCCTTTTTAGGAGTACAGCATGGCCACAGCCAAGAAGGCGCCGGCGAAAAAAGCCGCGCCCGCCAAGAAAGCCGCTCCGGCTAAAAAAGCCCCGGCCGCCAAGAAGGCCGCTCCGGCCAAAAAGGCCGCGACCAAGGCTCCCCGCAAAGTCAACGCAGCCTTCCTCAAGCCCATGACCCCCAGCGCCACGCTGGCCGCCATCATCGGCCCCGCCCCGCTGCCGCGCACCGAAGTCACGCGCAAGATCTGGGAATACATCAAGAAGCACAAGCTGCAGGATCCCAAGGCCAAGCGCAACATCAACGGCGATGCCAAGCTCAAAGAGCTGTTCGGCAAGCCCAGCGTCGACATGTTCGAGCTGACCAAGATCGTCAACGCGCACCTGAAGTAAAAAGGTCGCCCCGGCTTAGCGGGGCTCCCGCCAGCGCCCGGCCGACGCGGTCCGGGCGCCTTTCCGGCCGCGCCCGGCCTAGGTGCCGGCCCCCGTGCCGCGCAGGACCAGGATCTTCCCCTGCCTCGCGTCGGTCAGCAAATACAGTTCGCCCGCCGGCCCCATCACGACATCGCGAATCCGGTCACCCAGGTCGGTCAGCAGACGCTCTTCGCGCACCACTTTCCCACCGTCCAGTTGCAAGCGTATCAGCGCCTGTCCGCTCAGCGCTCCGGTAAACAGACTGCCCGTCCACGACGGAATGGCCTGGCTGGTATAGAACGCCAGCCCGCTCGGCGACACCGACGGCACCCAGCTGTGCAAGGGCGCCTCGAAGCCGGGCGGCGATGCCTCCTGCCCGATACGCCCGCCGCCGTACTCCTCGCCATACGTGTACAAGGGCCAACCGTAGTTCTTGCCCGCCCGGACGACGTTCAGCTCGTCACCGCCCTGGGGACCGTGTTCGACCATCCACAGTTCGCCGGTGCGGGGATTCAGCGCAGCCCCCTGGGGATTGCGATGTCCCAGCGACCAGATCTCGGGCAACGCGCGATTGTCGCCAGCGAATGGATTGTCGCGCGGCACGCCGCCATCGTCGTTGATCCTCACCACCTTGCCGTGATGCGTGTTCAAACCTTGCGCGTCCGGCCTCGTCTGGCGGCTGGAACGTTCACCCAGCGTGATGAGCAGCTTGCCGTCGCGCGCGAAGACGAGGCGCGAACCGAAGTGCAGCGTGCTGGCGAACTTGGGTGCCTGGCGGAAACGACCGTGGAATCGGCAAACCGCCACTGGCCTGCATCCTGCACCAGCCTGCCACGAGCCACGGCCGTGCTGTTGCCTCCTTCGCCGGCCTCGGCGTAACTCAGATAGACCAGGCCATTGCGCGCGAAGTCGGGGTGCAGCACCACGTCCAGCAGGCCGCCCTGGCCGCGCGCATCGACCTTGGGCGTACCCGCGACCGGTGCTGACAGCTCCCCGCGGGCGGACACCACCCGCAAGCGCCCCGGACGCTCGGTGACCAGCGCGCCGCCCTGGGGCAGCAGAGCCAATCCCCAGGGATGCTCCAGGCCGTCCACCCAGGTCGACAGTTGCACCCCGGCGGGCAATGCCGCGCGGGTCATGGGCACGTCCTTGCCCGGCCTCGCGGGCTGGGCCCACCCCGTGGTGGCCATTGCCATGCCAAGAGCCGCCATCCATCCCGCCAGCAAGCGCACTGCTTTCATGTCGTTCTCCTTGTCCGCGATCCTTTCTTGACCGGGAAAAGGAGACAGCCGTTCCCCTCTCCTGGACAAGCGGTCGCCATGACAAGCGCGGTCAGCGGTGGCGGGGCAGAAAGACAAAACCCCCGGCCGGTATTCCGGTCGGGGGTTTTGAGGGTAAGGTAGCCTGACGATGACCTACTTTCAC
>NZ_JBXAFV010000013.1:56047-206567 GCF_058793475.1 Pigmentiphaga sp. MLSB6-MA01 | reverse complement strand
GAACAGGCCCTCGGGATCGGCGCCCGACAAGGTGTAATAGTCGGTATGGCAGATGCCGGTGGCCTTGATTTCGATCAAGACCTCGCCGGCGCGCGGACCTTCCAGGTCCACTTCTTCGATGGTCAGGGGCGCGCCTGCCTTCCAGGCGATCGCGGCTTTGGTCTTCATGGGCTGCTCCTTTAGCGGCGTATGCGGCGGCAATATAGCCGCGCGTGCGCGCATGGCGGGCGCCTTGCCCAGAAAATGGCCGCCACCCGTCGAAAATTGGCCGAAACGGATCCCTCGGCCATATGCGGACGGCCTGGCGGCTGGCGCGGTCGGCTTACAGCCGCTTGATGAACACCTGGCTGTTGCGGCTGCGGTCGTAGTGCGCCTGCTTGTCCTTGGGCAGGTCCGCCACGCTGCCCTGGGCGAAGCCGCGCTTGATGAACCAGTGCGCGGTGCGGGTGGTCAGCACGAACAGCCGCGTGATGCCCGCCGCCCGGGCGCGGCTTTCGATGTGGCGCAGGAGCTTGTCGCCTTCGCCCGCGCCCTGCCATTGGGGATTGACGGTCAGGGCGGCCATCTCGGCCATCTTTTCATCGGGGTAGGTGTAGAGTGCCGCACAGCCGTAGATGACGCCGTCGTGCTCGCTGACCGAGAATTTCTCGACGTCGCGTTCGATGCTGCCGCGGCCGCGGCGCACCAGCGTGCCATCCACCTCCACCGGCTCGATCAGGTGCAGGATGGCGCCGACGTCGTCGATGGTGGCGGGGCGCAGGTCGTCCAGCGTGTCTTCCACGACCATGGTGCCCACGCCGTCGTGGGTGAAGACCTCCAGCAGCACGCCGCCGTCCAGCTCGTAGGGTACGAGGTGGGCGCGCGCCACGCCCAGCTTGACCGCCCGCGAGGCGTGTTTGAGCACCACGGCCGTGCCCGCGTCCAGGTCGCCCTGGGAGATCAGGGCGTCGGCATCCTCGCGTGCCAGCTCGGTATCGACGTTGCCTTCCTTGTCCTGGATGACGGGCGCGTCGGTCAGGAAGATCAGTTTTTCGGCGCGCAGGGCGACCGCCACGGCGGTGCCGACGTCTTCCATGGAAAGGTTGAAGGCCTCGCCGGTGGGCGAGAAGCCCAGCGGCGACAGCAGCGTGATGGATCCCTGGCCCAGCGCCATGTTCAGGGCCTCGGCGTCCACCTTGCGCACCTGGCCGGTGTGGCGGTAGTCGACGCCGTCGATGACGCCGACGGGGCGGGCGGTGATGAAATTACCCGAAATGACCCGGATGTGGGAGTGGGACATGGGGGTGTTGGGCAGGCCCTGGCTGAATGCCGCCTCGATGTCCAGGCGGATTTCGCCGGCTGCCTCCTTGGCGCACTCCAGGGCGGCCGCGTCGGTCATCTGCAGGCCGCGGCCGAACTGGAAGGGGATACCCTTGAGCCGGAGCTGCTCGTTGACCTGGGGGCGTGAGCCGTGGACCAGCACCAGGCGTATGCCCAGGGCGCTGAGCAGCGACAGGTCCTGGATCAGGACGTTCAGGGAGCCGGCCTGGACGAGTTCGCCGCCGAAAGCCACCACGAAAATCTTGCCGCGGAAGGCGTGTACATAGGGCGCCACCTCGCGGAACCACTGCACGAACCGGGCGTGCAGATCGGAGGGGGCAGGATCGGGATCGGGAGGTTGTGCGGCTGCGTTCATCCCAAAATTATAATGATGGGTTACTCCAAGTTCTTCTCATGGTCGCACAATCCCGCAAGAATGTGCCTTTGGCACGACGGCGCAACCCGGTTCCGCCCATTACCTACCCCGAAGACCTGCCCGTCAGCGGCCGGCGCGGCGAGATCGCGCGCGCCCTGGCGGCGCACCAGGTCATCATCGTAAGCGGCGAGACCGGGTCGGGCAAAACCACCCAGTTGCCCAAGATCTGCCTGGACGCCGGCCGCGGCGTGGCCGGCATGATCGGCCACACCCAGCCGCGGCGCCTGGCGGCGACCTCGGTGGCGCGCCGGATCGCCGAGGAAATCGGCACGCCGCTGGGCGAAGTGGTGGGCTACCAGGTCCGCTTCAACGACCGCACGGCCCCGGGGGCCTCGGTCAAGCTCATGACCGACGGCATCCTGCTGGCCGAGTCGCAGCGCGATCCGTGGTTGCGCGCATACGACACGCTCATCATCGACGAGGCGCACGAGCGCAGCCTGAACATCGATTTCCTGTTGGGCTACCTGCGCCAGTTGCTGGCCCGGCGGCCCGATTTGAAACTGATCATTACGTCGGCAACCATCGACGCGGAGCGTTTCGCCCGGCATTTCAGCCTGCCTGGCCAGCCCGAGGTGCCCGTCATCAACGTCTCGGGACGTCTCTACCCGGTCGAAGTGCGCTACCGGCCGGTGGATACCCGCGGCATGCAGGCCAGCGACGCCGACGAGCAGCCCGCCAGGAAGCCCGAGCGGACGCGCGACAAGGAAAACCTGTCCCGCGACGAAGAACGCGACCTGATCGACGCCATCGTCGACGCCGTGGACGAGTGCGCCCGCCATGGCGCGGGCGACGTGCTGGTCTTCCTGCCCGGCGAGCGCGAGATCCGCGAGGCCGCCGAGGCCCTGCGCAAGCACCATCCGCCCGGCACCGAGGTGCTGCCGCTGTTCGCGCGGCTGTCGCAGGCCGAGCAGGAGCGCGTGTTCCACCCCAAGGGCAGCGGCCGCCGCGTGGTACTGGCCACCAACGTGGCCGAAACCTCGTTGACGGTGCCCGGCATACGCTTCGTGGTCGATACCGGCCTGGTCAGGATGAAGCGCTACTCCTGGCGCAACAAGGTCGAACAACTGCGCATCGAGCCGGTCAGCCAGGCTTCCGCCAACCAGCGCGCCGGCCGCTGCGGCCGTATCGGCCCCGGCGTGTGCATTCGCCTGTACGAGGACACCGACTACGCGGCGCGCCAGCCCTTCACCGATCCGGAGATCCTGCGTTCCTCGCTGGCCAGCGTCATCCTGCGCATGAAGTTCCTGAAGCTGGACGACATCGAGCAATTCCCGTTCGTCGAGGCACCGCCGGGGCGGGCCGTCGCCGACGGCTACCACCTCCTGCAGGAGCTGGGGGCCATCGACGAGGACAACGCCCTCACGTCGGTGGGGCGGGAACTGGCGCGGCTGCCGGTGGATCCGCGCATCGGCCGCATGATCCTGGCGGCACGCGACCAGGCCTGCCTGAGCGAGGTGCTGATCATCGCGGCCGCGCTGTCGGTGCAGGACCCGCGCGACCGGCCCATGGACGCGCAGGAGGCGGCCGACCAGGCCCATGCCAAGTTCGCCGACGAGCGGTCGGAGTTCATGGCCTTCCTGAAACTGTGGAAGTGGTTCAACGAAGCGGTCGAGCACAAGCAGTCGCAGCGCAAGCTGGTGGAGAACCTGCGCCAGAACTTCCTGTCGCCGGTGCGCATGCGCGAATGGCGGGACGTGCATTCGCAACTGGCCGCGGTGGTGGGCGAGCATGGCTGGCGCCTGAACCAGACCGAAGCCACGCTGGAACAGATCCATCTCGCGCTGCTGTCCGGATTGCTGGGCAACATCGGCTACAAGTCCGACGAGGAAGCGCAGTACCTGGGCGCGCGCGGCATACGCTTTTTCATCCATCCGGGTTCCCGGCTGGCGAAGAAGGCGGGGCGGTGGGTCGTGGCGGCCGAGCTGGTCGAGACCTCGCGCCTGTTCGCGCGCTGCATCGCGCGCATCGATCCGACGTGGGTGGAGCGCGTGGGCGGCCACCTGTTGCGCAAGAACTGGTCCGATCCCCGATGGGAAAAGAAGGAAGGGAGGGTGGTCGCCAACGAGCGGGCGACCCTGTACGGGTTGACCGTCTATGCCGGCCGGCGGGTCGACTACGGACGCATCGATGCCCGCCAGGCGCGCGAGCTGTTCATCCGCGAGGCGCTGGTGACGGGCGAACTCGACAGCCGGCTGCCCTTCATCGCCCACAATAGCAAACTGGTCGCCGAGATCGAGAAGCTCGAACACAAGTCGCGCCGTCCGGACATCCTGGTCGACGAGGACCTGATCTTCGCGTTCTACGAACGGCAGGTGCCGGAGGACGTGAACCGCGTCGTGACGCTGGAGAAGTGGTATCAGGACGAGGCGCGCAAGCCCGGCGGCGACAAGCTGCTGTTCCTGTCGCGCGACGAACTGATGCGGCACGAGGCCGCGGGCGTCACGACCGAGGTGTTTCCCAAGAAGCTGTCGCTGCATGGCATCGACATGGCGCTCGACTATCACTTCGAGCCGGGGTCCCCGCGCGACGGCGTGACGCTGTCGGTGCCGCTGTTCGCGCTGAACCAGCTCGATCCGGCGCGCTGCGAGTGGCTGGTGCCGGGCATGCTGAAGGAGAAGGTCCATCTGCTGCTGAAGTCGCTGCCCCAGAAGCTGCGGCGGCATTGCGTGCCGTTGCCCGAGTACGCGGCGGGTTTCTACGATCGCTGGTTCGAGCAGGCGCACAAGCCGGATCGTGGACTGGTCGACGCGCTGATCGCCGACGTGCGTGGGCAGACCACCGTGCAACTGGCGCCGTCCGACTTCAAGCAGGAAACGCTGCCGGCCCACCTGTCCATGAATTTCCGCGTGGTGGACGAGCACGGCCGCATGCTGGACATGAGCCGCAATCTGTCCCATCTGAAGGCAGAACTGGGGCGCGAGGCGCAGGCCACGTTCCAGCAGGTGGCCGCGCGCGACAAGGAAGTCGCGCAGGCGCTGGCGCACGAGAACCTGACGGACTGGACCTTCGGGCCCTTGCCGGAGCTGATGGAGATCAAGCGCGGCGGCCTGTCGGTGATCGGCTATCCGGCGCTGGTGGATCGTGTCACGCACTGCGATCTGGACGTGTTCGACGATCCCGACGAGGCCGCGCGCCATCACCGCGCGGGGCTGTTGCGGCTGTTCCGTCTGCAACTGAAGGAGCAGGTCAAGTTCCTGGAGAAGAATCTGACCGGGATGACGCAGATGAGCATGCTCTACATGCCGTTGGGATCCCAGGAGGACTTGCGCGACCAGATCGTGGATGCGGCGCTGGGGCAGGCTTGCCTGGCCGATCCCTGGCCGGCCGACGCGGAGTCGTTCGCGCAGCGGCGTACCGAGGGCAAGGGCAGGGTGGGGCTGCTGGCGCAGGAGATCGCGCGCCTGGTGTCGGCCGTGCTGACGGAATGGGCCGCCGCGCAGCGCAAGCTGCCGCAGGCCAAGCCGCATGCGGCGGCCCATGCCGATATGGAGCAGCAGATGCGCGGGCTGATGGGGAAGTGGTTCGTGCGCGAGACGCCGTTCTCGCAGTTATCGCATTTCCCGCGCTACTTCAAGGCGGTCCAGGCGCGGATCGACAAGCTGCGCGCGGATCCGGCGCGTGATGCGAGGTTGCTGGCGGATCTGAATCAGTTGCTGGTGCCGTATCAGCGGGCTCGGGCGGCGCGCAAGGGAGTCGCGGACGGGAGGCTGGACGAGTTCCGGTGGATGCTGGAGGAGCTGCGGGTGGCGTTGTTCGCGCAGGAGTTGCGCACGCCCATGCCGGTTTCGGTGAAGCGGTTGCAGAAAAGTTGGGAGGCGTTGAGCCGGTAAGATCCTTGAGACGGCCGTGTCCGGGGTGTGCCGGGCGAAGGGGTCAGGTCAGGCTGCGCCGCAACTCCGGCGCCCCCGGCAGGTTGGGCGGGGGGCTGTCGGACTGGAGGCTGTCGAGCAGGCGCTCCAGGTGGCCGATGTGCGGCAGCATGGGGCCGTAGAACAGCGTCTGGGTGCCGTTCTGGACCAGGAGGGTGGGGAAGTCCTCGATGTCCTGGTCGTCGAGGAGGTCGGTGTGTTCCTCGACGTCCAGCCACAGGAAGACGTGGTCTTTGAATCGGCCGGACAGTTCTTCGAATTTGGGCAGGTATTCTCGGCAGGTGCCGCACCACGCCGCGCACAGGCATGCGACCAGTATGGTCTGCGGATCGTCGAGGCGCCGCGAGAGGTCGCTGGCGCCGGTGTCGGGAAGATAGACGGCCATGATGCGAGGAAGTAGGGATCTGGCAGCCATTATGCCTGTGCCATGCGTCATACTTGCAACCGTGGCTGAATTTCCGGAGCTCCGATGACTTACTCTCCTGTCGAACGCGGTGACGTCAGCGCCGGCCTGCAAGGCGTGGGTCTGGCCTTTGGGCGCGCGGTGGTTTCGCAGTTCCGCGGGCCCATGCTGCTTGCGCTGCTGCTGCCGTTCGTGGTCGCGCTGGTGGGCGCGGTGGTGTTGATCTGGCTGTTCTGGACGCCGCTGACCGAATGGCTGCAGGGAACGCTGTTCTCGCTGCCGCTCATGGGGCAGATCGACGGCATGCTGGTCGCGATCGGCATCGCGTCGCTGAAGCTGTGGCTGATTCCCGTCGTGGCGACGCTGATCCTGCTGCCGCTCTCGGGCATCCTGGGGCTGGTCGTGGCGGCAGTGCTGATCATGCCGCTGGTGCTGCGCAACCTGGAAGAGAACGATTACCCGGGCCTGCAGCGGCGCGGCCGCAATGCCACGGTGGCGAGCGTCTGGAACGCGGTGTGGGTGACCACGCTGTTCGTGCTGGGGTGGCTGTTCACCATGCCGCTGTGGCTGCTGCCGCCACTGGCGATCCTGTTGCCGATCGCGTGGTGGGCCTTCGCGTTCACCCGCATGCTGCGGCTCGATGCCATGATCGAGCACGCCTCGCCGGAAGAACGGCGCATCCTGATGGCGCGGCACAATCGCGGCTTCTGGGGGCTGGGGCTGATCTGCTCGCTGCTCAATCTGCTGCCGCCGGCCTGGTTCCTCCTGCCGGTTTTTTCCGCGCTCTTGTTCTCGCACTTCGCACTCGAGGCGCTGCGCCGTCTGCGCAGCGAAACCACGTCATGAACGATACCCCTGTTCCCCAGCGCCGCATCGGCCTCATCATCATCGGCGACGAAATCCTGTCGGGCCGTCGCCAGGACAAGCATTTCTCCAAGATCGTGGAGCTGCTGGGCGCGCGCGGCCTGCGCCTGTCGTGGGCGGAGTTCCTGGGCGACGACCGCGACGCCCTGGTCGCCGCCCTGCGGCGCAGCTTCGCCAGCGGCGACGTGGTGTTCTCGTGCGGGGGCATCGGCGCGACGCCCGACGACCACACGCGCCAGGCGGCCGCGGCCGCGCTGGACCTGCCGCTGGCGCTGCATGACGAGGCCCGCGAGCTGATCACGCAGCGCTGCGCGGAAACCGCCGCCCAGGGATCGGGCACCGCCGACATGACGGCGCCGGACAACATCCGGCGCCTGCAGATGGGCGAGTTTCCGGAAGGCAGCGAGATCGTGCCCAATCCGTACAACAAGATTCCGGGATTCTTCATCCGCGACCACACCTTCGTACCGGGTTTCCCGGTGATGGCGTGGCCGATGATCGAATGGACGCTGGACCACCGCTATGCGGGGCTGCATCACGCCGTGCCGCATGTGGAACACTCGTTCATGGTGTTCGAACTGGCCGAGTCCAGCATCGCGCCCGTGATGGAAGCCATCGAGCGGCGCTGGCCGGGCGTGAAGGTGTTCAGCCTGCCCAGCATGGGCGAGGGCAAGCGGCGCCACATCGAACTGGGCGTCAAGGGCGATCCCGACAGCGCGGCGCAGGCCCTGGCGATGCTGCGGGACGAGGCCCGCCGCCTGGGCGGCGTCTTTGGCGCCGCGACCTGACCCGCGGGAAGGGAGACGAAAACAAAAAGCGGAGAACGTATCGTTCTCCGCTTTTTTTACCCCAGGGCACCCAGGATCCGGTTTTGCCGGTCCGTCAGCGCCGCTTCCCCACGAGGTCCGGCGCCGGGCCCCGGCCCTCTTTGAGGGCTGCCGCGTAGCGGCTCCGGGGCCTTGCCATGCCGGGCGAGGGGGACGGACCTATCAGGCCGCGGTCTTGCGAGCGCGCGTGGTCTTGCCGGTTTCGGCGGCGGCCTTGAACGTCGCGTTGGCGGCGGCGGTCAGGTTGGATTCGGCCAGCTCGGCAGCCTGCTTGGCGGCCTTGTTCACCGAATCGTAGGCCGAGGTGGCGGTGGCCAGCGAGGACTTCAGCAGGGCCAGGGCGCTTTCCGAGCCGGCCGGGGCGTTCTTGGCCAGTTGTTCGACGACGTCCGACAGCTGGCGCTGTTGTTCGGCGACCTGCGCTTCTCCCAGGCGGGCGAATTCGTTCTGCACGCCGGAGACGATGTCATACACGTGCTTGCTGTAGGCCAGCGCCTTTTCGGCGTTCGGCTGGGCCAGCGCGGAGACGAACGCCAGGGCTTCCTGGCCGTCCTTCAGGGAGAAGGCTTCCTGGGCCTTCAGCGAGGCTTCTTCGAACGTGGCTTTGGTCACCTTCAGGTGCAGGTCGACCAGCTTCTCGAAGCCGGCGAAGGCGGTGTTCTGCGCGGCGAGCAGGGCGTCGAAGGCGGCTTTTTGGGTGGCCAGGGCGCGTTCGGGGGTGGCAAACATAGGGGGCTCCTTGAGGGCTGTCTACATGAGGCGACCGGGAAACCAGGGGAGTACGCCCCAAAAAGCCCGATCCTGGTGCACGCATCGTGTCGCGGTAAGCGTATTTGTTGCGATGCACAAAACGTATTTTAAGGATGGACGGGGGAAAGTCAAGATGCCTTTGGAAAAAAATGCACGATGTTGGGGAAACGAATAAGTGACTGATTGAAGTCATGTTTTCGTGCCAGCGGCGCGCAGCGGCCGAAACCGGGGGAGGCAAAGCGCCGATTGCCGTCCGGACTGGGGGCGTGTTGCAGCGCGCCACATCTATTTGGTGCGATGCGCCATGGGTGGGGCGAGCCACGCGCCTTCGCATGGTGCGGAAAATGGCCCGGCGGCTACACTTTCCGCCTGACCCGATCCGAAAGGCCGCCGTCGTGGGCTCTTTGTCGCCATCCCGCCTGATTTCTCCTTTCTTCGTGCTGATCTGGAGCACCGGTTTCGTCGTCGCCCGCTATGGCCTGCCCTATGCCGAGCCCTTGACCTTTCTTTCGATGCGCTTTGCCGGCGTGCTGGTGGTCCTGGCGCCGTTCGCCGCCGCCGCCGGTATCGTCTGGCCGGGCTGGCGGCAGCGTCTCCATATGGCGGTGGCCGGCGTGCTGTTGCAGGCCGGATACCTGGCGGGCGTCTGGATCGCCATCCACCTGGGCATGGCCGCGGGGCTGGCGGCGCTGGTGGTGGGGTTGCAGCCGCTGCTGACGGCCGTGGCAGGGCGGTGGATGGGCGAACCTCCCTCCGGGCGGCAATGGGCGGGGTTGGTCCTGGGGTTCGTCGGCGTGGCGCTGGTGGTGGGCAACCGCATCGGTACGCAGGGCCTGACCTGGCAGGCCCTGGCCTTCGCCGTGGCGGCGCTGCTGTCGATCACCGCGGGCACGGTCTACCAGCGGCGCTTCTGCCCCGGGGTGGACCTGCGGGCCGGGCTGCTGCTGCAGTTCGGCGCCTCGCTGGCCGTGGTGCTGCCGGCGGCATGGCTGTTCGAGACCATGGTGGTGCAATGGACCTGGGCCTTGGCGGGCGCCTGGGCGTGGTCGGTCTTCGCCCTGTCGATCGGCGCGATCTGCCTGCTGTTCCTGCTGATACGGCGCGGCGCCGCCACGCGCGTGGCGAGCCTGATGTACCTGACCCCGGCGGTGACGGCGCTGATGGCCTGGGCGGCCTTCGGCGAGCCGCTGACCGCGACCATGGTGGGGGGCATGGCGCTCTCGGCGTTCGCGGTGGCCTGGGCTCAGGGGAAACGATAGGCGAAACCGTCACGGTTTCGCGGTTTCCATCCCTTACACTCTTCTCACCGCCGGGGGAGTTGTCAGCTCGCGGCGCAACTATTTAACGAGGCAGGAGATACAAGAATGGCTATCCACAAGAAAGCTGTGTCCGCGGCAATCGGGGCCACGGCCCTGGCCAGCGCGGCCGTCCTCGCGCCTACGCAGGCGATGGCGCAGGGCTATCCCACTCGCCCGGTCACCATGATCGTTCCGTTTGCCGCCGGCGGCCCCACCGACGTGGTGGCGCGCTCGCTGGCCGAGTCCATGCGCAAGTCGCTGGGGCAGACCGTGGTGGTCGAGAACGTCGGCGGTGCGGGCGGCACCATCGGCACCGCCCGCGTGGCGAAGGCGGCGAACGACGGCTATACCGTGCTGCTCATGCACATCGGCTTTTCGACCGCGCCTGCCCTCTACCGCAAGCTGAGCTACGACCAGGCCCACGACTTCCAGCCCATCGGGCTGACCGTGGACGTGCCGATGACGATGATCGCGCGGGAGAACTTCCCGGCGGCCAACATCAAGGAATTCCTGACCTATGTGAAGGCCAATGCCGGCAAGCTGTCGATGGCCAATGCCGGCATCGGTTCGGCGTCGCACCTGTGCGGGCTGATGTTCATGAGCACGATAGGCTCCGAGTTCCAGACCATCCCCTACAAGGGGACCGCGCCGGCCATGAACGACCTGCTGGGCAAGCAGGTGGACTTCATGTGCGACCAGACCACCAATACCACCGGACAGATCAAGGCCAACAAGGTCAAGGCCTACGCGGTCACGAGCAAGACCCGCGTGCCCAGCCTGCCTGACCTGCCCACGCTGGACGAGTCCGGGCTGAAGGACTTCTCGGTGGGCATCTGGCACGGCCTGTGGGCGCCCAAGGGAACCTCGCCCGAAATCGTCGCCAAGCTCGAAGCCTCGCTGAAAGCCGGCCTGGATGATCCCGCGTTCAAGCAGCGCATGAACGAACTGGGTGCCATCGTGCTGAACGACAAGGCCACGCCGGCGGCCCTCGACACGCTGGTGAAGGCCGAAACCGCCAAATGGGGTGCGGTCATCAAGAAGGCTGGCGTCTACGCCGACTGAGGCCGACGTTCACGGCTCCAGGGGCGGTCGTCCGAAAGGGGCGCCGCCCCATTTTTTGCCTTTTTTGTAATTTTTGCAGTGGCATTTAAATAACGACTTAAAATATGCGCGCTAAGTCGTTCATTTAATGGAGATTTCCGTCAAGAAATCTGATATGCTGCGGCGCCTGGGCCAAGTTGTTACTGGAGGAAGCATGGCGCGCATCAGAAAGAGCATATTGTCGGTTTCATTGCTATGCGCGCTGACCGCCGGGCTCGTCCTGCCCGCGGCCACGCCTGTCGCCTACGCGGCCACCACGACCTCCAAGAGCGCGAAGGCCGCCAAGGCCAAGCCGGCGAAGAAAGCCACCGCCGGCAAGGCCAAGGCCGCCCCCACCAAGAAACGCGCCGCCAAGCCGGCGGCCCCGAGGAAGGCGGTCGCCGCCGCCGGCATCCGGCACGCTTCCTACGCTCCCTCCGCGGCGCTCGAGGATGCCGATGGCAATCTGTCGCTGCGGTCCAGCGTGGCTTTCGTGCAGGACCTGAATTCCTCCGATGTCCTGTTCGCCAAGAACGAAGGCGCCGTGGCGCCCATCGCCTCCATCACCAAGTTGATGACCGCGCTGGTGGTGGTCGACGCCGGCCAGCCGCTGGACGAGATGATCGAGGTCACGACCGACGACATCGACACGCACAAGTTCACGCATTCACGGCTGTCGGTGGGTACGCGCCTGTCGCGCGCCGATATGCTGCACCTGGCGCTGATGTCGTCCGAAAACCGCGCCGCCAATGCGCTGGGCCGCAACTATCCCGGCGGCCTGCCGGCGTTCGTGCAGGCCATGAACGCAAAGGCGGTGGCCTTGGGCATGCAGGATACGCACTACGTCGAGCCTACCGGCCTGTCGAGCGAGAATGTCTCCAGCGCCCGCGATCTCGTACGCCTGATGCGTGAAGGTTCCCAGCGCCCGCTGATCCGCCAGTACACGACGGATACCGAGTATGCGGTCGACGTTGCCGGCAGGCAGCAGACCTTTCGCAACACGAATCGGCTGGTGGCGCGTTCCGACTGGAACATCATCGTGTCCAAGACCGGCTTCATCAATGAAGCCGGACGCTGCCTGGTGATGCTGGCCAACATAGGTGGCCGCGACATGGCCATCGTGCTGCTGGATTCGGTCGGCTCGCTCACGCGTACGGCCGATGCCCAGCGCATCCGCCAGTGGGTCCAGCGCGAGATCGGCGCGTTGTAGCCTGCTTGCGCGCCGGATTCGTCACGCCGCCGACATGGCGTGCGACGGCTCGTAGCCCAGCGCGTCGGAGATCTGGCCCGCGGTATCCACCAGCGCGTCTATCCAGCCGTCCTGCATCCGGTCCGCCGGTGCCGAGATAGACAGGCCGGCGATCAGCTTGCCCGTGTCGTCATGGACGCCCGCCGCGATGCAGCGCACTCCCATTTCCAGCTCCTCGTTGTCGCGGGCATAGCCTTTCGCGCGCACCTGCTCCAGCTCGCGTTCGAGCTTGGCCAGATCGGTCAGGCTGTTTGCGGTATGGCCCTGCAGGCCGGTGCGCAGCGCGTAGGCGCGGATCAGGCGGGCATCGTCGGCCGACAGGAAGAGCTTGCCGGTGGAGGTCAGGTGCAGCGGCGCGCGTCCGCCGATGGCGCGCACCACCTGCATGCCCGAACGTTCGCTGTAGGCGCGATCGATGTAGACGATCTCGTCGCCCTGACGCACCGAGAGGTTGACGGTCTGGCCGGTCAGGCGATGCAGCATGCGCATGGGCGTGATGGCGGCGTCGCGGACGTTGAGGCGGCCCTTGACCAGATGGCCCAGCTCCAGCAACCGCATGCCCAGGCTGTACATGCCGCTGTCGACGCGGTCGACGTAGCGGCCGGCGACGAGATCATTCAGGATGCGGTGGGCGGTGGAGGGGTGCAAGCGCGTGGCCTGGGCCAGTTCTTTCAGGCTGACGGGATCGGGATGCTGCGCGAGGGCGTCGAGCAGGTGCATGGTGCGCTCGAGCACCTGGATGGCGATCTGCGGCACGGGGGCGGCGGACGGGGCGATCATGGCCGCGTCGGGGGTCGTGACTCTGGGCATTGTCGTGGTGAGTCTCTACGCGATGAAGCTAGTTTATCCCATATGGTGAAATGCTATAAGCTTTATTACACCGCAGATGGGTGGCCTTTCTGCGTTGCAGCAGGCCATTTCTTATAGGATCAGTATAACGCCAATGCAATGAATTTCCGCAATGCAGCATTCCCCATTGTCATAGTTATCCGGCGGACGGGGATGCCTGGCGCTAGCGCCGGGCCCGGGAGACGGCCGACAGGCAGTCACCGACCAGCGCGGGGCCGCGATAGATGAGCCCGGTATAGAGCTGGACCGCGTCCGCGCCCGCCGCGATCTTCTCGGCCGCATGGCGGCCTTCCAGGATGCCGCCCACGCCGATGATGGCGAGCGCGTCGCCGGCCTGGCGCCGCAGGCGTTCGACAACCCGCAGCGACATTTCCCGCACCGGCGCGCCGGACAGGCCGCCCGCCTCACCCGCATGGGGCAGGCCCTGGACGGCGTCGCGCGACAGCGTGGTGTTGGTGGCGATGACGCCGTCTATGCGGTGGCGCGGCAGCAGGTCGGCGATGGCATCGACCTGGCTTTCGTCCAGGTCCGGGGCGATCTTGACCGCCAGCGGCACGCGGCGTCCGTGTTCGGCCGCCAGGGCATCGCGCGCCTGGTCGAGCTGGCGCAGCAGGCCGGACAACTCGTCGGCGCCCTGCAGGCTGCGCAGGTTCTGGGTGTTGGGCGACGAAATGTTGATGGTGACGTAGTCGGCGTGCGGATAGACCGCCGCCAGTCCGGCCATATAGTCGTCGGCTGCCTTGTCGATGGGCGTATCGGCGTTTTTGCCGATGTTCAGCCCCAGGATGCCGCCACGGGCGCGATAGCCGCTGCGCTGGACATTGGCCAGGAACACGTCCAGCCCGTCGTTGTTGAAACCCATGCGGTTGATCAGCGCTTGGGCGCGGGGCAGGCGGAACAGCCGGGGGAGCGGATTGCCTGGCTGCGGCCGGGGCGTGACCGTGCCGATTTCCATGAAGCCGAAACCCAGGCTGCCCAGCGCGTCGATGTGCGCGCCGTTCTTGTCGAGTCCGGCGGCCAGTCCCACCGCATTGGGCAGCGTCAGGCCCATGAGGGTCACGGGGCGGTCCGGGACGCGGGCGGGGCGTGTCCATCCCAGGTCGTGTACGCGTTGCAGCGTGGACAGGGTCAGGGCATGGGCGGTTTCGGGTTCCAGGGCGAACAGGGCTGGACGCAGCAGCGGATAGGCTTGAAAAAACGCGGACATCAGGCGGGTGGGGATCAGGAGGTGGAGGGCGGCGCATCGTCGGGATGGCCGGGGCGGGTGGAGGCATGCAGGCGGCTGGTGTCGATGACGGCCGGCGCGGCGGGCTGGGTGGCGGGCGGGTCGGTGTATTCGCGCCATTCGCCGTTGACCAGCATTTCCAGCGGCCGGAAGTTCACCTTGTAGGTCATCTTCGGGCTTTGTTCTATCCAGTACCCCAGGTAGAGATGGGGCAGTTCCAGCAGCCGGCATTGCTCCAGCTGCCAGAGAATGTTCCAGGTGCCCAGGCTGCCCTTCAGGTCGGGATCGAAGAAGGTGTAGACCGACGACAGGCCGTCGGACAGCACGTCCATGATGGACACCATGCGCAGGCAGCCCTGGCGGTCGCGGAACTCGACCAGGCGGGTATTGACGCGGCTCTGGAGCAGGAATTGGGCATATTGCTCGCGGCTGTCCTGGTCCATGCCGCCGCCGCGGTGGCGGGTCGATTGATAGCGCTGGTAGAGCGCGTAGTGTTCGGCGGAATAAGCCAGCTCGGCCACGAAGACCTGCAGGTCGGCATGGCGCTTCCAGGTGCGGGCCTGGGTGCGGTTGGGCAGGAAGCGGTCCACCGGCACCCGCACCGGCACACAGGCGCGGCAGCCATCGCAATGCGGCCGGTAAGTGAATACGCCGCTGCGGCGAAAGCCCATGCGCACCAGTTCGGAATAGACGTCGGCGTTGATCAGGTGGCTGGGCGTGGCCACCTGCGAACGCGCCAGCCTATCCCCCAGGTAGCTGCACGGGTAGGGGGCGGTCGCATAGAACTGCAGCGCGGCGAAGGGAAGTTCTCGAAGGTGCGTCATGCGCGGTTCAGCCGGTATCGGCCGCAGCGTGGGGTGCGTCCAGGTCGACGATCTCGCCGTCGTGGCGCAGCCTGCCCGATCGCCACGGAAGCTCGGGCATCCGGGTGGATTTTACAATCAGGCGCTCGAATTCCGCGCGGGCAATCGTGGCGCCCCCCAGCGAGGCCAGGTGGCGCGTGTCCTGTTGGCAGTCGATCATCGTCACGCCGTGGCGGCGCAGGAAGCGCACCAGGTAGGCCAGCGCGATCTTGGATCCGTCGGCGACCCGGGTGAACATGGATTCCCCATAGAACATCCGGCCCAGGCCGACGCCGTACAGTCCGCCGGCCAGTTCGCCGTCGATCCAGGTCTCTACCGAGTGGACCTGGCCGTGCCGGTGCCACGACCGGTAGGCCCGCTGCATGGGCGGCGTGATCCAGGTGGCGGGGTGCTCGTCGCTGCGAGGCGCCGCGCAGGCGCGCATGACATCGTCGAAGGCCGTATCCACCCTGATCTCGACGGCGGGATCGCGTTCGACCTGCCGCAGTTTCTTGCGCAGCGAGCGCGACGGCGAGAAGCGGTCGGTGAACAGCACCATGCGTGGGTCCGGACTCCACCACAGGATGGGTTCGCCCGGCAGGTACCACGGAAAGACCCCATGCGCGTAGGCGGCGCGCAGCCGTTCGATGGACAGGTCGGCGCCCACGGCCAGCAGGCCCGGGGGATCCTCCAGCGCATGGTCGAGCGGCGGGAAAGGGGTGTCCGGCTCCAGCAGGGCCGGCATGCGCGGGCGCGGCGGGCTCAAGGGGCGGGCGGGGAGACCGCGGGAACCGGCTCGGGGCCGCGCAGCAAGGTGTCGCTGTGGATCTGGAAGACGCCGCGCGCGCGGTCGGAGAAGAACAGCTTCAGCGCGGTCGAGACCGAGCGGAAGGCCAGATCGTCCCACGGGATCTCGTCCTCGTCGAACAGCCGCGCTTCCAGGCTTTCGGGGCCCGGTTCGAACTCGGGGTCGGTCAGGCGGGCCAGATAGAAGATGTGGACCTGGTCCACGTGGGGTATGTCCAGCACGGCGAACAGCGGCCCCATTTCGATGCGGGCGCCGGCTTCTTCCTGGGTCTCGCGGGCCGCGCCCTGGGACGTGGTCTCGCCCAGCTCCATGAAGCCGGCGGGCAGGGTCCAGTAGCCGTGGCGCGGCTCGATCGCCCGGCGGCACAGCAGCACCTGCTTTTCCCACACGGGAATGGTCCCCAGCACCATGCGGGGATTCTGGTAGTGGATCGCGCCGCAGTGGTCGCAGAGATCGCGTTCGCGGTTGTCGTCGTCGGGAATGCGGCGGGCCAGCAGGTTGCCGCATTGGGAGCAGTAGCGCTGGGAGCGCGGAGCCGGGAAGTACGTGAGGGCGCGTTCGGAAGCGGTCATGGCGTGTCCAGGGGGCGGAGGCGGCGCTGCGCCCCGGCGATTGCGGAGATCCGGGAGGTGCGTCAAGTATACGAGAGGTCGCCGGGCGAGGCGGGCTGGCGTTCGCAGCCCACCGCATAGACCAGCGAGCGGAAGAACCGGTTCGCGGGATCCCCGGCCACGCGCGAGTGCCAGTACTGGTGTACGTCGATGGCCGGGATCCGGAGCGGCAGGCGGACCTTCTTGATGGACGCGATGGGCCGGAACAGGTGGTAGACCTCGTCGGGAATGATGGCGATCAGGTCGCTCGCGGCCACGATGAAGGGGATCGCCGCCACGTGTTCGGTGGTGAGGCGCACCAGGCTGTGCCCGCCATGCTTGCGCAGTTGATCGTTGATCCACGCGAAGGTGATGGGCACGGACGAGGATTGCACCTGGGGCGTGCGGCCGAATTCGCGCAGGGTCATGGTGTCGCCGATGCGCGGATGGTCCCGGCGGGCCACGCAGACGTAGGCGCGGCGGTAGAGATGCTGACGCAGCAGGGCGTCGTGCGGGCGCGGGACGTGCCCGGCGACGATGTCCAGTTCCCCCGATTCCAGCGCCGCGGCCATGGTATCGGCCGACACCTGCGTGGGCGCGAGGCGGGCGTGCGGGGCGACCTCGGCCAGGCGCTTCATCAGTTTGGGCACCAGCACGATGGCGCCGATCTCGTTGACGCCGATGCGGAATTCCCGGTCCGTCAGGGCGGGATCGAAGCGGGCCAGCCCCGCGATTTCGGTTTCCACGATGCGCAGCACCCGCGCGGCCGGTTCGGCCAGCCCCTGGGCGAAGGGCGTGGGCGCCATCCGGTTGCCCACGCGCACGAACAGCGGGTCGGCAAAGCGTTTTCGCATGCGGTCGAGATGGTAGCTCAGCGCCGACTGGGTCAGGCCGAGCCGCCGGGCGGCGCGGGTGACGGTACCGTCTTCGATCAGCGCCAGCACGGCCCGCAGGTCCGCGATCTGGGGGTCTTGGTTATCTGGATTATTCATAACATATATCAAGGTAATGATCTTTCCAGAGCTTCGCCGAATGCCTAAGCTGCTGTCAATTCAAGAAAACAGGCAAGGAGACGGGATGGTGGGCGAGACGCTGCTGGAAACCGATGTGCTGGTGGTCGGAGCGGGTCCCGTGGGGCTCGCGCTGGCCATCGAACTGGGCATGCAGGGCCGGCGCTGCCTGGTGGTGGAGCAGCACGACCGGGTGGGACTCGCGCCCCGCGCCAAGACGACCAACGTGCGTTCGCGCGAACTGATGCGGCGCTGGGGCGTGGCCGGCAAGCTGGCGCGGGTCGCGCCCTTCGGCGTCGACTATCCGTCCAACGTCGTGTTCGCGACACGGCTGGCGGGCCGGGAACTGGCGCGGTTCACCAATGCGTTCTATTGCTCGCCGGAGCGCGACGACCGCTTTCCCGAGCACGCGCAGTGGGTGCCCCAGTACAAGGTGGAAGAGGTGCTGCGCGACCATGCCGAGAGCCTGCCGGGCGTGCAACTGCGTTTCTCGACACGGCTGGAGGATTTCTCGCAGTCGGACCGGGGCATCGAAGCGGTGCTGGCGGGGCCCGATGGACCGCTGCGCGTGCGGGCCGCCTACATGGCCGGCGCGGACGGCGCCCGCAGCACCGTGCGCGCCCGGCTGGACATCCGGATGGAGGGCCTGTCGCCGCTCTCGCATCACCGCAACATCATCTTCCATGCGCCGGGCCTGGCCGACATGCATGGGCTGGGGCCGGCCGTCATGTACTGGCTGGTCAATCCGGAGGCGCCGGCGGTCGTCGCGCCGCTGGACGGCAACGACATGTGGACCTTCGGCTACGCCCGCCGCGACGGCGCAGAGCCGGCCATCGAAGGCCTGATGCGCGCCGCGCTGGGCCTGGACATCCCGATCGACATCCGCCATCGCGACGAATGGACCGCGCATCGCCTGATCGCCACGCGCTACCGCGACGGCAGGGTGTTCCTGGCTGGCGACGCCTGCCACCTGCACCCGCCTTTCGGCGGCCACGGCATGAACATGGGCATCGGCGACGCCGTGGACCTGGGCTGGAAGCTGGCGGCGGCGCTGGACGGCTGGGGCGGCCAGGCGCTGCTGGACAGCTACGAGGCGGAGCGCCGCCAGGTGCATCGCCGGGTGGTGGACGAGGCCGTGCACAACCTGTCGCACAGCTCCGGCAGCTTGTGGCGCGCGGGCCTGGAGGACGACGGGCCGGCGGGGGACGCCGTGCGGCGGGAAGCCGAGCGGGCCATCCTCGTGTCCAAGCGCCAGGAGTTCGATTCGCTGGGCGTGGTGCTGGGCAGCCGCTACGAGCGGTCTCCGGTGCTGGCGCACGAGCCGGAGGGCGCGGACGAGCCCTGGGATTCGACGCGCTATGTGCAGACCGCGCGCCCGGGTTGCCGCGCGCCGCATGCCTGGCTCGCGCCGGGCCGCGGGCAGGGGGCCTCGTTGTTCGACCAGTTCGCCTTTCGCGGATTGACGCTGCTCGCGACCCGTCCAGCCGCGCGGGACGCGGCCCGGGAACTGGCCGCGCAGGCGGCCGGCACGGGCATTCCGCTGACGGTTATCGCGCCCCCGATCGAAGGCTTGCGCGAGCTGTATGGCGCCGACCTGGCGCTGATCCGGCCGGACCAGTACGTCGCGTGGCGAGGCGGCGATCCGCGGGAAGGCGCCGCGGCGCTGGAGCTCGCGGCGGGGCGCGCGGCGGTCCATGCCTGAGGTTGAGCCGGCTTGTTTCCCAACGAGTAAAACCGGAGACGGATTCATGAACCTAGGACGACGCAACGGGATGGCCGCCAGTCTTGTGCTGTTGGGTGCCCTTTTCGCGGTTTACCGAGTGGCGCACGGCGCGGATCCGGAAAAGCCCTTTCCCGCCAAGCTCGTGACGCTGGTCGTTCCATTCACTGCCGGCAGCGGTAGCGACACCATTTCCCGCGTCATCGCGCCCAAGCTCTCGGCGCGTTGGGGCCAGCCGGTCGTCGTCGACAACCGGCCCGGGGCAAGCGGCAATATCGGAACGCAGCATGTCGCCCGTTCGGCGCCCGATGGGCATACGCTGTTGATGGCCATCAACACGTTCACCATTACCCCTGCGCTGTACAAGAACCTTCCCTACGACCCGATACGCGACTTCGTGCCGATCGGAAAACTGGCCGAAGTCAATTCCGCGCTGGTGGTGCATCCTTCGCTTCCAGTGAGCGACCTGCGGTCCTTCGTCGCATACGTCAAACAGCGCCCGGGAGAACTCAACTACGGGACACCGGGCAACGGTACACCGCATCACATGTCGATGGAGCTCCTCAAGAACGCCGGGGGCCTGTCCATTGTCCATGTGCCCTACAAGGGAATCGCCGGGGCGATCACTGACCTGGTCGGCGGGCAGGTCCAGGCCATGATCGCGGGCATTCCGTCGATCCGCACCCAGGCGCAGGCCGGGAAGCTCAAGGTGCTGGCAGTGACGGGCGATAGCCGCAGCGAGCAATTCCCCGCGGTGCCGACCTTCAAGGAGCAGGGGTATCCAGGGGTGGGAGAAGCCTCCGGCTGGTATGCCGTCCTGGCGCCGGCCGGAACCCCGAAGGATCTGGTGAGCAGGCTCAATCGAGACTTCGCCGAAGTGATGACCAGCCCGGATGTCGTGGCTGAACTGGAGCGGCAAGGGCTGCGGGTGCGCACTGGCCCTCCCGAGGAGCTCCAGGGGCTCATCGGGAACATGCTCGCGCGTTGGAAGGCATTGGCCAGCGCCGCCGGGATCGAACAAGATTAGGTACGAAAAAAATGAGAAATGGAGACTGTTGATGACGCAATTGAAGATCGACATCTACAACCATGTCATGCCGCCCGCCTATCTCGAGCTAGTGAAAAAGCATTCGAAAAGCCCGGGATCGGTCAAGCGTGTGAGCTCCCTGCGCATGCTCTGGGACATGGAGGCCCGGGCGCGGATGCTCGACAGCTGGCCGGAAGTACGGCAGATCATCACTCTTTCGGTGCCTTCGCCGGAAATGATCGGGGATCCAGGTGATTCGCCAGCCTTCGCGCGAATCGCCAACGAAGGAATGGCGGAGATCTGCCGGAAATGGCCCGACAAGTTTCCCGCATTCGTCGCTTCGTTGCCCATGAACAATCCTTCGGCGGCGCTTGTCGAGATGGATTACGCCATCGAGAAACTGGGCGCGCGCGGCATACAGGTGCTCAGCAGCGCCAACGGTATTCCGCTTGACGATCCGCAGGTGTTCCCGATCTTTGAGCGGATCGCGCGTGGACATCGCATGCCTGTCTGGATGCATCCGACGAGCAGCGCCTCAACCCCCGACTACCCGGGCGAGGCGACGTCGAAGTACGAAATCTGGCAGGTCCTGGGGTACCCCGTGGAGACCAGCATCGCCATGGCGCGCATGGTTTTTTCCGGGCTTCTCGAGCGGCTGCCCGAATTGCGCGTCATCACGCATCACTGCGGCGGAATGCTTCCGTATTTTGCGGGCCGCGCGGAAACGCTCTGGGCTCAATTGGGCTCCCGCAGCGAAGATCCCAAGGTGGCGGATGTCCTGCGGACGCTGTCAAAACCCCCCATGACTTATTTCAAATCCTTCTACGGCGATACCGTGCTTGGCGGATCGAGCGCCGCGCTGCGCTGCGGCCTCGACTTCTTTGGCGCGGATCACGTTGTTTTCGCGAGCGACTGCCCCTTCGATCCGGAAGGCGGCCCCATGTTCATTCGCGAAGGAATTCGTTCGGTCGAGGACCTGGAACTGGACGAAGCGGACGCAGGAAAGCTTTATTTCGGCAATGCCTCGCGCTTGCTGGGAATGGACTTTGGCTGTACCTGCCAAAAAGAGCAATGACCAACAGGAGACATACACAGATGACGCGCATATTGCATTTGATCGTGGCGGCATGCCTGATCGGGGCCGCCCAGACCGCGGCCGCGTGGCCGACCCGCCCGGTGCGGCTGGTCCTGCCCGGGGCGGCCGGGACGGCGCCCGACATCATGGCCCGGCTGCTTGGCGACAAGCTGTCCAGGATCTGGGGCCAGCCGGTCATCGTCGAGAACAAGCCCGGCGCCGGGGGCCTGGTCGGACTGGCCGCGGTGAAATCGGCCGAGCGCGATGATCACATGTTCGTGTTCACCCCCGCCTCGGTGCTGACACTCACGCCCTACATGTACAAGAGTTCGCAGGTCGACATCGTCCGCGACTTCCAGCCGGTGGCCCTGGTGGGCATCAGCCCGATGATGGCGGCGGTCAGCGCTTCTTCGCCCGCCAACACGCTGGCCGACGTGCTGGCCCTGGCCCGCCGCCAGCCGGACAAGTTCGTGGTGTCGACCACCTTCTTGTATTCGGTGCCCAACCTGGCGGCGGACATGCTGTCGCGCGCAGCCGGCGTACCCCTGCGCGCCGTGCCTTTCGCCAGCAGTTCCCAGAGCATATCGGCCGTGGTCGGTGGCGATGCGCAGATGCTGATCGACGGCGTTCCGCCCATCGAGCCCATGATCAAGGGCGGCCGGCTCAAGCCCGTCGTGATGTTCTCCGACGGACGCGTGCCCAATCGTCCCGACCTGCCCGCGGCATCCGAGACCTATCCTTCGCTGGTCATCAACGGCTGGTTCGCGGTCGTCGCGCCGCAAGGCACGGGCAAGCCGGCGATCGAGCGCATCAACCGGGACCTGGCCACCGTGCTGGCCGAGCGCGACGTGGTCGACAAGCTCGACACCCTGGGTGTCTATCCCAAGCCCATGTCGGTGGACGAATTCGGCAGCTACTGGCGGGACGAACGCACGCGCTGGGAAAAAGTGCTGCGCGACGTGAATGCCCAGCCCGTGCAGCAATAGGAGGCCGGAGTGAGGACAGGACTGGAAGCGGCCTATATCGGCCTGGACAGCACGGCGCCGGCCGCGCTGGGAAGCTATCTGACCGAGGTCGTGGGCCTGATGCCCGGCGAGGCCGCCGCCGACGGGGCCGCCACCTGGCGTGTCGACGGCAAGGCCCAGCGGGTATGGGTGCGCGAGGGCGCGCGCAACGATGCCGCCTGCATGGGCTTCGAAGCGGCCGGTGCGCAGGTGTACGACCGCGTGCTGGGACGGCTGTCGGCCCAGGGCTGGCCCATGCGGACCGGCACGGCGGCCGAGCGCGCGGCCCGGCGCGTGCGGGATCTGACCGTGGTCGAGACCCCTTGGGGCATCCCGCTGGAACTGGTGGCGGGGCTGGAGGATGCCGCCACGCCTTTCGCCAGTCCGCACTTTCCGGAAGGCTTCGTCACGACGGGGCAGGGGTTCGGCCACTTCGTCTTCGCCGTGGGCAGCGTCGACGAATACGACGCTGCCCGCCGCTTCGCCATCGACGGACTGGGCCTGGTCCTGTCGGACTGGCTGCGGCTGCCCATGGGCGATATCGAGATGCACGTCTCTTTCTTTCATTGCAACCCGCGCCATCACTCGCTGGCCATTGCCTATCTGCCCCGGCCCGAGGTCCCGCAGCGCCTGCATCACATCAATTTCGAGGTGGCGCACGTGCGCAGCGTGGGGCTGGCCTACGACCGCGCCCTGCGCGCCGGCGCGCAACTGGCCAATACGCTCGGCCAGCACGCCAACGACGGCATGGTCAGCTTCTATAGCCTGGGGCCCGATGGCTGGCGCGTCGAGATCGGCGCCACCGGCCGCACCGTGGGCGAGGATTGGAGCGACGTGCGCGAATACGACCGCATCAGCGACTGGGGCCACCTGCCGCCCGACGCGCTGGCGCAGGCCTTGGCCGGACCCTCTTCTTCGCACGTATCCACAAGGAACCCATGAAACTCGTCACTTTCTCCCACCGCGGCAGGACTTCCATCGGCAAGGTCGAGGGTACGCGGGTGGTCGATCTGGCCGCCGCCGATCCGGCGCTGCCCGGTACCATGCGGGGCCTGCTTGCCGGCGGCCGCGCGCTGCTGCGGCGGGCGCGCGATATCGACCCCGGACAGGCGCCGGGCTACCCGCTGGCCGACGTCAGGCTGGAGGCGCCCGTGCCCGATCCCGGCAAGTATCTCGCCATCGGCATGAACTACGGCAAGCACGTGATCGAGGCCAGGCGCGCCGGCGTCGACGTGCCCGACAGCCAGGTCTGGTTCAACAAACAAGTCAGTTGCGTCAATGGCCCCTATGACCCCGTGCACATGCCGCGGGTCTCCGACAAGCTCGACTACGAGGCCGAGCTGGGCGTGGTGATCGGCACCCGCTGCCGCCACGTGCCCGCCGAGCGGGCCAGGGACGTCATCGCCGGCTACCTCGTCTGCAACGACGTGTCGGTGCGCGATTGGCAGCGGCGTTCGGCCACCATGACCCTGGGCAAATCGTTCAACACCACCGGCCCCATCGGACCGTGGATCGTCACCGACGACGAGGTGCCCGATCCGTTGGCGCTGACGCTGCGCATGCGGGTCAACGGCGAGGTACGGCAGGAGGCACGGACCGGCGAGATGATCTACAGCATCTACGACCAGATCGCCTATCTGTCCACCGTCATGACGCTGGAGCCCGGCGACATCCTGGCCACCGGCACGCCCTCGGGCGTGGGCGCCGCCATGGATCCGCCTTCCTTCCTCAAGATCGGCGACGTGATGCGTGTCGAAATCGACGGCATCGGCCACATCGAAAACCGCGTCATCGCCGAGCCGGCGTAACGCTTGTCCAGGAGCCTCTTCGTGCCCAGAAAAGTCATCATCACTTGCGCCGTCACCGGGTCGGTACACACCCCCAGCATGTCGCCGCACCTGCCCATCACGCCCGACCAGATCGCCGAACAGGCGGTGGACGCGGCGCGCGCCGGCGCGGCCATCCTGCACCTGCACGCCCGTCACGCGGCCGACGGCAAGCCGGCGTTCGAACCCGAGGTCTACCGCCAATTCCTGCCACGCATCCATGCGCAGACGGACGCCGTCATCAACATCACCACCGGCGGCTCGCACACCATGACGCTCGAACAGCGCCTGGCCGGCGCCATCGACGCCTCCGCGGAGATGGCCTCGTGCAACATGGGATCGATGAACTTCGCCTTGTTCCCCGTGCTGGACAAGATGAAGGACTTCGACTTCCCCTGGGAACGCGAGCACCTGGAGAAGACCCGCAACGCCATCTTCCGCAACACCTTCGGCGATATAGAGACCATCTTCGAACGGTTGGGCGGGGCGCATGGCACCCGTTTCGAGTTCGAGTGCTATGACGTCGGCCACCTGTACAACCTCAAGCATTTCGTCGACCGGGGCCTGGTGCAAGGGCCGATCTTCCTGCAATTCGTGCTGGGCGTGCTGGGCGGCATAGGCGCCGATCCCGAGAACCTCGTACACATGAAACGCATCGCCGACAAACTGTTCGGCGACGGCTACCAATGGTCCGTCCTGGCCGCCGGCCGCCACCAGATGCCGCTGGTCACCCAGGCCGCGCTGATGGGCGGCAACGTGAGGGTGGGGCTGGAGGACTCGCTGTCCATCGGACCGGGCGAGATGGCCACCTCCAATGCCCAGCAGGTGGGCAAGATACGCGGGATCCTGGAGTCCTTCGGCTTCGGGATCGCGACGCCGGACGAGGCGCGCGAAATGCTGGGATTGAAGGGGAGGGAGAAGGTGGCGCTGGCGGCGTGAGTCGATTGAGTCAGGCGGTCCCGGCATGGGCACGCCAATACGTGTATAATCTTTTTCTCAGACGCGGGGTGGAGCAGTCTGGCAGCTCGTCGGGCTCATAACCCGAAGGTCACAGGTTCAAATCCTGTCCCCGCAACCAAACAGAAATGGCCTCGATCGCGTACGCGTCGAGGCCATTTGCATTTACGTTGCCTGTTTTCATCGGCACGGCAATGCCGATGCGCCGTATTGACCGCGTTTTTCGGCTGACATTGAGCGCCAGGTCGTAGGGATGGTTCCGACCGTATGGCGACAGCCCCTGGACAAAGGTAAAAAATAAAACGGCCCCGATCGCATCGCGTCGGGGCCGTTTTATTTTGCCGCGGAAAAATCCGCTGGCAATGGGGACGACCGGGCCGGGTTTTTCCATGAAGAGAAAATCCGGCTGCATGGCCGCGAGGCGCGCTGTATTTTCAGTCCTGACCGGCCCGGGATATACCTGAACAAACCTCCTGAATCTGTCAGAATGCAGGCCGTTGAATGCGCCGCTGTTCGCGGTGGTTGCATTGACAATCGAAATTGATAATTCCAACAGCCAAGCACGTCCGAGGATGGGGAGTCCACAAGCCATGAAAAAACTGGCAATCTGTTTTCTATTGATATGCGGAGCAATTGGCTGCTCCGGAGATGCGGAAAACAGGGATTATGAATTTTCGCTGGAGAACGACACGCTTGAAATGCGGGATGGCGTGCGGTTGGCCGTGACGTACTATCGCCCGTCGGCCAAGAGGGTTGGAGAAACCTTCCCGGTGATCATGGAGATGCTGCCCTATCGCAAGGACGATTTCTTCGCTCTGGGGGATTATGAATATGGTGCCTATTTCGCCAAGCGTGGTTATGTCGTTGCAAGGGTGGACGTGCGCGGAACCGGCGGAAGCGAGGGCGGCATCCCCGCCAGCGAATATTCCGAAGCGGAGATTTCCGACGCCGAGGAACTGATCGCGAAGCTGTCCCGGAAAAGCTGGTCCAATGGCAACGTGGGAATGTACGGCCTCTCGTGGAGCGCGTTCAATTCCCTGATGACGGCTCACAGGAAACCCGCCGCGCTCAAGGCCATCATTGCCGCGCATGGTTCGACCGATCTTTTCTACAACGATGTCCATTACATCGACGGTGCATTGCACATAGACTCCTATGCGCATCAGATTGATACCGATAACGCCATGCCGCGGAGTCCGGACTATCGGATCGACGAAGCGTATTTCCGGGATCGATTCGACCAGGAGCCCTGGATATTCACCTGGCTGCGTCAGCAACAGGACAGCGATTTCTGGCGCAAGGAGTCCATAAAATTCAGGGCGCCGCTGGAAGTTCCCGCTTATCTGATCGGCGGCTTGCTGGACGGCTATCGTGATTTCGTCATGGACGTCAGCAGAACTTCCAAGGCTCCCGTCATCGCCGAGATCGGGCCATGGAACCACGCTTGGCCGGAATACGGCGTGCCCGGCCCCAACTACGAGTGGCGGCAGAAAGCCCTGCGCTGGTGGGATTACTGGCTCAAGGGAATCGACAATGGCGTCCTGAATGAGCCCCGCTGGACGACGTTCATGCGCACCGGGCACCCGCCAGCCACCGACCTGAAGAACGTCCCCGGGTTTTGGCGCTGTCACAAGCAATGGCCGGTGGATGGCAGCAGTTCCCAGCGTCTTTATCCGCATACCGCACAACAATTGACCAAGACGCCTTCGATGCCGGGGGATATCCAGAGCTTGCTCTATCGCGCGGGGGCCGGGATGGGGGCTGGCGGCTGGTGGGGCGAGCAGACAGGAGACATGGCGGCGGACGACGCCCACAGCCTGGTCTACGATTCAGCCCCCTTGACCGAAGCCGTGGACATCATGGGGATGCCGCAGGTGCGCTTGCGCGTGGCGGCGGATGCGCCTTTTTATCAGTGGACGGTGCGCCTGGAAGACGTTGCCCCGGATGGCAAGGTGTCACTGGTCAGTGGCGCGGCCATCAATCCATCGCAGCGGTTCTCGCGGCTTGCGCCCGAGGCGCTGATACCGGGTGAACCGACCACGCTGGCTACCTCGATCCACTTCACGACGTGGCGCTTCAACCCGGGGCATCGTATCCGTCTGGCGGTCGCCAACGCCCAATTTCCCATGATCTGGCCCAGTCCCACGCCCGGCACCACGAGCCTTTTGCTGGGCCATGACACATGGGTCGAATTGCCGACCGTGCCGGTGGCAAGCGGCGCGGATCAAACCTGCGTGCTACCCGAGCCGGAGCCCAGCGACGTTGCGCCGTTCGGCGAAGAGCTGGAAAAGAACGGCCCGGTTTTCAGCAGTGAGCGTGACGAAACGACCGGTACTTCGAGCTTCTCGACTTCCAGCGACATTGCCTGGACCATTCGAGGCAACAAATACTATTCCAGCGAATCGTACCGTTGGGACGTCAAGGACGCCACGCCCGCCGACGCCAGCTACCAGGGCGAGCGCAGAAACGTGTTCAAGATCGCGAGCAATGAAATAGATCTCTCCACCAAGGCGCTGATCGAATCGGATGCTTCGTATTTTCACGTCACCTTCACCAAGGTCTTGCGACAGAATGGCATCTTGGTCAGGGAAAGAACGTGGACAGACCGGATTGCGCGAATGTATCAGTAGAGAACGCAGGCTGAGTATGGCCGGGGCCGCGCTGCCCGTGGATGGGCAGCGTGCGCAGGCGTGACCGGCCCCTTCCGGGGCGTCGGCGTTCCGCCGAGTGTGGACGATGCGTGCGCGAGGGGGAGGGCTTGCGGCGGACGCCGCGCGGATTGGCTGCGCTTGGCTGGCGCCAAATGCACAAGGGCTTATCGATGTTCGATAAGCCCTTGATTTGTCTGGTTGCGGGGACAGGATTTGAACCTGTGACCTTCGGGTTATGAGCCCGACGAGCTGCCAGACTGCTCCACCCCGCGTCTGAGAAAAAGATTATATCCCTGTCATCTTCCCAATGCAAACTGGACCGTGGGCAGGTGCGTTCAGACGCGCTTCCTGCCGTCCCGTGCGTGGGAGGAAGGGCGATCCTCGACTCGCTGCGCCCATGCCCTCGCAGGCTGCGAGCGGAAGAAGGCCGTGTGCTCGGTCAGGTGTTCCGCCGCTTCCTCCAGCCAGCGGGCGGCGGGCACCGCGGCGGAGGTGTTCCCCTTGCGGGCCCGGTTGGCGTAGTTCTGCAGCGTTGCGCCGGCGTCGTGCGGCACGGCCAGCGGTTTGCTGATCGCGTGCAGGGCCTGTCCTATCCACGGTGCTTCCGGCGCATCGGGCCGCCGGTCGAGCAGATGACCCATGCGCGCGAGCGCGTGTCCCAGGGACAGGGCCGCCAACGCGCCGTCGGCGGTGGCGGTTTCCGTGCCGGAGCGTGCGATCAGTGCCAGGATCAGGAAGCGCAGGCGGGCGAGGTGGCGTGCCGCGCGCGCTGGCGTGTCGGCCCGTTGCGCGAGGGTGGCGATCTCGGCGCGTATGGCGTGATGGAGGTGCCGGCGGCGGCGCAGGGTGGTCATCGGGATCAGCCACCGGTAGGCGGCGTAGCTGCATGCGATGCCTGCCAGCAACATGAGCTCGACCGTGAGCAGCGCCATGGGTTCGGCCGGCTCGGTATTGACCGGCTGCGCCAGCACCGCGAACAGCATGTTGAAGGCCAGGCCGATGAAGGCCGTGCCGCGATGCGCCTGCGCCGTGGCCGCGGCCAGGATGAGGGGCGAGGCCAGGGCCAGTGACAGCCAGGGATGGGGCACGACGGGAGCGACGCCTACGCGCCACGCAAAGGCCGCGACCGCGGCCGCGGTCGCGCCGGCCAGTACGCGCCGCATGAGCGGCACCGGTTCGTCGACCGAGGCGAAGAGGGCGGTGAAGATGCACGCGCCCAGCATCAGGTAGCGCAGGGGCTCCCAGCCGGATGCCAGCCACGCCCCCGCCGCAAGCGCCGAGATGGCCACGCCGCGCCAGGCGGCGACGCGCATACCGGCGATATCAGGATGGATGATGGTGGGCGACGGGGCGGGTTCCGGCAGGGTCGCCGCCATGTTCCGGTAGCTCGCGGCAATGGTCGCCAGCGCCTGTTCGAATTCGTCCAGGCAGGTATCGAACAGCGGATCGGCGCCGCGCAGGCGGCGGGTCGCGGTACGCACGATGGCCAGCGAGGATCCGCGCCCCGCCTGGATGGTCTCGGCCAGGTCGTCCAGGCTGGCCCGCAATTGCTCCAGGTCTTCCGCGTGGCTCGGGGCCAGTGCCCGAGCGTGTTGGCGCAGCGCCGGCATGATGGCGATCAGGTCGAGCAGTCCCGCCAACAGGCCGCGCATGGGCTTGAGCCGGCGGCGCTGGGACAGGGATCCGGCCGTGGCGTCCTCGGCGGTGGCTTCCAGTTCGGCCAGCGCGGCCACGAGCCTGCGAGCGCCTGGCGCGGTATCCGGTATTTGGCCCGGCCCGAGCAGGCGGGCGGCATGGCCCACCGTCGCGCAGAGCAGGCTGCGGGTCTTCTCCAGCAGGGCGGTCGCCGGAGAGGGCGGGTTCCATAGCGCGATGACGAGCAGCGATGCGGCGATGCCTATCATGTTGTCGAGCACGCGCGCCGCCGCGAAGGCGGCGGTGTCGAGCGGCGTGCCGGCTGTCAACACGACGATGACGGCGGTGGTCAGTCCGCACAGGGCCGCGCCGTAGGCGCGCTGGTGTCGCAGCAGGTTGCTGGCGCCGCAGCACAGGCCCATCCATACGCACAGCGCGGTGAGCAACAGGGCCGGGGCGTCGCCCGTCAGCGCGGTCAGCCCGACGGCCGCCAGGCCGCCGGCCAGGGTGCCGAGCAACTGCATCAGGCTGCGCTCGAGCAGCAGCCCGCGCGTGGGCTGGCCTATCATCCAGACGGCCATGGCCGCCCACCAGGGGTTGGCGATGGAGAAGGCGGTCGCCGTCGCCATCGCCAGTATCGAGGCGGCCGCCAGTCTCAGCGCGAAACTGCGCGAGGCGGGGTGGCGAAGAGCGGGAAACAGGAGGAAAGGCTGGATGTGCATCGATGGCCCGTTGAAACTGAGCCTCCTCCAGCTCTGCCGGATCGTGGTGTCCGGCTTCGCGGCGCCGTCCAGGCGGGCCGCGGCACGATTATAGAGGCTCGCGCCTCGTGGTCGTATTCCGGTGCCCGCAGGCGGTCGCGCGGGGCTTCAGGCCTCGGACAGCATGATGCAGTCGCGGCCCCGGCGCTTGGCCTCGAGCAGGGCTGCGTCCGCGCGTTCGACGGCATCGGAGTAGTGTTCGCCGTGGCGGTAGGCGCTGATGCCCACGCTGGCGCTGATGGATTGGCCGGCTTGCGGCTCGCCGGCCTGTTCGCGGATGCTCTTGCACACCCGCTGTGCGAGGGCATGGGCCGACACCAGGGTCGTTCCGGGCATGATCAGCATGAACTCTTCCCCGCCCCAGCGTCCGCACAGGTCGTATTCGCGCAGGGAGCTCTGCAGGATGCGGCCGACTTCGATCAGGGCGCGGTCGCCGGCGGCATGCCCCAGCGTGTCGTTGATGCGCTTGAAATGGTCGATGTCCAGCATGGCGATCGTATACGGCAGGCCCGAGCGCGAGGCGCGCTCGCTTTCTTCCTTCAGCCGGTGCATCAGGTGCCGGCGGTTGGCCAGGCCGGTCAGCACATCGCGGTTGGAGGCATCGCTCAGCGCGACGTTCAGGTCCTGCATCATGCGCTGGTAGTGGTCCGAGATGCGGGCCAGCTTCTCCAGCTTGCGCAATTGCTTCTGGAAACGTTCGTCCAGGTCGTTCTCGCGCTCCTTGGACAGGGACTGATAGCCGTCGGAGATATGGGTGACCCGGTCCAGGCGGGTCGTCTGGTCGAGGAGGGCGCGCCAGACTTCGTCCAGGGCCTCGCGCAGCGGGTGGTCCCGATACTCCGGTTGGGCCAGCAACTGCTCGATGCGCCGGCCGAGGTCCTCGATGTCGCGTTTCATGGTCGTGCAGCTCAGTCGTGGGCGACGATGGCGAAAGGAAAGCTGCAGTCTTCCTTGAATTCCTCCGCCAGTTCGGCCACGCGTTCGTTTCGCCTATCGTAATGCCAGTTGACCGAGACCGGGTGGCCCTCGGCATGGGCGTCGTCCAGCAGGTCGAACACGTCCATGATCGCGCGGACGCTGCTGGTGTTCAGGTAGAGCAGGTGCAGTTCCAGCGACAACGGGCGTTTGCCGTCGGCCAGGAAGTGCTCGACCCAGTCGATGACCTGGTTGAAGAGGTCGAAGGAGTTTTCCGGGTAGGAGTCGCCGGTCATGGTCAGGATGCCGGCGTTCCAGTCGCCGGAAATGGCGGGGGTGGACTGGCTGCCTGTAATGGAGAGGTTGCTCATGATGCTGGTACTCGTTTGCTAGATGACGGCGCTCAGGCTGAAGAACGCCCGGCCGGCGTCGATTTCCCGCAGCGAGGCGCGGAGCGGCTCGCTGGCCTTGCGGGCGATGTCGATCAGGCCCAGGCCCGAGCCGCTGCTGACGCCCGCCTCGCGCGGCTTGCGCAATTGTTCCTTGTAGCCGGCCTTGAGCTGGGCCTTGTCCTGGTGGGCCAGGATGTTGATCCGTTCGAGCAGCGAGTGGCCGTCGGCGATTTCGACCACATTCCCGGCCGACACGACATGGCGGCCATCTTCCTTGTTGGCGACGATGACCGTGGCCGTGGCTTCGTGCTCGGCATAGCCCTGGGCGCTGGCATAGTGCCGGATATTCTGCGTCATTTCGATGTATGCGCCGAATACATCCATGGCCGCCGAGGGTTGCACCTGCTCCGCCTGCAGGTAGTTGCGCAGCGCATTGCCGATTTCCTCGATCAGGCTGCGCGAAATGGGGCCGTTGAAACACAGCATGATGCGGTCGCGGGTGAAGCTTTCGCGCATGGCGAAAAGGTCGGTCGAATCCATCATGACTCCGCGTTAAGGTTGGCCTGTTCGAATTTGAATGACATGACGGTGATATCGTCGCGCTGCGGTTGGCGGCCCTGGTAGTCTACCAACGCCTGGGTGACGGCGCGGGCCTGCTGGTCCAGCGGCAGCCCGGCCACCGATTGCAGCAGGTCGACCAGGCGGCGATTCCCGAAGCTGAAGCCATGCTCTCCCCCGGATTGGTCCAGCAGGCCATCGGTGACGAGGTAGAACGTGCGGTCGGCCAGGGGTAGCGTGACATTGGCGTATTCGCCGACGCGCTTTTCACCCAAGGCGCGGCGGGCGCCCTTGTATTCCTCGACGGCGGTGCCGCTGCTGGCATAGAGTGTCATTTTCGCGCCGGCGAAGCGCAACTGTCCAGCTTGCCGGTCGACGTAGACCAGGGCCGCGTCCATGTTGGTCGCCAGCGCGCGCGGCAGTTCGGCGTCGCTCAGCATGGCCCGCATGGCCGCGTCCGTGCGGGTCAGGATGGCGGCCGGATCGCCCGGCCCGGCCTCGGCGATGGCGTGGTCGATGGCGGCGCGGGCCAGCATGGTCATGAGCGCGCCCGCGACGCCGTGGCCGGCGCAATCGACCACGCCCAGCAGGCAGTTGTCGCCGTCGGCCCGGAATACGTAGAAGTCGCCGCCCACCACGTCGCGTGGTTTCCACAACACAAAATGGTGCCGCCCGAGAGATTGCACCAACTGGCGGTCGGGCAGGATCGCCCGCTGGATCAGGCTGGCGTAGTCGATGGAATCGTCGATGGTCTTGTGGGTGGCGGCCATGCGCTGGTTGGCTTCTTCCAGTGCCTGGGTGCGCTCGCGTACCCGCTGCTCCAGTTCCGCGGTGTGCGAGCGGACTTTTTCGGCCATGACGCCGAAGGCCCGGCTCAGTTCGCCGATCTCGTCGCTGCCGCCCACGGGCAGGGTGACGTCGTAGCGGCCGGCCGATATCGCCTGGGCCGTATGCTGCAGCCGCCGCAGGGGAGCCAGCATCAGCCGGTCGACCGCGTAGCCGAAGCCCAGGAGCAGCAGGAACAGGACGGCGGCCAGCGCCAGCAGGGCCGGCACCAGCCACTGGTAGTTGACGATGCGTGTGATGCCCAGGTCCACCGACGTCATGACGTACCACCGCAGTTCGGGCAGGTAGACCAGCGCGACGGCCGATTTCGCGCCATTGAGCGTGGCGAACAGTGGGATGGCATCGCCGGGCCTGGCCAGGGCGTCGGCCATGGCCTGCCGCAGCTGGGCGCGCTCGGCGTCCCGGGGCACGAGTCCCTGGACCGTGCGCTGGGCGGTTTCCTCGGGAGTCATGGATTTGTAGGCGATGCGCGTGGGGTCGGGGTGGACCTGGATGTTGCCCTGGCGGTCGAAGATGATGGAGGTGACGCCGGGCTCCAGGCCTTCCATGAAGCCCTTGAGGAAGGTGGTCAGGTCCAGGCCCGTGCCTATCATGCCCAGGCGCTCCCCGCCGTCGCGCACCTGTACGTTGAACCAGAACTTGGTCAAGCCCAGGACGGGGTTGACGTCGATCTGCAGGTCATAGGGCGCGCTGTCCTGCATGGTGGAGAAGAACCAGGCGTCCTTGGGGTCCGAACGTTTCAGTGTGTAGCGCGGTGTTTCGACCGTGGGGCCCCTGTCGTCGTTGTAATAGTACGAAGGCGTGCCGTCGATGACGAAATAGGAATGGTCGCGGAAGTCGCGCTGGTAGCCTTGGGCTTCCCGGAAGAAGCGGCGGCGTTTTTCGGGATCCGTCGGGTCGCGCATCCAGTCCAGGGTCAGCGTCGAACTGGCCATGCGCTGGGCCAGCGCCAGTTCGCGCATGACGGGGGCCAGCAGTTTCTGTTCGCTCAGCAGGGTGTGATTGCGGGCGTAGGCGACGCCGAAATATTCCCTGACGGCGTTGATGCCCTGCCAGGCCAGCAGCGCCGCCGGCACCAGTGCCACGGCGCAGGCGAACAGCAGGGCCAGCAGCGATTTACCCCTCAGACCCAGCATGGCCATGCGGATTTCCTTGACAAGCGCGAGATGCCGATGCGGCAAAGCCGCGATTGTGCCGGGCGCGCGCGGTACATGCAATGAAACGTTGCGCCGGCGCAAGCCGGGCAAGGGTGAGGCTTACGCATCGTGTTTCCAGCGTGGAGTGGACGCAGGCGGCCATTGGGCCTAGAGTCAGGGATCGCGATGCGCGAAGCGGCCGTCGCCAGGGACGGCCGCTGGTTCAGACTATCGGAGACAGGCTTATGACCACGGAGCTTGCCAGGGAAGTCCGGCCCGCCGTGCTGGACGGCGCCGTTCGTTTCACCGCCCGGTTCGAGGGCCGCAAATCCCAGGAGTTCGAAATTTCAGCCGATGTGCTGTGCGAGCATTTCGGCGCTCTGGACATGTCCGCCGATGCCTTGCTGGCCGCGTTCCACCGGGGCCGGCACGAGATCCTGACCGCGGCGGCGGAAACGGCTGGCACGCCCACCAGTGGAATCGTCCAGCTCGGGACCGGCGACTTCCGCGCATAGCCGCGCGCCGGCCAGGCGCCGGCGCTTCCCTGTCATGGCGATGGCCGTGCCGCGGCGCGCCGTCGAGCGGTGGTCGCCAGCGCGATGCCGGTCGCGATCAGGCCGATGCCGGCCAGGTGGAAGAGGTGGATCCGCTCGTCCAGGAAGGCGACCGCGAGCAGCGTGCCGAACACCGGCATCAGGTGGATGAAGAGGCTCGCGGGGCCCGCGCCGATCAGTTCCACGCCGCGGTTGTAGAAGAAGTTGGCGACGATGCCGGGCAGCAGGATCACGTAGGCGATGGCCAGCACGGCCGGCAGGCCGGCCTCGATGCGCGTGCCTTGTGCGTAGTCGTACAGGTAAAGCGGCAGCAGCATCAACGTGCCCATCAGGAACGTGGCGGTCAGGAGACTGAGCGGATGGATGGCGGGGCGCCGGGTCAGGAGGGTGGTGTACATGCCCCAGACCGCGACCGCGGCGACGATCCACGCGTCCCCGGGATTGAGCGCGAGTGCGAGGAGGTCTTGCGGGCGGCCGCGGGTGGCGATGGCGGCGATGCCCGCCAGGGATATCGCCACGCCGGCGATCTGCGGCAGCGACGCGCGCTGGCCCAGCAGCAGGAACGAGAACAGCAGCGTCACCATCGGGATGGCGGACTGCATCAGCAGGGCGTTGACCGCGGTCGTCTGCCTCAGTCCGATGTAGATCAGCGTGTTGAAGCCGGCGATGCCCAGCAGCGACAGCAGGAGCAGTATCGGCACGTGCCGCCGGATGACCGGCAGGTCGGCTCGCCAATGCCGGCGCGCCAGCAGCAGCAGGATCAGCGTGCCGCCGGCCCAGCGCCAGAAGGCGAGCGCGATGGGCGGGACGGTGCCGCCGGCCGCGCGCCCCACGATGAAATTGCCCGACCAGAGCAGCACGGTGGTGACGAGAAGAAAGTAGGCGGAGTTCCAGAGTCGGGAGGCAGGCATGGAGGCAATGAAAGAGGTGCCCTGATTGATGGCGAGGGGGAGGTTTGTCCGGGAGGCTTGTGACAAGCGCGTGCAGACGCTACACTAAGAACCGCTGCAGGGGCTTGCGCCCGCGCCGACAAGGCGCGGCCCGGTCTTGCCGGTGGTCACGAACCCGGCACCCAAAACGCTCCCGCATCATCACAGGCCGGTTCAGCATAACGTAGAACTCCGCCAGCTCGCCCGGAAGGTCGAGCCGGTCGTCCAGGCCGCATGCTCTAAGAATCAGAACCCGTATTGGGAACCATACGGATTACGCCCGTTTGATCACACGCTCATGAACACCAGCGAGGCAAGGCTCGTGCTGGAGACTGCGCTCTTGTGCGCGCAGGAACCGTTGCAATTGTCGGAACTGCGCAAGCTGTTCGCCGACGAAGTCGGCAACGATACGATACGCGGCCTGTTGCAGGACATTCACCAGTCATGGGCCGAGCGCGGTATCGAACTCGTCGCGCTGGCCAGCGGTTGGCGCTTCCAGAGCCGGTCCGCCATGCGGCCCTACCTGGAGCGGCTCAACCCCGAGCGGCCGCCGAAGTATTCGCGCGCCGTCATGGAAACGCTGGCCATCGTGGCCTACAGGCAGCCCGTCACGCGCGGCGACATCGAGGAAATCCGTGGAGTGACGGTGTCCTCGCAGGTCGTCAAGACCCTCGAGGACCGCGGCTGGATCGAGGTGATCGGCCATCGCGACGCGCCCGGTCGCCCGGCGCTGTTCGGCACGACGCGTCATTTTCTGGATGACCTGGGGCTGAAGGCGCTGGACGAATTGCCGCCGCTGGAGTCCGCCGAGTCCGTGGCCGCGTTGAGCGGGCTGGACGGGTCCGGGGATCTGTCCCTGGCGGTGGAAGGGGGCGGACAGGATATCCCGGACGAGGGCGAGGCGGCCAATGACGAGGCGGCCGCCGATGTCCTTGAGGCCGCTGCCGAGCTCGGCGGCATCGAGGGCGTGGCCGTTGTGGAAGAAGTGGCCATCGCAGAAGAAGTGGCCACCGCAGAAGAAATGGCCGTCGTTGAAGAAGCGGCCGTCGCCGGAGGCGTGGCCGCCGGGGAAGGTGGCCTCCATGGCGCCGGGGTGGATGAAGTCCCGGCCGAAACCCAGGCCGCCGAGGCGGTTGCCTACGAGCCCGAAGGCCGCCTGGAAACCGATATGCAAGTGCCCGACGCCGAGCCGGCGCCGAGCGTCGAGGACGATGAGTCCTCGGTTACGAAGACAAGCAACCAAGACCATACATGAACGAAACTACGCACGATATGCCCCCCGCCGAGAGCGTGGAGGCGTCCGCTCCGTTGGAGGCAGGTGCGCCCGCGCAGGAAAAGGCCCGGGGCCGGCGGAATTTGCGTACGCCTTTCCGTCGTCGCCGTCCGGCAGATGAAGCAGCGCCGGAGGCAGGCGCCCCGGCCGAGGCGCCCGCCGCCGAAGGCGGGCAGGCGTCCCTGTTCCCCGACGAAGCCAGGCCGCAGCGCCGCAAGCCGCGTGAAGCGAAGAATCCCCAGGATGCCAAGGACGCCAAGGGCGCCCGGGGTGCCAAGACTGCAAAGCCGCCGCAGCAGCGGCGCGCGGGCCAGAAGCGCCGCGAGGTGGGCGTCCAGGCCGATGCCGAAAGCGCCGGGCTGGATCTGCCTGAACTGAGTCCCGAGGAACTGCGCGCGGCCGAGAAAGAGGCCGACCAGGCGCTGTCTTACCTCGACAAGGCTCCCGATCTCAAGCGCCGCCTGGGCAAGTACCTGTCCAGCGAGGCCGTGATGCCCAAGCTGCACAAGGTGCTGGCCGACGCCGGCATCGGGTCGCGTCGGGAAATGGAAGAACTCATCGTCGCCGGCCGCGTATCGGTCAACGGCGAGCCGGCCCACATCGGCCAACGCGTGGCGGCCAATGACCAGGTGCGCGTGAACGGGAAGCTGGTCCAGCGCCGGCATACCTCGCGTCCGCCGCGGGTCGTGCTGTATCACAAGCCGGCGGGCGAGATCGTCACCCAGGATGACCCGGAGGGGCGCGCCACGGTGTTTTCGCGGTTGCCCAAGATCAAGAACGGTAAATGGCTATCCATCGGCCGCCTGGATCTGAACACCGAGGGCCTGCTGATCTTCACGACGTCCGGCGATCTTGCCAACCGCCTGATGCATCCCCGCTACGGGCAGGAGCGCGAATACGCGGTGCGCGTGCTGGGCGAGATGACCGAGGACCAGCGCAGGGTGCTGGTCGAGGGCGTCCAGCTGGATGACGGCATGGCTGCTTTCGGCACCCTGGACTACCTGGGGGGGGATGGCAGCAATCGCTGGTATCGCGTCACGTTGCAGGAAGGCCGCAACCGCGAAGTGCGGCGCATGTTCGAATCGCAGGGCGTGGTGGTGAGCCGGCTGTTGCGCACCCGCTTCGGCGACATTTCCCTGCCGCGCAACCTGCGCCGCGGGCGCTGGGAGGAACTCGATTCCGCGCTGGTGACCGCGTTGCAGGTCCAATTGGGCCTGGTGCGCGCGGATGACGAAGAAGATGGGCGCCGGGGACGGCGCAGCACGCAGCCCGCCTCGCACGAGGCCGCGCTGCCGCCGGGTTTCGGCACGCTGGAGCAGAACGGCATGCATGGCGCCCGAGTCGGCCGCAAGGGCCGTATCCAGGGTGGCAAGTCCGCCGCGCCGGGGGTGGGGCAGAGTTTTCCCTCCGATCCGTATGGTACGGGCCAGAGCTTCGCGGGAGGTTTGCCCAACGGGCATCCGCACAGGGCCGCCGAGCGTGCCGGCGCTCCCGAGCGAAAGCGCGGCAAGAAAAGCCCGGGGCAAGGCCAGGGCCCGGGTCAGGGCCGTCCGGCTGGTGGCCGGCCCGAGGGCCGCAAGGCCGAGGCGGGGGCGGCTGCTGGTGGCCGTGCCCAGCGGGGCCGGCCGGCCAAGGGCGGCAATGGCGCCAAGGCGGGCAAGGGGCCTGGTCGCGGTACCGGCGAGGATCGCCAGCCCCGCGGCGCCTCGGCCCATGAGTCCCACCTGGGGTTCCTGGGAGGGGCGAACGGACGGGCCCGCCGGGGTCGCGGATAAACCGGTCCGCGAGGCGCGGTGAGCGCTGGCTTGAAAAGAAGGCCGATTTGGCTTAACATCTACAGGCTAGGCACCGCGTTTAGGGTTCAGTGCGCGAACAGGGCACTTTTCGAACCGGTTTCATCCACCTTGCGCGATGGGGCCGTTTCCGGCGTTCAGATGGACGCGCGGAGTGGCCGGTGTGTATGGCGGGAGGGTTTTCCGGTTGAAAGGCGGCTTTCGGCATCCGTGCCCAAAGGCTGGTTTCCCGGTCGAGTCCTCCGACAACAGAACAGGCGGTCGTTCGGATCTTGCGGCGCGTAAGCGCGCGGTCGGAGCGATGTCGCAAAATGGGCTGGGCCGTGCAGCCCATTTTTTTTTGGTTTTCCGGTTTGTGTTCGTCGGATCCTGGCCCGAGGCCGGGCGATGGGCCACGGCCGATACACGGCGGCATGCCAGGCATGCCGTTCACGAACGAGGGCGCATAACGAGGCATGGCAGATCTTTTTCAGCTTACCGAACAATCCCTGGCGGGCCTGGGGGTTGAACTGGTCGACGTGGAACGCGCCGGGCAGGGGCTGCTGCGTGTCACGATAGATCGCGAAGGCGGTGTGCGCATCGAGGACTGCGAAGCGGTTTCCCGGCAGTTGTCGCGTGTCTACGAAGTCGAGAACATCGACTATTCGCGCCTGGAAGTCGGGTCTCCGGGTACCGACAGGCCGCTGCGGACCGCCAGGGACTTCACCCGGTTCGCTGGCGAGCGCGCACAGATCAAGCTGCGCCTGCCGTTCGAAGGACGCAAGGTTTTCTCCGGCACGCTGGTCGTTCCGGAAGCCGATCCGGCCGCACAGGCGGATGGGGTCGACAAGGGCGCCGAACCCGAGACGTTCGGCATCGAATTCGAAGCAAAGGAAGGGGATATCCAGGTATTGCGGTTCACGCTTGACGAGGTCGAGCGGGCAAAGCTGGATCCGGTTCTGAATTTCAGGGGCAAAAAGCGATGAGCCGCGAGATTCTGTTGTTGGTGGACGCGCTGGCGCGCGAGAAGAACGTCACGCGCGACGTGGTGTTCGGTGCTCTCGAAAGCGCGCTGGCCTCCGCCATGAAGAAGCTCTACAAAGAGGATGTCGACATTCGTGTCGCGATCGACCGCGAGACGGGCGACCACGAGGCGTTCCGCCGTTGGCTGGTCGTGCCCGACGAGGCCGGCCTGCAGATGCCCGACCAGCAGACGCTGCTGTCGGAAGCGCGCGAGGTCGTGCCCAATATCGAACTGGACGACTATGTCGAGGAGCCGCTCGAGCCGATCGAGTTCGGCCGTATCGGCGCCCAGGCCGCCAAGCAGGTCATCCTGCAGAAGATCCGCGACGCCGAGCGCGAACAGTTGCTGAGCGATTTCCTGGAGCGTGGCGAATCCATCGTGTCCGGCACGATCAAGCGCATGGACAAGGGCGACGCCATCATCGAGATCGGCAAGGTCGAGGCACGCCTGCCGCGTTCGGAAATGATCCCGAAGGAAAACCTGCGCGTGGGCGACCGCGTGCGCGCCTACCTGAAGGGTATCGATCGCCAGGCCCGCGGCCAGCAGATCATCCTGTCGCGCGCCACGCCGCTGTTCATCGCCCAGCTGTTCGAGAACGAAGTACCCGAGATCGAGCAGGGCCTGCTCGAACTCAAGGGCGCGGCCCGGGATCCGGGCGTGCGCGCCAAGATCGCCGTGATCGCCCACGACCGCCGCATCGACCCGATCGGCACCTGCGTCGGCATGCGCGGCTCGCGCGTGCAGGCGGTGCGCAACGAGCTGGGCGGCGAGCAGGTCGATATCGTGCTATGGTCCGAGGATCCCGCGCAGTTCGTGATCGGTGCGCTGGCGCCGGCCAACGTCCAGTCCATCGTGGTCGACGAAGACCGCCATGCCATGGATGTGGTGGTCGACGAGGACAACCTGGCGATCGCCATCGGCCGCAGCGGCCAGAACGTGCGCCTGGCGTCCGAGCTGACCGGCTGGCAGATCAACATCATGACGCCGGACGAAAGCCAGGCCAAGCAGGAGCAGGAGCACAGTTCCCTGCGGGAAACCTTCATGACCAAGCTGGACGTCGACCAGGAAGTGGCCGACATCCTGATCGAGGAAGGCTTCACGGGCCTGGAAGAAATCGCCTACGTGCCGATCCAGGAACTGCTGGAGATCGAAGCCTTCGACGAGGACACGATCAACGAGCTGCGCAATCGTGCCCGCAACGCCTTGCTGACCGAGGCCATTGCGCAGGAAGAGCGGGTCGAGACGGCGCAGGATCTGATGAGTCTGGAAGGCGTGACGCCCGAGCTGGCCGCCAAGCTGGCTGAGGGTCAGGTGCTCACGCGCGACGACCTGGCAGACCTGTCCGTCGACGAACTGATCGAGTTGACCGGCATCGATGAAGAACAGGCCAAGCAGCTCATCGTCCGTGCGCGCGCGCACTGGTTCGAGCAGGCTTGAGTTTGCCCATACCGTCGATCAGCCACACAGGGGAAGAGAAACGAATGTCGAGTAACACTGTCGCCCAGTTCGCAACCGAGCTGAAATTGCCCGCCAACGTACTGCTGGAGCAGCTGCGCGCCGCGGGAGTAAGCATCAAGTCGGTCGACGATACCGTCACCGAAAGCGACAAGGCACAACTGCTCGAATCGTTGCGCCGTGCCCATGGTGCCTCCGAGGACCGCAAGAAGATCACGGTCACCCGCAAGCAGACCTCCGAGATCAAGCAGGCCGACGCCACCGGCAAGGCCCGCACGATCCAGGTCGAGGTGCGCAAGAAGCGCGTCTTCATCAAGCGCGATGCCGGCGACGGCGCCGAGCTGGAAGCCGGCCAGGCTCGCCCCGAGGACGACGTGCGCGTCGGCCAGGTGGAAACCGAGGCCCAGGAAGCCGAACGTCTCGAACGCGAGCAGCAGGAGGCGCAGGCGCGCGAGCGCGCCGAAGCCGAGGAACGCGAACGCCGCGAGGCCGAGGCGCGCCTGCGTGAGGCCGAAGAACAAGCCCGTCTGGCCGCCGAACGCGCGGCCAGGGAGGCCGAGGAAGCCGCGGCTGAAGCCGAGAAAGCCAAGCGTGCCGCCGTCGAGGCGGCCGCTGCCCAATCTACCCACCCTGCCGTGCCCGAGGGAGGGGCTGCAGTGAGCGATGTCGTAGCGAACCAGGCTGCGTCGAGCGCCGAGACGGCGCGAGTCAAGGCCGAAGAAGCCCGCAAGAAGGCGGATGAAATGCGCAAGGCCGATGCCAAGGCCGCGGAGGCGCGCGACAAGGCGCGCCGCGCCGCCGAGGCCGAGGCCGCCGCGCTGCGCGAGATGCTGAGCCGTCCGCGCAACAAGGTCCTCCATGCCCCGCAACCGGCGCCCGCGCCGGCTGCCGCCCCGACGGCGCCGATCGCCGGCACGTTGCACAAACCGGCCGCCAAGGCCGCCGGGCAGGACAACAAGGCTGCCGCCGCGCCGGCAGCCAAGAAGGACGACAACAAGGCCGCGCCGGGCAAGAAGGTCCTGAAGGCCGGGGCAGTCGCTTCGACCTGGTCCGACGACGCCTCGCGCAAGAAGGGCCTGAAGACCCGCGGCGATGCGACCGCCGGCGCAAGCCGCGATGGCTGGCGCGGCGGTGGCCGTGGTGGCCGGAACCGGCATCAGGACCAGAAGGCGCAGCAGGTGGTCGAGAACATCGTGCGCGAAGTGCACGTGCCCGAGACCATTTCGGTCGCGGATCTGGCCCACAAGATGGCGGTCAAGGCGGCCGAGGCCATCAAGGTCCTCATGAAGATGGGCCAGATGGTCACCATCAACCAGGTGCTGGACCAGGAAACGGCGATGATCGTGGTCGAGGAACTCGGCCATACCGCGATCGCGGCCAAGCTGGACGATCCCGAGGCCTTCCTCGACCAGGCGCCGACCACCGACGCCGTGGAAATGCCGCGTGCGCCGGTCGTGACCGTCATGGGCCACGTCGACCACGGCAAGACCTCGCTGCTGGACTACATCCGCCGCGCCAAGGTCGCCTCGGGCGAAGCGGGCGGGATCACGCAGCATATCGGTGCCTACCACGTGGAAACCGAGCGCGGCGTGGTGACCTTCCTGGATACCCCGGGCCACGAAGCGTTCACGGCCATGCGGGCGCGTGGCGCCCAGGCCACGGATATCGTGATCCTGGTGGTGGCGGCCGATGACGGCGTCATGCCCCAGACCAAGGAAGCGATCCACCATGCCAAGGCGGCAGGCGTGCCCATCGTGGTGGCGATCAACAAGATCGACAAGCCCGAGAGCAATCCCGACCGCGTCAAGCAGGAACTGGTGGCCGAGGAAGTCGTGCCGGAAGAGTACGGCGGCGATTCGCCCTTCGTGCCCGTGTCGGCCAAGACCGGCGCCGGCATCGATGAACTGCTCGAACAGGTGCTGCTGCAGGCCGAAGTCCTGGAGTTGAAGGCGCCGGTCGATGCGCCGGCCAAGGGCCTGGTCATCGAAGCCAAGCTGGACAAGGGCCGCGGCCCGGTCGCGACCATCCTGGTCCAGAGCGGTACGCTCAAGCGCGGCGACGCCGTGCTTGCCGGCGCGAGCTTTGGCCGGGTGCGCGCGATGCTGGACGAAGTGGGCAAGCCGATCGCCGAGGCCGGTCCGTCGATTCCGGTCGAGATCCAGGGCCTGACCGAGGTCCCGGCCGCGGGCGACGAACTGATGGTGCTGAGCGACGAGCGCAAGGCGCGTGAGATCGCCCTGTTCCGCCAGGGCAAGTTCCGCGACGTCAAGCTGGCCCGCCAGCAGGCCGCGAAGCTGGAGTCGCTGTTCGACAACATGGGCGAAGGCGTGCAGACGCTGGCGCTCATCGTCAAGACCGACGTCCAGGGTTCGCAGGAAGCACTGGTCCAGGCCTTGACCAAGCTGTCCACCGACGAAGTGCGCGTGCAGGTCGTGCACGCGGCGGTCGGCGGCGTGTCGGAAAGCGACATCAACCTGGCCATCGCCTCGAAGGCGGTCGTCATCGGCTTCAACGTGCGGGCCGATGCCAGCGCCAAGAAGCTGGCCGAGAACAACGGCATCGACGTGCGCTACTACAACATCATCTACGACGCCGTGGATGACGTGAAATCGGCCATGTCGGGCATGCTGGCGCCCGAAAAGCGCGAAGAGGTCATCGGCCTGGTCGAGATCCGCGAGGTCTACAACGTGTCCCGCATCGGCAACATCGCGGGTTGCATGGTGCTCGATGGCGTGGTCCGCCGCAATTCGCAGGTCCGCCTGCTGCGCAACAACGTGGTCCAGTGGACGGGCGAGGTCGATTCGCTGCGCCGCTTCAAGGACGACGTGCGCGAGGTCAAGTCCGGCTTCGATTGCGGCATCACGCTGCGCAACAACAACGACATCGAGATCGGCGACCAGCTCGAGGTGTTCGAGGTGAAGGAAGTGGCGCGTACCCTGTAAAGGGGTACGTGCGGGCAGATGAGTCGTCACAGGCAGAAGAAGCTACCCGGCGGCCGCACCTTGCGGCTCGCCGACCAGATCCAGAAGGATCTGGCCGAAATGATCCAGCGCGAGGTCGATGTGGCCCGCGCGGGGCTGGTCACGCTCACGGGCGTGGACCTGACGCCCGACTACGCCCATGCCAAGGTGTATTTCACCGTCATGGGCGCGGAGCCGTCCGCGGCGGAAACCGCGCTGAACGAAAAAGCGGGCTGGCTGCATTCGCTGTTGTTCAAGCGCCTGCATATCCATACCGTTCCCACGCTGCATTTCTTCCACGACCGCCAGATGTCGCGTGGCATGGAAATGAACCGGCTGATCGCCCAGGCCAACACACCGGGCGTCCTGGCCGACGAACTGGCCGAATCCGGCCAGGCTGGCCAGGACGCGCGCGAGAGCATCGCGCCGGCAGAGCCGTCCGCCCCTGACGACGACCGCGCGTAAGCCGCGCCGCGTCCTTTTTTCCGACGATTGCGATGGCTTCCCGACGCGGGCGTGCGCTGGATGGTGTGTTGTTGCTGGACAAACCCGAGGGCTTGTCCAGCAACCATGCCTTGCAGCGCGCGCGCCGCATCCTGGATGCGCGCAAGGCGGGGCATACCGGGACGCTGGATCCTTTCGCGACCGGTTTGATGGTGTTGTGCTTCGGCGAGGCGACCAAGTTCTCCGGCGGGATGTTCGACGCCGACAAGAGTTACACCGCGACGCTGTCGCTGGGCGAGGAAACGGACAGCGGCGATCGCACGGGCATCCCGGTGGGGTTTCCCGGCCAGGATCCCGCGGTGGCCGTGGACGAGGCGCGGATGCTCGACGTGCTGTCACGCTTCGTCGGCAGGATTTCGCAGGTGCCGCCCATGCATTCGGCGCTCAAGCGCGATGGCAAGCCCTTGTACGAGTATGCGCGCGAGGGCATCGAACTGGAGCGGGAGCCGAGGCAGGTCACGATCCACGGACTGCGGTTGCTGTCGCTGTCCGGGCGGTCGGCAACGATAGACGTCGCGTGCAGCAAAGGCACCTACGTCCGCACGCTGGCGCAGGACGTCGGCCGGGCGCTGGGTTGCGGCGCGCACCTGACGGCGCTGCGGCGCACGAGCACCGCGGGGTTCGATCTTGCCCAGGCGTGGACGCTGGAACGGCTGGAGACGCAGGCCGATCCGGTCGGCGCGCTGTTGCCGATGGAATCGCTGCTGGCCGACCTGCCGGTCGTGCGGCTGGACGCCGCGGCGGCCCAGCGCTTCATGCAGGGACGCAAGGAAAGAATGGCCGCCGGCGATACAACCGGCACGGTGGCCGCCGAGACAGGTGCAGGCAAGGTCCGGGTTGCCGGGCCGGACGGTGGATTTCTGGGAACGGCTCGCTGCGAGGACGGCTGGCTGCAGCCCGACAGATTGATTTCATTCAAGGAAACGACATGACACGCGCATTGCGCAACGTGGCGATCATCGCGCACGTGGACCATGGCAAGACGACCCTGGTGGACCAGCTGCTGCGGCAGGCCGGCACCTTCCGCGACAACGAGCAGGTGGCCGAGCGGGTCATGGACTCGAACGACATTGAAAAGGAACGTGGCATCACGATCCTGGCCAAGAACTGCGCGGTCGAGTACGAGGGCACGCACATCAACATCGTGGACACCCCGGGGCACGCCGACTTCGGCGGCGAAGTCGAACGGGTGCTGTCCATGGTGGACGGCGTGCTGCTGCTGGTCGACGCGGTCGAGGGCCCGATGCCCCAGACCCGCTTCGTGACCCGCAAGGCGCTGGCCCAGGGCCTGAAGCCCATCGTGGTGATCAACAAGATCGACCGTCCGGGCGCCCGCCCCGACTGGGTGATCAACCAGACCTTCGATCTGTTCGACAAGCTCGGCGCGAGCGAGGAACAGCTCGACTTCCCGGTCGTCTACGCCTCGGGCCTGAACGGCTACGCGGGCCTGACCGAAGAGGTGCGCAGCGGCGACATGAAGCCGCTGTTCGACGTGATCCTGGACAAGGTGCCGGTGCGCAACGACGATGCCGACGGTCCCTTGCAACTGCAGATCGTGTCGCTGGACTATTCCAGCTACGTGGGCAAGATCGGCGTGGGCCGCATCACCCGCGGCCGGGTGCGTCCGTTGCAGGACGTGGTGATCAAGTTCGGCCCCGAGAGCAACCCCATCAAGGGGCGCGTCAACCAGGTCCTGAAGTTCCGCGGCCTGGAGCGCGAGGTCGTTCCCGAAGCGCAGGCCGGCGATATCGTCCTGATCAACGGTATCGATGAACTGGGTATCGGCTGCACGGTGTGCGCGCCGGATGCGCCCGAAGCCCTGCCCATGATCAAGGTCGATGAACCGACCCTGACCATGAATTTCTGCGTGAATACCTCGCCGCTGGCCGGTCGCGAAGGCAAGTTCGTGACCAGCCGCCAACTGCGCGACCGCCTGGACCGCGAGCTCAAGTCCAATGTGGCGCTGCGTGTGCGCGAGACGGGCGACGACACGATTTTCGAGGTGTCGGGACGCGGCGAACTGCACCTGACCATCCTGCTCGAGAATATGCGCCGGGAGGGCTATGAGCTGGCGGTATCGCGCCCGCGCGTGGTCTTCAAGGAGATCGACGGCGCCAGGTGCGAACCGTTCGAGTTGTTGACGGTGGATGTCGAGGACGGCCACCAGGGTTCCGTGATGGAGGAGCTGGGGCGCCGCAAGGGCGAGCTGCTGGACATGGCGTCGGACGGCAAGGGCCGTACGCGCCTGGAGTACCGTATCCCGGCTCGGGGCCTGATCGGTTTCCAGGGCGAGTTCATGACGCTGACACGCGGTGTCGGGTTGATCAGCCACGTGTTCGATGAATACGCCCCGGTGCGCGACGGCACCCTGGGCGAGCGGCACAACGGCGTGCTGATCAGCCAGGAAGATGGCGATGCCGTGGCCTACGCCCTGTGGAAGCTGCAGGACCGCGGCCGCATGTTCGTCTCGCCCGGCGAGGCGCTGTACGAGGGCATGATCATCGGCATCCACAGCCGCGACAACGATCTGGTGGTCAACCCGATCAAGGGCAAGCAGCTCACCAACGTCCGCGCCTCGGGTACGGACGAAGCCGTGCGACTGGTCCCGCCCATCCAGCTCACGCTGGAGTACGCGGTGGAGTTCATCGCCGATGACGAGCTGGTCGAGATCACGCCCAAGAACATCCGGCTGCGCAAGCTGCACCTGAAAGAGCACGACCGCAAGCGAGCCAGCCGCGACGCCGCCTGAGGGCGATGGCACGCAGGGTGAAAAGGGGGGCGAAAGCCCCCCTTTTTTCATGCTTGCCGGCTGGCCGGTCCCGCGTTCCACCATACAGATCCCGCCTGGGATGCCGTTAATGGCGTGAGTGAGCTTTCGTCGCAGCGCCGGTGCGCCATGCCCCGGCGGGGGGCGTGCAAGGGGATCGAATGAGCGCGGTAATGCAAGATACGAGTGGTTTCTCCGGCGGCGAGACACGTCCTGTCCCGGTGGCCTTGACGGCCCGGTCGTCGCTGAAGGGCAGGCTGACGGCCCTGGTGGCCCTGGCGGTGCTGCTGCTGCTGGCGGTCCAGGCTTGGTCCGTCTACAGCGAGCGGCAATTGCTGCTCGATGCCAAGAAAGCGGAGATACTGGCCGTCGCCCAGGGCGCCTGGGGCATCGCCAGCCACTACCACGAACAACAACAGAAGGGGCAGTTGACCCAGCAGCAGGCCCAGGAGGCCGCCAAGGCGGCCCTGCAGGGCTTCCGTTATGGAGGGGATAACGGCAAGGCCGAGTACATCTTCGTGACCGACGAGCAGGGCCTGATCGTGATGAACGGGGGCAATCCCTCGCTGGCTGGCTCCAACGCGATCACCCGTTCGGGCGACAAGCGGGATCCCGGCCTGGTCATGCAGGAGCGCCTGAGCGCCATGCGCGAGGGCGGCGGGCAAAGCACCATGCGCATTCTGTTCGCCCGGCCCGGCCAGACGGAACCGGTGCCCAAGCTGAACATCTACAAGCATTTCCAGCCCTGGAACTGGGTGATCGGCACCGGCGTGTACATCGATGACCTGGACGCGGTCATCTCGCGCCAGCTCGTCACCGGCATCGCGACGGCGCTCGTGCTGGCCGTGGTCCTGCTGCTGGCCAGCGGCCTCATCGCCCGCGGCGTCATTCGCCAGATCGGCGGCGACCCGCGCGCGGTGCTCGACATCATGCGGCGCGCCGCCGGCGGCGATCTCAGCCAGAGGCTGCCGGCCGCCGAGCCGGGCAGCCTGCTGGACGGTTTCGCCAGGATGTCGGAGTCGGTGCGCAACCTGATCGCCCGGGTCCGCGAGGAAGCGGCCACCATGAAACGCGATGCCCATCGCATCGCCGAGTCGGTGAATCAGGTCTCCAGCGCGGCGGTCCAGCAGAGCGACGCGACGTCCTCCATGGCCGCGGCGGTCGAGGAACTGACGGTGTCGGTGGCCCATATCTCCGACGCCGCCAGCCAGACCCAGCACAACTCAGAAGGCGTGGCCGAGAAATGCCGCAATGGCGAGACCCGTGTGATGAGCGCCGCCGAAAGCATGAAGCGCATCGCCACCGCGGTGGGCGAGGCGTCGCACAAGATCCGGGGCCTGGAGGAAAGGGCGGTGCAGATCAACTCCATCGCCGCGTCCATCAAGGAAATCGCCGGACAGACCAACCTGCTGGCCCTGAACGCGGCCATCGAGGCCGCCAGGGCGGGGGAGCAGGGCCGCGGGTTCAGCGTAGTGGCGGACGAAGTCCGCAAGCTGGCCGAGCGCACGTCGTCGGCTACCGTCGAGATCGAAGAGATGGTCAATGCCGTCCAGCGCGAGACGGCCGAGTCCACCGTCACGATGGAGCACATCCTGCCCATGGTGGCCGAGGGTACCAGCCTGGCCGACGAGGTGGCGGTGTCGCTGCGCGAGATCAGCAGCAGCGCGGACACCTCGCTCGAACGCGTGCGGGAAGTGGCGCACGCGACCAAGGAGCAATCGGCGGCCAGCACCTCGATCGCCCAGCAGGTGGAGAGCATCGCCCAGATGGTCGAGGAAACCACGGCCGCCATGGGCGAGACGGCACGGTCGGTCGAGGAAATGCGCGAGATGGCCGAGCGGCTGGACCGGATCGTGGGGGCGTTCCGGGTCTAGCGTCCGCGGGCCCCGGCCTGCTCCGCCGCCGATCCCAGCCGTGCCAAGGCATCGCCCGTGACGCGCACGATGCGCCAGTCGGGCAGCACGTCGGCGCCCATGGCCTGGTAGAAATCGATGGCGGGCTGGTTCCAGTCCAGTACGCTCCACTCGAAACGGCCGCAGCGGCGCTCCACCGCCAGGGCGGCCAGGGCGCGCAGCAGGCTCTTGCCCAATCCCCGGCCCCGCTGGCCGGGGTGTACGTAGAGGTCCTCCAGGTACAGGCCCCGGCGGCCGAGGAAGGTGGAGTAGTTGTGGAAGAAGAGGGCGTAGCCCGCCACCGCGCCTGCCGCTTCGGCCACCAGGCATTCGGCGGCCGGAGCCGGGCCGAACAGCGCGTCGCGCAGGTCCTCGTCCCGGGCCAGGAACAGATGGGTGAGGTTTTCGTACTCCGCCAGCCCGCGCATCAAGGCCAGGATGGCGGCGACGTCCTCCGGCCGTGCCGGCCTCACGCCAGCGTGCGTGGATGCGCCTTCCTGGCTCATATTCCTCCCAGGCACACGTACTTCATCTCGAGATAGTCGTCGATGCCGTGGACGGAGCCTTCGCGTCCCAGCCCCGACTGCTTGACGCCGCCGAAGGGAGCGACCTCGTTCGAGATCAGGCCGGTGTTGACGCCGACCATGCCGTATTCCAGCGCCTCGGCCACGCGGAAGATGCGGCCGATGTCGCGGCTGTAGAAGTACGAGGCGAGGCCGAACTCGGTGTCGTTGGCCAGGCGGATGACGTCGGCCTCGTCGCGGAAGCGGACCACGGGGGCAACCGGGCCGAATGTCTCCTCGCGCATGCACAGCATGTCCTCGGAGACGTCGGCCAGCACCGTGGGTTCGTAGAAGCGGCCGCCCAGCGCATGCCGCTTGCCGCCCGCCAGGATCCGGGCGCCCTTGCTCACGGCATCCTGGACGTGCTGATCGACCTTGGCGATGGCGTCGTCGTCGATCAGCGGGCCCTGCGCGACGCCGGCGTCGAAACCGCTGCCCACCTTCAGGCCGCCGCTGCGTTCGGCCAGCTTCCGGACGAAGGCATCGTAGATGCTCTCGTGCACGTAGAAGCGGTTGGTGCAGACGCAGGTCTGGCCGGCGTTGCGGTATTTGGACGCGATCGCGCCGTCGACGGCGGCGTCGAGGTCGGCATCCTCGAAGACGATGAAGGGAGCCAGGCCGCCCAGCTCCAGCGACAGTTTCTTGATGGTGGGGGCGCTCTGCTGCATCAGGATGCGGCCCACCGGCGTGGAGCCGGTGAAGGTGAGCTTGCGCACCACCGGGCTCGCGCACAGCGCCTTGCCGGCGGCGATGGACCGTTCGCTGTCGGCGGTGACGATGTTGAGCACCCCGGCGGGCAGGCCGGCGCGGTGCGCCAGTTCCGCCAGCGCCAGCGCGGACAGCGGCGTCTGTTCGGCGGGCTTGAGCACCATGGTGCAACCGGCGGCCAGCGCCGGGCCGGCCTTGCGGGTGATCATGGCCAGCGGGAAGTTCCACGGCGTGATGGCCGCGCATACGCCTATGGGCTCGCGCAGCACCAGCATCCGCGTGCCCGCGGCCACGGGTGCCAGCGTATCGCCGGCGATGCGCTTGCCCTGCTCGGCGAACCATTCGACGAACGAGGCGGCATAGGCCACTTCGCCCTTGGCTTCGGCCAGCGGCTTGCCTTGCTCCAACGTCATCAGCGCGGCCAGGTCGTCGGCATGGGCCTGTATCAGTTCGAACCAGCGCCGCAGGATGGCGGCCCGGTCCTTGGCCGTGCGGGCCCGCCACGGACCGAAGGCGGCCTGGGCCGCGGCGATGGCTTCCTCGGTCTGGGAGGCGTCCAGGTTGGCGACGCGGGCCAGCGCCGTGCCGTCGGCGGGATTGTCGACCGCGAACGTGGCGCCGTCCCGGGCATCCACCCATGCGCCGCCTAGGTAGGCCTGGTTTCTGAAAAGACGGGAGTCCGCCAGTTGGGGCGGGGCGACAGGGCGATCCATGGACACGTCTCCGGGCGTGGGGCTCCGTTCTGGAGCATCGCGACCATTCTAGCGGATGGGCGTGCGTCCCTAAGGAGCCTTGGTCGGCCCCTCGGGCGCCTTGGGCGAGGGGGGCGTGGCGTCGCCCTGGGCCGCGGGCGAAGCGGACGGCATGTATTGTTCGAGCAGCGCGAAGAAGCGGCTGTAGAAGTCGCCCGAGGCGATCGTCTCGCTGCCGGTCTTGACCATGGAGTCGTCGGACGAGGTGAAGGGCATGGACACCGACCCCAGGAGTCCGACGCCGACGCTGGCCGAGTTGTTGGTCTTCTTCAGCGCGAAGGTCGATTCGACCGCGTTCACGAAGGCGATGGACTGGTTGGTCCCGGTGTGATCGGGTTCGCACACCAGGTGGAAGGTGATTTCCTTGTAGTTGTCGCCGCTCTGGAACTGCTTGTGCCCCTCGAGCGAACGCGCGCCGGCATCGGCCAGCGTGTATCCCTGGCTCAGCAGCGAACGCTTGCCCGCCTCGCACACCCGCTCCGGCGTCTTGGGGTAGGCGCGCGAGTAGGTGTCGGTGCGCGCGAATTCGTTGCGGGTATAGGCCAGCGGATCGTTGGGAGGGGCACAGCCGGCGGCCAGGGCGCCGGCCGCGGCCGCGCATGCGGCGAACCGCCCAAGGCGGGAGACGGACATGATCGCGTACCTCCTGTGCAAGCCTGACGCGCGAAGGCCGCAAGATCCATTCCCAGGGGCCGTGAGGCACCGGCGGGCGATATTGACAAGCGCGGGCGCGTCGGGGGAAGATGCAAACCGTAACAAGCGGGGGCCACCAGGCCCCCGTTGATTGTACGGTCGCCGCGGCGCTTCGCATCTGGCGCGACCCGTCCTGCTCACAGCGCCCGCAGTGGTGAGCATTGGTCTCTGGCGGGAAGGGCATGGAAGCCTACATTCTTGATTGGGCCAATCTGCTGCTGCGTTGGCTGCACATCATCACCGGCATCGCCTGGATCGGATCTTCGTTCTACTTCGTCTGGCTCGACAACAGCCTGACGAAACCGCAGGATCCCGAGCTGATCGAGAAGGGCGTCTCGGGGGAACTCTGGGCCGTGCACGGGGGCGGTTTCTACAACCCGCAGAAGTACCTCGTCGCCCCCAAGCGCTTGCCCGAGCACCTGCATTGGTTCTACTGGGAAAGCTATTCCACCTGGATGTCGGGCTTCGCGCTGCTGGTGGTGCTGTACCTGTTCAACGCCCGGACCTATCTCATCGACCGCAACGTGTTCGACTGGGGACCCGCGGCCGCGGTGGTGGCGGTGCTGTGCTTCCTGGTGGTGGGCTGGCTGGTGTACGACATCATTTGCCGCGTCGCCGGCACCGACGAGCGCGCGGACCGCAAGGTCGGCATCGCGGTGGCGCTGTTCGTGGCCGCGGCCGCCTGGCTGGCCTGTCATCTGTTCGCGGGGCGCGCGGCCTTCCTGATCGTGGGGGCCATGATCGCCACCATCATGAGCGCCAACGTGCTCATGGTCATCATCCCGGGGCAGCGCCAGGTCGTCGCGGCCATGCGCGCGGGCGAGCCGGTCGATCCCATCCATGGCAAGCTGGGCAAGCAGCGCAGCGTGCACAATACCTACTTCACCCTGCCGGTGCTGTTCGCCATGCTGTCGAATCACTACAGCATGGTCTATTCCGCTCCCCGCAACTGGGTGGTGCTGATCGCCCTCATGCTGGCGGGGGCGCTGATCCGCCAGTTCTTCGTGCTGCGGCACAAGGGCATCACCAATCCCTGGTATCCGGCCGCGGGCGTCGCGCTTTTGCTGGCGGTGGCCGTCGCCATCGCGCCGCCCGGCCTGGGCACGGCCGCCGTGCCCGCGGCGCCGCTGGGCGCGCAAGACGTCGAACAGGTCAGGCAGGTGGTGGCGCAGCGATGCGTGATGTGCCATAACGCCCAACTGGCGAACAAGGGCATACAGCTGCAGACGCCCGAGCTGCTGCAGTCGCACGCGCAGATGGTCTATCAGCAGGCCGCCGTGCAGAAGACCATGCCGCTGAACAACGCCACCGGCATGACCGAGGCGGAGCGCACGCTGCTGGCGCGCTGGTTCCTGGCGGGCGCGCCGGTGCATTGACCGCCCGGCGGCTGGTGCCGGCGCCGGGGATAATGGTCCCCCTCATCCGACGCTTATATGGGAACGCGCATGCTTCGCACGACAGTCACCATCGAGAGCCTTTTCGAACGCCAGCGCGGGACGCTGCCCGACACTTTCGGTGTGCGGCCGCTGGCGGTCGCGGAAGGGCGCATGGCCATGGAAATGACCATCGCTCCGTGGATGATGGCGCCCAACGGATTCCTGCACGCCGCCACGCAGGTGATGCTGGCCGATACCTGCGCGGGTTATGCGACCCTTGCGCACCTGCCGGAAGGCGCGAAAGGATTCACCACGCTGGAACTGAAATCGAATTTCCTCGGCACCGCGACCGAGGGCGTCCTGAGCGTCGAGGCCGTGGCCGAGCACCTGGGGCGGACGAGCCAGGTGTGGTCGGCCACGGTTGTCGATGCGAAGGGGCGGCGGCTGTCGCTGTTCCGCTGTTCGCAGATCGTCCTCTGGTGAGCGTCCGGCGGAAGGGCGCTGATGTCGGCGGGCAGCGCCAAATGAATGGCCCCGGGGCGCGAAGTCCGCACGTCCGGGGCCGAGGGTAAAGCGTCGTCAGTCAGTGCGCGGCGTTCAGGCCAGCGGCTTGAAGCGGTACAGCTTCTCGGGGTTCTCGACCAGCAGCTTGCGGCGCAGGGCGGGGTCCGGGCAGAAGTCCAGCATCAGGTCGACCAGCTCGCCGTCGTTGGGCATGTCCTTCGAGATGTTCGGATGCGGCCAGTCGGTGCCCCACAGCACGCGGTCCGGCGCGGCTTCGATCAGCCTGGCGGCGAAGGGCGCGGCGTCGGCGAAGGGACGCTTGCCCACGGACACGCGTTCGCCGCCGCAGACCTTGACCCAGGCCAGCGGATTCTTCATCAGTTCCAGCAGCGCGCGGAAGGGTTCCTGGTCCAGGCCCTTGGCGGCCTGTACGCGGCCCATGTGGTCGATCACGAACGGCACGTTGATGCGGTTGATGCGGTCGCTGTAGGTCAGGATGTCCTGCGCGTCCAGGTGCAGCACGACGTGCCAGCCCAGGCCGTCCAGGCGCTCGATGGTCTTGTCGAAGACTTCGAGGTCGGGGGCGCCGCCCAGATGCTGCACGAAGTTGAAACGCACCGCGCGCACGCCGCCGGCATCCATGTCGGCCAGTTGCTCGTCGGTCTCGGAGCCGTTGACGATGGCCACGCCCAGGTAGCGGCCTTCGCTGCGGGCGATGGCGTCGAGCATGGCGGTGTTGTCGTCGCCGTGGCAACTGGCCTGCACGATCACGGCGCGGTCCAGGCCCAGGAAGTCATGCAGCTGGCGCAGGCGCTCGAAGGGAGCATCCGGCGGGGTGTAGCTGCGGTCGGGCGCGTAGGGGAACTTGTCGGCGGGGCCGAAGACGTGGCAGTGGGCATCGCACGCGCCGGCCGGCAGGGCCTCGCGTGGTTTGACGGGATTCGGATCGGGTGCGGCGCAGGTTTTCATGGTTCAGCTTCAGGTTCGGGGACTGCCGCGGCAAGCCGCGGCGGGGTCCGGTGGGGACGGGTCTCCCCCGGGGGCGGTCTCAGCCGTTCAGTTCGTCCAGCGAATCGACGTAGCGCAGGCCGGCTTCGGCCAGCCTGGGACGCATGTTGTAGATGTCCAGGCCGAGGTCGCCGGAAGCCAGGCGGGCGCGCTTGCCTTCTTCTTCCTGCACGCGCTTGTCGGCTTTCTGGACGACGGTGGCGACCTGGGCATTGGGGACGATGGCCACGCCGTCGTCGTCGGCCACGATGGCATCGCCGGGGTTGACCAGCGCGCCGCCGCAGACGATGGGCACGTTGACCGAGCCGATGGTCGCCTTGACGGTGCCGCGGGCATTGATGGCCTTGGACCAGACGGGAAAGCCCATCGCGGTCAGGGTGGCCACGTCGCGCACGCCGGCGTCGATCACCAGGCCGCGCACGCCGCGCGCCTTGAGCGAAGTGGCGAGCAGGTCGCCGAACATGCCGTCGGCGTTCTCCGTGGTGCAGGCCACGACCAGGATGTCGCCCGGCGAGCACTGTTCGACCGCGACGTGCAGCATCCAGTTGTCGCCCGGCTGCGCCAGCACCGTCACCGCCGGCCCGGCGATCGACGCGCCCGCGTAGATGGGACGCATATAAGGCCGCATCAGGCCGACGCTGCGTCCCTGCGCCTCATGCACCGTGGCCACGCCCTGCGCGGCCAGCTTCTCGGCCGCGCCCTCGGGCAGCGCCGGCTTCTTTCGTACGACTACACCCAACATTCTTTTCTCCAACCGTTAAGCAACACGTCGCATCATCCACCACCAGACCCAATCGACTACGGCGTACAAAACGCCGTTCTCCGTCAGCCTGGTAGTACCCCAGGGCACAGCGGATCCGGCTCCGCCGGTCCGCCAGTGCCGCCCCCCTGGGGGGGCGCGCGTAAGCGCGTAGGGGGGGTTACTGCTTCTCTATCTTGGCGGTGTCGATCACCTTGCTCCACTTCGCGATCTCGGCCACCAGGAAGTCCTGGAACTCCTTGGGCGTGTTGGTCTGCGGAATCATGCCGACGTCGACCAGCTTCTTGTTGATGGCCGGATCCTTGACCACTTCGCGCACGGCGGCGTTCAGCTTGTCGACGATGGCGGCCGGCGTGCCGGCGGGCGCGGCGAAGCCGTTCCACGAGACGGCCGTGTAGCCCGGCACGGTCTCGGCGATGGTGGGGGTGTCGGGGAACAGCTGGCCGCGCTTGACCGAGCCCACGCCCAGCACGCGCAGGCTGCCGCCCTTGATGTTGCCGATGACGGCCGGCACGGTCTCGAACATGACCTGCACGCTCTTGCCCTTGACGGCGCTCAGGACTTCGCCGCTGGACTTGAACGGAATGGTGGGCACGTCCAGGCCCGCCATGGAGCGGAACATCTCGGCCGACAGATGCTGGGTGCTGCCGACGCCGATGGTGCCGAGGTTGAAGTGCTGCGGGTCTTTCTTGGCCGCGGCGATGGCGTCGGCGACGGTGTGCAGCGGGCTGTTCTGGTCCACGGCCATGACGATGTCGAACGAACCGACCATGGAGACCATCGCGAGCTGCTTGACCGGATCGTAGGGCAGCGACTTGAACAGCGACGGGCTGACGGCCTGCTGGTTGCTGACCAGGAAGAGCGTGTGGCCGTCGGGCGTCGCGCGCGTCACGGTGACGGCGCCGGTGATGCCGCCGGCGCTGGGCATGTTCTCGACCACGACCGGCTTGCCGAACTTCTCGGCCAGGCCCTGGGCGACGATGCGGGCGGTGACGTCGGCAACGCCGCCGGGCCCGAAGGGCACGATCAGGCGCAGCGGCTTGGTGGGGAAATCCTGGGCATGGACGCCGGTGGCGGCCAGGGTGGCGGTGGCGCCGATGCACAGGCGCGCGAGCAGGGTACGGATCATTGTCGTCCTCAAATCGTTGGAAGGGGTGGCGACGGGTCGCCTGCCCGCCTTCTGGTCATGCATGGAGCCCATGGACACCATGCCGTCAGACTTGCATTTTGACCCGGAAACCCCCATTGGAAGCCGCAAATCGGAACTAGCTGTTATGCTTAAAAAACATGAATCGGGGCTTTCCATGGACTTGAAACAACTCGAATGCTTCGTGCGAGTCGTCGAGTTCGGCAGTGTCACCCGGGCCGCGATCACCCTCAATCTATCGCAACCCGTGGTCAGCCGCCACGTGCGCCAGCTCGAGGTCGAGCTCAAGGAACACCTGCTCGAACGCAATGGCCGGGGCGTCATTCCCACCGACGCCGGCAAGCGGCTGCTGGAGCGTGGGCGCGGCATCCTGCACCAGGTGCGCCTGGCCAGGCAGGAAATCGAAGACCTGCGCGGTTCTCCAGCCGGCAAGGTGGTGGTGGGCATGCCGCCCAGCGTCGGCAAGTCGTTGACGGTGGATCTGGTCAGCGATTTCCGGGCCGAGTTCCCACGTGCCTCGCTGGGCGTGGTGGAGGCCCTGACCGTGTCCATGTACGAGTGGCTGCTGCTGGGGCGCCTGGACTTCGCGCTGCTCTACAACCCGCCGGTCACGCAGCAGGCGGCCTACGAGCATGTCTGGTCCGAGGACCTGTATCTGATCGGCAGCCGGGGGTTGAAGGGCAAGCCCATGCCGGCCAGCGTCAAGATGCGCGAGCTGGCCAACTACCCGTTGATCACGCCGGGGCAGCCCAACGCCATCCGCAATCTGCTGGAGGTGCAGTGCGCCCGCCTGGGCGTGCCCTTGTCGGTCGAGCTGGAAGTCGACGCGATCGAGTCCCTGCTGGACCTGGTGGACCGGGGAATGGGGTATGCGGTGTTGTCGCGCAATGCCATCTACGGCCGCGCGCATCGCCCGCATCTGCGCGCGGCCCGCATCGTCTCGCCGTCGCTGACCAGCCAACTGGTGATCGCGACCGTGTCGCAGCGGCCGCTGACGCGCCTGGCCCAGGCCACCATCGACCTGATACGCAAGCGTATCCAGGGCGGCATCCTGGCCGGGGACGCGCAGCGCGATGAGGCCCGCAGCAGGGCGTGACCAGATGTGAGCGAGCGCCGCCGCCGTGTTGCGACGCCGCATCGCCGCCGCCATAATCAAGCCATGTCCTGGAGACGGCAAGCGATGGATTCCCCGATGAACAGGCAGGCGCCGCCCGTGGCGCTGCAGCCCGCCCCGCGTTGTACCCTGGTCATCTTCGGCGCCACGGGCGACATGACTGGCCGGCTGCTGATGCCGGCGTTGTACAACCTGGCGCGCTTCAATTCGCTGCATGCCGATTTCCGCGTCGTCGGCGTCGGCCACCGCAAGCTGGACGACGACGAGTTCCGGCGCGGACTGAAGGCTTCCATGGACCAGGTCGTCGCCGGGCGGGGCGGTGCCGCCGCCAGTTTCGATGTCCGGGCCTGGGACTGGCTGATGGGCCGCACGTCCTTCCTGATGGGAGACTTCGAGGGCGAGCAGACCTATGCCCAGCTCGCGAGCCTGCTGGCGCCCGAGCCGGGCGGCGTCATTTTCTATTTCGCCACCGCGCCCGCTTTCTTTCAGTCCATCGCCCGCCACCTGCACGATGCGGGGCTGCTGAAACAGAGCCATGGCCGCTGGCGGCGCGTGGTGATCGAGAAGCCGTTCGGCCGGGACCTGCCATCCGCGCGCGAGTTGAACAAGCAACTGACGCGGGTCGTGCACGAAAACCAGATCTTCCGCATCGACCATTTCCTGGGCAAGGAAACGGTGCAGAACATCCTGGTGTCCCGCTTCGCCAACAGCGTGCTCGAAAGCAACTGGAACCGGCTGTACATCGATCACGTCCAGATCACGGCGGCCGAGGCGATCGGGGTGGAGCGCCGGTCGCAGTTCTACGAGCAGACGGGGGCGCTGCGGGACATGGTGCCCAACCACCTGTTCCAACTGCTGGCCATGGTGGCGATGGAGCCGCCGAACTCCTTCGATGCCGATGCGGTACGCACCGAGAAGGAAAAGCTGCTGGATGCCATCCGCATCCAGACGCCGGCGGAGGCGTTGCAGAACAGCGTGCGCGGCCAATACCGCGCGGGCCTGGTCGGCGGCCATCCCATGCGCGGCTACCGCGAGGAGGAGGGCGTGGCGCCGGACAGCCGGACCGAGACCTATGTGGCCCTCAAGCTGGGCATCGACAACTGGCGCTGGGGAGGCGTGCCGTTCTACTTGCGTACCGGCAAGGCGCTGGCGCGGCGCCAGACGCAGATCGTCATTGCCTTCAAGGATGCCGGCCATGCGCTGTTCCGCCAGGGCGCGCAGGAAAAGCCCCCCGCCAACTCCCTGGTACTGCAGATCCAGCCCGACGAGGGGCTGTTCTTCCACATGAAGGCCAAGGTGCCGGGCTCGAAGATCCGTATCGCGCCCGTCAGCATGGATTTCCGCTACGCGGACCATTTCATGACCGGGCACAGTTCAGGCTACGAGACCCTGATCTACGACTGCATGGTGGGCGACGCGACGCTGTTCCAGCGGGCGGCCGACATCGAGCTGGGCTGGGAGGCGGTGATGCCGTTCCTGGACGCCTGGGAAGAGGGCGGCGAGATCCATTCCTATCGTGCCGGCAGCCAGGGACCGGCGCAGGCGGACGTGCTGCTGGCCCGCGACGGGCGGCAGTGGCTGTCGCTGGAATAGCCGGTGCTGGCGGCGCGAAGCCGCATGGACCCCGATCGCGTCGGAGGGCCACTGATGCGTGCCGCGCACGATCGTGGCCTAACCGTATCGGATTGCAACAACCACGAATTGTTCGCATTCCATGTTGTCCATGCTGACTCCACCTGAATTGCGCCCGCCAAGCCCGTGTCCACCGTTTCCACCTTTGCTCCCGCTCCGCCGCCCGCCTCGTCCCGCCGCTGGGAACTGGACGCCTTGCGCGGACTGATGCTGGTGCTGATGACGTCCACGCATCTGCCCACCTGGTTCGCGGTACCCGCGGGCCAGCCCTTCGGTTTCGTCTCGGCGGCGGAAGGCTTCGTCTTCCTGTCGGCCTACATGGCTGGGCTGGTGTACACCCAGCGCGCCGTGCGCGACGGCATTCCCGCGATGCGCCGCGCGTTCCTGCGGCGCGCCCTGGTCATCTATGCCTGCCAGGCGGCGTGCCTGCTTTTCCTGTTCACGGTCATCGCCGCGCTGGGCATGAAGTTCCACCAGCCGGCCGCCAACAATCTCATGTCGTTCTATCTGCATGCGCCGCTGACCGGCCTGTGGACGGGGCTGCTGATGATCTACAACCCGCCGCTGCTGGATATCCTGCCGGTCTACATCGTCTTCATGCTGGCGAGCCCGTGGATCCTGAGCCATGTCCTGCTGCGCGGATGGAAAGGGGTGATGTGGACCAGCCTTGCCGTGTGGGCGGCCGCCCAGTTCGGCCTGTCGCGCGTGCTCTACGACGGCCTGGTGGCGATGACCGGGCTGCCGGTGCCGTTCCGCGAGACCGGCTCCTTCGAGACATTCGCCTGGCAGTTGCTGTGGGTGCTGGGCCTGTGCCTGGGGGCTTATCACGCACGGGTGCCGCGCGACCGCCGCATCGTGTTTCCGTCCTGGCTGGTCAAGGCCGCGCTGGGCATGGCGATACTCTTTTTCGTCTGGCGCCACCTGACGGGGCTGGAGCCTTTCGCCCAGGGCGATCCGCTCAACCTGTGGTTCGACAAATGGCACGTGGGGCCGCTGCGGCTGCTCGATTTCCTGGCGTTGGTCGTGTTGCTGCTGCACTACGGCGACTGGCTGACCCGCCGTCTACCCCGCGTGCGGCTGCTGGAGACGCTGGGCGCCGCATCGCTGCCGGTCTTTTGCGCCCATCTGGTCATTGTCCTGGTCGCGCTGGCGGTGGTGGGAGAAAGCCACCCGGGCAGGCCGCCGTGGTTCGACCCGCTGATGTTCGGGCTCAGCGTCGCGGCGATGTATGTCGTGGCCCGGCTGGTGCGCATGTTCGGCTCCGGACCGGGGCCGGGGCAGGTCCGGCGAGCGGCGGGGCGCGGCGCCGCCGCCGGGCCGGCGCTGGGCGTCGGTACGCGGCCGGGCTAGCGGACGTGGCTTGAGATGATCGAGGTCCAGAGCGCGTAGCCGGCGTCGCTCAGGTGCAGCGCATCGTCCCGGAACAGCTCGGCCCTGGGCATGCCATCGGCCGCCAGCATGGGAGTGAAGACGTCGATGTAGTCGGCGTTGGGCACACTTTCCGTGTAGGCCTTGATCAGCGCGTTGGTGGCGCGGGCCTGGAGGATCAGCGAATAGCGCGCCGGGCTCGGTTTGATCGAGATGTAGGCGATACGGGTGTCGGGCAAGGCATGGCGCACGCCCTCCACGAACAGGGTGAAGCTGTCCAGGATCTCGCGGGGCGTGCGGCCTTCGGCCAGGTCGTTGTCGCCGGCGTAGACGAGGACGATACGGGGCTTGTAGGGGACGACCAGCCGGCTGAGATGGCGGGCGCAGTCGATCATGCGCGAACCGCCGAAGCCGCGCTTGAGGACGGGAAGATCCTTGAACCGGGTTTCGAGGTCGTTCCACAGGCGTATGGACGAACTGCCTATGAACAGGATGCCGCCCGGGGCCGGCGCATGCAGGCGGTCTGCCTGGTCGAACGCGGCGAAGCTGGCCGCCCATTGCGTATCGACGGTTGCCTGCGTGCCGTCCGCCGGGTCCGCCGCGCAGGCACTGCCCGCCGCAAGCAGCAGGGCGAAAACGGCATGGCGGGACCTCATGGGACGTGCGCGAGCAATACGGACGACGAAACCTCCATCATACCGGCCGCCGCGCGGCGCAGCCCTGGATTTGTCGCCGGTGTGGCGCCGGCCGCTACAAGAATGGCGCGAATGTAAATTTTTGCTAGCGCCGCGGACCTCTTCGTAAATCCTGCACTCCAATAGGCTAGGGTCGAGAGACGGACTCTTGGAGGCCAGCCATGAACCAGGTCGTCGAACATGTCGCCGTTCAGTATTTCCTGAAGTCCCGGGTGCATGATCTGCCCGAGGGGCAATTCCGGGGCTATGTCGAGGTGAAGGCCCGCTCCGGCAAGGACATGCTGGACAGCCGGCTCAAGTACTGCTCCCTGATACGCGGTACGTGGAACGAGGCCATCGAGGACGCCGAGCGCCTGGCAGAAAGCATGCGCGCCGCGGATTACCGGGACGGCGAGTGCTTCGTCTTCTCGACGCGCGGCGCTAGCAGCTTCGATGCGCTGATGACCATGTTCGGCAGCGCGCGCTGATCCGGGCGGGCCGTTGGCGATTGCCGCGCGTTCGAGGGGGGCAGGGCCTGTCCGCTCATGTAGCGGGTTTGCCCGGCGCCTGGCGCGGCGCCGCGAAGGCCTTGGCGCTTTCGTACTGGACGTCCAGTAGTTCGCACACCTGCATGGCCAGTGCCACGCATGCATTGGTAAGTTGCCAGGGAAGCTCGGCGGGAATGCGGTCCTGCAACAGCAGCTTCGTTGCCGGCAGGTGTGGAATGGGGTCCAGCAGCCGCTGGCCGAAGGCACCCAGTTGCGTATTCAGCGAGGCCCGGGCCATGCGGCGGCCCGGCGGATCCGCCGGCCATTGCGAGGGGAGGCCCCAGGCACGGGGCATCCATTCAAGGTCGCGCTGCACGGTGCGCATGTCTTCGTGGGAATCGCGGAACGGGAGCAGGACCAGATCGGCCAGGTTGGCGAGATGGCTGTCGGTATCCGAGCGGTTGCCGCCACCGTCGATGACGCCGAACCAGTCGCCCACGCCGTTCAGCGTGGCGACGACCTTGGCCAGATTGCCGGCGTCGCGGGCGTCGAAGGGCAGGTAGAGACGATTGTCCTTGGAAAGGCGCTCGCGTTCGAGATCGGTCAGCACGCACACCACGCGCTTGCCCAGCAGCGCCATCCCATGCGAGATCATGTGCGACAACGTGGTCTTGCCGGTACCTCCCTTGTTTCCCAGCACACATACGATCTGGGCCATGACTTCCCCCGAGCGCGCCGCGTGGCCCGGTCCGGCGCCGGGGCTCGCGTTCCGCGCCGCCATAGGGCGCGCGGGCGGGCTCGGGCGCTGGCCGTACCCGCCTGGCAGTATGGCCGCTGCCCGGCCGGGCCGAAAGCGCGAATAGCGGGGAATAGCCCCGATTGTTCGGCCCCGCGGGGGTCGGGCCGGGGCTCGGGCGTCAGGCGGCGCGGCGTTCGGCCGCGCCGGCCACGACCTGCCAGGCCGTATTGATCAGGGCGGGATCGTTGGCGGCCAGCAGGCGGCTGTCGGACAGCATCTGGCGCCAGCGGCGCGCGCCGCCCTGGGTGTTGAAGAGGCCCAGCATGTGACGGGCCACCGCGCGCAGCGGTACGCCACGCGCCACCTGGTCGCCGGCATAGTCCATCATGGCCCGGACCACGGTCTCGTCATCGGGGATGGGCGCATCCGGCCACAATTGGCGGGAAAGCTCCGACAGCACGCGGGGCCGGTGATAGGCCTCGCGCCCGAGCATGACGCCGTCCAGGTCGCCTCCGCCGTGGCCGATGTGCGCGAGGGCGTCGCGCGCGTCCGCGAGCCCGCCGTTGAGCACGATGAGTGCCTGCGGGAAATCGCGCTTGAGCTGGCGCGCCACGTCGTAGCGCAGTGGCGGGATCTCGCGGTTCTCCTTGGGCGACAGGCCTTTGAGCACGGCGTTGCGGGCGTGGACGATGAAAACGTCGCATCCCGCCGCGTGCACGGTGCCGACGAAGTCGCGCACGAATCCGTAGGATTCGTCGTAGTCCAGGCCGATACGATGCTTGACCGTGACCGGGACGCCGACCGCGTCGCGCATGGCCTTCACGCAGTCAGCCACAAGCGCGGGCGTGGACATCAGGCAGGCGCCGAACGCGCCTTTCTGCACCCGGTCCGACGGACAGCCGCAGTTCAGGTTGATTTCGTCATAGCCCCGATCCTGGCCGGCCCGGGCCGCGCGCGCGAGGGCATCCGGCTCGTTGCCGCCCAGTTGCAGCGCGACCGGATGCTCGGCGCGATCGAAATCGAGGTGCCGGGCGGCGTCGCCGTAGAGGATCGCGCCGGTGGCGATCATCTCGGTATAAAGGCGGGCATGCGGGGACAGCAGCCGATGGAAGAAGCGGCAGTGGCGGTCGGTCCAATCGATCATGGGCGCGACACACAGTTCCCAGCCGCCAAGTCGTTGATTTGAAAGCATAATGCCGCAATCATAACCCGCCATGCGGCTTAACCGATATCATTGCCGCTACGTTTCGATCCGGAGATATTCTTCATGCGCAAGCAATTCCTCGCCGCCACGCTGATGCTGGCCGCCTCGTTGGGCTCCGCCCATGCCGCCAATCTCAGTTTCCTGAACGAATCCATCCTGGTGCGCATTCCCAAGGCCCAGGTCCCCCAGTTCTCGGCCGAGGTGGGGCGCGTGCTGAACGATGTGGCCGACGGCCAGACCGCCACCTGGAGCAGCAAGCCCGAGCGGGCGCGCCAGGTGCCGGTCAGCGTCACGTTCGCGCCCCGGAACACGACGCGTACCAGCAAGGGCCAGACCTGCCGTTTCCTGGCTGCCGACGTGGCCCAGGGGACCGCGAAGGAGAACTGGGGATTCTGGTTCTGCAAGCAGGAGAGCGGCGCCTGGCGAGCGAGCGCGAGGTAAGCGGCGCCTGGCGGCGCCGTCGCGCCGTTATTCCAGCTTGAGTCCCAGTCGCTTGATGACATCGCCCCAGCGGCGCGTGTCGGCGTCGATGCGCGCGGCCATCTCGGCGGGCGTGCCGCCCGTCGCGTCCCAGCCTTGCGCCGCCAGCTTGGCCCGAACCGGGGCTGACCGCAGGATGGCGTTGATCTCCTTCGCCAGCATGGCGGCCACCGGTGCGGGCGTGGCGCGCGGCGCGTAGGCGCCTATCCACAGCTCGGCGCTGAAGCCCGGCAGGCCCGCGGCCTGCGCGATGGTTGGCACTCCCGGCGCCAGCGGCGAGGGCTGCGCCGACGTGACACCCAGCACCCGTACCTTGCCGGCCCTGGCCTGTTCGATGGCTCCGGACGGCGCCATGAAACCCGCCTGGATCTGGCCGCTCATCACGGCCATGGTGACCTGCGGGAAGCCCTGGTAGGGCACGTGCATCATCCGGATGCCGGCTTCTTGCGCGAACATCTCGCCCGTCAGGTGCGAGCCCGAGCCCACGCCCACCGACCCGTACGAGATTTCCTTCCCGTTGGCGCGCGCATCGGCCAGCAGGTCGCCCAGCGTGGCATAGGGGAGCCTGGGGTCGACGACCAGGATCTGCGGGCTGACCGCGGCCAGGGACAGCGGTTGCAGATCCCTCGCGACGTCGTAGGGCAGGTTGGGGTAGAGCAGGGCCGAGGTGGTCAGCGGACCGTGGGCGGTGACGCCGAAGGTATGGCCGTCGGTGGCGCGCGCCACCAGGTCGACGCCGATATTGCCGGCGGCGCCGGGCTTGTTCTCGACGATGACCGGCTTGCCCAGTTTCTGTGACAGCGGTTCGGCGATCAGCCGGGCCACCGTGTCGGGCGAGGTGCCGGCGGGGAAGCCCACGATGAGCTTGACCGGCTGGGTGGGCCAGGGGGTGTCGGCGCCGCGGGCCATTCCGGTGGCGAGCAGGCCGCCCGACAGGACAGCGAAGGCGAACAGCGTGCGCCGGCGCGGCGCGGAACGTAGCGAAAGGCAGGGCATGGATGTCTCCTGTTTTTGGATGGATGAAGGACGGGCGGGGACGTCACGTTTGCAGCGCCACGGCGGTGGGCAGGACCTGGGCCATGCGCCGTATGCCCGCTTCGGCGGCCTCGCCCAGTTCGAATTCGAAATTGCCGAGCAGCGCCCGCAGCGCCGTGGGCGCCGAGGCCACGCCGTGGCGCGCGCAATGTTGTTCGATGGCCAGGTCCGGCTGGCCGGCGTACCGGGACAAGGAGGCCGCCAGGCCGGCGCGCAGCGGCTCCAGCGCGTCGTCCGCCAGATCCCGGCGGTGGACCCACACCGCCGAGACCACCGGGGTGCCTTGCCATTCCCACCATTCCCGCCCCAGGTCGTGGACGTGCGGGAAACGTCCACGCGCCGCCTCCTCGACCGCCTGGTCCTGGATCAGCAGCCGGGGCATGGCCGGGTCGGCGGGCAGGCCGCGCCGCCAGCGGCCGATGCGCAGCCCGTACTTGTCCGCCAGGATGGCATGCAGCACCCGCAGCGACGTGGCGGTCTCGTCGCAGATCGCGATGTCCGCGCCGTCCAGTTCATGGATGGGGCGCGGCGAGAACAGCAGCACGCTGCCCGCGCGCTGGCGGTAGGCTAGGCCCAGCCCGCCCAGGCGCGGCCACTGGTCGCCGCGCGCCAGCCAGTCCACGGTGGCCATGGGCGTGGCGTCCAGCAGGCCGGTATCCGCCATGGCCAGGACCGTGCTGGACACGCAGGGCACGCGCCGCACGGGCCAGTCCTCGCTGCCGACGTAGAACGGAATCCAGGGCACCGACTGGAAATGCCCGACGCGCAGGCCGGCCTCACGCATAGTGGACGTAGGCATAGCCGCGATGCATCAGCCGCTGGCCGCCCTGGTAGTCCGCGGGCGAGGCCGAGTGCAGCGAGGCGCGGTTGTCCCAGAAGACCAGGTCGCCGACCTGCCATTTGTGGCGGTAGACCGCCTCGGGGCGGGTCGCGTGGGCGACCAGTTCGGCGGACAGCCGCTGCGCTGCTTCGCCGGAATAGCCGCTGATGCCCCGGACCAGGGTCGGGCTGATGAAATACAGCGGCCGGCCGGTCACCGGATGGCTCTGCACCAGTTCGTGTTCCCGGTCGGGCCACCTGGCGCGGTCGGCTTCCGACAGGGGCCTGGCCGAGCCGGGGTTGCGGGCCAGCAGGTAGTCGTTGTGCTGGTTGAAGTTGTGGACCACGGTCCTGCCGTCGATGCGGGCCTTCAGCTCCGCCGGCAGCGTCTCATAGGCCCTGCCCATGCTGGCGAACAGGGTGTCGCCGCCGACTTGCGGCGTCATCACGCAGTACAGCATCGTGACCCCGTCGACGTGCTGGTCGCTGGCCGTGTCGCTGTGCCACAGGTTGCCGTAGCGGTCCAGGAAGGCCGACGGCGTGCCGTCGGGATGCCGGGTGTTGCCCACGCGGCCGATCTCGGGCGTGCCCGGCACGTGGAACTCCTTGCGCTGCGAGATCTTGGGCGTGCCGAAGCGGCGCAGCAGCGCGGCCTGCGCGGGCGCGGCCAGCGATTGCCCGCGTACGACGACGACGGAATGGCGGTGATAGGCGTCCAGCAGCGACTGGAACTGTTCGTCGTCCAGGGGTTGGCTGAGGTCGCAACCCAGGATTTCCACACCCACGTCGGGGTGGAGGGGGCGCAAGGCAAGCGGCATGGCGGGGTCTCCGGAAAAGTTCTTGACGTGCCGCCACATTAATCCTCATTCTATTTATATAGAATCCACAAAAAAGCGCGAACATTGTTCGCGAAAACAGAGAGGTCATGGACACGATCGCCAATTTCCGGACCTTCATCGCCGTGGCGCAGGCCGGCAGCTTTTCCAAGGCGGCGCGCCAACTGGGCATCGCCGCGTCCGTGGTGACCAAGCGCATCGACCAGCTCGAATGGCGCGCTCGCGCCCGGCTGTTCGAACGCAGCACCCGCCGCCTGGCCCTGACCGACGAGGGCCGGCGCCTGCTGCCCGCGGCGCGGCGCATCGTCCACGACGTCGAGGACGCGTTCGGCAGCGCGCTGGGCCATGCGCACGAACTGGAGGGGCACCTGCGCATCAAGGTGCCGACGTCGCTGACCGCCACCTGCCTGGGCGATGCGCTGGGGCGTTTCCTGGAGGTCCATCCCAAGGTCAGCATGGACGTGGTGGTGATCGACCGGCCCGTGAACCCGATCCAGGAAGGTTTCGACATCGTGGTCGGCATGCTGCCGGCCTCGTACGACGGCGTGCTCGAGGCCGGGCTGTGCCCGTTGCCGCGCATGGCGGTGGCGGCGCCGTCCTATCTGGCCGCGCGCGGCCATCCCGCGCATCCCACGGATCTGGCGCGGCACGCGCTGTTGAATTTCCAGCCCACGGGGCCGGTCTGGACCTTCCAGGGGCCGAACGGGCCGATCGCGGTCGAGGTGGCGCCGCGCCTGAGCACCAACGACGGGCACGTGTTGCTGAATTCGGTGCTGCGGGGCAATGGCATCACGATCCTGTCGGCCTATATCGTCGATGGCGCGCTGGGCCGGGGCGAACTGGTCCGGGTGCTGGAGGACTTCGCCATTCCCGAATATTGGATCCGGGCCCTGGTGCCCCACAGCCGGACCCACCTGGGCCGGGTGCAGGCCCTGCTGTCCTGGCTCAGGGACGAGTTCACGCCGCTGCCGCCCTGGGCGCGGCACTGAACGTGGCCGGATCCCGGTGCGCTGTCCCGGGGATTTCGTCAGGCGGACGTATCTCCGGGACCGCACGCTAGCCGGGCAGGACCTTGCCCGGGTTCATCAAGCCGTCGGGGTCCAGCGCCTGCTTGATCCGCCGCATGAGATCCAGGGCCACCGGGCTCTTGTAGCGGGCCAGTTCGCCGCGCTTGAGCTGGCCGATGCCGTGTTCCGCGCTGATCGATCCGCCGTGCGCGTGTACGCTGTCGTGCACCAGGCGGTAGACCTCGTCCTGGCGCAGCAGGAAATCGGCTTCGGCGATGGCCGGCGGCCGGCTGACGTTGTAGTGCAGGTTGCCGTCGCCCAGGTGGCCGAAGGTGATGTGGCGCACGCCGGGCATGGCGGCCTGCAGCAGGGCGTCGGTCGCGGCCACGAAGGCGGGGATGCGCGAGGCCGGGACCGAGATGTCGTGCTTGATGTTCTTGCCTTCCCAGGACTGGGCGGCGGAGATGCTTTCGCGCAGGTGCCACAGCGCGCGGCTCTGCGCCAGGCTGGCGGCGACCGCGGCGTCTTCGGCCAGCCCTTGTTCCAGCGCCTGTTGCAGGACCTCGTGGAAACGTTCCTGGGCGTGCGCCGCGCTTTCGCTGTCGGACACTTCCAGCAGCGCGTACCAGGGCGTGGGGCCCAGCGGCAGTTTCTGGTCGGGGAAGGCGCGGGTCACCACGTCCAGGCTGGCATGCGACATGACCTCGAATCCGGTCAATGCCGCGCCGAAGCCCGAACGGGCCAGGCCCAGCAGCGCGACGGCGGTTTCCAGCGAGGGCAGGGCGGCCAGGGCGGTGTATTGCGCCACCGGCAGCGGATAGAGCCGCAGCGTGGCGGCGGTGATGATGCCCAGCGTGCCTTCGCTGCCTATGTACAGGTCGCGCAGGTCGTAGCCGGTGTTGTCCTTGCGCAGGCCGCGCAAACCGTCCCAGATCTCGCCTTCGGCGGTGACGACCTCCAGCCCCAGCGCCAGTTCGCGCGCGTTGCCGTAGCGCAGGACCTGGGTGCCGCCGGCATTGGTGGCGAGGTTGCCGCCCACGGTGCAACTGCCTTCCGAGGCCAGGCTGAGCGGATAGAGCCGGCCGGCCTCGCGCGCCCAGCCCTGTACGGACTGGAGCACGCAGCCAGCCTCGACGGTGATCGTATCGTCGTCGGTGTCGAGGGCGCGCAGCCGGTCCAGTCGCTGCGTCGATACGACCACCGCGCGGCCGCTGGCGTCGGGCGTGGCGCCGCCCGCGAGGCCCGTGTTGCCGCCTTGCGGCACGATGGGGACACCGTGCCGGCGGCACAGGCGCACGACGCGCGCGACCTCCTCGGTGGTGCCGGGACGGACCACGGCCAGCGCCGCGCCGGTGTAGCGGCCGCGCCAGTCGGTCAGGTAGGGCGCGGCATCCTGGCCGGTCAGCACCTGGCCGGCCCCCAGCAGGTTCGCGAGTTCGGTCGGCAGGTCCATGTCCGTTTCTCCTTGGCCGAGGCGGTCAGCCCGCCTGCCTGCCCGCCGCCTTGGCGGCCTTGCGCGCGGCTTGCGCGGCGCGCTTGGCTGGCCGCACGTACAGGATGGCGCACCAGAAGAAGACCGTGGTCAGCGCGATCTCGGCCCAGGCCACGTATAGGGACGGCGCCGGATCGGTGGTCCCGCGCACCACGCCTTCCATGAAATAGAGCAGGATCAGCATCGAGGCCCATTGGTAGGTGTACAGGTTGCCGCGCAGCACGCCGCGCAGCGGCAGCAGCAGCGGCAGCGCCTTGAGCGCCAGCATGGAGCCGGGCCGCAGCGGCGCCAGCACGGTTTCCCAGGCGACGCACAGCACGATCAGGGCCAGCAGCGAGACCGAGGCGACCAGGCGCAGCCGCGGATTGAGATCGACGGAGGGGGCGTTCATCGGGCAGGGGCCTGCCGGCCGGTGTGGAGTTCGAGGGCGGTGCGGGCCAGGCGGGCGCCGAGGGCCTCGGCCAGCTGGGTTTCGTCGCGCTGCATGGGCAGGCTGTTGTCCACGCCGGCCACGTGCGAGGCGCCGTAGGGCGTGCCGCCGTGGCGCGTGGCCATCAGCGCGGGTTCGGTGAAGGGCAGGCCCACCAGCAACATGCCGTGATGGAGCAGCGGCAACATCATGCTGAGCAGCGTGCTTTCCTGGCCGCCGTGCATGGACCCGGTGGAGGTGAACACCGCCGCCGGCTTGCCCGCCAGGCTTCCCGCCAGCCACTGCTGGGTGGTATGGTCGATGAAGTGCTTCATGGGCGCGGCCATGTTGCCGAAGCGGGTGGGGGATCCCAGCGCCAGGCCCGCGCATTCCTCCAGGTCCGCCGGTTCGACGTAGGGCGGCCCGCTGTCGGGAATGGCAGGCGCCGTGGCCTCGCACACCGCCGAGACCGGCGGAACCGTGCGCAGCCGCGCCCGCGCGCCGGGTACGCGTTCCACGCCCAGCGCGATGTGCTCGGCCAATTGGCGTGTCGCGCCGTGCCGGCTGTAGTACAAGATCAGAATATCCATAGGCCCGTATTATCCCTCGACATGGTCCAGAAAGCTCCCGAGCCTGACACTTCTTCTTCCGCGCCGCCGCCTTCGGGCGCCGCTTCCATCCAGGCGCGGGCGGTCGCGCTGCGCCGCAGCCTGCTCGCCAACGAGTCCTGGCCCGTGCGCGTGGGACGGCTCCTGCGGTTCGCGCTGCAGCGCGCGGCCGACGAACGCATCACCCAGGTCGCCTCCAGCCTGACGTTCACCTCGGTGCTGTCGATGGTGCCGCTGCTGGCGGTGGCGCTGGCGCTGTTCACCGCCTTTCCCTTGTTCCGCGAATTCCAGGGGGCGCTGGAGGAATTCCTGATCTCCAACCTGATGCCGCCGTCGGTGGCGGACAACATCATGGAGTATCTGAACCAGTTCGCGCAGAAGGCGAGCCGGTTGACCGCGGTGGGCGGCATCTTCCTGATGATCACGGCCGTGTCGCTGATGCTGACCATCGACAAGGCATTGAACGAGATCTGGCACGTGCGCAAGGGCCGGCCCCTGCCGCAGCGGGTGCTGATCTACTGGGCCACGCTCACGCTGGGACCGGTGCTGATCGGCGCCAGCCTGTGGGCCACGTCCTTCCTGGCCCGCGAGTCCATGGGCCTGGTGGGGGACGTCCCCGCGCCCATCGGCGTGCTGCTGTCCTTCATCCCGCTGATCCTGACAGGCCTGGCCTTCGGCGCGTTGTTCATGGTGGTGCCCAACCGGCACGTCGAGGCGCGCGACGCGATGACGGGCGGTTTCGCGGCGGCCATCGTGCTGGAAATCATGAAGTCCGGCTTCGCGTTCTACCTGACGCGCTTTCCCACCTACACCGTGCTGTACGGCGCGTTCGCCACGCTGCCGATCTTCCTGATGTGGATCTACATGTCGTGGCTGGTGACGCTGTTCGGCGCCACGCTGGCGGCCAGCCTGCCGTTGATCCGCATGGGGCGCTGGGAAACCGTGCGGCGGCCGGGACGGCCGTTCGTCGATGCCCTGTCCATCCTGCGCGCGCTGTCTGCCGTGCGCGACCGCAATCCGCCGGGCCTGAGCACGCTGTCGCTGCGCAGCCGGCTGAACCTGCATCACGACGAACTGATGGTGGTGCTCGACACCCTGTCCAGCATCGGCTACATCGCCCGTATCGGCGATGCCGGCGCCGCCCGCGAGCGTTGGGCCATGGTGTGCGATCCCACGGTGGCCACCCTGGCGCCCGTGGTGGACCGGCTGCTGCTGGACCGGGCGCCGCTGGCCGACGACCCCATGTTGTTGCACGCGGTGAACGCCGCCTGGGAAAGCGGTTCGGTCACCATCGCGGAGGCCCTGAAACAGCGGCCCGAGGACGTCGAGGCGGAACTGGCGCTCGACCGCGAGCTGGAATTGGAGCCGGACCGGGAGCAGGAAGCCGAGGCCGAGGAAGAAACGGCCGAGGGCATTCAGGAGGAGCGGCTGCGCCGCCTGCGCGCCTCGTGACCCGGCGCGGCCCACGCCGGCCGCGCCGTCATTCCAGTCGCCAGTACACGCCGCCCATGCCGCAGCGCATGGGCACCGAAGGCACGTAGAACACCGTTTCCGCCCGCGCGTTGCCGCAGACCCCGGCAGCGCCCATGGCCACCACCCAGGCCAGCAATTCCGCCGCGCCGCCATCGCCGCCGGTCAGCAGTTTCTCGAAGGTCAGTTCGCGCTTGACCCGTTCGGCGTTGCCTTCCTCCATCAAGGCGAGGAACCAGCGGTCGAACTCCTCGTGCACGGTGAAATAGTCCTTGCCGCCAGGATCGTGCGACAGGCCGCCCGTGCCCATGATGACCACCCGTTCGTCGGACGGGAAGGCCTGGACGATGCGCGCGATCGTCTCGCCCACCGCATGGCAGTGCGCAGCGGTCGGCACCGGCGGCACGACGGGGTTCATGTGGATGGGGATGAAGCGCACGTCATAGCGCGGGAACAGGAATTTCAGGGGCACCGACCAGTTGTCGTCGAACAGCAGCTTGTCGGCGAATGCGTGGTTGATGCCTGCCCTGGCCGATTCGCGCACCAGCGCGCGGCCCAGGTCGCGATGGCCGCGCACCGTATAGTCCGGCACGTTCAGCCAGTCGCGGAACCACGGCGCCGGCCCGGCCCATTGTTCGCCTATGCCCACGCAGAAGTCCGGAATGTTGTCCAACGAGAAGTTCAGCAGATGGTCGTTGGCGACGCCGATGACCACGTCGGGCCGCACTTCGTCCATCAATTTCTGGAACTGCGCGTAGCCGTCCAGCACGCCGTCCTGCTCGTGCCTGGGCGCCTTGTCTATCCAGCCGGTGACGCCGGGGGCGTGCGCCACGCCCAGGGTTGCGACGATCTTTGCCATGGGGGTCTCCGCTTCAGTCCTTGGAGGCGATGCCCATCTTCTCGGCATAGAGCCGGGCGGCATCGCTGTCGTTGTGGTTGCGCGCGCCGCCCTTGAACAGGCGCGATATCTGCGGAAGGAAATAGGGGTGCACGCCCATCGCGCCGAGGGCCTCGATGTCCATGTCGCGCCAGGCGCGCTTTTCCTTCTCGTCCAGGCCGTAGGCGGCCATGGTGCCTTCCAGGTCCTGCTTGAAGGCGAGGTGCTTTTGCGCGTCGCGCCGCAGCTCGAACACCATGCGGTTCGAGGGCAGGGTCTTGTCGGTGTCCCGGATTCCCATGATCAACACTCCCGTTGCGAAAAAAAGTCTCCCGCCGGGACGAGCCAGGCCGCCGGATCGCGCGGCCGGCGGGACAGTCCCTGCTGGAAATGGTACATGGCGAAGGCCTGCAGCACATCCTGGTTTGCGGCCAGGCCATACGGCCAGTAGTCCTCGCCCATCAGGTCCACGGTGCGCTGATACTCCGCCGCGACCCAGGGCAGGGTGGCAGCCAGTTGGCAGACGTCCCGGATGTCCTGCAGCGCCACGCGCCGGGCGGCTTCGAAACCTTGGCAGACGGCTCGGGCCAGCCAAGGATGGCGTTCGTGCAGCTCGCGCCGCAGCCCCAGCACATGCATGATGGGAAAGAAGCCGGTGCGCCGGTAGTAGTCCTGCTCGATTCGCTGGTGGTCCGGGAACAATCTGGCCACGGTGTCCTGCCCGGCTCCGAAGCAGGAAGGTACCTTGGCGCCGATGACCGCGTCGATGTCCCCCCGAGCCAGCATGCCGGCCAAGTCTTTATCCGGCAGGGCGAGCAGGGGGACCCCTGGTACGGCGGTGGCGGAAGCCGGACCGGGTTCGCCGGCCTCCATGGCGGCTTCCACCCACTGCATCTCGTGAGGCTGGATACCGTGGTCGTGGGCCAGGAACGCCCGGATCCAGACATTGGCCGTGGTCTTGTAGTCCGGCGTTCCGATGATCCTGCCACGCAGGTCGGAAGGAGACCGGATGCCCTTGCCAGCATGCACGTAGATGCCGCTGTGCCGGAAGGCGCGCGACGGGAAGACCGGTAGCGCGGCATAGGCCGGGTTGCCCGCGTCCAGCGACCGCAGGTGGCCGCTCAGGGACAGCTCGGTCAGGTCGAACTCGGCCGCCTTCGCACGGGCGAAGGCGGCCTCGGGGTGCAGCGTCGTCGCCCGCAGGTCGACGCCTTCGATGGCAACCCGCCCGTCGATCAGCGGCCGTGTCCGGTCATAGGCGGCGCAGGCAAGCGTCAGCGTCAGCATGGTCGGAGCGCGGCCAGGATCATTTCGCGATCCCCGCGTCGGCGATCACTTTCCTCCACCGGGTTGCCTCGGCGTCGATCAGCGACGAGAACTGCGCGCGGCTGGTGTTGCCGGTCAGCATGCCCATGTCCGCATAGCGCTTGCGCACTTCCGGATCGGCCAGCGCCTGCCGCGCGGCGGCGTTGAGCTTGTCCAGCACGGCCGGGTCCGTTCCCTTGGGAGCGGCCAGGCCTATCCAACTGCCGGTCTGCAAGGCACCGAAGCCCGCCTCCGCGGTAGTGGGCACGTTGGGCAGGATGTCGAGCCGCTGGTTGGCAGCGACCGCGATGGGCTGGATGGTGCCGGCCTTGAGCGGACCGGCGATCGGACCCGCGGTGTAGAACGCCACGTTCACGTCGTTGCGCAGCAGGGCCAGCACGACGGGGGGCGAGCCGTTGAACGGGACGTGGGTCATCGAGACGTTGGCCAGCGTGGCGAAGAACTCGGCCGCCAGATGGGGCGGAGTTCCCATGCCGGGCGAGCCGAAGTTCACCTTGCCCGGACGCTCCTTCGCGTACGCGGCCAGCTCGCGCAGGCTGCGGGCCGGCACGGCGGGATTGACGACCACGATCGTCGGCGCGTTGCTGATCAGCGCGATGGGATCGAACGCCGTCAGCGGGTCGAAGGTCATGTCCCGATAGAGATACTGGTTGGTCGCGAAATTGTTCACCGCTCCCAGCAGCAGCGTATAGCCGTCGGGGGCCGCGCGCGCCACGTCCGCGGCGCCGAGGTTGCCGGAGGCTCCGGGCTTGTTCTCGATGACCAGCGGCTGCCCGAGCTGTTTCTCCATCAGCGGCGCGATCAGGCGGAAGCTGACGTCTCCCAGTCCTCCGGCCCCGTATGGATTGACGATCCGTATGGGCCGGGAAGGGTAGGCGCCGCTTTGGGCACAGGCTGCGCCATGGACGGCAAGGGGCAGCAGCACGAGGGAATATCTGGCAAGGCAATGGTAGAACGGCTTCATGGAATCTCTCCTGGAGTGACGTTTCTCCTTACCGGTGGGCGCACCACCGGCCCGATGCCGGCGGCGCGCCGCGCCTTTCGCCCCGTGTATCAGGGCTCGCCGTAGAAGTTGGCCGCGTTGTCGTAGAGGAACTTGCGCTTCTGTTCCTTGGTGAGGTCCTGGCGCTCGATGATCTCCATCGCGGCGTTGTCCCGCCCTTCGCCATGGGGAAAATCCGAGGAATAAAGAAGCTGGCCATCGCCCAGCAGCTTGAGCTCGTGCGCCAGCATGGCGTCGCTGGATTCGGGGCCCAGGTAGATGCGTCCCGACTTCACCAGGTCGTCCACTTCGCTCTTGGGCAGCATGCTCGGGTCGGCCATCCGGCCCTTGTTGACCTCGGCGTACTGCTTCATGCGCCCGACCGAATAGAAGATCCATTCGCCGCCGAACTCCAGGAACGCGACCTTCAGGCTGGGATACTTGTCCAGCATGCCGTGGCCGGCCATGGCCATGAAGGCCAATTGCGCGGGCATGGCCTTGCCGATCATGTTGGCGTCCTGGATCGACTCGCACAGTTGGGCCAGCGGCGGGAAGCTCATGGCCATGTGCACGCACAGGGGCAGCCCGGTGCGCGTGAACTCGTTCCAGATCGGCTCGAAGCTCGGGTGCGACAGCATGCGGTCGCCCACGGTCCCGAACACCACGGCGGCGGCCGCGCCCATGTCGACCATTTCTTTCATGGCCAGCCGGGCCTGCTCGGCGTCCCGCATGGGCAGCAGGCCCACCCAGCGCAGGCGCTTGGCCGCGTCCCGGCAGCGCGTGCCGATGTAGCGGTTGTAGGCGCGGAAGAGTTCGCCTTCCAGCGTGGCGTCCGCGGCGATGGTCGCGTAGATGGTGCTGGGAAACAGGACCTGGACGTCGATGCCCAGCTTGTCCATGGCGGTGAGCCGGTCGGCAACGTCGCCCATCGTGACACAGCCGACGGGCAGGGAGAAGGCGGTGAAGTCGCCAGCCCGCGCGCGGTTGGCGCCGTACTCCTCCAGCACCATGCCGGGGGTGTTGGCGGCGTGGGTGCCGGGTCCGAACGGATGGGGCTCGATGCGGCCGTCCACCAGCCACCCGGTGCCCCAGTTGCCGAGTTCATGGCCGTCCCCGAACTTGACCGGCCGCGGGCGTCGCAGCCAGTACTGTTTGGGTAGGGTTTCCCACATTTCCGGTGTCATTAGAACGTGGGCATCTGCGTCATAAATCTTGAATCCTTCAAGCATGTCAGTCCTTTCACGTAATTGATGAGGGGGAAAGCAGCAGGCTACTGAGTCAGTGGGCGGGCAAGGTCCTCCTTCTGAATGCAATATTCAATCCCGCAGGCCCATCAGCCGCAGCGCGGCCCGGGACAGGGCGGAGTCGGGGTCGTTCAACCGGGTCACGATTTCGTAGTGATTCGTGGCGGGCAGCAGCATCAGGTCAACCTGCCTGTCCTGTTCCTGCGCGGCGCGGGCGAAGTCGCGCGCCTGCCGCTGGAATTCCGGGCTTTCCCGGTCGCCGATCGCGACCACGGCCGGGCACCGCAGACGGGACAGGTGCCGGATCGGGCTGTAGCGCTCGATCTCGTCCGGCTGGAGCTTCACGTAGTCGCTGCGGGCGCTGAGCATGACCGGATGCAGGTCGTACATGCCGCTGACCAGCAGCGCGCTCTTGATCAGGTCGGCGGGCAGGTGCAGGGACTCCCAGTCCGTGGTCGCCAGGACCGCGGCCATGTGGGCGCCCGACGAGTGGCCCGACAGGTGGATGCGCTCGGGGTCGCCGCCGAAGCGGGAGGCCTTGGCGCGGATCCAGGCCATCGCACGGCGTGTCTGGGCGATCATGTCGGGCAGGCGCACCTCCGGGATCAGCGAAAAATCCAGCACCACCAATACGCCGCCCGCGGGGACCAGCGTGCGCGCCAGGAAGGACTCGTCATCCTTGCTGAGATTGCGCCAGCCGCCGCCATGCACGTGCACGTGGATGGGCGCGCCTGGTCGCTGAGCCGGAAAGATATCCAGCGTCTCGTGGGGGCCGGGGCCATAGGGAACGTGCCGGTGATGCGGGTATTCCTCGCGGGCGCTGGCGCTGGCCTGCGCGTACCAGGCCAGCAGGGCGTCCCGGTTGTCGGCCCAGGCGCGCTGGTCGTAGGCGCGATCCAGTTCTTCCTGCGTGTAGTCCAGGTAGACCCGCCGGGGCGAGGCCTGCCAATGGGACGCGAGCGTGTCCAGCCGGGTCACGTCGCCCAGCAGGAAGCGGACGTTGTTCAGCGTGGCGTCGTGCGCGGGCTGCGTGTGCGACGCCACGCAATCCTCGGGCACGACGCAGTGAAAGCCCAGCGCGTTCGCGTGGCGCAGCGTGGCTTCGACGCAGATGTTGGTCTGGACGCCGGCGAAGACCAGGGTGCGGATGCCGCGGGTGCGCAGTTCGTGTTCGAGAGGGGTGCCGACGAAGCCGTCGTAGCTGTTTTTCTCCAGCACCGGTTCGCCGGCCAGGGGCTGGACGCCGTACCAGTCGTAGCCCCACGTGCCGCGGTCGCAGCAGACGTCGACGATGCCTTGCTCGGCCAGCTTGGTGCGCATGGACGCGGGCAGCAGGTCGGGCCGGTAGCAGGCGCGCAGCCAGAAGACGGGAACGCCATGTCCGCGCGCGGAATCGAGCAGGGACTGGAGCCGGGGCACGATGGCGCCGCACGCCGCGATGTCCTTGCCGATGACACGCTCGACATAGCCGCCGGGGGCGCAGAAATCGTTCTGCATATCGATCATCAGCACGGCCGTGTGGGCAACGTCCACCCGGGCCGCCAGGGAAAGGAGGGGCTGCGCATCCGATAAATCGCGATAGGCGTCGGCTTTCAATTCCTTCTCCATAATCGATGATTTTTCTATTTTCGATTTTTGGCGTATTTTTAGTAATAATCGATTATCTGTCAATAGATAGTTGATCTGGGCTGCGTGTTACGATTGATGAAAAGACGAGGGGCATGATGAAACTGGCATCGGCGTTGCCGGCTGGACAGCCGGCTCCGAGCACGGGGCAGAATTTCGCGAGCACGATTGCGACCCGGTTGCGCACCGACATCGTCTCCGGCAGACGTCCCCCAGGCGCCAGGCTTTCCATCGAAGAACTCAAGGGGGATTTCGGCGTCAGCCTTTCCCCGTTGCGCGAAGCCCTGGCCAGGCTGGCCACCGAGGGTTTCGTGGTCAACGAAGACAAGAAAGGGTTCAAGGTCGCGCCGGTGTCGCGCGAGAACCTGCTCGAGATCGCGAAACTGCAGTCCACGCTCGAGCCCATGGCCCTGCGCGAGTCCATCCGCCACGGCGACCGCAATTGGGAGGACGGCATCGTCCTGACCCACCACCGGCTCACGCGCTACGAGCGTCCGGAACAGAAGGACGGCGGGGGCGTCGACGAATGGGAGGCGCATCACCGCGGCTTCCACCTGGCGCTGCTCGCGGCGTGCCGCATGCCGCTGGCCCTGATGGTGTGCGATTCGCTCCAGCATTTCAGCGCGCGCTACCGGCGCCTGTTCCTGGCCTACAAGCCCTTCGATCGCGACGTTGCCCGGGAACACAGTTCGCTGGTGGACGCGACACTGGACCGCAAGGAAGACCTGGCCGCGGAAATCCTGGCCGAGCACATCGAACGAACAGCTCGAAACATCCTGGTGGCGCTGGATGCGGGCGCGGTGGCGGCGGCGAGTTGAAGCGCTTTTCCAAGCGCGCTAGGATAGCTACATGGCCATGTACGAGCCGATATATCCCAGTTCCGACCCCATAAACAGAACCGGCGTGCGTGGCCGAGGAGGCCGTCATGATCAAAGTCAGTGAAATCCTGCGCGTCAAGGGCGACGCGCTTTATACCGCCAGCCCCGATGCCCCCGTCGGGCAGGTCGTCGATACGATGGCCCTGCAAGACATCGGCTCGCTGGTCATCATGGAATTCGGCGAACTGGTGGGCATGCTCACCTTCCGCGAAATCATCCGGCACCTGCAGGCCAACGGCGGTTCCCTGGGCACGACCACCATCCGGTCGATCATGGACGACGCGCCGGTCACGGTATCGCCCAACACGGAGGTCAATGAGGTGCGGCGGCTCATGCTCGACAAGCACGCCCGCTACATCCCCGTCATGGACGGCCGCATGCTGCTGGGGGTGATTTCGTTCTACGACGTGGCCAAGGCCGTGCTCGAGGCCCAAGGCTTCGAGAACCGCATGCTCAAGGCCTACATCCGCGACTGGCCGGGCGAGCAGCGCGAAGCCGAAGGGACGCTGTAGGTAGAGTCCCCCCCCTACGCGCTGACGCGCGCCCCCCAGGGGGCGAAACCGGCGGACTGGCAAAGCCAGATCCGCGGTTTCCTGGGTCTAGTACCGGTCTCTTGGATTGATTCACCGTTGCTACCGCTGGCGGCCAGCGAAGCACCGCCGCCACACCCCAAGAAACAGGTACAGACCCAGGATGCGGTGGATCCGGCTCCGCCGGTCCGCCCGCATCGCCCCCTGGGGGGCGTCGGCGCGTAGGGGGGTACAATGGCTCATCCCTACCGGAGCCCAGATTCCATGCCAGGCAGCACCCTCGGAGAACTCTTCTGCGTCACCAATTTCGGTGAGTCCCACGGACCGGCCGTCGGCTGTGTGATCGACGGCTGCCCCCCCGGAATGGCGTTGACCGAGGCCGATATCCAGGTCGAACTCGACCGCCGGCGTCCCGGCACGTCGCGCCATGTCACCCAGCGGCAAGAGCCCGACCAGGTCGAAATTCTTTCAGGCGTCTACGAGGGCAAGACCACGGGCACGCCGATCGCGCTCTTGATCCGCAACCAGGACGCGCGCAGCAAGGATTACAGCAACATCGCGGAGACCTTCCGCCCCGGCCACGCCGACTACACCTACTGGCACAAGTTCGGCATCCGCGACCCGCGTGGCGGCGGCCGTTCGTCGGCCCGGCTGACGGCGCCCACGGTGGCCGCCGGCGCCGTGGCCAAGAAGTGGCTGGCCGAGCGCTATGGCGTGCGCGTGCGCGGCTACATGAGCCAGCTGGGCGATATCGAGATCCCGTTCGAAGACTGGGACGCCGTCCATACCAACCCCTTCTACGCCGCCGGCAACAGTCGCGTGGCCGAGCTCGAAGCCTACATGGACCAGTTGCGCCGCGACGGCGATTCGGTGGGCGCGCGCATCGAGGTCGTGGCCGAGAACGTGCCGGTGGGCCTGGGCGAGCCGGTGTACGGCCGCCTGGACGCCGATATCGCTTACGCCATGATGGGCCTGAACGCGGTGAAGGCGGTGGAGATCGGGGCTGGTTTCCACAGCGTGGAGCAGCGCGGCACCGAACATGGCGACGAACTGACGCCGGAAGGCTTCCTGTCGAACAATGCCGGCGGCATCCTGGGCGGTATCGCCACCGGGCAGCCGATCACGGTGTCGCTCGGCATCAAGCCCACGTCCAGCATCCGCAGTCCTCGCCGGTCCATCGACAAGCAGGGCGCGCCGACCGTGGTCGAGACTCACGGGCGCCACGACCCTTGCGTGGGCATCCGCGCCACGCCCATCGCCGAAGCGCTGCTGGCCCTGGTGCTGGCCGACCACGCACTGCGCCATCGCGCGCAATGCGCCGACGTGTCGGTCGAGACGCCGCGCCTGGGCCTGGCGCGCGGATAAGGAAAGTAACAGGGGTTTTGGGGCAAAATTGCCGCCTTGGCGTTCTTGTCTCGGGGGCAGCATGAAAAAGACCAAGCGTTCTCCTATCTTCCGCCGCGCCGCGATGGCCGCGGCGGCCCTGGCGCTGGTGGCCGCGGCCGGCTGCGAGTCAGTCAATACCACCCAGGGCGGCACGATAGGCATCGACCGCACGCAGCGCATGTCCAGCCTGGTGTCCGAGCAGCAGCTCGACCAGCAGGCCGTCCAGCTCTACCAGCAGACGCTGTCGGGGGCGCGCGGCAAGGGGCAGCTCAACACGAATGCCGCCCAGCTCGCCCGGGTGCGGACGATTTCCCAGCGGTTGATCGCGCAGGTGGGGGTGTTCCGGCCCGATGCGACGAAGTGGAAGTGGGAAGTCAACGTCATCGACGACAAGGAAGTGAACGCCTGGTGCATGCCGGGCGGCAAGATCGCGGTCTATACCGGGTTGATCAATACGGTGAAGCCGACGGACGACGAGCTGGCGGCGGTGTTGGGCCACGAGATCGCGCATGCGCTGCGCGAACACGCGCGCGAGCGGGCGTCCGAGCAGATGGCGACGAGCATGGGCCTGAGCGTGCTGGCGGCGATTACGGGATCGCAGGCGAGTTCGGACCTGGGCGGGGCGCTGGCCAATGTGATGTTCGGGCTGCCGAACAGCCGGTTGCATGAGACGGAAGCGGACCGGATGGGGGTGGAACTGGCGGCCCGGGCGGGGTATGACCCGCGGGCGGCGGTGACGTTGTGGACGAAGATGGGGCAGGTCGGCGGTTCCGCGCCGCCGGAGATCCTGTCCACCCACCCGTCGGCCGAATCCCGCATCGCGGACCTGAAACAGGCCTCCGAGAAGGTGCTGCCGTTGTATCTGGCGCGGAAGTAGGGTTCTTGATCCGGCCGTGGCGGGAGGCGGCGGCGCTGGCATGGGCTGCTGTGGCAAGTACCAGGAACCCCGCCCCCCGCCAGCCCCTTGTGGCTACCCAGGATGCGGAGGATCCGGCTCTGCCGGTCCTCCCGCATCGCCCCTGGGGGCGCGCGCAAGCGCGTAGGGGGGGCTTAATATACAATCAAGAGTTCCCTATCCCTGAGCGGGTCCGTCGAGGCTGGTCCTCGCGCCTGAGCGACGCCGAGAGGCGCCGAGCCGTGCGGCTGTTCATGAGCCCGTTCACTTTTTGGCCGGAATCTCATGTCTCAGACCCTTTACGACAAGCTGTGGGACGCCCACGTCGTCCATCAGGAAGAAGACGGTACCTGTCTGATCTACATCGATCGCCACCTGGTCCACGAAGTGACCAGCCCGCAGGCGTTCGAGGGGCTGAAGCTGGCCGGTCGCCCGGTCTGGCGCATCAGCGCCAACCTGGCGGTGGCCGACCATAACGTTCCCACGCACAACCGCGACCAGGGCATCGCCGATCCGATCTCGCGGCTGCAGGTGGATACGCTGGACGCCAATTGCCAGGACTACGGCATCGTCGAGTTCGACATGGGCGACCGCCGCCAGGGTATCGTGCATGTGATCGGGCCCGAGCAGGGCGCGACGTTGCCGGGCATGACGGTGGTCTGCGGCGATTCGCACACCAGCACGCACGGCGCCGTGGCCGCCATGGCCTTCGGCATCGGCACGTCCGAGGTCGAGCACGCGCTGGCCACGCAGACGCTGCTGGTCAAGAAGAACAAGAACATGCAGGTGCGGGTCGAGGGCAAGCTGCCCGCCGGCTGCACCGCCAAGGACCTGGTCCTGCACGTGATCGGCAAGATCGGCACGGCGGGCGGCACGGGTCATGCCATCGAGTTCGCCGGCAGCACGATCCGCGACCTGTCGGTCGAAGGCCGCATGACCATCTGCAACATGGCTATCGAGGCCGGCGCGCGCGTCGGGCTGGTGGCGGTGGACGAGAAGACCATCGAGTATTTCCGTGATCGTCCCTACGGGCCCAAGGGCGAGGCCTGGGACCAGGCGGTGGCGTACTGGAACACGCTGCATTCGGACGAGGGCGCGCATTTCGACCGCGTGGTCGAGATCGACGCGGCCGAGATCCAGCCGCAGGTCACCTGGGGCACCTCGCCCGAGATGGTGCTGCCGGTGGGCGCCAACGTGCCGGATCCGGCCAGCGAGACGGACGAGACCCGCCGTTCGGGCGTGGCGCGCGCGCTGGAGTACATGGGCCTGACGGCCAACATGCCGATCACCGACATCAAGATCGACAAGGTCTTCATCGGTTCCTGCACCAACTCGCGCATCGAGGATTTCCGTGCCGCCGCGGCGGTGCTGCGCGGCAAGCGCGTGGCGTCCAACGTCAAGCTGGCGCTGGCCGTACCCGGTTCGGGCCTGGTCAAGACGCAGGCCGAGCAGGAAGGCCTGGACAAGGTCTTCATCGAGGCCGGCTTCGAGTGGCGCGATCCCGGCTGCTCGATGTGCCTGGCCATGAACGACGATCGCCTGGAACCGGGCGAGCGTTGCGCCTCGACCTCGAACCGCAATTTCGAGGGCAGGCAGGGCGCGGGCGGCCGCACCCACCTGGTGAGTCCCGCGATGGCGGCGGCCGCCGCCGTGGCCGGTCATTTCGTCGACGTCCGCAAGGTCAACTGAGGTAGAGCATCATGCAAGCATTCACCACTCATGAAGGCCTGGTGGCGCCGCTGGACCGCGAGAACGTCGATACGGACCAGATCATCCCCAAGCAGTTCCTGAAGTCCATCCATCGCAGCGGCTTCGGCCCCAACCTGTTCGACGCCTGGCGCTACCTGGACGAAGGCCAGCCCGGCATGGACAACAGCAAGCGGCCGCTGAACCCGGACTTCGTGCTGAACCAGCCGCGCTACCAGGGTGCCTCCATCCTGCTGTCGCGTAAGAACTTCGGCTGCGGATCGAGCCGCGAGCACGCGCCGTGGGCGCTGGACCAGTACGGTTTCCGCGCGGTGATCGCGCCGTCGTTCGCCGACATCTTCTTCAACAACTGCTTCAAGAACGGCGTGCTGCCCATCGTGCTGTCGGAAGCCGACGTGGACAGCCTGTTCCAGGAAGTGGAGGGCAAGGAAGGCTACCGCCTGACCATCGACCTGGACCGCCAGGTCGTGGCGACGCCGTCCGGCCGCGAGCTGTCGTTCAGCGTCGACAGCTTCCGCAAGTACTGCATGCTGAACGGCCTGGACGAGATCGGCCTGACGCTGCGCCATGCGGACAAGATCAAGGCCTTCGAACAGAAGCGGCTCGCGACCCAACCCTGGCTGGATGTTCCTGCGCTGCGCGGCAGCCAGGCCAGCCGCTGACACCGTAATTCCGCCGGCCTCCACGGGCCGGCCCCGACCCTGAATCAAGAGCCAGAATGACACAACATATCGCAGTGCTGCCGGGAGACGGCATCGGTCCCGAAATCGTCGAACAAGCCGTGCGCGTGCTGACCGCGCTGGGCGAGTCGTTCACGCTCGACACCCAGCCGGTGGGCGGCGCTGCGTACGAGGCGGCGGGCCATCCGCTGCCGCCGGCCACGCTGGACCTGGCCAGGAAGGCCGATGCGGTGCTGTTCGGCTCGGTGGGCGACTGGAAATACGACAAGCTCGAGCGCGCGCTGCGTCCCGAGCAGGCCATCCTGGGGCTGCGCAAGAACCTGGGCCTGTTCGCCAACCTGCGCCCGGCCATCCTGTATCCCGAACTGGCCAATGCCTCGTCGCTCAAGCCCGAGGTGGTGTCGGGGCTGGACATCCTGATCATCCGCGAATTGACCGGCGACATCTATTTCGGCCAGCCGCGCGGCGTGCGCACGGCGCCCGATGGCGCGTTCGCGGGCCAGCGCGAGGGCTTCGACACGATGCGCTACGCCGAGCCGGAAATCCGCCGCATCGCGCACGTGGCCTTCCAGACCGCCCGCAAGCGCCGCGGAAAGTTGTGCAGCGTCGACAAATCCAACGTGCTCGAGACCTTCCAGTTCTGGAAGGACATCGTCACCGAGGTCGGCAAGGAGTATCCTGATGTGGAACTCAGCCACATGTACGTGGACAACGCCGCCATGCAACTGGTGCGCGCGCCCAAGCAATTCGACGTGATCGTGACCGGCAACATGTTCGGCGACATTCTTTCCGACCAGGCATCGATGCTGACGGGCTCCATCGGCATGCTGCCGTCCGCCTCGTTGAACGAGACCGGCAAGGGCCTGTACGAGCCCAGCCATGGCTCGGCACCCGACATCGCGGGCAAGGACATCGCCAATCCGCTGGCGACCATCCTCTCGGCGGCGATGATGCTGCGCTATTCGCTCGACAAGGCGGCCCAGGCCGACCGGATCGAGGCAGCCGTCAAGAAAGTGCTGGAGCAGGGCTTGCGCACGGCCGACATCTACGAAGACGGCACGACTAAGGTCGGCACTGCCGAGATGGGCAGTGCCGTGATCAAAGCTCTGTAACCAGCCTGCGTGTCGCGCCCCCCGGGTGTGATGCGCCCGGCAAACAGTTTCAATCTGGACTACTTGTTAGGGGTGTGTAAATGAAAGCAGTTGGTCTGGTCGGCTGGCGCGGCATGGTCGGTTCCGTGCTCATGCAGCGCATGCGCGACGAAAACGATTTCTCGCTGATCGAGCCGGTGTTTTTCTCCACCAGCAACGCCGGCGGCGCGGCGCCCTCGTGGGCGCAGGGCGCGGGCCCGTTGCAGAGCGCGTTCGACATCGAGGCGCTCAAGAAGCTGCCCATCATCGTCACGGCGCAGGGCGGCGACTACACCACCGAGGTGTATCCCAAGCTGCGCGCCGCCGGCTGGGATGGCATCTGGATCGACGCCGCCAGCACGCTGCGGATGAAGGACGATGCCATCATCGTGCTCGACCCGGTCAACCGCAGCGTGATCGACGAGGCGCTGAAGAAGGGCGTCAAGAACTACATCGGCGGCAACTGCACCGTCAGCTGCATGTTGATGGGCCTGGGCGGCCTGTTCGAGCACGACCTGATCGACTGGATGACCAGCATGACCTACCAGGCCGCCTCGGGCGGCGGCGCGCAGCACATGCGCGAGCTGCTGACCCAGTTCGGCCTGCTCAACGCCACGGTGTCCGGCCTCCTGGCGGATCCGGCTTCGGCCATCCTGGAAATCGACCGCACGGTGCTGGCGAGGCAGCAGGACGGCACGCTGCCGCAGGAACACTTCGGCGTGCCGCTGGCGGGCAACCTGATCCCGTGGATCGACAAGGACCTGGGCAACGGCACCTCGCGCGAGGAATGGAAGGGCGGCGCCGAGACCAACAAGATCCTGGGCCGTGGCGAGGGCTTCGGCTCGTCGCCCATCCCCATCGATGGCTTGTGCGTGCGCATCGGCGCGATGCGCTGCCACAGCCAGGCGCTGACCATCAAGCTCAAGAAGAACGTGCCCCTGGACGAGATCGAGGGCATGCTGCGCGAGAACAACCAATGGGCCAAGGTCGTTCCGAACACGCGCGAGGCGTCGATGCAGTCGCTCACGCCCGTGGCCGTCACGGGTACCCTGGACATTCCGGTCGGCCGCATGCGCAAGCTGGCGATGGGCCCGGAGTACCTGAGCGCCTTTACCGTGGGCGACCAGTTGCTGTGGGGCGCGGCCGAGCCGCTGCGCCGCATGCTGCGCATCGCCCTGGGCGAACTCTGATCCTCGGGCTTGCATCAGAACGTACCTGAGCTTGCGACGGTAAGTCTCTGATGCTACAAGGAGGCCCGGCGGGCGCCGACCTGCCGGGGTCACCAACCGCCGGGCTATTCGCGGGGGCTTTTGCGCATGGGATTAGGATGAACGGACTTTCCGATCGAGAGGCAGGCCGTCCGGCCTTGATACACAAGCGTCCGCGCGCGGGCGGTCCATCGGTGGGGCTGCTGGCGCTGGGGTTGGCGGCTGGGGCCGTATCGGCGGCGCAGGCCGCGGACCTGGGAACGTTGAGAGTCTTGTCTGCATCCGGCGAACCCCTGCGCGCCGAGATCGCCGTCAATGCCGCGACGCCCCAGGAAGCCGGCACACTGAAGGCGGCCATCGCGCCGCGCGACGTCTACCGTCAAACCCAGCTGGAATACAGTGAGGCGCTGGCCAACCTGGCGCTGCGCATCGAAGACCGTCCGGATGGGCGCAAGGTGGTCAGTATCGCGTCGGCGGCGCCGCTGGACGTCCATGTACTGGACCTGCTGGTGGAGCTGACCTGGAACATGGGCCGCTTCATCCGCCAATACACGTTCATCCTGGATGTGCCGGCGCCCAAGGCGCAGGCGGCCGAGACGCGGCCCATGCCCGCCGCCCTGGAGGTCAAGCCTGGCGACACCCTGTTTGGCATCGCGGGCCGGCTCAAGCCCGAGGGCGCCTCGATCCACCAGACCCTGGCGGCGCTGCTGCGCGCGAATCCCCAGGCGTTTGTCGACGGCAATATGAACCGGCTGCGCGCCGGTGCGTCGCTGTCCGTGCCCGGCGCGGAAGAAGTCGGCGCGATCGACGCGGCGCAGGCGGCGGCCTTGTTTGCCAGCCAGGCTGAAGCCTTCGAAGCCTATCGCCAGCGCGTGGCGGGCGGCGCGAAACCGGGGCCTGCGGGAACGGGCGCAGGCGGCGCCGAGGCGAAGGGCGATATCGCGGCCTCGCCCGCACCGCAGGCGGAGTCCGGCGCACGGGGGGAAGATGCCCTCAAGCTCTCCAGCGGCGGCCGGGAAACGGCCGCCGGGGGGGAGCAGACCACGCGCGACCGCCTGGAAGAAGAGCGCGACGCCACCGCCAAGGCCATGCGCGAAGCGCAGGAGCGGGTGGAGGCGTTGCAGGGCAATGTCGAGGCCATGCGCGGCCTGCTCGAAGCGCAGAACGAAACCCTGGCGAAGATGGAGCAACAGGCCCGCGATCGCGCGGCCGACGCCGCGGGTGGCCAGCCGGCCACGGCGGCGTCCAGGCCGGACCCGGCCGCTCCGGCGGAGCCACCGGCCACGGCGGCCGAGCCGCCCGCGGCTTCCTCCGCCGCGCCGGCCGCAGCCGCGGGCGCCGCCGAAACTCCGTCCGCTGGCAATGCCGAGGGACGGCCTTCCCTGGCCGCCTCGGTGGCCGATAAGGTTCGCGACCACAGCGTGGCAGTGCTGGGCGCTGTCGTCGCCGTGCTGGCGGCGTTGCTCGGCGCCTTCGTGCTGCGCCGCCGCTCTGCCCGCGCGGAAGAGGAAGAGGCGCGCGAGGCCGCGCGTATCGAGGCCGGAAATGCCGACGAAGAGGCCGACGCGCTGGCGCCGGCCGAGGGCGGCCCGGTCAACCACCTGCGGGACTGGGACGATATTCCGCCGTTCCCCCTGCCCGATACCCCGCCGCCCCGCGCTGACGGTGAGCCCGATGATTATCCGGACGACGACGAACCAGGGGATGCCGGCCGCCCCGCGGCCGTTCCACCGGCTGCCGCGGCGGCCTTCGGGCTGGACTTGAACCTGGACGCCGCCGCGCCCGCCCAGGACAAGGCGAAGCCCTCCGTCGTGGCCGGCATCGACCTGGATACGAATCTGGACGCGCCGGTCGATCCGGACGCCAAGCTGGACCTCGCCAAGGCCTGTGCCGACATGGGCGATCGCAACGGCGCGCGCGAATTGCTGGAAGAAGTCCTGCGCGATGGGGACGCGGACCAGCGCGAACGGGCGCGGGCGCTGCTCGCGTCCTGGTAGGACCGTCCGGCATGCCGCGCATCGCCCTGGGGGTGAGCTACGACGGCGCCCCCTGGCTGGGATGGCAGACCCAACCGCACCGGCGAACCGTGCAGGACAGGCTGGAGTCGGCCCTGGCTGCCTTCGTCGGCCAGCCGGTGGCCACCATCTGCGCAGGCCGCACCGATACCGGCGTTCATGCCGCCCAGCAGATCGTGCACCTGGATACCGAGGCGCTGCGTCCCGAACAGGCCTGGGTGCGTGGCGTGAACGCGCATCTGCCGCCCAGCATCGCGGTGCGCTGGGCGCGCGAGGTGCCCGCCGGCTTTCACGCCCGTTTCTCCGCGCGTTCGCGTTCCTACGTCTATCTGCTGCTGGACGATCCCGTGCGCTCGCCGCTGTGGACGGGCCGCGCGGGCTGGAGCTTCCGGCCCCTGGACCTGGAGGCGATGCGGGCGGGGGCGGCCCATCTGCTGGGCGAGCACGACTTCAGCAGTTTCCGGTCGTCCCAGTGCCAGGCAGCGTCGCCCGTGCGCACGATGCACGAACTGGGCATCGAACGGCGCGGCCGGCTGGTGGTCTTCACCCTGCGCGCCAATGCCTTCCTGCATCACATGGTGCGCAATATCGTGGGGGCGCTGGTGTACGTGGGGCAGGGCAGGCAGCCCGCCGACTGGATGCCCGCGTTGCTGGCCGAGCGCAACCGGACCAAGGCCGCGCCCACCTTCTCGCCCGACGGCCTCTACCTGACCGCCGTGGGCTATCCGGGCGACTACGGCCTGCCGTCCACCGACGCGACCGACGAGATCCGGCTGGCGCGCTGATCCGTCGGCCGCCTGGCCGGCTTCCTAGCGGCAACTGTAGTTCGCGCCATCGGTGATGGAGCCGCTGCCCTGGTAGGTGGCCTTTTGCGGATGGACGCAAATCGGCATGCTGACACTGGCGTCGGCCGACTTCAACATCAACGGGCCCGGCTGCGTGCCTTTCTCGACCCAGGCGACCAGGGCGTCGAAGAACTGGTTGGCCGCGGGCAGCGGCACGGTATTGGCGGTGGCGGCCGGCCCCGCGCTGCCGCTGACGGTGCCCACGCCGGCGCAGTGGCCCATGCCCGGGACCAGGTACAGCCGGTTGAAGGCCTGGACCGCGCCCATGCCGCCCATCTTGTCGGCCACGCGGGCCAGGTAGTTCAGCGAACCGGCGGGCGTGATCAACTGGTCGGCCAGCCCGTGATAGCTGATGACCTTGCCGCCGCCGTCGCGCAGCCGGGTCAGGTCGGGGTTGTCGGTGTTGATGTGGCCGAAGGCCGCCTGCAGCGCGATGCCGCGGTCATGGGCGTTGGCCAGGTCGGCGTAGCCCATGTCCTTCCACTTGTCCGCGCCATTGCCGGTCGCGTTGGTGAAGGACGGGGTCGCGTAGGTTGGATTCTGCAACTCCAGGGCGACCATGTCAGTGGCGATGGCGAACGGGCGGGCGACCGGGGGCGTGCCGGAGGAGCCGGCCAGCCCGCTGAGATCCGTGCCGCGCCTCAGACCCCACCAGAGCTGCTTGCTGGCCAGCGTGGTGGCGCTGGCATTGTCCACCTGCGGATCGGGGGCGCTGCCGTCGGCGGTCTGGCCGTACCAGATCTTGTTGATGGTCCGGGCCTCGGCCAGCGAGACGCAGGCGGCGTCGGTGCTGGCGCCGACCACGCCGTTGCCCGCGACGCCCGCGCACAGAGCGGCCGCGTCGCGCGTCGGGTCGTAGCGGCACTGGCTGGTGTCGGGAATGAAGCCCAGGTGCTGGCCGCCCACGGTGTCGCAGGCGCTGACCGCGGCGGCGCTGACGCGGCGCAGCTTGTCGGCGGCGATCGGGCCGCCCAGGTCGCGCTGCATCGCCACCTGCGGATACAGCTCGTTGGTGATGAAGCGGGTCCAGTTGAAGGCGGGGGCGCCGTTCAGATAGCCATCGTAGTCGTCGGGATGTTCCTGGGCGATCTTGTAGCCCTGGCGTCCGCCGGTGGAGCAGCCTTCCCAGTACGCGTATTGCTGCGGCTTGCCGTAGTAGGCCTCGACCAGCGCCTTGGTCTTGACCGCGAGTTCATGCAGGCTGCGTTCGGCGAAATCCCCCCACAGCGCGCTGTTGATCGTGCCGTCTTCCTTCATCGCGAACGACCCGTTGCCCGCGATGGCATGGCCGGTGTCGGTGCTGCCGACCGCATAGCCCAGCGCCGCGGTGGCGGCGGCGCTTGCGTTGCCGATCTGGGTGGCCGAGGCCTGGTTGCCGCCGGCCCAGCCGCCACCGCCCAGGTTGCGGATGCGCTGGTTCCAGTTGGCGGGCGTGGGCAGCCAGACCTCGATGCCGATGCCGGGCGAGGTGGACGGCGCATCCGCCGTGCCTGGATTGCCCGGGCCGACCACGATTTTGACCAGGCACATGTCCTGGGTGGCCTTGGCGGGCGCGGGCGAGGCCGGCGTACCCGCCAGGGCCAGCGCGTCGCCCTGCTTGAAGGCCCGGGCGAGGACGACCTGGGTGTTCGCGTCCGGTTTGAAAGCCGTCTTCATGCTGTCATCGCAACTGAGCGTGGCCGACGGCGGGGGCGGGGCGGGTGGATCGTCGCTGCCGCCACAGGCGCTCAGCGCGGCCAGCAGGCCCGCGGCCCAGGCGCGCGGCGGCAGGCTGGCAAGCGGACGAGGGAGGGGGGATGAATGCTGCTTCAGGCGTGCCATGATGATCTCCTCGGTGGGCAGCCGGGCTGCCGTTTTTCTTAGGGTGGAACCGCAGGCAGACGAATTTTTATGCATGATAGTTCTTGTTTTTGTTGTGCGATCATGAATAGTTGTGCATGAATCATCAATTTAGGGGTTGTACCTAGCGTGTTGGGGAAAAGGGGGGAAACAGGGGGCAAGCGCGGGGGCGGTATGATGGCGGGATGTCCCGTACCCGTATCAAGATCTGCGGCCTGACCCGCGAGGAAGACGTCGCCGCCGCCGTCGAGGCGGGCGCCGACGCCATCGGCCTGGTCTTCTATCCCCCCAGCCGGCGCGCGCTGGCGCCGGCGCGCGCCGCCGAGCTGCGGCGCCTCGTTCCGCCTTTCGTCGACGTGGTCGCCTTGTTCGTCAACGCTTCCGAGGCGCAGGTCCAGGAGGTGCTGGAGGTCGTCCGGCCCGATCTGCTCCAGTTCCATGGCGATGAGACGCCGGCGCAGTGCGAGCGCCATGGCCACCGCTACCTGCGCGCGTTCAGGGTGGGCGGGCCCGGGATGGAAACGTCGCAGGCTTTGCTAAAATCGTGCCTACAGTTCGGTTCCGCCGCGGGTTGGCTGTTCGACAGCCATTCCGACGGCTACGGCGGCAGCGGGAGAGTGTTCGATTGGTCTCTGGTCAGCAGCGAAAGCGCGCGTCCGGTCGTTTTATCTGGTGGGTTGCATGCCGGAAATGTGGCGGCAGCCATTGAGTCCGTGCGCCCGTTCGCTGTCGACGTAAGCAGCGGCGTGGAAGAGTCGCCAGGCATCAAATCCGCCGACAAGATCGCCCGGTTCGTGGCGCAGGTACGGCGGGCCGACGGCAACTGACGCCGCATCCCCCAATCTCTCCGGCGCGCGCCAGGCGCGCGGGCCGGGCTTCATAGCCGGGACCATCCCAGTGAAAACCTACGATTTCCCCGATGCGAGGGGCCATTTCGGCCCGTATGGCGGCGTGTTCGTCGCCGAGACGCTCATGCACGCCCTGGACGAACTGCGCCAGACCTACGCGCGCTACCAGCACGATCCCGATTTCGTCGCCGAGTTCAACTACGAACTCGAACACTTCGTGGGCCGTCCCAGCCCCGTCTACCACGCCAGGCGCTGGTCCGAGGAACTGGGCGGCGCGCAGATCTGGTTCAAGCGGGAAGATTTGAACCACACCGGCGCGCACAAGGTGAACAACTGCATCGGGCAGGCGCTGCTGGCCCGCCGCATGGGCAAGCGCCGCGTGATCGCCGAGACCGGCGCCGGCCAGCACGGCGTGGCCACCGCCACGGTGGCGGCCCGCTACGGGATGGAGTGCGTGGTCTACATGGGCAGCGAAGACGTCAAGCGGCAGGCCGCCAACGTCTATCGGATGAAGCTGCTGGGCGCGACGGTCGTGCCGGTGGATTCGGGTTCGCGCACGCTCAAGGACGCGCTGAACGAAGCCATGCGCGATTGGGTGACGAACGTCGAGGACACCTTCTACATCATCGGCACCGTGGCCGGTCCGCACCCGTATCCGATGATGGTGCGCGACTTCCAGACCGTCATCGGCAACGAGTGCCTGGTGCAGATGCCCAAGGCCACCGGACGCCAGCCCGACGTCGTGATCGCGGCGGTGGGCGGTGGGTCGAATGCCATGGGCATCTTCCATCCCTATCTCCCTTACGACGATGTTGCGCTGGTGGGGGTGGAGGCGGCGGGGGAAGGCATGGAGACGGGCCGCCACGCGGCCTCGCTGGCCGGCGGCGCGCCGGGCGTGCTCCATGGCAACCGCACCTATGTCTTGCAGGACGAGAACGGGCAGGTGATCGACACCCATTCCATCTCGGCCGGCCTGGACTATCCCGGCGTGGGGCCCGAGCATGCGTGGCTGAAGGACAGTGGCCGGGCGACCTACGTGGGCGTCACGGACGACGAGGCCCTGGCGGCCTTCCATCATTGCTGCCGGATCGAGGGCATCATCCCGGCGCTGGAATCGTCCCATGCCATCGCGCATGCGGTCCGGCTGGCGCCCACGCTGCCCAAGGACAAGATCCTGCTGGTCAACCTTTCCGGACGTGGCGACAAGGACATGCACACCGTCGCCGAACGTTCGGGCATCGTGCTGTGAGGGCGGTCTCCATGTCGTCATCTTCCCGCATCGCGGCCGCGTTCGCGCGCCGTGCCGCCGCCCCGGGCGCCTGCGCCCTGATCCCCTATGTCACCGCCGGCTATCCCACGCCGGCCAGCACGGTTCCCATCATGCATGCGCTGGTGGCCGCCGGCGCCGACGTGGTGGAGCTGGGCGTTCCGTTTTCCGATCCCATGGCCGATGGCCCCGTCATCCAGCGTTCCGGCCAGCAGGCGCTGGAGCAGGGCGTGGGCCTGCGCGACGTACTGGCCATGGTCAAGGAATTCCGCCGCACCGACGACCGCACCCCCGTGGTGCTGATGGGCTATGCCAATCCCGTGGAGCGCATGGGGCAGGCCGCCTTTGCCGCCGCCGCGCAAGCGGCCGGCGTGGACGGCTGCCTGGTGGTGGACTATCCGCCCGAGGAAGCCGGCGAATTCGGCGCCTTGCTGGAAAGGCACGGCGTCGATCCCATCTTCCTGCTGGCACCGACCACCTCCGATGAGCGCATCCAGGCCGTGGCCCGGGTCGCGCGCGGCTACGTGTACTACGTTTCGCTCAAGGGCGTGACCGGTGCCGGCCACCTGGACGTCCAGGACGTCTCCCGCCGGCTGGCCCATATCCGGCGGTTCGTCTCGCTGCCGGTGGGAGTGGGGTTCGGCATCCGCGACGGCGACAGCGCCCGCGCGCTGGGCGCCGACGCCGACGCCGTGATCATCGGCACGAGGCTGATCCAGGAAATCGACGCCGCCTCGCAAGGCGTTCCTCAGGAGCGATTGCCCGAAATATGCGCTCGCGCAGCGGGGGCATGGTTGCGTACAATCCGAGGGGCGCTAGACGCCCCGCCTCCGGGCGGGGCCTCCCAAGAATCAAGGAAATCCGCATGAGCTGGATAGAAAAACTGCTCCCTCCCCGTATCAAGACCACCGACGGTTCCGCGCGCCGCGTGCCGGAAGGCCTGTGGGTCAAGTGCCCGTCGTGCGAGTCGGTGCTGTACCGCGACGACCTCGTCAAGAACCTGAACGTGTGCCCCAAGTGCGAGCACCACATGCGCATCGGCGCGCGACAGCGCATCGACGCGCTGCTGGACGCGGAGGGCCGCTACGAGATCGGCATCGGCACGCTGCCGGTGGACAGCCTGAAGTTCAAGGACACCAAGAAGTACCCTGACCGCCTTCAGGACGCCATGGCGCAAACGGGCGAGACCGATGCGCTGGTGGTCATGGGCGGTGCCATGCACACCCTGCCGGTGGTGGTGGCGTGCTTCGAGTTCGAATTCATGGCGGGCTCCATGGGCTCGGTCGTGGGCGAGCGCTTCGTGCGCGGCGCCCAGGCCGCCATCGAGCAGAAGGTGCCGTTCATCTGCGTGACCGCCTCGGGCGGCGCGCGCATGCAGGAAGGCCTGCTGTCGCTGATGCAGATGGCCAAGACCACCGCCGCGCTGACGCTGCTGTCCTCGCGCAAGCTGCCGTTCATCAGCGTGCTGTCCGACCCCACCATGGGTGGCGTGTCGGCCAGCTTCGCGTTCATGGGCGACGTCGTGATCGCCGAGCCCAAGGCGCTGGTGGGTTTCGCCGGGCCGCGCGTGATCGAGCAGACCGTGCGCGAGAAGCTGCCCGAGGGCTTCCAGCGTGCCGAGTTCCTGCTGGAGAAGGGCGCCATCGACATGATCGTCGATCGCCGCAAGATGCGCGAGGAGATCGCGCGTCTCTTGGCGCTGCTGACCCAGCAGCCTGCGGATGCCGTGGCCTGAGAGCGGGGAGGGAACCAGATGAACAGGACCGCCCTAATCGCCGCGTTTCTCGCCCTTGTGTCCTTCTCGGCCCATGGGGCCGACCCCGGCGGCGGTTTCGCCAACGGCGGCTGGAGTGCCCAGTACGGGACGGGCGGCGGCAACCGGAGCGTCACGCTCAATTACGAAACCTCGCCGCTCTGGCATACGAAGCTCGGCTCGACCCGCCTGGAACTGGTGGGTGAACTGGGCGCCTCGTATTGGTGGACTTCGAGCTCGCTGCGGGGCTTCGCCCGCCACATGTGGCAGCTCAACGCCACGCCCATGTTGCGCTGGTGGCCCACCGAGCGCTTCTACATCGAAGGCGGCGTGGGCGCCACGGCCGTCAGCGAGACCAGATTCCACGACAAGAACGTCAGTTCCACCTTCCTGTTCGGCGACCACATCGGCGCCGGTTTCAAGCTGGCCGACAACATGCGCCTGGGCCTGCGCGTGTCGCACTTCTCCAATGCCGGCATGAAGAAACCCAACCAGGGCCTGAACCAGGTCCAGCTCAACTTCGCCATGAGCTTTTGATCCCCCTGCGCGCTTCGCGCGCGGCCCAGGGGCGGCACGGGCGGATCGGAAGGGAAGCCACGCCCCACGCGGCCCACGGCCGCGCCCCATGGGGGGCGCCCGCCCGGGCACCAGGGGGATTCCATCACCCCCCGATGTAGCTCATTTCTATGCGGCCGGAGCGGGGGGTGTCGGCGGAGCGGCGTTCAGAGTAGTTGTCGGTACGGGCCTGCCAGATGCGGGCGATGGCGGTGGCCAGTTGGTCGTCGCTGGCGCCGCTGCGCAGCAGGGCGCGCAGGTCGTAGCCCTGGTCGGCGAAGAGGCACAGGTAGATCTGGCCTTCGGTGGACAGGCGGGCGCGCGTACAGGATGAACAGAAGGCCTGGGTGACACTGGAAATGACGCCGACCTCGCCGCCGCCGTCGCGGTAGCGCCAGCGCTGGGCGACTTCGCCGACGTAGTGCGGCTCCAGGGTTTCGAGCGGCCAGCGGGCGTCCAGGCGGCGCAGGATGTCGGCCGACGGCACGACCTCGTCCATCTTCCAGCCGTTGGAAGCGCCCACGTCCATGTATTCGATGAAGCGCAGGATATGGCCGGTGTGGCGAAAGTGCCCGGCCATGGCCTCGATCTGGCTGTCGTTCAGGCCTTTCTTGACCACCATGTTGACCTTGATCGGGCCCAGGCCCGCCTCGGCCGCCGCGTCGAGGCCCCGCAGCACGTCGGCGACGGCGAAGTCGACGTCGTTCATGCGGCGGAAGATCTCGTCGTCCAGCGCATCCAGGCTGACGGTAACGCGGTTCAGGCCGGCATCGGCCAGGGCGCGCGCCTTGCGCGCAAGCAGGGACCCGTTGGTGGTCAGGGTCAGGTCCAGCGGCTTGCCGGATGGCGTGCGCAGTCCGGCAAGCCGGGCAACCAGGGTCTCGATGTTCTTGCGCAGCAGGGGTTCGCCGCCGGTGAGCCGGATCTTCTCGACGCCATGGGCCACGAACAGGCGCGCGAGCCGCTCGATTTCCTCGAAACTGAGCAAGGCGTCGTGGGGCAGGTAGGGATAGTCCTTGCCGAAGACTTCCTTGGGCATGCAGTACACGCAGCGAAAGTTGCAGCGGTCGGTGACGGAGATGCGCAGGTCGTGCAACGGCCTGCCGCGCGTATCGGCCAATTGGCCGGAGGGCACGATCAGGTCACTGGCGGCGACGGGGACGGGGCGGCGCGCACGGTAATCGGTCAGCAGGATGGTTTTTGCGGTCACGGTACGAAAGGGGGCAACAGGGGCGGGACCGGCCCGCCGTGTATTGGTAATACTACCCCATGGCACGGGTCCGGCCGCCTGCGTCGTCCGGGCCGTGTGGTCAAGGCGACGGTGCGAAGGCGGGCAGCATGGCTTCGATGTTGCGGGCGCATGCCTGGTAGTCCAGGGTGGCCTGGCACCGCGGGTCGTAGTCGAGCACGCTCTGGTTGAAGGCCAGGGCCTCGCTGACCGATTGGTCCTGATGGACGACACCGACCACGCGCTCGCCGAAGTTGGCGCGCATGACCTGCAGTACGTCGCGCGCGAGCAACCGTGAGTTGTCCACCTGGTTCACCACGAAGACGTGGCCGAGGAAATCGGGCCGCATGGCGCAGTAGGTCTGGACCAGGCCTTCCATCATCGGAAGCGTGGCGTAGGACGCCGCGTCGGGCAGCGTCACGATGACCGTCAGGCGCGCCGCCGTCAGCGCGGCGCGCATGTAGATCGAGGGGCCGGGAGGCGTGTCCAGCACGACCAGGTCCTCGGTACCCAGGTCCAGGGCGCGCAGGTTGCGGTGCAGCCAGTCGGGGTGCGCATCCAGGTGGCGTTCGAAGGACTGCCGGTCGTGTTCGTTGACCGCCCCGTAGGGCATGACGACGATCCCGGACGGGCTGGAGACGCTGATCTCGCGCCAGTCCTGCCCGGTCAGCGTGGCCCGGGACGTGCCCGCGATGCGCTGGGGATCGCCGCCGAAATGCAGGTGCAGGGCGTTCTGGGGGTCCAGGTCGACGGCGAGCACGTTGCGGCCGCTTTGCTTGAAGGCCGCGCAGAGATTGGCGGTTGCGGTGGTCTTGCCGACGCCGCCCTTGGCGGAGACAACAGCGATGATCTTCACAGTCGGTTCAATCGCTCGAGGAGAGAGGCGTTCCCCTTGTCGGCCGTGGACTTTGCCGCGGGGCGGGCCAGGCGGGTGAAGAGGGCGTGCAATTGCGGTTCAGGTTCAGGTTCAGATTTCTTGGGGGCCGCGACCGGTTCAGGCTCCGCCCGGGGGGCGGGGGCCTCGGGCCCGGCCGCCGGTTCGGGAGCCAGGGCGGCAAGGGCTGCGAGAGGACGCATCCTATCGCGCAGTCCTCCGGGCCGGGGAGGAACGATTGCGGCTGCCCGTGGTTTTTCGGCTGCCTGCCCGGAAGGCGGAGGCGAAGCCAGGTCGGGGGACAGGTGGGGCTCGATCCGGCCGGCGTGCGGCGCGGCCGGCTGCGGGGCCGGTTCGGGATCGGGCGGCGGGGCCACGGGCTGGACCGCAACGGGCGGGATGGCCGGCTGGGGTGCCTGCGCCTGGGGCGCATCCTGGTGGATGGCCACGTCCACGGGCGGGCGTTGCGCGGCCTGGTCCGCCTCGATCGAGGCCAGCAGCGGCCAGCGTTCGCGCGATTGGCGGGCTTCGTTGGCGCGACTGATTTCCTGGTATTGGCCAGGCTGGCCGCCGAAGTGTCGGAACAGGTTGGCGATGTCGTCGGATTCTTTCATGTGCTTCCCGTTGATCCGTTTCACGTGGGCGTGGGAGGGATGTTACCTGCCCGGCCGGAATTCGACACCACCGACGGGATCTGGCTGCAAGGCCTGCTCGGCGAGCCGGTTCCTGCCGGTGCCCAGGCGCTCGCCCCGCTGGATCCACGATGGTTTTCCCCGGTGGGAAGCATAGGGTATTTCCGGACCTGGGCCGTATCGAAGGCAACAGTTGTTAACATTGTAACGACGCGCGCCGGTTCGTGCCGCCTATGCGTCTCGCATTATGTCCCAAGATGAAAGGAAGTTCGATGTTGGCATTTACTGACTTCCAGGCAGCGCCGCGTCTCTGGAGCTGGCTGTCCTGCACACGGGCGGCCGGTTTCGCTTTTGCGATGATCGCCTCTGTGCGATGATCATGTACCACGGCTCCGTGTGCCCGGCGCCGATGACGGGCTAGCGGTATATCGATTAAAAGAAGCTTGATGGTTGTTCGATTTTTCCATGTCGCCGATGTCTAGAAGGTCCAAGCCCGCCGAGGCCGTTCGACAGTTCGCCAATGTCAGCGAGCGGGCCATGCTGTTGCGTGAGCTGGGCGTGCTGATAGGCGAGCGCCGGCGCGCCGCCGTCATGGCCCTCGCCCTGCCCTCCGATGCCGCCCCCAGCCAGCGGGACGAGATCCTGGAGAAGATCCGCCGTTTCATCCGGCAGGACGACCTGCTTTGCATGCTGGATGATGCCAGCTTGATCATTGTGTTGCGCGATGTCAACGACAAGTCAGGCGCGATAGGTGCCGCCCAGCGGTTGTTCCAGCGGTCCTCGTTGTTGCAGATCCTGGGCGCCAGCCAGGGTTCTTCCCTGGCCGCCTTCGGTATCGTCATGCTGCCCAGCAGCCTGCCCCAACCCTCCAACGTGCTGCTGCGCGCCCAGCAGGCGGCCCGCTATGCGTTGCGCACCCGCGCGCGCTGGGTGTGCTGGAACGATGGGCCCGAGGACCTCGACGGCCGGCTGATGTCACGCGAGGACTCACTCGTCACCGAGGTCTTGCAGGGCCTGGATCGCGACGAGTTCGAATTGTTCTACCAACCGCAGCTCGAAATGCGGAGCGGCCGGGTGCGGGGCCTCGAGGCGCTGGTGCGCTGGCATCGCAAGGGAACACTGGTCATGCCCAACGATTTCGTGCCCGAGGTCGAGGCGGCCGGGCTCAGCAGCGCGCTGGGCATGTGGGTGCTCCGCCGCGCATGCCAGCAGCTCGCCCAGTGGCGCGACGAAGGCGTGTCCTGTGCCCAGGTGGCGGTCAATCTCAGCGCCGCCCAGTTGCAGGGGGACCTGGCCGAAAGCGTGGGCAAGATCCTGGAGGAGTATGGGGTCGAACCGGGCCGGCTGGAAATCGAGCTGACCGAGTCGGCCGAGATCCCCGATCCGGAAGAAGCCGGCACCATCACCCGGCGGCTGGGCGAGGCGGGCGTGGGTTTCAGCCTGGATGATTTCGGCAGCGGGTATTCGAACTTCCTGCGGCTGCGTTCGGCCCAGTTCGCGGCCGTCAAGCTGGACCGGCAGTTCGTGGCCGGGATGCTCGACAACACCTACGACAAGGAAATGCTGCGCACCGTCATCCAGTTCTGCCGCTCGGTCGACATCCAGACGATCGCCGAGGGCGTCGAGACGCCGCAGCAACTCGAGGCGCTCAGGCAACTGGGCTGCGATGCCTGGCAGGGCTTCCTGTGTTCGCCGCCGATGGACAGCGACGCCGTCACCGCTTTCCTGCGCCTTGCCGGCGCCCGGCAAGGCGTCGCGGTCACCCTGTAGAAGCAGTCATAGTTGCGAGGCGGCCAGTCTCGACTGGTTCTTGCCGCTGCGCTTGGCTTCGTACATGGCGTTGTCGGCCGCCTGCACCAGGCTGTCGCGGCTGGTACCGTGATGCATGGCGATCGCGGCGCCGATACTGGCGCCGACATGGGCCGTGAATGCCGCGCCGTTGCTGGTCAGCCGGTAGGGGGCGCGCAGAATCTCGCACAGGTCGACGCATTTCTGCTGGATCGCTGCGGCGTCCGCGGCCTTGCAAAGCAGGACGCCGAACTCGTCGCCTCCCAGGCGCGCCACGACGTCCTCGGCGCGCAGCGCGGACCGCAGGCGCTGTGAAAAAGCCTGCAGCAGCATGTCGCCGGCCTGGTGGCCGTGGCCGTCGTTGACCTGCTTGAAGCCGTCGATGTCCACGTACAGCAGGGCGAACAGTTCATCGTGCCGCTGCGCGCGGCTCAGGAAGCGGTCCAGGGTCTCGGTGAACAGGGCCCGGTTCGGCAGGCCCGTCAATTGGTCGTGCGTGGCCTGGTGCCGCATCTGTTCCTCGATGCGCCGCCGTTCGGTGATTTCCACCTGCAACTGCTGGTTGCGCTGTCCCAGTTCGGCCAGCGCCTGGGCCAGTTGCTGGCGGCCGGTTTCCAGTTCCAGGAAGACCTTGACCTTGGACAGCAGTATGGAGTCGTTGACCGGCTTGGCGATGTAGTCGACCGCGCCGCTGCGGTAGCCCTTCAACTGGTTCAGGTCGTCGGCATAGGCGGCGGTGACGAAGATGACGGGCGTGTCGCGATTGAGCGGTTCGTTGGCCAGCAGGGCGGCGACTTCATAGCCGTCCATCTCCGGCATGTTGACGTCGAGCAGGATCAGCGCGAAGCGCTGGTCCAGGCACAGCGCCAGGGCTTCGTTGCCCGAGGTGACGGTGATCAGCTCGGCGTCTATCTGCGCCAGCAGCTTGCGCATGGCGAACAGGTTGGCCTGTGTGTCGTCCACGATCAGGATCTTGGGAGTGGGCAGGTCGGTCTTCAAGGTAGGCACATCCGGTTGAGTACACTCGCGATGTCGGCGAGCGCGAGACAATGGTCGGCGCCCGCCAGGGAAAGCGCCGCTTCTGGCATGCTGGAGGCTTCCGCGTCTTCCGGGGCCTGCACCAGCGCGGTGCCCCCCAGTTGCCGCAGGCAGCGGAGTCCGCGGGCACCATCATCGTTGGCGCCGGTCAAGACCACGCCGGCCATGCGTTGGCGGTAGGCGTCGGCAGCGGATTCGAACAGCACGTCGATGCTGGGCCGCACGAAGCAGACCTTGGGGTCGACATTCAGATAGAAATATTGGTCGCGCCCGATGAGCAGATGATAGCCCGGCGGCGCGACGTACAGCACGCCGGGCAGCACCGGCGAGCGCTCCTGGGCTTCCTGCACGGGCATGGCGGCGTCGCGCCCGAGCAACTGGCAAAGCGAGTCGGCATCGGCCGACGCCGTGTGGATGACGACGACGAACGCCGTCCGGGGGCAGAGGGCCAGGTCGCGCAGCAGGACTTGCAGGGCTCGCAGCCCGCCGGTGGAACAGCCGATGGCCACCAGTTCCATCGCATCCCTCCTTCAGGTCGCCCGTACCGACCGGAACAAGCGCGCCGGGCCGTCCACCGCGGCGAAGCTGCTGGCCGCGGATGCCAACGCCAGGTTTTCCTTGGTGCCCAGGCACAGGAAGCCGCCGCGCACGAGGCTGTCGGCGAACAGCAACAAGGTGCGATCCTGCAAGGCGTTGTTGAAGTAGATCAGCACGTTGCGGCACAGGATCAGATGCGCTTCGCAGAATACGCCGTCCGTGGCCAGGTTGTGGTTGGCGAAGACCACGTTGCGGCACAGCGATTCGTCCAGTTTCACCAGGTCGTAGCGGGCGTGGTAATAGTCGGCCAGGGTGCGGGTGCCGCCCGCCTGCTGGTAGCGCTGCGAGGCCGCGCGCGCCTCGCGCGCGGGGAAAATGCCCTCCCGGGCGCGCGCCAGCGCGGCATCGGAAAAATCGGTGGCGTAGATCTGGCTGCGATCGTAGAGTCCGGCTTCTTCGAGCAGGATCGCGAGCGAATAGACTTCCTCGCCGTGGGCGCAGCCCGCCTGCCAGATGTTGATGCTCGGATACGAGGCCAGCGTCGGGAACACCTTGGTGCGCAGCGCCGCGAAAACAAACGGGTCGCGGAACATCTCGGAGACCGGCACCGACAGCCCTTCGATCACCTGGGGCAGGAAGGATGCATCGCGCAGCGTGCGCGAGGTGAGTTCGCCGATGTGCGCGAGGCCGTGCTGCCGGACCAGTCCCTGCACGCGCCGCTTGAGCGAGGCGCGCGCGTACTGGCTCAGGTCATAGCCATGGCGTCGCCGCAGGGCTTCGACGAACAGGTCCAGCTCGATTTCGTCCAGGTCGGGTTCCATGGCATTCCAGACAGGCCGGTCCTAACGGTGCAGCCATACTCGCATCATAGACAGCAGCTTGGGAATGTCCACCGGTTTCGGCATGTAGTCGTTGGCACCCGAGGCGAGGCTCTTCTCACGGTCGCCCTGCATGGCCTTGGCGGTAAGCGAGATGATGGGCAGGTGTGCGTGGCGCGGATTCTTGCGGATCTCCTGCGTGGCCTCGTAGCCGTCCATGACCGGCATCATGACGTCCATCAGGACCAGTTCGATGTCCGGGTTCTCTTCCAGTTGGCGCAGTGCCTTGCTGCCGTCCTGCGCCATCAGGACTTCCATGCCGCGGCTGCGCAGCGCCTTGGACAAGGCGAACAGATTGCGCATGTCGTCGTCCACCATCAGGACCTTGCGTCCCTTCAAGTCGTCGTTGCCGCCCGAGGCGGGCGCCGTGGGCCGCAGCCGCACGCTGTGCAGGAACAGGCTGACTTCGTCCAGCAGCCGTTCCGACGAATGCGTGCCCTTGATCACCACGCTGTCGGTGTGGGAGCGTATCCGCAATTGGTCTTCGCGCGACAGTTCGCGGGCGGAGTACACCACGACCGGCGGACGGGGCTCGACGGCGGCCAGCCGTTCGAGGAAGTCGAAGCCCGAGATGCCCGGCAGGCCCAGGTCCAGCACGACGCAATCGAAGGTCTCGCCGCGCAGTATCGACAGGGCTTCCTCGGCCGAGCCGGCTTCCGAGATATCGACGGGCTGGGAGGACAGCAGGGTCCGCACCGAGGCGCGGGAGGCCGGATCGTCGTCGACGATCAGCAGGCGTCGGGCCTGCCCTTCGGTCGGCAGCATCAGGCGGTCGATGGCGCCGTTGAGTGCGTCGGCGGACACCGGCTTGGTGAGATAGCCGGCGGCGCCGGAGTCCCGCGTGCGCGCCGGTTCGTCCAGCGCCGAGACGATGTGCACGGGGACGTGGCGCAGGCCGGGTTCGGCCTTGAGCCGCTCCAGCACGGTCCAGCCGTCGATGTCGGGCAGCATCAGGTCCAGGATGACGCCCGTGGGATGGTGCTGGCGGGCGAGCAGTATGCCGGCCTCGCCGCTGTGGGCCACCAGCGCCGTGCAACCCTTGCGTCGGATCATGTCGGCCAGCACGCGCGCGAAGGCCGGGTCGTCCTCGATCACGAGGATGGTGGTGTCGCGGGGGGAAGCCGGGTCGGCGGGCGGTGCGTCAGGCAGTATCGTCGTGGTGCCGCTGGCGATGGGGGCCGTCTCGTCCGGGGGCGGCGATTCGGCCGTTCCGGGCTGGACCTGCGGCAGCAGCAGCGTGAAGACGCTGCCTTGTCCCGGTTCGCTGCGCAGTTGGATGTCGCCATGATGAAGGCGGGCGAGTTGGCGCGAGATCGCCAGGCCCAGGCCCGTCCCGCCGAATTGGCGGCTGGTGCCGGCGTCGAGCTGTTCGAAGGCGCCGAAGACCTGCGCGAACTTCTCGGGCGGGATGCCGATGCCGGTGTCCCGCACCTCGATGGCGACAGACCCGGCCGCGGGAAACCCCGGGAGATCGGTGGTCGGGCGCCGCAGCACCAGCCGGACTTCGCCGGACTGGGTGAACTTGAAGGCATTGCCGAGCAGGTTGGTGACGATCTGTTCGAGCTTGCCGCCATCGGCCCGCACCGCGGGCGGCAGCGTATCGCCGATCTCCACGGCGAAGCGCAGGCTCTTGCCGCGCGCCACATGGTCGAACTGACGCTTGAGCCTGGCGGCGAAGCCGCGCAGATCGACCTGTTCGAGGGCGAGCTCCATTTTTCCGGCCTCGATCTTGGACAGGTCCAGGATGTCGTTGATGAGGCGCAGCAGATTGGTGCCGCCTTCGTGGATGATGCGGGCCGACTCGACCTGGTCGTCGCTCAGGTTGCCCTCGCGGTTCTCGGCCAGGTCGTTGGACAGGATCAGCAGGCTGTTGAGCGGCGTGCGCAGCTCGTGCGACATGTTGGCCAGAAAGTCGGACTTGTACTGGCTGGCACGGGCAAGCGCCTCCGCCTTGTCGGCGGTTTCCCGCTGCAGGGTCTCCAGCAGTGTCTTCTGCTGATTCAGGATCTCGGACTGCTGGCGCAACTCTTCGTTGGACGCCTGCAATTCTTCCTGCTGGGTGCGCAGCTCTTCCTCGGAGGTGCGCAATTCGGCGGCCTGGCTTTGCGTGTGCTCCAGCAGTTCCCGGGTATGCACCGCCCGCGTGATGTTCTCCAGCGACAGGGCCACGACGGGAAGCAAGGCTTCCAGCAGGCGATGGCGGCGGGCGTCCAGGGGGCCCGTCAGGCCCAGTTCGATGACGGCCAGGACGCGTTCCATCGAAAGGACGGGGATCAGCATCAGGCGGGGAGGGACGGCCTCGCCCAGGCCGGACCGCATGCGCAGGTAGTGCCCGGGCAGGGGGCCGAGCTCGATGGTGCGGGCCTCGACGGCGCATTGGCCGACCAGACTCTCGCCCATCTTGAAAGGCTGGACCGGGGCAGCGGGGTCGGGCTGGTAGCCATAGTGCCCGACCGGATGAAGGAGGTCGTCGTCCGCGCGCAAGTGGAATAGCGCCACGCCCGCGCCCAGCTCAGGACCGAGCTGCGACAGCAGCGCCTGCGCGAATTCGGCGTGGGAAGACGCGCGTTGCAGGCGGTCGGTGATGGCCCCCACGCAGTGGCTGACCCAGTTCTGGTCGGAAATGTCGATGGCCATCTGCTTGAACTCGGCCAGGGCGCGGGAGATGGTGCCGATTTCGTCCCGCCGGTCGAGCTGGGGTGTTTCGATGGCGTGGTCGTGCCGCGCGAGGCGTTCCATGAGGCCGCTCATCAGGCGCAGGGGATGCGTCACGAGGGTCGCCGACAGCCGCAAGGCCGCCACGCCGCACAGCGCCGCCAGCAGGAGCGTGCCCCAGAGCAGCCACTCGCGCTGGGATTCGGACTGCTGCAGGGCCTGTTCGCGCTCTTCCAACTGCTGGCGCGCATAGGCGCCGAAATTGTCCAGCCCCGCGACAATGGCGGGGGTGGCGACCGGCGCGCGCGCCGTGAACTGGGGCAGGAGCCGTTCGCGCTGGGCGGTGGCCTCGGCCGGCGCGGCCTTGGCCAGCCGCCGCAGCTCGGCCAGCACCAGGGTCTCGACGGTGTTGCGCCAGGCGGTGTCCAGGCTGCGGATGCCGTCCAGGCGGGTACTCTGCGCGGCGTCGTCCCGGACCTGTTGCCCCAGGTGTTCGAGGTGCTGCGAGATCGCGGTGTTGGCGGAATCCAGCGTCGTGGTGTCGGGCTCGCCGGGGCTCAGCAGCAATTGCCGCAGTTCGGACTGCCGCTGGTACAGCACCCGGTTGGTCTGCTCGACCTCGCGCAGAAGGTTGACCGTGTCGCGGAACGCGGCGCGGTTCTGCTTTTCCTGTTCCAGGACCAGCGACGTGCCGATGCTGGAGACGATGAACAGGGTCAGCAGCGAGCCCACCAGCAGGGATACTTTGCCGGTCAGCGGGATATTCCCCAGCCATGAGTTCTCGGAGGTCTTCTTGCTGGACATGGGGGAATATCCCGTAGGGCAGGCCAAGCCGCCATTCTAGGCGTTGCGGCCGGGCTCGGGCAGCTTTGTGGTGATTTTGCGGCACTGTCGCGGCAACGGTCCGTTCAACACCCCATGGGCCAACAGTCCGATCAGCAGCCCCCAGAACGCGCCGCCTATGCCGAGCAGCGTGATGTTGGCGGCCGAGGCCAGAAAGGTGATCAGCGAGGCTTCGCGTGTCTTCGGGTCGGCCAGGGCTGCGGCCAGGCTGCCCCCGATGGTGCCCAGCAGCGCCAGGCCCGCCAGGGTGGTGATGAAGGTTGCCGGGAAGGCCGTGAAGACGGCGGCCAGGGTCACGCCGAACACGCCGACCAGGATGTAGAAGATGCCCGCGGCGATTCCGGCGATCCAGCGCCTGGAGGGGTCTTCGTGCGCTTCCCGGCCGGTGCAGATCGCCGCCGTGATCGCGGCGATGTTCAAGGCATGCGAGCCGAACGGCGCCATCAGCAGCGATCCCAGTCCGGTAGCGGTCACGATGGGGGTGGCGCTGGTCTTGAAGCCGTCGTTGCGCAGCACGAGCATGCCGGGCATGTACTGGCCGGTCAGCGTGATCAGGAACAGCGGCAGCGCGACGCTCAGCAAGGCGTTCAACGAGAACGCAGGCAAGGTGAGGACGGGAGTCGCGAATTCCAGCTTCAGCCCCGACAGATCGACGCGGCCCCGCGCGAGCAGGAAGGCCAGTCCCAGCGCCAGGATGGCCACCACTGCGTAGCGTGCCGTGAAGCGCTTGAAGGCCACGTAGGCGACGATCAGCAGCCCGGCCAGCCACGGGTCTGCGCTCATGCCGCCGAACGCATTGATCCCGAACTGCAGCAGGATGCCCGCCAGCAGTCCGGCCGCCACGCCGGGAGGGATCAGGCGTATCACTTTTTCGAAGCAGCCGGACAGGCCGAGCGCGATGAAGGCGGCGGCCGAGATCAGGTAGGCGCCTACCGCTTGCGCATAGGGCGTGGTGGCCAGGGCAGTGACGAGAAAGGCCGCGGCCGGCGTGGACCAGGCGGTGATGATCGGCTCGCGGGCGGTCCAGCTCAGGAAGAGGCCCGTCACCCCCACGCCGATCGATACCGACCATACCCAGGAGGCGGTCAGTTCCGGACTCAGGCCAGCCGTCCGGGCAGCCTGGAACACCAGGATGAAGGTGCCGCCGTAGTTGACGATGACCGAGACCAGGCCGGCCACGATGGGGTGGGGGAGATCGCTCCAGCGAACGGACGACGAGGGGCTGGCGGGTGACTGGACCGGCATGGGATTCCTGGGGATCAAAAAGGGAGGGTCGGATTCGGCAAGCGTCTTTTATAGACTTAGAATGGCAGGTTGTTCCCCACCATTTCTTGGAACAGGTACCGGCCAATTGTTCAAGCACGCCCAGCTCGAATCCGTCAAGGCCTGGATCGGCGATCCCGCGCATGCCGCCTTGCCCCTGCATGCGCGCATCCACCGGGCCGTCCGGCAGTTGATCCTCGACGGCAGGTTGGACGCGGGCAGACCCTTGCCGGCCTCGCGCGTCTTGGCCGCATCGCTGGGCGTGTCGCGCGATACGGTCGAAGCGGCTTATGGCCAGTTGCATGTGGAAGGCTTCATCGACCGCCGGGTGGGCAGCGGCAGTTTCGTGTCGGAGCGGGCGCGGCGCGGCCCGGGGCGCGGGACGGCGGCGCGGCCCGGCGCGCCGGAGGCTCCACGCCTGAGCCGGCGCGGCGGCGCCATTTTCCAGGGCGGAGGTGTGCGCGATTTCCTCGCCATCCGTCCGTTCGCGCCCGGCGTGCCGGAAACGCGGGCTTTTCCGCTACAGACCTGGGAGCGGCTGGAGCGGCAGGTGTTGAAGGAGCATGGTCCGCGGATCCTGCAGCACGGCCCGCCGCAAGGCATGGCGCCACTGCGGCGCGCCATCGCGGACTACGCCAATCTCGAACGCGGCGCCCGCGCCACGCCCGAGCGCGTGCTGGTGCTGACGAGTTCCCAGCAGGCCCTGACCCTGTGCGCCACCGTGCTGCTCGATCCCGGCGACAGGATCTTTATCGAGGATCCCGTCTATCACGGCGCGCGCAAGGCATTCGATGCCGCCGGCCTGGCGTGCTTGCCCGTGCCCCTGGACGCCGATGGCATGCGGGTGGATCTCCTGCGCGACGCAGCGCAAGGCGCCCGCGCCGTGTTCCTGACTCCTTCGCACCAGTTCCCGACCGGGACGACGCTGGCGCTGGACCGCCGGCTGGCCGTCATCGAATGGGCGCGGCGGCAGCGGGCCTGGATCATCGAGGACGACTACGACAGCGAGTTCCACTACGCTGGCAAGCCCATGGCCTGCGTGCAGGGGCTCGATCCGTACGAGCGGACGATCTACATCGGCACTTTCACCAAGTCGTTGTTTCCCGGCCTGCGCATCGGCTACATGATCCTGCCGCCGCCGCTCGTGGCGCCGATGACGGTCGCGCGTACCTTGCTGGACGGGCATAGCGCGCCCATCCCGCAGCTCACGTTGGCGCGCTTCATCGAGGGCGGGCATTTCGGCGCGCATGTGCGCACCATGCGCGCCGTCTATGCGGAACGGCGCGATGTGCTGGCGAGGCTGGTGCGCCAGCACCTGAGCGATTTCGTCGAGCCCAGGGTGCCTGCGGGCGGCATGCAGATGCCTTGTGTTTTCATCCGCGATCTTTCCGAGGGCGCGGTGGTGGATGCCGCGGGGCGGGCCGGGATCGATCTGCTCGGGCTGACGGCGCTGCATGCCCCAGGCAGGCACGAGGCCGGTTTCCTGATGGGATTCGCGGCCTACGCGCCGAACGAGCTCGATGCCGCGGTCAGGAGGCTCGCGGCTGTGCTTCGCGTGTTGTCCTGAGAAGGAGGGAGGGGCTTTTTTTGTCTTGGGGCGGCCCAAGACAAAAAAAATGCCGCACGCGAACGTGCGGCATCGGGACGGCCCGGCTGCGGGATCAGTGACGCAGTTCGGGGCGGGTTTCCACCTGGACCAGCGCCTCGGACGTCGCTTGTGCCCGGGCGCGCGGCTCGCGGCCCTGACGGGCCGGCGCGGCGGAGGGGGTGGCCTGCCGGGAGGCGGCCAGCTTGGCGCTGTCCGTTTCCACCCATTGCATGCCGGCCTGTTCGACCACGCGCACGAGTTCATCGTGGGAGGCCGCTGCCTGGGGCACCACGATCTGGGCCGGCGTATCCAGGATGGAGGCCGGCTGAGGCGCCGGGGCTGCCGCCACGGGCGCGGGTTCCGCCGCCTGAGTTTCCACGGCTACCGGTTCGGGCTCTGCGGTGGGCGCCTCGGCCTGGGGGGCAGGGGCGGCCGCGGGCTCGGTCGGCTCGGCAGGGATTTCCACTGCGATTGGCTCGGCAGGGATTTCCACGGCGATCGGCTCGGCGGGAGTTTCCACGGCGGGCGGGACGGCGAGGGGTTCGGCGGCGGCAAGTGCCGTCGCGGGCTCCTCGGCCGGCAGAGGAGCCGCCGCGGGAGCGGGTTCCTCGGCAGCCTGCGGCGCGGCTTCCTGCGCCGGCGGGGCTTCTTCCTGCGCGGCGTGGGCCGGCGCATGGACCACTTCGGCTACCACGGGCGCGGGCGTGTCGATGGGCAGGGGCTCTGCCGTGATCAGGATGGGTTCGGACACCATGGCCAGCGGTTCGGCCTGGGTGGGCGCCGAGGCGCCATCCTCGTCATCGGTCGCGTCGTCGTCCTGCAGGCCATCTTCGCCCAGGGCGGCACCGGCCTCGCCTTGACGGCGGCCGCGGCGGCCGCGGCGGCGGCGGCGCTTGCGTTCCGGTTCGCCGTCGGCGGCGTCGGCAGCGGCGAACAGCTCTTCTTCCTGGTTGTCCTGCGGCTCGGCGACCACCGTCACCGCCGGGACGACGGGGGCTTCGGCAGCAGCGACGGGCGCTATGACCTCGCCAGCCACGACCGCGGCCGCGGCGACGGTCGAACCGGCGGCTTCATCGGCCGGCAGGTCCTCGCGGCGCCCGCCGCGGCGTCCGCGGCGGTTGCGGTTGCGGGCTTCGCCCGATTGTTGCTCGGTATCGTCGGCAACGGGCGCGGCGGCGGGGCGCAGTTCTTCCTGCTTGGGCGCGCGGGCACGGTCGTCCCGGCGTCCGTCGCGTCGCTGTCCGCGCGCGTCGCGGGTTTCCTTGCGGGGCTCCTCGCCTTCCGGGCGTTCGCGGTCATCGGGGCGCGCTTCGCGGTTGTCCCGGCGGCCACGGTTGCCCTGGGCGCCGCGGCGGCGGTTGCGATGGGCGTCCCGGTCTTCGCGCGATTCCTCCTTGCGCGGGCGGGCGGCCGGCTCCGCCGGCTGGGCAGGGCTGCCCTTGAGCCAGCCGAACAGGCGCGACAGCAGGGCCGAGAAGCCGCCCGCGGATGCGGTGGCGGGTTCGGTCTTGGCGCGCGCGCCGTTCGCGGCGGGCGAGGGCGTGGAGGAGACCGGAGCGGGCTGGGCGGGGGTGATGCTCTTGACGAGGGCCTCGGGGCGGGCCTTGACCTCGTGCTCCTGCGCCGAATAGGCGAGGTTGGTCTCGGGCGCCTCGGCCAGTTCGAAGCTCGCCTTGGCGCTTTCCAGCCTGGGATCGTCATGCCGCAGGCGCTCGATGCGATGGTGCGGCGTCTCCAGGTGCTTGTTGGGGATGAGGATGACGTTGACCTTCGAGCGGGCTTCCATCTTGGCGATGTCGGTGCGCTTTTCGTTCAGCAGGAAGGTGGCCACTTCCACCGGCACCTGGGCGTGCACGGCGGCCGTGTTCTCCTTCATGGACTCTTCCTGGATCAGGCGCAGTACCTGCAGGGCGCTGGACTCGGTGTCGCGGATGACGCCGGTGCCGTTGCATCGCGGGCAGGTGATGTGCGAGCCCTCGTTCAGCGCCGGGCGCAGCCGCTGGCGCGACAACTCCATCAGGCCGAAGCGGGAGATCTTGCCCATCTGCACGCGGGCGCGGTCGAAATGGAGGGCTTCGCGCAGGCGCTGCTCGACGGCACGCTGGTTCTTGCCGTCTTCCATGTCGATGAAGTCGATGACGATCAGGCCGCCCAGGTCGCGCAGGCGCAACTGGCGGGCCACTTCGTCGGCCGCTTCCAGGTTGGTGCGCAGCGCGGTTTCCTCGATGTCGCTGCCCTTGGTGGCGCGGGCCGAGTTGACGTCCACCGCGACCAGGGCCTCGGTGTGATCGATCACCACCGCGCCGCCCGAGGGCAGGGGCACCGTGCGGGCGTAGGCGGTCTCGATCTGGTGTTCGATCTGGAAGCGCGAGAACAGGGGAACGTCGTCGCGGTAGCGCTTCACCCGCTGGACATTGTCCGGCATCACCACGCTCATGAAGGCGCAGGCCTGGTCGGCGATGTCGTCGGTGTCGATCAGGATCTCGCCGATGTCGGGCGAGAAATAATCGCGGATGGCCCGGATGACCAGGCTGGATTCCAGGTAGATCAGGATGGGGCCGGCGTTCTCGCGGGCCGCGCCGTCGATCGCGGTCCAGAGCTGCATCAGGTAGGACAGGTCCCACTGCAGTTCTTCGACATTGCGGCCGATGCCGGCGGTGCGGGCGATGATGCTCATGCCCTGCGGAACCGGGAGCTGCTCCATGGTTTCGCGCAGTTCCTGGCGGTCCTCGCCCTCGACGCGGCGCGATACGCCGCCGCCCCGGGGGTTGTTGGGCATCAGCACCAGATAGCGGCCGGCCAGCGAGATGAACGTGGTCAGGGCCGCGCCCTTGTTACCGCGCTCTTCCTTCTCGACCTGGACGATGAGTTCCTGGCCTTCGCGCAGCACGTCCTGGATGCGGGCGCTGCGCACGTCCACGCCTTCCTTGAAGTAGGTGCGGGCGATTTCCTTGAAGGGAAGGAAGCCGTGGCGTTCCTCGCCATAGTTGACGAAGCAGGCTTCCAGGCTGGGTTCGATGCGGGTGACGACGCCCTTGTAAATGTTGCCTTTGCGTTGTTCGCGGCCGGCGGTTTCGATATCGAGGTCGATGAGCTTCTGCCCGTCGACGATGGCAACGCGCAGTTCTTCCTGGTGCGTTGCGTTGAACAGCATGCGCTTCATGTATGAAGTTCTCCGTGGTCGTGTCGCGCCGAAAATCCGGCGCGCAGCCTCGGGCCGTCGGGAAGATGCGCGGTGCGCGGAGCGAGTGGAGGAAACCGGTGCGCGAAAAGCCGCACCCCGCGGACTCAGGTCACGATGACCGGCCGGGTGGGAATGCGCAAGGTCGGGAGAGAGCGCAGGTACCGTGGATGCCGCGGCCGCTGCCCTCTGACCGCGGCTTGCGGTGGGGGCGACGGACGGTTGCGGTATCGAAAGCAGTGGTATTCACGGTATTTGCGAGCCAGACAGACCCGCCTCTTGGGCGAGCCTTTGCGTATACGACGACGGTTTCTTTGTACTTGCGTCCGCGGGCGCATATCCGTCGTTGCGCGGTTGGGCTTCGAGTTCGAAGCCATTGCGGCGCGACGAGCGGGCGACCATGACGGCCCGGAAGAATCCGGCGGGCGGGACGGGTACAATTCCGGCACACTTTGCGACCTGTCCTGCCCCGGCGGCGTGCTGCCAAAGCTGCACGGCCTGCCGCGATACGTTCAGCGGCATGCGGCCTGGGTTCGGATAGGTCTCGCGCACATCTGGCGGAAACGCCGCGTAAAAGCGCGTCTCGACGCCGGAAGCGCGGTTCAAGGACATGCGGTCAACGGGTGTGTCAACCCTGTGCTCCAACCCGCCTGATTCGATCAGGCCTCAGGATTATATGTCGGTACCATTGTTGCGCAAAGCGAAATCCAAGCCCGCCCCGGGCCGGCCGGCCCGGAACCCCGAACCCGCGGCGGCGCCCGCCGTGCGCCTGGTCGAGGTAGACGACGCGCATGACGGCCAGCGGCTCGACAATTTCCTGCTGCGGCTTTGCAAGGGCGTGCCCAAAAGCCATCTGTACAAGGCGATCCGGGGCGGCGAGGTCCGGGTCAACCGGGGGCGGGTGCCGGTGGACCACCGGATCGCCATCGGCGACGTGGTGCGGGTGCCGCCGTTCCGGCTGCCGGAGACGCCGGTGCGATTCGTGCCGCCCAGCGAGTTCCCCATCGTGTTCGAGGACGACGCGCTGCTGGCGATCGACAAGCCGGCGGGGGTGGCGGTGCACGGCGGCAGCGGCGTGGACTTCGGCGTCATCGAGCAATTGCGCCGTGCGCGGCCCGAGGCGCGCTTCCTGGAACTGGTGCACCGGCTCGACCGCGATACCTCGGGGCTGCTGCTGGTGGCCAAGAAGCGCAGCGCCCTCGTCGGTTTGCACGAGTCGCTGCGGAACGGGCTCTGGAACAAGCATTACCTGGTCCTGGTCGCCGGCGACTGGGTCAATGACCGGCAGCACGTGCGCAAGCCCCTCACCAAGTGGACCACCCAGTCCGGCGAGCGCCGCGTGAGGGTCGATCCCGACGGCCAGGCGGCCCACACCATCTTCACCCTCAAGCGGCGCTACGGCCTGTATTCCCTGCTGGACGCGGAGCTCAAGACCGGGCGCACCCACCAGATCCGGGTACACGTGACCAGTTGCGGGTTTCCCATCGTCGGCGACGACAAGTACGGCGACGAACACGCCAACGCCGCGGCGGCCGGCCGCGGGTTCCGCAGGATGTTCCTGCACGCCCATACGCTGGCCATCCCGCATCCGCTGACTGGCGAATCCCTGGCGCTGGAAGCCCATCTGCCAGCAGATTGTGTCGAATTCCTACAGCAATTGGAACATCCATGACTTCACCCCTCCCGGGCTATTCGCTGGTCGTGTTCGACTGGGATGGCACCTTGATGGACTCGACGCCGACCATCATCGCCGCCATTCAATCCGCCTGCCGCGACCTCGGGCTGCCGGTGCCTCCGGACGAGGCCGCCGCGTGGGTCATCGGCCTGAGCCTGCAGGACGCGCTGATGGCCGCCGTTCCCACGCTGGCGCAGGACCAGATCCAGGCCTTCGTCGCCCGCTACCGCTTCCATTACCTGACCCGTGATCCGCAACTGCGTCTTTTCGCCGGCGCCGAGCAGATGCTGGCGAGCCTGGCCGAGCGTGGCGCGCGGCTGGCGGTGGCTACCGGCAAGAGCCGCGTCGGCCTGGAGCGGGCCCTGGACGCCACCGGCATCCGGCGCTACTTCGACACCACCCGCTGCGCCGACGAGACCTTCTCCAAGCCCAACCCGGCGATGTTGTTCGAGATCATGCGCGAGCTGGACGCCGATCCTGCCTCCGCCGTCATGGTGGGTGATACGTCGCACGACCTGCAGATGGCCTGCAACGCCGGGATCCATGGGGTGGGCGTGACCTATGGGGCCCATGCCGTGGACGAGTTGGCGGGGTGCGCGCCGCAGGCGCTGGTGGGCAGCATCGTCGAGCTGGGCGATTGGCTGCATGGCCGCATCGCGGCCGGGGCTGCCTAGGGCCTGTCGCCCCAGGGCAGGAGCCCCGCACGGGTCCTGGGCCGGTGCGGGGCCTTGATTCCGGGGGGAGCCGGCCCCCAGCCGCCGGAGCAACTGTCGCCGCGTCGCGACTTGCCCTATCCTAGCGATTGCCCGCGTCGATCTTCGACCTTTCATAGAGAGTTGTCTTCATGTCCCAGGATGCCTATTCCTCCCCGTCCGATGCTTCATCCCGCACTCCGGGGGAATGGGAGCGCGATGTGCTGGAGAAGCTGGTTTTCGCCTCGCTGAAAGAACAGCGTGCCCGGCGGCGCTGGACCATCTTCTTCCGGCTGCTGATGCTGGCCATCGTGGTCCTGCTGGTGCTGGCCGCCACGGGGGTGCTGTTTCGGGGGGCGGGGTCGGGCACGCCCGATCCGCATACCGCGCTGATCGAACTGGACGGCGTCATCGATGCCCAGGGCGAGGCCAGCGCCGACCGGATCAATACGGCGCTGCAGGCCGCCTTCGAAGACGGCAATGCCAAGGGGGTGGTCCTGCGCATCAACAGCCCGGGAGGGAGTCCGGTCCAGGCCGGCATGATCTTCGACGAGATCCGGCGCCTGCGGGCCCAGAATCCCGACAAGCACGTGTACGCGGTGGTCGAGGAAATCTGCGCGTCGGGCGGCTATTACGTGGCCGCCGCGGCCGACAAGATCTACGTCAACAAGGCCAGCGTGGTCGGCTCCATCGGTGTCATCATGGAAGGTTTCGGTTTCACCGGCCTGATGGACAAGGTGGGAGTCGAGCGGCGCCTGGTCGTGTCGGGCGAAAACAAGGCGATGCTGGATCCGTTCTCGCCCCGCAATCCCGGGCAGCAGGCCCATGCGCAGGCGCTGGTCGAGGAGATCTTCCAGCAGTTCGTGGGGGCGGTGCGGGAAGGGCGTGGCGAGCGGCTGCACGAGACGCCGGATATGTTCACCGGGCTGATCTGGACCGGCGCCAAGAGCGTGGAACTGGGCCTGACCGACGAACTGGGAACGGTGGACAGCGTGGCGCGTGACGTCATCCAGGCCGATACGGTAGTGGACTACACGGTGCGGGAGAACTTCGCCGAGCGGGTCGCCAAGCGCGTGGGCGTGTCGTTCGGCGCCGGGTTGGCCAAGACCGGCCTGGGCGGCGCAGGCGGCGTCTGGCACTGGAAGTGACGAGGCTCCCCGGATGTCCGGGGGGGCGGGCGCCTTGGCGCCGCGGTTGCCCCGGGCTGGCGCGCCGGATCCGGCCGCAGCGCGGATCGGCGCGGTCGCGAGGCGCCCGGCCGCTTGGCCGCCTTGCGCGCGGTATGGGGACTTCACGTCTGGCCCTTCTTGGCCAGGAACAGGAACAGCGTGGGCTGCTTGTCCAGCTCGGGCGGCGGTTGGCGCTTCCAGTCCGCGACGTCGTTCGTCCGCACCCATTCGCGGTCGGTCGTGAGGGCGCGGGCGACGCACAGCTGGGTTGCCGGCCGCAGCGTGGCCAGCATCGTCGCGAACATGGCGCCGTTGCGATAGGGCGTTTCGATCAGGATCTGGGTCTGGTTGTGCCGTGCGGAGACCTGTTCCCATTCCCGTAGTTGGCGCGCGCGTTCGCCGGCATCGACCGGCGCGTAGCCGTGGAAGGCGAAGCGCTGGCCGTCGAGGCCGCTGGCCATGAGGCCGAGCAGGATGGAAGAGGGCCCCACCCAGGGTTGCACCCGGATGCCCATGCCGTGGGCGGTGCGCGCCACGCGCGCGCCGGGATCGGCCACGGCGGGGCAGCCGGCCTCCGAGACCAGTCCGATCTCGCCGCCCGCCGCGATGGGCTTGAGCCAGGCGGCGATGTCGCGGTCGTCGGTGCGGGCATCCAGGGTGTGGATGGTGATTTCCTGGATCGGCCGCACGGTGCCGATGGCCTTGAGGAAGGCGCGCGCGGTCTTGGCATTTTCGGCGATGTAGGTGTCCAGCCGGCCGGCCAGCGCGCGGGCCTCGGCCGGCAGCCAGCGCTCGGGCGGCGCGTCCCCGAGCGAGACGGGAATCAGGTGCAGGATGCCGGGGGTGCTCATGGCCGTACCCTCCCGTCGCGGGGGGCTTCGAGCGCGTCCAGCGGGTCCATGCCGAAGCCGGCCAACAGGCGGGTCAGGGCGATCAGGGGCAGTCCGATCAGGGCGGTGGGGTCGTCGCTTTCTATCCGTTCCATGAGCGCGATGCCCAGGGCCTCGGCCTTGGCGCTGCCCGCCGTATCGTAGGGACGCTCGGTGTGCAGGTAGGCGCGCAGCGCCCGGTCGGGCAGGTCGCGCAGCACGCAGCGCGTCGTCACGACGGCGCTGGCGGGGCGCTGGCCGTCATCCACGGCCACGGCCGTATGGAAGGCGGCCGTGCGCCCCCGCATTGCCTGCAATTGCGCAAGCGCCTGTTCGAAGCCGCCGGGTTTGCCGATGGGGGCGCCGTCCACCGTCGCGACCTGGTCCGACCCGATTACCAGCGCGCCAGGGTGGGCCAGGCTCACGGCGCGGGCCTTGGCCAGCGCCAGGCGCAGGGCCAGGTCCGCGGGGGGCTCGCCCGGCCGGGGCGTTTCGTCCACGCCGGGGGCGGTCACGGAGAAGGGGAGCCTCAGCCGTTCGAGCAGTTCGCGGCGGTAGGGGGAGGTCGAGGCGAGGATCAGGGGCCGCGTGGGGATTTCGGGTCTGGCCATGGTGGGATAAGTGGTTGACTTGTTTGACTCTTTTCAGGCTTTCGCGCTATTATCCAACGTTTTCCCGAGCTTCTTTTTCCTTTCTGAGAGCTGTGCGCGGGGATTTTGCGCGAACGGTTTTGGAAAGCAGGGAAGGCACGAGGGAAGCATGCAAGGCGGCAGGTCGTGAAAGACTCCAGCGAATCCGGCGCGGTGCGCCACATCGATGCGTTCGAGTTCGTCAGGCTCGGGCGGTCGCTCGAAGGCAGCGTGCCGCTCGCGCGTTTCGTCCGGCTGCTGGACGGCTTGCCGGACCAGGATGCGTCGGCAATGGTGCGCTGGTCGGCCCAGGCTGATCGCGGCCCGCTCGGCGAACCTCTGATCCGGCTCGCGGTCGAAACGGGCCTGACCGTGCAGTGCCAGCGTTGCCTGGGGCCGCTGGCGGTGCCCATCGAATCCGAAGTCGCGTTGCAGCTGGTCGAAACCGAGGCCGAGCTCGACGATCCGGATACGTTCGACGAGTCAGATCTGGAAGAGCTCGACTCGGGCCGGGATTTCGAGAAAGTGCTGGGATCGCGCCGGTTCGACCTGTTTGAACAGGTCGAGGACGAGTTGATCCTCAGTGTGCCGTACGTCCCCCGGCACGATGTCTGTCCCGAAAGCGGGGATGGGCCCTCGGGCGATGTTTCCGAGAAAAAGCCGTCGCCGTTCGCGGTGCTGGCCGGGTTGAAAGGCCTGGCGGGCGATGTCGGCAAATAAGCGACATATTTTGTGTATAGTCGCAGCGGGCCGGATCGGGATCCGTTGATTCCCTGTCCGGCGCGATGCGGCTGAGTAAGCGATCGTTGTAAGCGTTTTCGTAGTAGTTTGGGTTTTTGGACGGCGTTTCGGGCAAGCCTGCGCAGACCGCCGTCATCATTCGAGAAAGCAGGTTTTAGAACTCGCGGCGGTCACGCGTAGGCATCCGGCTTACAATGCGCGCCGTTCCTAGGAGTCCAGTCACATGGCCGTTCAGCAAAACAAGAAGTCGCCCTCCAAGCGTGGCATGCATCGTGCCCACGATTTCCTGACCAACCCCCCCGTCGCGGTCGAATCGACCACGGGCGAGACGCATCTGCGTCACCACATCAGCCCCAACGGCATCTATCGCGGCCGCAAAGTCCTCAAGACCAAGAACGACGAGTGATACCGAACGGCCCCGGGCAGTCCCTCGCGCTGGGGTCGTTTACTCAGGGGTGGAATGCGGACGCCGCGAGGCGACAGGTCGGCGCTCCTCCCCTGGGCACTTGCGGAACGTATTTTCCGGTCTTGTCTGTCCCGCCCAACCAGGTTTGCCGATGATCGATACAGCGTGCGTCTGTAGGAGTCCGGGCGGCCGTCGCGCGCGCGGGCAGGCGTTTCTGCGTCCATGGCTATGATCCGTATCGCGATCGATTGCATGGGAGGCGATTTCGGCCTGCCCGTGACGATTCCTGCCGCCCTGGCGTTCTCCGACCGCCATCCTGGCGCCGAGCTCCTGCTCGTCGGCCTGGCCGGGCAGATCGAAGCCCGCCTGGCGCAGGCCAAGGCCTCTCCCGCCCAGAGGGAAAGGCTGCGTATCGTGCCCGCGACCGAAGTCGTCACCATGGACGACAAGGTCGAGGTCGCGTTGCGCCGCAAGAAAGATTCCTCCATGCGCATCGCCGCCGAACTCGTGCGCGACGGCCAGGCCGATGCCTGCGTGTCGGCGGGCAATACCGGCGCATGGATGGCCATATCCCGCTATGTGCTCAAGACGCTCGAAGGCATCGATCGTCCCGCCATCGCCAAGGCCATTCCCAATCAGTCGGGCGGCATGACCGTCATCCTCGATCTGGGCGCCAACGTCGATTGCACGGCCGAGCACCTGCTGCAGTTCGCCATCATGGGTTCGGCGCTGGTTTCCAGCGTCGGCCACCGCGAGCGGCCCAGCGTGGGCCTGCTCAACATCGGCGAGGAAGCGATCAAGGGTAACGACGTGGTCAAGCAGGCGGCGGAGCTGCTGCGAGGCAGTCCGCTGAACTTCCATGGCAACGTCGAGGGCAATGACATTTTCAAGGGCACCGTGGACGTGGTCGTCTGCGATGGCTTTGTTGGTAACATCGTGCTCAAGTCTTCCGAGGGCCTGGCCAAGATGCTGGGTGTGTTCATCAAGGAAGAATTCAAGAGAAACCTGTTCACGCTGTTGATGGGCGCCATCGCCACGCCGGTGCTGAACCGCTTCCGCCAGCGCGTGGATCCGCGCCGGTATAACGGAGCGGCGCTGCTGGGGTTGCGTGGCGTCGTCATCAAGAGCCATGGTTCCGCCGACGCCTACGCGTTCGAATGGGCCCTGCAGGACGCCTACGACGCGGTCGAGAGCGGCTTGCTCGGCCGGACTGCGCAAACCATTGCGCAGATCACGAGCGTGCCGGCCGGCAGGGCCGAGCATGAGGCCGGCCTCGAGCCGTCCTCGCACGGAGATATTGCATGAGTGCAACAACGGCGCATCCGTCCAGCAGCCCGGCTTTCGCGGCTTGGTCGAGAATCGTCGGCTCGGGCAGTTGCCTGCCCGAGCGCGTGGTCAGCAATGACGAACTGGCGGCCGAACTCGCCCAGCGCGGTGTCGAGACGTCCGACGCCTGGATCGTCGAGCGTACCGGCATCCGCCAGCGCCACATTGCCGAGCGGGGCGTCACCTCCAGCGATCTGGGCACCGAAGCCGCGCAGCGCGCGCTGCGGGATGCCGGGGTCGATGCTTCCGAGCTCGATCTCATCATCGTCGCCACGTCGACCCCCGATTTCGTCTTTCCCAGTACGGCCTGCCTGATCCAGGCCAGGCTTGGCGCCTCGCGCGCCGCGGCCTTCGACGTGCAGGCCGTGTGCACGGGTTTCATCTATGCGCTGACCACCGCCGACAGCTTCATCCGGGCCGGCCGGGCCCGCAAGGCCCTGGTCATCGGCACCGAGGTGTTCTCCCGCATCCTCGACTGGAGCGACCGGTCTACCTGCGTCCTGTTCGGCGATGGTGCCGGCGCCGTGGTGCTGGAGGCTTCGCCCGAGCCGGGCGTGATTGCCGCCAAGCTGCACGCCGACGGCAGCCAGACCAAGATCCTGTGCGCCGCCGGCAATGTGGCCTATGGCGAAGTGACCGGCGACCCCTTCCTGCGGATGGAGGGGCAGGCGGTCTTCAAGCAGGCGGTCACGGTGCTCGACCGCGTCGCGCACGAAGTGATCGAGGAAGCGGGCATGGCCCTGTCCGACCTGGACTGGTTCATTCCCCACCAGGCCAACGTGCGCATCATCAACGCCACCGCCAAGCGCCTGGGCATCCCGCTCGAACGCGTGGTGTCCACGGTGGACCTGCATGCCAACACCTCGGCGGCCAGCGTGCCGCTGGCCCTCGACGCCGCCCGTCGCGACGGCCGCGTCAAGCGGGGCGATCTGGTGATGCTGCAGGGCGTGGGCGGCGGATTCACCTGGGGCGCCGTGCTGGCGCGCATGTGAGTCCGGTAGGAAAACAGAACAAGCGGGGCTTTACCCATGACTAAAATCGCATTCGTCTTTCCCGGCCAGGGTTCGCAGTCGGTCGGCATGCTCGACGGCTTCGCGGGCAACGCGTCGGTGGCCGACGTCGTGGCTCGCGCCGGCGCCGCCCTGGGCGAAGATCTGGGCGGCCTGATGGCCAATGGCCCGGCCGAACAGCTGAACCTGACCACCTACACCCAGCCGGTCATGCTGACCGCCGGCGTGGCGGTCTACGCCGCCTGGCAGGCGGCGGGCGGACCGGCTCCCGCCGTGGTCGCCGGGCACAGCCTGGGCGAGTACGCGGCGCTGGTCGCCGCCGGCGCGCTCACGCTCGAGGATGCCGTGCGGCTGGTCCGCATCCGCGCCGACGCCATGCAATCCGCGGTGCCCGTGGGGCAGGGCGGCATGGCGGCCATCCTGGGCCTGACCGACGATCAGGTGCGGGCGGCCTGCGCCGCCGCGGCCCGGTCCGAGGTGGTCGAACCCGTGAATTTCAACGCGCCGGCGCAGGTGGTGATCGCCGGCAACAAGGCCGCCGTGGAGCGGGCCTGCGAGGCCGCCAAGCAGGCGGGCGCCAAGCGCGCGCTGCCGCTGCCGGTTTCGGCGCCTTTCCATTCCAGCCTGATGCAACCGGCCGCCCAGGTCCTGGCCAAGGCGCTGGAGGCCATCGACATCCAGTCGCCCCGTATTCCGGTGCTCAACAATGTCGACGTGGCCGCCCCGACCCAGCCGGCGGCCATTGCCGACGCGCTGGTCCGCCAGGCCTGGCATCCGGTACGATGGGTGGAAACCATACAACTGATGCAATCCCAGGGGATTACCCATATCGTCGAGTGCGGGCCGGGCAAGGTGCTGGCGGGCCTGGCCAAGCGCATCGCTCCCGATCTGACGGCCTTGGCCGTGACCGACCAGACGTCGCTTCAAGCCGCCCTGGAGGCCTTGGCCTCCAGGGCGGCTTGAGGAGCCCCTCTACACGCTTGCGCGCGCCCCCCAGGGGGCGGCGGCACTGGCGGATCGGCGGAGCCGGATCCGCTGTGCCCTGGCAAAAGCAGGGGAGAGGTAACTCGGGGTTGGATGGATAAGTCCGGGGCGCTGGGGCGCGCCGGGGTGAGATAAGGAAAAATCATGGAATTGCAAGGCAAGGTCGCCCTGGTGACGGGCGCGTCGCGGGGGATAGGCAAGGCGATCGCGGCGGAATTGGCCGCGCGGGGCGCGATGGTGGTCGGGACCGCCACGACCCAGGCCGGTGCCGACACCATCACCGAAGCGCTGGGCGGGTTCTCCGCCAAGGGCCGTGGCGTGGTGTTGCAGGTGAACGACGCCGCGGCGGTGGATGCCCTGGTGGACGAGATCGGCAAGGCCGACGGCGGCCTGCACATTTTGGTCAACAACGCCGGCATTACCCGGGATACACTCGCGATGCGCATGAAGGACGAGGATTGGTCGGCGGTGATCGATACCAACCTGACGGCGGTGTTCCGCCTGTCGCGCGCTGTCATGCGGGGGATGATGAAAGCCAAATGGGGCCGGATCATCAACGTGACCTCGGTGGTGGGGGCCAGCGGCAACGCCGGCCAGGCCAACTATGCCGCAGCCAAGGCCGGTGTGGCCGGGATGACCCGTGCCCTGGCGCGGGAGCTGGGCAGCCGCAATATCACCGTCAACTGCGTGGCGCCGGGCTTCATCGATACCGACATGACCCGTGCCCTGGGAGATGAACAGACAGGTGCCTTGCTGGGGCAGATCCCGCTGGGCCGCCTGGGTCGTCCCGAGGACATCGCCCACAGCGTGGCCTTCCTGGCTTCGCCGGGGGCTGGGTATGTAACCGGCGCCACCCTGCACGTCAACGGTGGCATGTACATGAATTGATTTCCGCGTATTGCAACCGCGATATGCATTCGTCCGGCCGGGCCGCTTTAGACCAGCGAGCTTGGCTATAATTCAGTTAGATATAGACCCTTTTGGAGGATCTCCATGGATAGCATCGAACAGCGCGTCAAGAAGATCGTCGCTGAGCAACTCGGCGTCAACGAAGCCGAGATCAAGAACGAATCTTCTTTTGTCGACGACCTCGGTGCCGATTCGCTCGATATGGTGGAACTCGTCATGGCGCTCGAAGACGAGTTCGAGACCGAGATTCCCGACGAGGAAGCCGAGAAGATCACGACCGTGCAGCAAGCCATCGACTACGTTGGCGCGCACATCAAGAAGTAAATCGTTTCCATGCGATGACGCAGGCGGCTCATCGGCCGCCTTCGTTTTTTAAGTTCGGCGCGGCCATGCGCGACCTTGCCGGAGTCAACGGCGGGAGGGCAGCTGCCGGATTCGCTTTTTCTCCGCGCACTTGAGGAGTAGTCAGTGAAGCGACGCGTCGTCATCACCGGTCTCGGTATCGTTTCCCCTGTGGGCAATGACATCGCCTCCGCATGGGACAACATCGTCAACGGCCGTTCAGGCATAGACCGCATCACCCGCTTCGATCCCGCCGATTTCAACTGCCATATCGCGGGTGAAGTCAAAGGATTCGACGCGAGCCAGTTCGTCCCCGCGAAGGAAGTCCGCCAAATGGATACTTTCATCCATTACGGTATCGCGGCCGGCGTGCAGGCCTTGAAGGACAGCGGGCTTGAAATCACCGATGCCAACGCCGAGCGCGTCGGCGTCATCGTCGGCTCGGGCATCGGCGGGTTGCCCCGTATCGAGGAAACCGAGGCCGATTATCTGCAGCGCGGTGCGCGCCGCATTTCGCCCTATTTCGTTCCGGCGTCGTTGATCAATCTGATCTCGGGCCAGTTGTCCATCCGCTTCGGCATGAAGGGCCCCAGCTACGCCGTGGTATCGGCGTGCACCACCGGCCTGCACAGCATTGGCGATGCCGCGCGCCTGATCGAGTACGGCGATGCCGACGTGATGCTGGCCGGCGGCGCCGAGTCCACCGTGTCGCCGCTGGGTATCGGCGGTTTCGCCGCCATGCGCGCGCTGTCCACCCGCAACGACGATCCCAAGACGGCCTCGCGGCCCTGGGACCGCGATCGCGATGGGTTCGTGCTGGGCGAAGGCGCGGGCGTGCTCGTGCTCGAGGAATACGAGCATGCCAAGAAGCGCGGTGCGCGCATCTATGGCGAGTTCGCCGGCTATGGCATGAGTTCCGATGCCCATCACATCACGGCGCCCGACCGCGAAGGTCCTTGCCGCGGCATGCGCAATGCGCTGCGCAATGGCGGGATCAACAAGGAAGATGTCCACTACGTCAACGCCCATGGCACCTCGACGCCGCTGGGGGACAAGAACGAGACCGAGGCCCTGAAACTGGCCTTCGGCGATCATGCCAGGCAGATCGTCGTCAGCTCGACCAAATCCATGACGGGGCATCTGCTGGGCGCCGCCGGCGGCATCGAAGCCGTGTTCACGACGCTGGCCGTCTACAACCAGATCGCTCCGCCCACCATCAACATCTTCAATCAGGATCCCGAGTGCGATCTCGACTACTGCGCCAACCAGGCACGGCAGATGAAGATCGACGTCGCGCTGTCGAATTCCTTCGGGTTCGGCGGTACCAACGGCACGATGATCGTGCGCAAGGTCTGATTTGAGCGATATCGGGACGGCATCCTCCGGCCTGTCCATGCTGGCGCACCTGCGGCCTTCGCGTCGCGCCGGTCTGCTGGGGCATTGCATCGCCCTGGCCGCGGGATGGGCCGCCGGCGCCGGCGCGTGGTTCGTGCTGGCCGGTTCGCCGCTGGCCTGGGTGGCAGCTCCGGCCGCCGGCCTGGGGCTGGCGCTGGGCGCCATCGGCTTCCAGCGTCGGGCACGCCCGCCGTTTCGCGCCGTTGCCGTCGATGCCGGGGGCAACTGGTCGCTGGCCGACCAGCATGGCTGGCGAGGTTTCCGGCCGGATCACATCTGGCATTCGCCGCTGGGCTGGCTGACGCTGCAAGGCGACCTCGCGCCGCCGCCGGGACGGCTCCGGCCCGCGGTGCGGGCGACGTTCACCGTGTGGGCGGACAGCATGGAAGCCCGGGAATGGCGCCGACTGCGCATGGCCGCGGCGTGGACCGAGCAGCGGGGCGAAGGGCTGCTGCTCGCGCCACAAGCCCGTGATCCCCGCCTGGGGGCTCCGGCATGACGAGCGAGCGCGAGATCGATGCCGAACTGGTCGCCCGCGTGCAGCGGGGCGACAAGAAGGCGTTCGAGCTGCTGATGCTGAAGTACCAGCGCAAGATCCTGCGCCTCTTGTCGCGTTTCATCCGTGATCCCAGCGAAATCGAAGACGTCGCCCAGGAGGCCTTCATCAAGGCCTATCGCGCGCTTCCGCAGTTCCGCGGAGAAAGCGCCTTCTACACCTGGCTCTACCGCATCGCGATCAATACCGCCAAGAACCATCTGGTGGCTTCGGGCAGGCGTCCCAGCTCGCCTTCCGAATACGAGAACGAAGACGGTGAAACTTTCGACGAAACCGACAACCTAAGCGATATCAACACGCCAGAATCGATGATGGCGACGCGCGAAATTGCCGAAACGGTCAATTCGGCGATCGAGGCTCTTCCCGAAGAGCTGCGAACGGCTATCGTATTGCGTGAGATTGAAGGAATGAGCTATGAGGACATCGCCCAGTCGATGGGTTGTCCCATAGGCACCGTGCGGTCCCGGATATTCCGGGCGCGCGAGGCGATTGCGGCCCGGTTGAGGCCTCTGCTGGATACCCAGGATGACAGACGTTGGTAGCCGGGCGAGGCGGAGCGGTATGGAATTTGGGCAAAATGGCAAGTAACCGGGCAACCGGCAGCCCCGGAGGTTATGGAAATGCAGGTGACATCGCATCGGAATGAGTCCGCTGGTTTCAGCCAGGAAGCGGCCGCGTCTGCGCAGGACGATCTGGACGGGTTGAAGCAGGCCCGCCTCGAGGAATGGCTGTCGGCCTACATGGACGGCGAATTGGCCGACGAGGCCGATGACGCGGCAGCGGCCGTGTCCGGCTACCTGGAGACGGGCGGTGGCCGTGCCGACTGGGACTTGTACCATCTGGTAGGCGACGTGGTGCGCACGCCCGAACTGGCGTTGTCCGTGTCGTCCGGCTTCCATCAGCGCTTCCTCGACGCGCTGGAACACGAGGCGCCTATCGTTGCCGCCCCCCGACGGACCATCTCGCGCCGCTTCATGGCACGCTACGGTTTCCCCGGCCTGGCCGCGGCGGCGGCCGTCGCCTCGGTGACCTGGATCGCCCAGCCCTATTTCGGCGGGCAGGGCGTGCCGGTCGAGTTTTCCGCCAGTGCCCAGCCAGCCGCGGCGCCGGCCGTCGTCCAGGTTGCCGCGCCGGCGGGGGCCCGCCGGGCCGAACCGCCGGTCGACGTCTCGCTGGGCGAGTACCTCGAGGCCCATCGGCAGATCGCCGGCCGCAGCGCCATCCGCCAGGTTTCGGCCACCTCTTTCGAACCCGCCGCAGGGCAACGTTGAAGGAAGGTCTCGTGTCGGAGGTTAGTCGTTCGGCCGTGGCGTGGTCCACGCGTTCCCTGGCGTTCGCCATGTTGTGCCTGGTGACGATCGCGTCCCAGGCGCAATCCCCGGCGCCCGCTGCGCCGGCCGACGGTACCGGGTTGTTGCAGCGCATTCAGGCGTCGGCCCGGGAACTCAATTACTCCGGTGTCTTTGCGTATCAGCAGGGCGCCTCGATGCAATCTTCCCGTATCACCCACGTCTACGACGGCAAGAGCGAGCGCGAGCGGCTCGAACTGCTCGACGGCCAGCCGTTGGAGTTCCTGCGCAAGGACGACGAGATCCAGTGCTTGCTGCCGCAGAAACGCGCGGTGCTGATCGAAACCCGGACCGCGCGCGACCGTTTCCCCGGCTTGATGATAGGCAGCGCCGACCAACTGGGCGAACACTACGACGTCAGCGTCGAATCCGAGTCCGAGCGGGTGGCCGACCGGGACTGCCAGGTCATTACGCTGCGCCCCCGGGACAGTGATCGCTACGGCTACCGGTTGTGCGCCGACAACAGTTCCGGACTGCTGCTGCGGGCGCAGACCCTGTCGCCCGAGGACGAGGTGGTCGAGCAGGTCGCGTTCATCGCGCTGCAGGTGGGGGCGGACGTCGATCGCAAGCAGCTCAAGCCGCGCTGGAAGACCGATGGGTGGCGCGTCGTGCGCGCGCAGCTCAAGCCGGTCAAGCTGGCCGATTTCGGATGGAAGGTGGGCGAGCCGGCGGGATTCCACAAGATGATGGAAGTCCAGCGCTCCATGGGCGGCAAGCCGGATGTCAAGCAGGTCATGCTCTCGGACGGCCTGGCGGCGATCTCCGTCTTCATCGAACCCTATAGCGAATCGCATCCCAGGCAGGTCGGCCCGGGCGCCCGTGGCGCCATCAACGTGGTCGGGCGCCGCGTGGGAGACCATTGGATAACCGTGCTGGGCGAAGCGCCGCTGAGTACGGTGCAACAGATCGCCGATTCGATAAGCTATATGCCGGTGGCCGCGCGCAAGCCCTGAGCGCCGCCGGTTCGTGCCCTTTCTTTACCCGGAGCTTACATGTCAGTTTTCCACGGTGCTGCGAGCTATCCGCATCCAATGAAACGGGTGTGTTCGACCCCGGGCATCGGGGATCCGGCCTCGCCGGTCCGCCAGTGCCGCCCCCTGGAGAGCGCGCGCAGGCGCGCAGGGAGGGGCCTTGCCTCATTCATGGTGTTTGCCTTGTTCGCCGCGCTGCTGCTGGTCGCCGGCCAGCCGGCCGCCCAGGCGCAGGCCCGGGCCCTGCCCGATTTCACCGATCTCGTGGCCAAGGCGGACCCGGCCGTGGTCAACATCCGTACCACCGCGCGCGCCGTGGCGCGGGGGCCATACGGAGGGGGCGGCCAGGATCCCTACGAGCTTTTCCGCTGGTTTTTCGGCCCTGACTTCGCACCGCCCGGCCGCGGCGGCCCCCGGCAACAGACGCCGCCCGGCAACAATGACGAGGGCCAGGAGGTTCCGCGCGGGGTGGGATCGGGGTTCTTCATCTCCGCCGATGGCTATATCCTGACCAATCACCATGTGGTCAACGGCGCCGACGACATCTACGTCACGCTGACGGACCGTCGCGAGTTCAAGGCCAAGGTCATCGGCTCGGACGAGCGCACCGACGTGGCCCTGATCAAGGTCGAGGCCGCCGGCATGACGCCCCTCAAGCCCGGCGATCCCACCCAGCTGCGCAAGGGCGAGTGGGTCCTGGCCATCGGCTCGCCGTTCGGGCTCGATTCCACCGTCACCGCGGGCATCGTCAGCGCCACGGGCCGCGACACGGGCGACTACCTGCCGTTCATCCAGACCGACGTGGCGGTCAACCCCGGCAATTCCGGCGGTCCGCTGCTTAACATGCGCGGCGAGGTGGTGGGCATCAATTCGCAGATCATTTCCCGCAGCGGCGGCTTCATGGGCATCTCGCTGGCCATTCCGATCGACGAGGCCATGCGCGTGGCCGACCAGTTGCGTGCTAGCGGGCGGGTCATCCGCGGCCGCATCGGCGTGCAGATCGGCGAAGTCAGCAAGGAAGTGGCCGACGCCATCGGGCTGGGCCGTACCGCCGGCGCCTCGGTGGGCATGGTCGAGCCGGGCAGCCCCGCCGAGAAGGCCGGGATCGAGCCGGGCGACGTCATCCTGAAGTTCAACGGCAAGACCATCGAGCGCTCGTCCGACCTGCCGCGCACGGTGGGCGAGACCAAGCCCGGCACCAAATCCACGATCCAGGTCTGGCGGCGCGGAAGTACGCGCGACCTGACCATCACCGTGGGCGAACTGGAGCCGGACAAGAGCGCCGCCGCCCGCCAGGACGACGGAGGCAGCCAGGCCCAGAAGACCAATGTGCTGGGGCTGCTGGTATCCGACCTGCCGGCCGCGCGCCGCCGTGACCTGCGGGTCCGGGGCGGGGTGCAGGTGGATGCCGCCGACGGGCCGGCCGCCCGGGCGGGCATCCGCCAGGGGGATGTCATCCTGGCGCTGGACAATGCCGAAATCACTGGTGCGTCGCAGTTCAACGGGCTGGTGGCCAAGATCGACCGGAGCAAGGTCCATGGCGTGCTGGTGCGGCGCGACGACCTGACCCAGTGGGTGCCGATACGCCCCACGAGGTAGTCGGGCAGACATTCGCGCGCGGCGGTAAAATGCCGGGTCGCGACATATCAGGCAGGCCGCGCGGGAACGCCCCGCGAGGCCCGATACAGGCGGGGCGCGTTGCGCCCCCCTTTTTTTGCAAGTCCCCAGGGCACCGTGGATCCGGCTTTGCCGGTTCGCCCGTGCCACCCCTTGAGGGGGCGCGTGTAGCGCGCAGGGGGTGGGCTCACTACTTTCGGATCGCATGCAGCACATTCGCAATTTCTCCATCATTGCCCACATCGATCACGGCAAATCGACGCTTGCCGACCGCATCATCCACCGCTGCGGGGGCTTGTCGGACCGGGAAATGGAGGCCCAGGTACTCGACTCGATGGACATCGAGCGCGAGCGCGGCATCACGATCAAGGCCCAGACCGCCGCGCTGCACTACCAGGCCCGGGACGGCAAGACCTACAACCTGAACCTGATCGACACCCCGGGGCACGTGGATTTCTCGTACGAGGTCAGCCGCTCGCTGTCCGCCTGCGAGGGCGCGCTGCTGGTGGTCGACGCCTCCCAGGGCGTGGAGGCCCAGACCGTCGCGAACTGCTATACGGCCATCGAGCTGGGCGTCGAAGTCGTGCCGGTGCTGAACAAGATGGACCTGCCGCAGGCAGATCCTGAAACCGCCAAGCAGGAAATCGAGGAAGTCATCGGGATCCCCGCGGACGACGCCATTCCGGCCAGCGCGAAGACCGGCATGGGGATCGATGACATCCTGGAAGCCGTCATCGCCCGCATCCCGCCGCCCGAGGGCAGTGCCTCCGAGCCGCTGCAGGCACTCATCATCGACTCCTGGTTCGACAATTACGTGGGCGTGGTGATGCTGGTGCGCGTGATCAATGGCGTGCTCAAGCCCAAGGAAAAGCTGTTGCTGATGGCCACGGGCGCCGCCCACCTGTGCGAACAGGTGGGCGTGTTCACGCCCAAGTCCGAGCCCCGCGCGCACCTGTCGGCGGGGGAGGTGGGTTTCATCATCGCCGGTATCAAGGAACTCAAGCACGCCAAGGTGGGCGACACCATCACGCACGCCTCCAAACCCGCCGCCGTGCCGCTGCCGGGGTTCAAGGAAGTCAAGCCGCAGGTGTTCGCGGGCCTGTATCCGGTCGAGTCCAGCGAGTACGACTCGCTGCGCGATTCGCTCGAGAAGCTCAAGCTCAACGATGCCGCGCTGATGTACGACCCCGAGGTATCGCAGGCGCTGGGCTTCGGCTTCCGCTGCGGCTTCCTGGGGCTGCTGCACATGGAGATCGTGCAGGAGCGGCTGGAACGCGAATTCGACATGGACCTCATCACCACCGCGCCGTCGGTGGTCTACGAGGTCGAGCTGCGCGACGGCTCGGTGGTCATCGTCGACAGTCCGTCCAAGATGCCCGAAGTGGGCAAGATCGCCGAGGTGCGCGAACCCATCGTCACGGTCACGCTGTTCATGCCGCAGGAGTACGTGGGGCCGGTCATCACCCTGTGCACGGCCAAGCGCGGCATCCAGATCAACATGGCCTACCATGGCCGCCAGGTCCACCTGACCTACGAGATTCCGCTGGCCGAAATCGTCCTGGATTTCTTCGACAAGCTGAAGTCCGTGTCCCGGGGCTACGCCTCGATGGACTACGAATTCAAGGAATACCGCAGCGCCGACGTGGTGCGGGTCGACTTGCTGATCAACGGCGACAAGGTCGACGCGCTGTCGCTCATCGTGCACCGCGCGAACGCCCGCGCCCGCGGGCGGGACGTGACCGCCCGCATGCGCGAACTGATTCCCCGGCAGATGTATGACGTGGCCATCCAGGCCGCGATCGGCGCCGAGGTCATCGCGCGGGAAAACGTCAAGGCCTTGCGCAAGAACGTGCTGGCCAAGTGCTATGGCGGGGACATTTCCCGCAAGAAGAAGCTGCTCGAGAAGCAGAAGGCCGGCAAGAAACGCATGAAGCAGGTCGGCAGCGTCGAGATTCCGCAAGAGGCTTTCCTGGCCATTCTGCAGGTGGAGGATAAATGAACCGCGGTGTTCTGAACCATATCGAGGGGAAGGCGGCATGAGCCTGAATTTCGCGCTGATCCTGTTCGTGCTGCTGGTCGTGACCGGCATCGTCTGGGCCTTCGACCGCCTGTCGCTGCGTCCGCAGCGCACCGCGCGCATGGCCCGCGCGGCCGCCGAGTTCGACGCTGGCCGCGCCCAGTCGGTGCGCGCGGCCAGCGGCGAGACCGAAGTCGTGCGCCAGCGGCAGGAGGTGGTGGACCGCGCCGGCAAGATGCCGTGGTGGGTCGAGTATTCCGTCAGCTTTTTTCCGGTCATCCTGTTTGTATTCGTGCTGCGTTCGTTCGTGGTCGAGCCTTTCCGCATCCCCTCGGGTTCCATGATTCCCACGCTGCAGATCGGCGATCTCATCCTGGTGAACAAATTCTCGTACGGCCTGCGCCTGCCCATCGTGGACAAGAAGGTCGTCCCGCTGGGGGATCCGCAGCGCGGCGACGTCGTCGTGTTCCGCTACCCCGTCGATCCTCAGGTCGACTACATCAAGCGCGTGATCGGCGTGCCGGGCGATGAAGTGGCCTACCTGAACAAGCGGCTGACCATCAATGGCCAGGAAGTACCCATGAAGAAGTTAGGGGAATATTTCGACCCCGACCGGGTTTCGTACGCCGCGCTGTACAGCGAAAATCTCAAAGGCGTAGACCATCAGATATTGATAGATGAACGACGTTCGCCGGAAATAGACCCGTTTGGTGGCTATCCGAATCGTGAGGCCTGCCAGTATTCCCGCGAGGGCGTACGTTGCAAAGTGCCCGCAGGCAATTATTTCGTCATGGGTGATAATCGGGATAACAGCGCGGACAGCCGCTATTGGGGTTTCGTGCCGGATTCGAATATCGTGGGCAAGGCGTTTTTCGTCTGGATGAATTTCGGGGACCTGAAACGGATTGGCCGCTTCCATTGATGTCTTGCGCCATGCGCCGCACCGCATGAACTCGTCGCCTACCTTCGCCTGTCGCACCCCGCCGCGAGCGCCCGCCGCGCCTGGCAGCACGGCCGCGCATACGCATTGCCCCGTTACGCAGCTTCGCCATCTCCCATCAGCCGGATCGTACCCATGGGCAAGCGGATCCGGCTCCGCCGGTCCGCCAGTGCCGCCCCGGGGGACCCGGCGCCGGGCCGCCCCAAGGCGGGTCCCCGCCCCCTCGGGGGGCTGCCGCGTAGCGGCTGGGGGCTCACCATGCCGGGCGCGCGAAGCGCGTAGGGGGGGGGCATGAACCTCGAGACCAGCCTCGCCTACACCTTCAGGAACAAGAGCCTCCTGGAGCAGGCGCTGACGCATCGCAGCCATAGCAGCAAGCACAACGAGCGCCTGGAATTCCTGGGCGACAGCGTGCTGAACTGCGCGATCGCCTCGCTGCTGTACGACCGCTTCGCGCGGATAGACGAAGGCGACCTGTCCCGCCTGCGCGCGAACCTGGTCAAGCAGGCGTCGTTGGCGGATATCGCGCAGCGCGTGGAATTGTCCCGTTTCCTGCGGCTGGGAGAAGGTGAACTCAAGAGCGGCGGTTTCCGCCGGCCTTCCATCCTGGCCGACACGCTCGAGGCCGTCTTCGGCGCCATCTTCATGGATGGGGGCTTCGATGCGGCCAGCACGGTGATCGCCCGCCTCTACAAACCCGTGCTCGAGACCGTCGACCCCAAGACGCTGGGCAAGGATGCCAAGACGCTGCTGCAGGAATACCTGCAGGGCCGCAAGATCGCGCTGCCGGTGTACACGGTGGTGGCCACGCATGGCGCGGCGCACAGCCAGGAATTCGAAGTCGAGTGCGCCATCCCCAAGCTGGATGTGCAGGTGGTGGGCATCGGCGGCAGCCGCCGCGCGGCTGAACAGGCGGCCGCCAAGCAGGCGCTGGAGGCGGCGCTGGCCGCCAATCCGACGCCCGCCAAGCGCTCGCCGCGCGCGCGCAAGACGGCCCAGTTGTCGCTGCCGGTGGCGGTGGCGCAGGAAGTGCCGGACGAGCCGGCAAGCGTTGCCGTGGCCAAGCCACCCGTGACCGAGGCGCCGGTCGCCAAGATCACCTCGACCCACGCGGCCGAAAGCAAGGCGCCGATCGCGGTGGCCGTGCCAAGGAAAGAACCCCAAGCAGCACCTCCGGCGGTCTCGCCCGCGGGCGAGACCCTGTCCGCCCCGGGGCAGTCCGCTGTCAAGAAATGACCATGCCCTCTGATTCCCCCATCGCCAGCCGCTGCGGTTTCGTTGCCATCGTCGGCCGGCCCAACGTGGGCAAGTCGACCTTGCTGAACGCGCTGATCGGCGCCAAGGTCAGCATCGTCTCGCGCAAGGCGCAGACCACGCGCCATCGCATCCACGGCGTCTACACGCGCGGCCCCGAGCAATTCGTCTTTGTCGATACGCCGGGTTTCCAGACCCGGCATGGCGGCGCGATGAACCGCATGATGAACCGGGTGGTGACCCAGGCACTGGCGGACGTGGACGTCGTGGTGCACGTGGTCGAGGCCGGCAAGTGGTCCGAGGGCGACGCCAATCTGCTGCCGCTGCTGCCGGCGCGGGCGCGGCGCATCCTGGCCGTGAACAAGACCGATCTGCTCAAGGACCGCGACGCGCTGTTTCCCTACGTCTCGCGCATCATGGGGTTGCATCCCTACGATGCCGTCGTGCCGGTCAGCGCCGCCAAGTCGCGCCAGCTCGACCATTTGCTGGACGAGATCGGCAAGGGCCTGCCCGAAGGCGAGCCCATGTTCGAGGAAGATACCCTGACCGACCGGCCGGTGCGCTTCATCGCCAGCGAACTCATCCGCGAGAAGATCTTCCGCCTGGTCGGCGACGAGCTGCCCTACGGGTCGACCGTGGTCATCGAGCAATGGGAAGAGCAGCCCCGCGTGACCCGCATCGCGGCCTGCGTGATCGTCGACCGCGACAGCCACCGGCCGATATTGCTGGGAACGGGGGGCGAACGCATGAAGCGCATCGCCACCGAGGCCAGGCAGGACATCGCCAAGCTGCTCGACAAGCCGGTGCACCTGGAAATCTACGTGAAGGTGCGCAAGGGTTGGGCCGAGCGCGAAAGCGCGCTGCGCGACCTGGGTTATGAGTAATTCCCTGGATCCCGTGGCGCCGGACGAGATCTTGCCCGACGCCGCAGGATCGCTGTTCCGGCGAACGCCCCTGGCGGCCGCTCCCGCACCGGCCAGGCAGGCGCGCCCGCGTGGCCGCGGGCACCGGGTGGACGATGTCCCCGCCTTCCTGATCCACAGCTATCCCTATCGCGAAACTTCGCTGATCCTGGACGTGTTCACGCGTTCGCACGGACGGCTGGCCCTGGTGGCCAAGGGCGCGAAGCGGCCGCATTCGGCGCTGCGGCCGGTGCTGATCGCCTTCCAGCGGCTGAGCCTGTCCTGGAGCGGCGCCGGCGAGATCAAGACCCTGGTGCGGGCCGAGTGGTCCGGGGCCCCACAGCGTTTGCAGGGCGCGGCGGCCATGTCGGGGTGGTACCTGAACGAACTGCTGCTGCGCCTGTTGGGGCGCGACGACCCTCATGAGTCGTTGTACGACGCCTATGTCGACGCGCTGGCCCGCCTGGCCGCGCATCCCCGGTTGTCGAGCGCCTTGAGGGAGTTCGAATGGCGGCTGTTGTGCGAAATCGGCTATGGCTTCGATCCGGCCGCCACGGGCGCCGAGGAGCCCGTGCGGGCGGGCGTTCGCTACCGTGTCCCGCTGGAGGCGGGGCCGGAGCAGGAAGAGCCCGAGGCGCCGCAACTGGGTACGCCCATCGCCGGCGAATCGCTGCTGGCGCTGGCCGCGGGCCGTTTCGAGGACGCCGCGGCCGAGCCCGAGCTGCGCCGCTTGCTGCGGGAACGGCTGGACTATCATATGAATGGCCGGCCGCTGGCGACGCGGCAGGTCTTGCGGGACCTGAACGCCATGGTTTCGACGCAGGGCGCCGCGGATCCGGCTGCGCCGGTCCGCCAGCGCCGTCCCCTTGAGGGGGAGCGGCCGTAGGCCGCCAGGAGGGGGCCTCGGCGATGCGGCCGGACCGGCGAAGCCGGATCCGGCGCATCCTGGAGACGGCGTGGGTGATGCGAGTGTTTGAATAGATAGATGGGACGATTGAATATCCATGATTGATCTGGGCGTCAATATCGATCACGTGGCGACGCTGCGGCAGCAGCGGCACGTTTCCTATCCGGATCCGGTCCGGGCCGCGCTGGTGGCCGAGGAGGCGGGGGCGGATCTGATCACGCTGCATCTGCGCGAGGACCGCCGGCACATCCAGGATGCCGATGTCGAGAGCCTGCGCGGCAAGCTGCGCACGCGCATGAACCTGGAGTGCGCGATCACGGCGGAAATGCTGGAGATCGCCTGCCGGATCCGGCCGCAGGATGTCTGCCTGGTACCCGAGAAGCGCCAGGAACTCACCACCGAGGGCGGGCTGGACGTGCTGGGGCATTTCGACGACGTGAAGGCCGCCGTGTCGCGATTGCACGATGCCGGCATCCGGGTGTCGCTGTTCATCGATCCGCAGGCGGACCAGATCGAGGCCGCCGCCCGTGCCGGCGCGACCGTGATCGAGCTGCACACCGGCGCGTATGCCGAGGCCGTGGCGGATGGCGCGCAGCGGGAGCTGGCGCGCATCCGGGATGCGGTGGCGGTCGGGTTGCGGCAGGGCCTGCGGGTCAATGCGGGGCACGGGCTGCACTATGAAAACGTGCAGCCGGTCGCCGCCCTGGACGGCATCGCCGAGCTCAATATCGGCCATGCCATCATCGCCCAATCCGTGTTCTGCGGCCTGGAGGCGGCGGTGCGCGAGATGAAGGCGCTGATGATCACCGCGCGCAGCGGCACTTTGCCGAGGCCGGCGCATTGATGCCCGAATCGCTGCGCGACGGCGCGCTTCCCGCCCTGGCCGGTATCGGCATCGACTTGCTGCGGGTGGAGCGCATTGAGCAGGCCCTGGCCCGCCGCGGCGACCGCTTCGCGCAGAAAATCCTGGGCGCCGAGGAGTTCGCGAAATTCACCGCGCGCAGGAACCGCGACCCGCAGCGCGGCGTGCGTTTCCTGGCCACCCGCTTCGCCGCCAAGGAGGCCTTTTCCAAGGCCGTGGGGCTGGGCATGCGCATGCCCATGGCCTGGCGCCGCATGCAGACGCTCAACGCGCCCGGCGGACGGCCCATCGTGGTCCTGGCCGAGCCGCTCAAGACCTGGTACGAGGCGCGCTTCGGCGCTGCCCACGTGTCGCTGACCGACGAACACGACATGGTCGCCGCCTATGTCATCGTCGAGACGCGGCGCCCGTGACGAATCCGATCATGACCGCATCCCTTTCTTCTTCGCTTGCCCCCGGCCCCGTGATGGTGGACGTGGCGGGTTTCGAGCTGGCGGTCGCCGAGGCCGAGCGGCTGCGCCATCCGCTGGTGGGCGGGGTGATCCTGTTCGCCCGCAATTTCCGCGACCGGGCGCAACTGAGCAAACTGACCGCCGACATCCGTGCCGCGCGTGGCGAGCCGCTCTTGATCGCGGTCGATCACGAAGGCGGACGGGTCCAGCGTTTCCGCAGCGACGGTTTCACCGTGTTGCCGCCCATGCGCGCCCTGGGGCGCCTGTGGGACAACGACCCGCTCGACGCCATGCGCGCGGCTACCGATACGGGGCGGGTGCTGGCCGCCGAACTGCGGGCCTGCGGCGTGGACCTGAGCTTCACGCCGGTGCTGGACCTGGATTTCGGCGAAAGCCGCGTCATCCGCGACCGCTCCTTCCACCGCGATCCGCGCGTGGTGGCCATGCTGGCCCGGGCGCTGGTCCAGGGGCTGGCGCTGGCCGGCATGTCCGCCTGCGGCAAGCATTTCCCCGGCCACGGCTTTGCCGCGGCCGACTCCCATCACGAGATTCCGGTGGACGACCGTTCGCTGGAAGAAGTGCTGGGCGAAGACGCGCAGCCCTATCGCTGGCTGGGCGATGCCCTCCTGGGGGCGGTCATGCCGGCCCATGTCATCTATCCGCGGGTCGACAAGTCGCCCGCGGGGTTCTCGCGCAAGTGGGTGACGACCGTGTTGCGCAAACGGCTCCAGTACGGCGGTGTGGTGTTCTCCGACGATCTGACCATGGAAGGCGCCTCGGTGGCGGGCGACATCCACGGCCGGGCGATGGCCGCGCTGCGCGCGGGCTGCGACATGGTGCTGGTCTGCAACCGGCCGGACCTGGCGGACGATCTGCTGGGCCGGCTCGGCTGGACCCAGGATCCGGCGTCGGTGGCGCGCATCCGTTCGCTCAAGCCGAAATTCGCCGCCCAGGACTGGCAGGCGCTGGCGGCCGATCCGGCCTATCGCAAGGCCCGCAAGGCGGTCCAGGCGCTGGCGCGGGCCGGCGCCTGAGGGAAGGGCGGGACATGGCCGGCCGCAAGAAGGACGACACCCAGGCGCCGGAGACGCCGGCGCAGCCGGACGTGCCCGTGACGCCCCAGGAGGCGTCCGCGCCGGCCGTCGCGCAAGAGGCTCCGCCGGTCTTCGACGTCAAGTCCTTCCTGGCGCAGCTTCCGCACCTGCCCGGCGTGTACCGGCACATCAACGCCGAAGGCGAGGTGATGTACGTCGGCAAGGCCCGGGATTTGAAGAAGCGGGTGTCTTCGTATTTCCAGAAGCAGGTGGGCAGCCCGCGCATCGCGCATATGCTGGCCCGGGTGACGCGCGTCGAGGTCACCGTGACGCGGTCCGAGGCCGAGGCCCTGCTGCTGGAAAACAACCTGATCAAGTCGCTGGCGCCGCGCTACAACATCCTGTTCCGCGACGACAAGTCCTATCCCTACCTGAAGGTCAGCGGCCACGCCTTCCCCCGCATCGCCTACTACCGCGGGGCCACGGACCGCGCCAACCAGTATTTCGGCCCGTTCCCCAACGTATGGGCGGTGCGCGAGAGCATACAGATCCTGCAGAAGGTTTTCCGCCTGCGCACCTGCGAGGACACGGTCTTCGCCAACCGGTCGAGGCCCTGTCTGCTCTATCAGATCCATCGCTGCTCCGGGCCTTGCGTGGGGCTGGTCTCGGCCGCGGACTACGCCCTGGACGTGGACCGGGCCACGCAGTTCCTGCGCGGCCAGACCCAGGCCGTGCTCACGGATATCGAGACGCGGATGTTCGCCGCGTCGCAGGAGATGCGTTTCGAGGAGGCCGCCGCCCTGCGCGACCAACTGTCGGCGCTGTCCCGCGTGCTGCACCAGCAGACCATGGAAGGGGGCAGCGGCGATACCGACGTGATCGCGGTCGACATGCAGGGCGGCAAGGTCTGCGTGAACCTGGCGATGATACGGGGCGGGCGGCACCTGGGGGACAAGGCATTTTTCCCCACGCATGCCGATGGCGATTCGCCCGCCGAGGTGCTGGAGGCTTTCATGTCCCAGCACTACATCGATCGGGCCTTGCCCGGCACCATCGTGGTGTCGCACCCCCTGCCCGATGCCGACCTGGTGGCGATGCTGGCGGAGCAGGCCGGCGCGAAGGTCAATCTCGTCAAGCAGCCGCAGGGCGTACGCAAGAGCTGGCTCGACCAGGCCAGGAAGAATGCCGGACTGGCGCTGGCGCGCGTGCTGGCCGAGGCCGGATCGCAGCAGGCGCGCACCGAGGCCCTGGCGCAGGTGCTGGCCATCGACGCCGACGAGGCCGCGCTGGAAACCCTGCGCATGGAGTGTTTCGACATCAGCCATACCGCGGGCGAGGCGACGCAGGCTTCGTGCGTGGTCTACCACCACCATGCGATGCAGCCCAAAGAGTATCGTCGCTACAATATCGACGACATCACCGGCGGCGACGACTATGCGGCCATGCGGCAGGTGCTGACCCGCCGCTACGAGAAAATCGCCGATGGGGACGGGGTCATGCCCGACGTCGTGCTGATCGACGGTGGCAAGGGCCAGGTCGAGATCGCCCGCCAGGTGTTTGCCGAACTGGGGTTGGACATCAGCCTGCTGGTCGGCGTCGCCAAGGGGGAAGGGCGCAAGGTCGGCCTGGAAACGCTGATTTTCGCCGATGGCCGGGAGCCGCTGGCGCTGGGGGGCGAGTCGGCGGCCCTGATGCTGGTCGCGCAGATCCGCGACGAGGCGCACCGCTTCGCCATCACCGGCATGCGGGCGCGGCGGGCCAAGACCCGCAATGTCTCGCGGCTCGAGGAAATCGAGGGTGTCGGCGCCAAGCGCCGGCAGCGGCTGCTGGCGCGTTTCGGCGGCCTGCGCGGGGTGGTCTCGGCCAGCGTCGAGGACCTGGCCTCCGTCGAGGGCATTTCCCTGGATCTGGCCGAACGTATCCACCGGCAGTTGCACTGACCCTTTCCGAGAACTTTTCCCTGTAGCCTGTTAGCATTCGATCATGCCTCTGAACCTGCCGATTATCCTGACCTGGGTGCGGATCGCGATGATCCCGCTGGTCGTCAGCGTGTACTACGTACCGGAGCATGTGCTGCCCACGGCCGTGCGCGATGCGGTGGCCACGGGCATGTTCATCTTCGCCGCGTTGACGGACTGGCTGGACGGCTGGCTGGCGCGGAGGCTGAACCAGACCTCCTCGTTCGGCGCCTTCCTGGACCCCGTGGCCGACAAACTCATGGTCAGCGCGGCGCTGCTCGTGCTGCTGAACCTGGGACGGGTCGACGCCATGATCGCGCTGGTCATCATCGGCCGCGAGATCACCATTTCGGCCCTGCGCGAGTGGATGGCCAAGATCGGCGCCAGTACTAGCGTCGCCGTGCACTGGCTGGGCAAGTTCAAGACCGCGGCGCAGATGACCGCCATCCCGTGCCTGCTGTATGGGGGGCGGGTATTCGGCATCGACGTGCTGTGGTGGGGATCGCGGCTGATCGAGATCGCCGCCGTGCTCACGGTGTGGTCGATGATGTATTACCTGCAGCGGGCCTGGCCGGTCATCCGGCGATCGGCCTAGGGCGCCGGCAGAAGCAGGATTCGCGGCGCAGTCCGCAGAGAAAGAAGCAGGAGACGACGTGCAGCAAGTATTGGCCGCCCCCGGGATGAAGTTCGCCCGGCGCAGGCTCGACTGGAAGGTCATCGGACTGGTGGGAATCGCCCACTCGAGTTCCCATTTCTTCCAACTGGTGATTCCTTCGCTGTTCGCGCCGCTGGCGACGGAGTTCGGACTGGGGTTCGCCGAACTGGGGGTGCTGGTCGCGGTGTTCTACGCGATCTCGGGCGTGGGCCAGGCCAGTTCCGGATTCGTGGTGGACCGTGCGGGCCCGCGTCCGGTCCTGTGGTTCGGCTTGGCTTGTTTCGTCGTGGCGGGCCTGCTGCTGGGGCTGGCCAGCAGCTATGGCTGGCTGATGGCGGCTGCCGTGGTGGCCGGCATCGGCAACTCGGTCTTCCACCCCGTCGATTTCTCCATCCTCAATCGCCGCGTCAGCAGCCCCCGCCTGGGGCACGCCTTCAGCGCGCACGGCATCACGGGCAATCTGGGCTGGGCCACCACGCCGGTGTTCATCACGACGCTTACCCACCTGTTCAACTGGCGCGTGGCCGCCTTCGGGGCGGGCCTGCTGGTGGCGATCGTCCTGGCCATGACCGTACTGGGCCGGCGCCTGCTGGCGGTGGAAGCGGCGCGTCGCCCGACTCGCGGCCGACGCCTGGAGGCAGCCCCGGCCGGGACGTCGCTGGGCGCGCTGCTGGCCAATCCCGTGGTCTGGGGCGCTTTCCTGTTTTTCATGTTCTCGTCCGTCGCGATCTCCGCGGTCCAGAACTACACCATCCCCATCCTGGGGTCCATCTACGGGATCTCCAGCGTGACCGCCAGTACCGCGCTGTCCGGCTATATGGTGGCCGGCGCGTGCGGCATGGTGCTGGGAGGGTTCCTCGTCTCCAGCGGCCCCCACAGCGAGCGCATCGTGGGCATGTCCTTCGTGGCGGCCGGCGCGCTGCTGGCGTTGCTGGCGATGGGCTGGCTGCCGGCGGTCGCGGCGGTGCCGTGCGTCGCCCTGGCCGGGCTGTGCGCGGGCGTTGCGGGTCCGTCCCGCGACATGCTGGTGCGCCGGGTCACGCCGCGCGGCGCCACCGGCTCGGTCTACGGGCTGGTCTATTCCGGCATGGACACGGGCTCGGCGCTGGCGCCGCTCGCCTTTGGCGTCATGCTGGATGCGGGCCTGCGGCAGGGGCCCTACCTGGGCGCATTTCTTGCGTTCGTGCTGGCGGCCTGCTTCGCCGCGTTGATCGCCGCCAAGGCGCGGCGCGCGCACTGAGGGCCTGAGCCGGCCGGAAGCGGGGACCGTCCCCGGATTCCAACGGACGCCGTCGTGGCCGGCCCCTCTTTTTTGTCGTGACAAAACCGACTGAAACATGTTGCTCATGCCAAGTTCGCATGATTGTGACATTCTTTTCAATTAGAAAAGATCTGTAAGGCGATTACCTCTGGCAAGCGGTTTATAAATGATGTATTTAAATCACTTTAGAGTGATGTAAAGAACCAGGAAAAAACCCGGCATGCCCGGCGCGATCCAGGCCCTCAGGCATGAACCGTAAGCCGGGAGTTGACCGGGTGGAAGGCCCTGGCGGGTCGTCCAACCGTGAGCTTCCCTTCAGATTTCTCTTGCGCGGCATCCCCGAAGCTATGCGATCTTCGCTTTCTTTGTACCTGTTGGGGCCTCTGGCCATGGAAAGCGCCGATGGGCCGCTTTCCATCCGTTACAACAAGGCAAGAGCGTTGTTGGCGTACCTCGCGTTGGAGGGCGGCTTCCATACGCGCGAAGCGCTCGCCTTCCTGCTGTGGCCCGACGCCAGCGTGCAGGCGGGCCGGGAGAATCTGCGGCGGATGCTGTTCCTGCTGAAGGACGCCCTCAAGCCCGACGCGATCGAGAGCAGCCGCGACGTGCTGCGGCTGCGGGCCGAAGCCGGGCTCTGGACCGACGTCGGGGCCTTCACCTCCGTCCTGGACAGCGAGCAGCGCGCGCTCGCGATGGGCGCGGCCATCGACTCCGAGCGCATCGCCCACGCCGTGGCGCTGTATCGCGGCGAGTTCCTCAAGGGCCTGGAACTGGACGACGCTCCGGATTTCAGCAGTTGGGTGCAGATGCGCCGCGAGCAGTATCACCAGCGCTATCTCCAGGCCCTGGGCATGCTGGTCGAAAGCCACGAAAGGGAAGGGAACCTGCAGGCCTGCATCGAATGCGCCGAGCAATGGGTGACCGTCGCGCCGCTGGACGACGCGGCCTGGCACCAGATGCTGCGTGTGCTCGTGAAGGCCGGCCAGTTGGAGCGGGCGAGACGGGAGTTCCAGCGCTATCGCCATGTGCTCGATATGGAGCTCGGCGCCGCGCCGGATGCTTCCGTGGCGGCGTTGCTGGAGATGCCCGCGGTGGACCGCGCGCCCGGCTCGAGGCGGCAGGCTCCGCAGGGGGAGCGGCGCCAACTGACCGTATTGTCGTGCGAATTCGAGGTGACCGGAGAGCCCGAGGACATCGTCGAAGTGCAGCGCGAACTGATCGCCTGCTGCGAACCCACGCTGCGGGCCGCGGGGGCCCATGTCGTGCGCACGCCCGGCGGCCTGCTGGGCTACTTCGGCTATCCCTATGCGCAGGAGGACGCCGCGCGCCGCGCCGTGACGGCGGCGCTGCTTTGCCATGACAGTATCTGGACCCGGCACTGGGGCGGCGGGGCGGCCCATCTGCCGGTGCGGGGGGCCCTGGGCGTGCATACCGGCATCGCCATCAGCTCCGCCGAGAACGATCTCCCCGATGCCGGCGGGATGGTGTCGCGCCTGGCCTTCCAGCTCGGCGCCATGGCCGGCGGATCGGGCGTGGCAGTGAGCGATGTCACCCTGCACCTGCTGGGCGATGGATACCGCACCGAATCGGCGGGGCAACTGACCGACCGCTCCCGCGGCGTCGAGGTGCAGGTTTTCCTGGTCTGCGGCCAGCGTATCCCGGAGCGGCAGGAGGCGGTGCGCGCGTTCTGCGGACGGGACGAGGAGATGGCGCGGCTCGTCGACGCGCATGGCAAGGGAGGACGTTACGTCGGCCTGGTGCGCGGCGAGGCGGGATTGGGAAAATCCTTCCTGGTGGAGCATTTCTGCGACACCCTGCAGGTGGAACGCGTGCTCCTGCAATGCTCGTCCGAGCTCAGGCAGATGCCCTACCATCCTTTCGTGCGCTGGATGCGCGCCTGGCGCGAGCGTCTGGCCACCGAGCGGCATGCCTGCCTGCCCGAGAGCGCGGAGCGCATTCTCGATGCGATCGGCGAACGCATGCTGGACGGCGAGCAGGGCGCGGCCGGCGCCGACGAGACCGGGGCCCTGTGCCATGCGTTGCTGGGCGCGATGGTACCGGCGGGCGGCGTCATCTGCTTCGACGACGTCCACTGGGCCGACCCGTCCACGCGCGACGTCCTCGCCTTGCTGGTGGAGCGGCCTTTGCCCGGCAGGATGCTGATCATCACCGCCCGGCCCGAATTCGTGCCGCCCTGGAAGCACACGGTCGAGGTCGATCATCTCGACCTCGGGCCGATGGACGATTTCGCGATCGTCGACCTGGTCCACGCGGTGGCAGAGGGCAAGGACATCGATGCCGATCTGCTGCGCGACATCATCAAGCTTTCCGAAGGGATACCGCTGTACGCCGAGGAACTGACCCGCGACGTGCTGGCCGACGGACGGGACCCGGCGTCGCCCTGGTCGCTGCCGGCCTCGCTGCAGGATCTGCTGATGGCCCGCATCGACAGCGTGGGCCGGGCGCGCCACGTCGCCCAGTTCGCCTCCGTGGTGGGGGGCGAGTTCACGCTGGATCTGCTGGCCGAGGCCATGGGCGAGGCGCGCGCCGAACTGGCCGAGGCGCTGGCCATCATGCAGCGCCAGAACATCGTCGTGCGCTGCGACGAGAAGACCTACGCTTTCCGCCACGCCCTGCTGCGCGAGGCGGCCTATCAGTCGCAGACCCGCGTGGCGCGGGTCCAGGCCCACGCGCGCCTGGCCCGGCGGCTCGAATCGAGTCTGGCCGAGGGCAATCCGGAGGTGCTCGCCTGGCACTATTCCGGCGCCGGCAGCCGTGCGCCCGCCGTGAAGTACCTGCTGGAGGCGGCACGCAAGGCGGCCGCGCAGTGTGCGTACCGCGAGGCGGTGAGCTACTACCGCAGCGCCCTGGAATGGTTCGAACGGCAGGGCGAGGGGATTGACGCCATCATGGAGGAACTGCGCATCAGGATGGAGTTCGGCATCCAGCTGTGCGCCCTGTACGGCTTCGGGTCCGAGCAGGCGGTGGAGACCTTCCGTTCGGCGCTGACCCTGGCGCAGCCGCTGGGCGACGATCCCCGGTTGTTCCCGATCTATTGGGGGCTGTGGACCAGCGCCAGTTCCTGGGCCAATTTCTCGATGACGCTGACGCTGGCCGAGACGCTGTTGCGCATGGCCGACGCGGCCGAGGATCCCAACCTCCTGTCCCACGCGTACTATGCCCGGGGCTACAGCCATTTTTTCCTGGGACGCTTCGTCGAGGCGGTGGCGGATCTCGAACTCGGCGCCAAGGCCTATCAGCCCCAGCATGCCAACCTGACCCTGGGCGAGGATGCCCGCGTCACGAACCTGGCCATCCTGTCGGTTGCCCACTGGCATGCCGGAAGTGTGGGAGATGCCTTGCAGGCCTCGCGCGAGTCGGTGGCCCATGCGCGCCGGATCGGCCACCGCTATTCGTTGCTGTACGCGCTGGTGTCGGCCACCGAGTTGCACCGCCTGAACCGGGAGGTCGACGAGGTCGCGATCCTGTCGTCCGAGGCGCTGCAGATCGCGCGCGAGATGGGCACGCCGCTGTGGGCCGTGTGCGCCGAGACGAGCGAGGCCTGGGTCAAGGCCGTGCGCGGCGACGTATCGGCGCTGGGGGAGATGGCCTCCTGCGTCCAGCGGATTCCCGCCATCATGAAAGGTATCGCCCCCCTGCTGATCGCGCGCTGGACCGATGCCTGCGATCTGGTGGAAGACGTCGGCGCGGGGCTCGATGCCACGGCGCAGGGGCTGCGCGAGGTCACGCAGACCCAGGCGCGCTATGTCCAGTCCGAGTTCGAACGCATCAAGGGCAAGCAGTTGTTCCGCCAGGGGCAGCCGGCCAGCGTGTTCAGGCCCTGGCTGGAGCGGTCGCTGGCCACCGCCTGCGCGCTCGATTCGCCGCCGCTGGCGCTGCGCTCGCTGACCAGCCTGGTGCGCTATGCCTGCCCCATCCCCAGTTCCGATCACATGGCCTTGATGGCCCGCATGGTGGCGCGCGTGCAAGACGGCGACCGGCTATGGGAGGTCCGGGCCGCGCGTGGCCTCTTGTCCAGATACGGGGCGCAGGTGGCGCATTCGCTGCGCTGATGCCGGACCGCCGCTCGAGGCGCGACGGCCCGGTATTCACGTCAGCCATACCCGGTATGGCCGCGGCTGCGTAGACACCCGAGGGGCCCATCTCTACCTTTGACACATGTCCGGCAGGGCCGCCGGCGCGCCATCCGGCCGCGCCGCGGATCTCCGCCGCCGTTCACGCATTCCGGAGAACGATACATGAGTCGGAAGTGGTCCCCGCAGCAACTGGTCGACGCCGAACTGGGCACGGTCAGCCGCGAAGTCTACGTCAACGAAGACATCTTCCAGGAAGAGCTGGAACACATCTTCTCCCGCGCCTGGCTGTTCGTCGGGCACGAGAGCATGGTGCCCAATCCCGACGACTACTTCGTCAGCCGGATGGGCAACGATTCGGTCATCCTGACCCGGGATCGCCAGGGACAGCTCCAGGTCCTGCTCAATAGCTGCCTGCACCGCGGCATGCGGCTGTGCCGCTATGACCAGGGCAATAACCGCACGTTCACCTGTCCCTATCACGGCTGGAGCTATTCCACCGACGGCAAGCTGGTCGAGCGGGCCGGCGAACTGGTGGGCGTGCCGGGTTTCAAGACCCATTACTACGGCGAACTGGACAAGAAGAACTGGGGCCTGAAGTCGGTGGCCGGGCTGGTGAACTACAAGGGTACGATCTGGGCGACCTGGGACGAGAACGCGCCGTCGTTCGAAGAATACCTGGGCGACATGAAGTTGTACCTGGACTTCGCCCTGGACCACCGCGACGGCAGCCCGGGCGGGTCGGAGATGATAGGCGGCGTGCAGAAGTGGCGCATCCCCTGCAACTGGAAGACCGCGGCCGAGAACTTCAATGCCGATCTCTACCACGACATCAGCCACCGCTCGGTGGACGTCGTGGGCATCGGACCAGGCGGGAAGGGCCGGCGCGATCCGACGCCGAGCCGTGTGTCGATCTCCTTCAAGGACCTCGGGCATGGGCTGGTCGGACGGGCGCCGTACTACGAAGAAAGTCCCTACACACCGATCTTCGCCAACTATCCCGAGGTGGAGCAGTACTACCGCGAGGTATACGAGAAACGCGAAAAGAATCTGGCCGGCACCATGCGCGTGCTGCACAGCGTGGGGACCGTGTTCCCCAACATGGCGGTGCACGGCCGCCAGCCGCGCACCATCGCGGTGTTCCATCCGGTCAGCGCGACCGAGACGGAGATGTGGCGCATCTATCTCGTGGACAAGGACGCCCCGCAGGAGGTCAAGGACGCGGCGCGCGCCTACTACCTGCGCTACTCGGGGCCCGGCGGCATGACCGAATCCGACGACATGGAAAACTGGCGCTATGCCACCGAGTCGAGCACCGGCACCATCGCCCGTACGCTGCACTACAACTACCAGATGGGCATCGGGCATGCCAGGCCGGTGCCGGGCCTGCGTGGCGCGGTGACGACAGGCGAGTTCACCGAGGAGAACAACCGGAACTACTACGCGAGATGGGCGCAGTTCATGGAAGGGCGCTCGTGGGACGAACTCATGCCCACCTACGACGAATAAGCGGGAGCGCGCCATGACCGAGACTCACCTGAATACCGACCACGCCTTCCTGCTGCGCGAGGTCGAGCAGTTCTTCTACCGCGAGGCCGATCTGCTGGACGAGCGCCGCTTCGACGAATGGCTGACGCTGCTGCACGACGACATCCGCTACTGGATGCCCATCGCGCGCAACGTCAGGCGCGACAACCGCGAGCGAGAGCACACCCGGGAGGGGGTGGAGGCGGCGTGGTTCGACGAGGGCAAGCCGACGCTGCGCCAGCGGGTGGAGCAGATCAACACCGGCATGCACTGGGCGGAGGAGCCGGCCTCGCGCACTTCGCACCTGGTGACCAACGTGCGTGTCCTGGAGACGTCCGGCGCCGGGCCGGACGAGGAGGTCCGGACGCGCTCGCGTTTCATCGTCTACCAGAACCGCCTGGACACCGAGGTAGCCTGGTTCGTCGGCAAGCGCAACGATACGCTGCGCCGCACCGAATCGGGCTGGAAGGTCCTGCGGCGCGAGATCCTGCTGGATCAGACCGTGCTGTTGGGCAAGGCGTTGACCGTCTTCTTCTGACTGGGGGTATCGAAACATGGATCGTCGAGATGTGCTGAAGATGTTCGCCGGCGCCGCCGCGCTGGGCGGTTGCCCGGCGTGGGCGCAGGACGGTTTTCCGTCGCGCATGATGAAGGTCGTGGTCGCCTATCCGCCGGGAGGCGTGACCGACATCGCGGGGCGGCTGATCGCGGAGATCGTGAGCAAGGAGTTCGGCAAGCCCGCCATCGTCGAGAACAAGGGCGGGGGTACCGGCACGGTCGCCCAGCAGTACGTGCTGCAGCAGCCCCACGATGGCCATGTGTTGCTGTCGGGCGGGCTGGGCGGCCTCATCCTGCCCGTCATCCTGAATCCCAGCCTGCCGGTGGATCCCCAGGCCAGCTTCACGCCCGTGGCGCAGGTGGCGGAGTTCGTCAACGTCCTGCTGGTGGGCCGCGACGTGAAGGCGCGCAACGTGGCCGAGCTGATCGAGTACGCCAAGGCCAACCCCGGCAAGCTGAACTACGCCACCAACGGCGTGGGCACCTCGGCCCATTTCACCTCGGAATTGTTCAACCTCCAGGCAGGCACGAAGGTGACCCACATTCCGTACCGCTCCAGCGGCGAAGTCATCTCGGGCCTGCGCAACGGCGACGTGCACATGGCATTCGCCAACGCGCCCGCCGTCAATGCCCTGGTGAAGGCCGGCACGCTGCGCGCCATCGCGGTGTCCAGCGCGAACCGGACCAAGGATCTGCCCGACGTGCCGACCATGGTGGAGTCGGGCATGCCGGACTTCGTGGTGACCAGCTGGCTGGGCGCCTACGCGGCCGCAGGCACCCCCGCGGATGTCGTCCGGAGGCTGGGCGAGGCCATCGTGCGGGGCGCGCAGCAGCCCGAGAACGTGCAGCGCTTCGAGACCGTCGGCTTCCAGGTCTCGACCAAGGACGCCGCCGCCTATGCGGCCTTCAACCGCTCCGAGCTGGCGCGTTGGAAAGACGTGGCCCGGCTGGCGAACATCCGTGCCGAAGGATGAGGCATGAGCGGACATAACGCGCTGAATCTGATCGACATCGAGCCCGGGACCCGGCTACGCACGAACGAGGGCGCCATTGTCGAGCTGATCGAGAATCCGCGGGATGGCGTCTGGCTGATCTGCCGGTACGTGGAACATCCGTCCGAACCCGGACTGGTCGGCGACGCGGAGCAGACCGTGTTCGCGCAGGACATCGTTGGCCTGGCCGAGGCCGGGCAACCAGGAGAAGAGACGTGACCGCGAGCTGGACCGACAGGAAGAACGCGGCTTGCCCCCGGGGGGTGGGCCTCACGACCGAAATCTATGCCGCGCAGGCGTCGGGCAGCGAGCTGACCGACGAATCCGGTCGCCGCTACATCGACTTCGCTGGCGGTATCGGCGTGCTGAACGTCGGCCACCGGCACCCACGGGTGGAGGCCGCCATCGTCGAGCAGGCGCGGCGTTTCACGCATACCTGCTACCAGGTCGTGCCCTACGCGTCCTACGTGACGCTGGCCGAGCGGCTGAACGCGCGGGTGCCGGGCGATTTCGCCAAGAAGACGGTCTTCTTCAGCACCGGGGCGGAAGCCGTGGAGAACGCGGTCAAGATCGCCCGCGCCTCCACCGGCAGGACGGCCATCATCGGTTTTACCGGCGCCTTCCATGGGCGCACGATGATGGGGCTGGCGCTGACCGGCAAGGTCGCTCCCTACAAGACCGGCTTCGGCCCTTTCCCGGGGGACGTCTACCGCGTGCCGTTCCCGGGCGCCGACACGCCCGAGGCGGTGGGCCGTTCCCTGGCCGCGCTCGAGGACCTGCTGCGCTACGACGTCGAGGCTGCCCGCGTGGCCGCCATCGTGATCGAACCGGTGCAGGGCGAGGGCGGTTTCCACCCGGCGCCGCCGGCGTTGATGCGAGGCCTGCGCGCGCTGTGCGACACGCACGGCATGCTGTTGATCGCCGACGAGATCCAGTGCGGCATGGGACGGACCGGCACGATGTTCGCGATGGAGCACTACGGGGTGGCGGCCGACCTCACCACGGTGGCCAAGAGTCTTGCCGGAGGCATGCCGCTGTCGGCGGTGGTCGGGCGTGCCGAGGTCATGGATGCCGTGGCGCCGGGCGGACTGGGCAGCACCTATGCCGGCGCGCCGCTGGCGGTCGCCGCCGCGCATGCGGTCCTGGATGTCTTTGAGCGGGAAGGCTTGCTGGAGGCCGGCAACCGATTGGCCCGCGTCATGCGCGAGCGGCTGGAGGCGGCGCGCGCCCGGCATGGCTGCATCGGCCAGGTGCGCGGGCTCGGTCCCATGCTGGCCATGGAACTGCTGGATGGGCTGGGGCGGCCCGCGGCCGCGCTGGCCCAGGCCGTGCGCGAACATGCGCTGGCGCGCGGACTGATCCTGCTGGTGTGCGGCAGCCATGGCAACGTGATCCGCTTTCTTTTTCCGCTTAATACGCCGATGCCCGTGTTCGAACAGGGCCTGGACATCATCGACGCCGCCCTGGCCGAGGCGACGCGGCAGGAGTGGGTGGCATGAATGCTTCCGTACGACAGACCGGCGCCGAATGGCTGCTGCGCAGCGCCGCCGCCTCGGGCATCGAGGTCTGTTTCGCCAACCCCGGCACGACCGAATTGCCCTTCGTCGGCGCGATGGATGCCGTGCCGCGGGTGCGGCCCATCCTGTGCGCTTTCGAAGGCGTGTGTTCGGGTGCCGCCGACGGCTACTACCGCATGCGCGGCGCGCCGGCGATGACGCTGACCCACCTGGGACCGGGCTTCGCCAACGCCATCGCCAACCTGCACAACGCCCGGCGCGCCGGTTCGTCCGTCTACAACGTGATCGGCGAGCACATGTCGTGGCATGTCGAGGCCGATCCGCCGCTGGCCAGCGATATCGAGTCGCTGGCGCGGCCCGTATCGGCAGGCGTCTACCGTGCCGACTCGCCGGCCTCGCTGGTGATGTCCGTGCGCCAATCCCTGGCCAATGCGATGGCGCCCCAGGGTGGCATCCACAGCCTGATCCTGCCCATGGACCTGCAGGCGGCGACGATGGACGAACCCGTCTTCGCCGCCCGGGTGGCAGGCGCGCCGGCGGTGCTGGAGGGCGGCCTGGTGGAGCAGGTGGCGGCGCACGTCGCCGCGGGCAGGAAGACCCTGCTGCTGCTGGGCGGCGACGCCCTGCACGAGCCGGCACTGCTGGAGGCGTTGCGCTTCCGGGATCTCGGCAATGTCGAAGTCGTGGGCGAGACCTTTCCCGCACGCAGTGAACACGGCGGCGGCCTGCCCGCCATCCGCCGCTTCAATCCGGCGGCCGAACAGGCCCACGCCTATCTGCTGGAGTTCGAACTGGTGGCCCTGGTCGGCGCCCGGCGGCCGGTGGCATTCTTCGGCGTGGAGGGCTACCCCAGCTACCTGGGCGATCCGTCGCGCATGATCGAATTGTGCCGGGAGGGGCGGGGGGGGGGGGGGGGGGGGGGGGGGGGGGGGGGGA
>NZ_JBXAFV010000013.1:41762-56040 GCF_058793475.1 Pigmentiphaga sp. MLSB6-MA01 | reverse complement strand
GCGCTTGTCGGGGGGGGGGCGGGACGCCCCCCCCACGCTGGCCGCCCTGGCCGACGACCTGAAGCTGGCCCGGCGGGGCCTCGCGCCGGTCGAGCGCGTGACGGACCACGACCTGGGCGAGAACCTGACGCCCGAGAGCGCCGCTCGGGTCGTGGCTGCCTGGCTGCCGGACCAGGCCATCATCTCGGCCGAGGGCAAGACCCTGGCTTTCCCCTTCAACGCCATTGCCGCGCGGACCGCGCGCCATGCCAGTCTCGTGCTGACCGGCGGGGCGATCGGGCAGGGCATTCCTGCCGCGTTCGGTGCCGCCATCGCCGCGCCGGGCCGCAAGGTCGTGGGGCTGCAGTCGGATGGCAGCGCGCTCTATACGCTGCAGGCACTGTGGTCGATGGCGCGCGAGGAGGTCGACGCAACCATCCTCATCGCGTCCAACCGCCGCTACAACATCCTGATCGACGAGATGCGCCGCAATGGCTACGAACTCTCCTCGCCGCCGGTGCGGGATTTGCTGCACTTGTCGCGCCCCGGACTGGACTGGCTGGGCATGGCAGCGGGTTTCGGCGTACAGGCCGAACGCGCCACGACGGTGAGCGAACTGCGGCGGTCATTCCGGCGGGCGATGGCCGAGCGCGGTCCGCGCCTGATCGAAGTCATGCTGCCCTGAGCGGCGGGGCCGGCGCGGGGGGCAGGGCCGGGTATTTTTCCTGAAGAAAAAGAAGCAGGTGATCAGTAAAATATGATTATACTATAATCATATTGATTGAGAGATGGCGCAGGGGTCTAATGCTATTATCGTACAAAGGAGACTCCAATGGCCTTGCTCAAGGATGTGCTGGAGCCCCCGCGCGCCGAACCCAACCTGACCGAGCGCATCACGCGGATGCTGATGGACGAGATCACCGGCGGGCAGTATCAACTGGGAGAGGTCCTGCCGCCAGAGCAGGTGATCGCCGATCGGTTGGGCGTGTCCCGCACCGTGCTGCGCGAGGCGGTCTCGCGCCTGAAGGCGGAAGGCATCGTCAGCAGCAAGCAGGGGCGCGGCCTGGCGGTGATCGCGAACACGCCCTTGTCGGTGCTGCGCCTGCATGCCGCGGGCGAGGAGGACGTCGAGCAGACCCTGGGCATCGTCGAATTGCGCCGAGGGTTCGAGATCGAAGCGGCGGCGCTGGCTGCCGAGCGGCGCACCCCGGAGGATCTGGCCGAGATGCGCGCCGCGCTGGCGGAGATGGCCAAGGCCGTAGCCAGCGGCGAGATCGCCAGCGGGGTAGACGCGGACCTGCGCTTCCACCGGGCGGTGGCGCGCGCCACCCGCAATCGCAACTACATCATGTTCTTCGATTTCCTGGCGGTCTTGCTGCGCAAGAACCTGGAAGTCTCGCGCAGCAGGTCGGCCAAAGTGTCGGGCCGCGGTGCCCTGGCGCAGAAAGAGCATGCGCGGCTGTTGGCTGCGATCGAGAACGGCGACCCGGAGGCGGCGCGGCAATGCGCGCGGCTCCACGTCGAGAATACCGAGTCCCGGCTGCGCGGCGCCATCCAGGAAAAGCCCGCCCGCTGACCCGTCGCGGCATTTTCACCGTCCGCTCCATTCCCGCCTGGCTTCGCGCGTCGGCGCGCGGGCACGGGCTTCGTTCGTCCATGTGATCCGGAGACGTCTCATGCCGCAATCCCCACCTACCGTCATCGTCTGCGCGCCAGTGCCGCCCGACCTGCGCGCGGCCATCGAGGCGGTCTGCCGGATCGTCGACATCCCCACGGGGCTGCGGCTGGACGAAGCGGTTTCCGCCGCCGACCGCGCGGTGGCGCGCGGCGTGCTGTGCACGGTGCGTACTCCGGTGGACGCCGCCACGCTGGATGCGTTGCCGGCCGTGTCGGTGGTGTCCAACTTCGCCGTGGGCTACGACAACATCGACGTGCCGCATGCCACGCGGGGCGGCGTGCTGGTCTGCAATACACCGGGCGTGCTCGATCGCGCGGTGGCCGATCTCACGATGGGCTTCGTGCTGTGCCTGGCCCGCGACATGGTGAAAGGCGACGCTTTCGTGCGCCAGGGCGCCTGGCTGCGGGGGCCCGCGCCGCTGACTTCGGACCTGGCGGGCAAGACGCTGGGACTGCTGGGCATGGGCCGCATCGGCCGCATGGTGGCCCGGCGCGCGCAGGCTTTCGACATGCGGGTGGTCTATCACAACCGCAGCCGCGATATGCCGTCCGAGGACGAGGGGCTGGCCGCCTACCGCTCGCGCGACGAACTGCTGGCCGAGTCCGATTTCCTGAGCGTGCACGTACCCTTGTCGGCCGAGACCCGGGGTTCGGTCGGCGAGCGAGAGTTCGAGGCCATGAAGCGTTCGGCCTATCTGATCAATACCTCGCGCGGACCGGTGGTGGACGAAGCCGCGCTGATCCGGGCCTTGCAGGAAGACCGGATCGCGGGCGCCGGACTGGACGTGATGGAGCGCGAACCGGTCGGTCCCGCCAGCCCGCTGTGCGCGCTGCCCAATGTGGTGTTGCAGGCGCATGCGGGCAGCGCCACGGTGGAGACACGGCGGGCGATGATGGAACTGGCGGTGGCCAACCTGCTCGATGCCCTGGAAGGGCGTCAGCCGCGCGCCATGGTGAATCCGCCGGTGCGCGGCGGGATGGGGGCGGCCCATGCGTGACGATCCGTCCAAAGGCCTGGACCGGGGCCTGACCCATTACGGCGACACCGAGTTCGCGCGCTTTCTGCGCCACTCGTTCGCCCTGTCCATGGGGCATACGCGCGAAGCGCTGGCGCGGCCCATCGTCGGCATTGCGCATCCCGGCGGCGATTTCAACAATTGCCACCGGCATTTCCCCGAATTGATCCAGGCGGTCAAGCGCGGCGTGCTGGCCGCGGGCGGACTGCCCATGGAGTTCCCCAGCATCTCGCTGGGCGAACCGTTCTTGCATCCGACCAGCATGATGTTCCGCAATCTGATGTCCATGGACGTGGAAGAGATGATCCGCGCCCAGCCCATGGACGCGGTCGTGCTGGTGGGGGGCTGCGACAAGACGGTACCTGCCCAGTTGATGGGAGCGTTGTCGGCCGGATGCCCGGCAATCCAGCTGGTGGGCGGCCCCATGATGACGGGCCGTTACCAGGGCGAGCGCCTGGGGGCCTGTACCGACTGCCGGCGCCACTGGGGCCGCTATCGCGCCGGCGCCATCGATGCGCACGAGATCGGCGCGATCGAAGGCAACCTGGCCACCACGACGGGGACCTGCGCGGTCATGGGGACAGCCAGCACCATGGCCTGCGTGGCCGAGGCGCTGGGCATGATGCTGCCGCATACCGCCGCCATTCCGGCGGTGCATGCCGATCGCCTGCGGGCCGCGGAGGCGTCGGGCGCACAGGCGGTCCGGCTGGCGCGGGAAGGACCGCGGCCGGACGCCATCGTGACCGGCAAGTCCGTGGACAATGCATTGCGGGTGCTGCTGGCGATCAGCGGTTCGACCAACGCGGTCTTGCATTTGACCGCGATTGCCGGGCGGCTCGGATTGCCGGTGGACGCGGCACGGTTGAACCGGTTGTCGGAAGATACCCCGGTGCTGGTCGACCTCAAGCCTACCGGCTCCCATTACATGGAGGACCTGTACGCGGCCGGCGGCGTGCAGGCCATCCTGCGCGAATTGCGCGACCTGCTGCACCTGGACTGCATGACCGTGACCGGTCGCACGGTGGGCGAACTGCTGGACGAACAGGGCGACGCCTGGGTGGACCGCGCGGTGATCCGGCCGCGCGCGGAACCGCTCAAGCCCGAAGGCGGGTTGCTGGCCTTGTCAGGTTCGCTCGCGCCCCATGGCGCACTGATCAAGCGAGCCGCGGCGGACGAGGCGCTATTCGAGCATACGGGCAGAGCGGTGGTCTTCGACACCCTGGAGGACATGGCCGAGCGATTGGATGCCGAGGACCTGGATGTGCGGCCCGACGATGTGCTGGTGCTTCGCAACGCCGGGCCGCTGGCGGCCGCCATGCCCGAGGCCGGCTACATCCCCATCCCGGCCAAGCTGGCGCGGCAGGGCGTGCGGGACATGGTGCGCATCTCGGACGCCAGGATGAGCGGCACCGCCTATGGCACCGTGGTGCTGCACGTCTCGCCGGAGGCCGCGGCGGGCGGACCGCTGGCCCTGGTCAGGAGCGGCGACCTGATCCGCCTCTCGGTCGCGCGGCGAGCGATCGACCTGCTGGTGGACGAGGTCGAGCTGGAACGCCGCCGCGCCGACTGGACCCCCGCGCGAGCGACGGTGCAGCGCGGCTACCGGTGGCTGTACCAGCGGCATGTGATGCAGGCCGAGTACGGCTGCGACTTCGATTTCCTGCGTGCGCCGGGGCGGGCCGACGATGCCGGAGGCGGAAGCTAGCGCATTGTCTATTCCGGACCTCGCGGATATAGTCATGCTGCCATGGACATCAACAAGCTAGACCTGAATCTCCTGCTGGTATTCGAGGCACTCTATCTCGAGCGCAACGTGACCCGCGCGGGGGAGCGCGTGGGTCTGTCCCAGCCGTCCATGAGCAATGCCCTGCTGCGTTTGCGCAACCAATGCAACGATCCGCTGTTCGTGCGGACGCAGGGCGGCATGGAGCCGACCCCCTATGCCGCCGAACTGGCGGGCAGCGTGCTGCGGGCGCTGGAGCTGGTGCGCAACGGTTTCGAGCAGGCCAGCGGATTCGATCCCGCGTCCAGCCAGCGCGGCTTCACGCTCCTGATGTCCGACTTTTCCCAGTTCCTGGTGTTGCCGCAGCTCGTGGCGCGTTTCAAGTCCTCGGCGCCAGGCATCAGCCTGGAGGTCAGCAGCCTCAGCCGGGAGCATTACCGGGCGGCGCTGGAGAGCGGCGACGCCGACCTGGCGGTCGGCAACCTGCAGGAATTGCAGAGCGGTTTCTACCAGCAGGGCCTGTTCGTCGACCAGCACGTCTGCGTGATGGGCAGCGGCTTCAGCAAGGCGGATGAGGCGATCACGCTGGACGAATACCTCGCGGCGCGGCATCTGGTGGTGACGGCCAACAAGACCGATCTGCAGATCGAAAAGGAACTGGGCAAGCAGGGGCACAGGCGCGAGGTGGCGCTGCGCGTTCCCAACTATCTGGTGCTGCCCAAGATCCTGGCGCAGACGGACCTGATCGTGACGGTGCCCGAGGTCATCGCGCAGGCGATCACCGACGATGCCGCCGGGGCGACGTGGTCGCGGCTGCCTTTCCAGACGCCGCATACGCACATGCGCCAATTCTGGCATGCGCGCCATCATCACGACAGCGCCAATACCTGGCTGCGCCGGCAGATCGCCGACCTGCACATAGGTGCCAGCCTGCGCAAGGTGGGAGAACGCCAGACGCCGCCGGCGCGTTCCGAGGCGGCGTGAAGCGTCGCGCGGAGGCTACTCCGCCAGGGCGACCAGGTGGCCCCAGTTCAGCCGTGATTGCAGATGGAAATAGGTCATGGCCAGCCAGCCCTTGCGCATCCATGCGGTGGCCGTCGCGTCGGGCAACTGGTCGAAGCGGGCCTCGTCCACCACCAGGAAGCCGTCCAGCGTGACGCGCTCGCCGCCGCGCAGGTCCACGGCCACCTGGCGCGGGATCAGGAGATTCTCGGCCCGCAGGGCGGCGACGTAGTCGCGCGTCATGGCCAGGCCGGCCTGGAGTTCTCCCAGGAATTGCAGCATTTCCCCGACGACGGGGGACGGCCGTCCGTCGTCGAACAGGGGGCGCGCGTCGCCGGCGGGGCTGCGCAGGTGTTCGGCGTCTTCGTCCACGCACAGCGCGTAGCGCTGGCTGGCCGGGTCTTCCTGCAGGATGAACGGATAGCGTCGCAAATGGGCGGGAACGTAGCGGTTGGGCCGCCACTGTCCGGCGGCGTCCACCATGAGGTTTTGCGCGTTGCGCAGGCCCAGCACCGCCATGGGCATCTGTTCGTCGCCGGCGAACACGATGGGCAGGTCCCGCGCCACCATCGCGAATTCCGTCGCCACCAGCGGCACCGCGGTCTGGCCGCGCGAGAAGGCATAGCCGGCCTCGCGGTCGAAGCGCAGGTGGGCATGGCGCTGGGGGTCCAGCGCGCGGGCCTGGGCGAACATGGGGGCGTTGGCCCCGGCCTGGGGGGAAGTGGTCATGGGTGTTCCGTCAGCAATGGGGGCCGGCAAGGCCGCGCAGCGCCGGCATGTCGAGGATCTCGACCTGTTTTTGCTGGATCCGCAGCACGCCGGACTTGGCGAAGCGAGAGAACAGCCGGCTCACGGTTTCCAGGGTCAGCCCGAGGAAGTTGCCGATTTCCTCGCGGCTCATGCGCAGCACGAAGGCGGACGAGGAATAGCCGCGGGCGGCCAGGCGCTCCGACAGGCTGACGAGGAAGACCGCCAGCCGCTCTTCGGCGCGCATCGTGCCCAGGGACAGCAGCATTTGCTGGTCCTGTTCGATTTCCCGGCTCATCAGGCGCATCAATTGGCGCTGCAGGGAGGGCAGGTGATTGGCCAGCGAGGACAGGTCGCGCACCGGGATCACACAGACCTCGCTGTCTTCCAGCGCGATGGCGGTCGAGGCATGGCTGCTGCGGCCCAGCCCATCCAGCCCCACGATCTCGCCGGGCAGGTGAAAGCCGGTGATCTGCTGGCGGCCATCCGCCAGTTCGAGATAGGTCTTGAGGGTGCCGAAGCGGATGCCATAGACGGCGTCCAGGCCGTCTTCGAAACGGAACAGGGGTTCGCCCCGGGTGAGCCGGATCCGTTGTTGCACCAGTTCGTCCATCCGGCCGGCGTCTTCAGTGGCCATGCCGACGGGCAGGCAGAATTGCCCCAGCCCGCAGGTCGAACAGCGTACGGAGTCGAGAGTAACCGGAATGCGTTTGGTCATGGCTGGTCTTTATTCTGGGCCGGCCGTGGCGGCCTGGGCGGGCGGAGCGGGGCTAGGGCAGGCGTTTGGCGTAGCTTTGCCGCAGCATGTCGATGAAGACCCGGACACGCAGCGGCAGATGCTTGCGTTGAGGATACACGGCGTAGATGGCGTTGGGGGGCGCGGCGAATTCGTCGAGCACGGCCACCAGGCGTCCTTCCTTGAGGTCGTCTTCGATTTCCCACAGCGATCTCCACGCCAGGCCCCGTCCATCCAGCGTCCAGGCATGCAGCACGGCGCCGTCGGTGCATTCGAGCGTACCCGATATGCGCTGCGGCGTGGCCTTGCCGTCGATGCTGAAGAGCCAGCCCCGGGCCTGGTTGACGCCGGTGCCGAAGGACAGGCAGTTGTGGCGCGCCAGATCGGTGGGGTGCTGGGGAGTGCCGTGCCGGGCCAGGTAGGCGGGCGACGCGACGACCATGCGGCGGTTGTCGGCCAGGCGCACGCTGACCATGCTGGAGTCGGCCAGGTCGCCGATCCGGATGGCGCAGTCATAGCCTTCGTTGACCAGATCCACCAGCCGGTCGTTCAGGTCCAGCGTCACGGTGATGCCGGGATAGGCGTCCAGCAGGCGGGGCAGCAGCGGGGCGACATGGCGCCGGCCGAAGCCTCCGGGCGCCGTGACGCGAAAATGCCCCTTGGGGTGTTCGCCGCCCGCCGACACACTGTTTTCGGCATTCTCGAGGGATTGCAGGATTTGCTGGCATTCCTCGAAGAACTCCGTGCCCTCGGCGCTGAGCGAGATCTTGCGCGTGGTGCGTATCAGCAGCTTGACGCCCAGCCGGGTTTCCAGCGCGTCGATGCGCCGGCCGATGACGGCCGGCGCGACGCCTTCGCTGCGGGCCGCGGCCGACAGGCTGCCGCGCACGACGGCGGAGACGAAGGATTCGATCTGCTTGAAGCGGTCCATGGGGGGCGCCGCGCACCGCATGCGGGCCGTTCCAGGAGGCGCCGGCCGGGCGGGGCGGGTGATTTATGCAAAATAGTAAATAATTTGCCTCCGATTCTAGCCCATCCCTAAAAGCCGAAGGTGGGCTTGGCGCATCAGCCCCGGGGTTCGCGCCGCAGGACGCGGATCAATTGGTCGATATCCAGCGGCTTGGTCAGGTGGAACGCGAACCCGGCATCCAGGCAGCGGCGCACGTCGGATTCCATGCCATAGCCGGTGAGCGCGACCGCGATCTGGCCGGACTGGGGGGCGTAGCGCCGCAGCACGTCGATGCCGTCGCCGTCGGGCAGCCCCATGTCGCTGACCAGCACGTCGTAGCGCCGGGCATCGACGCAGCGGCAGGCGGCCGCCACGCTTTCCGCGACCTCGACCTCATAGCCGTATTCGGCCAGCAGGTATTGCATGGCTTCGGCGGTATCGACGTTGTCTTCCACCAACAGGATGCTCGCGGGGCGCACCAGTGGAGCGGAAGCGGGAAGCGTTTCCTCGGCCGGGGCGTGCAGCGTTCCGCCGGCTGGATCGTCCAGCGTCAGCGTGAAGGTCGTGCCCTTGCCCTGGCCGTCGCTGCGCACGCTCAGGGTGCCGCCGTGGCGCTGCGCCAGCGAGCTGGCGATGGCCAGTCCCAGCCCCAGGCCGCCGCGTGATTGGGCGGCGTCTTCCTCGCCCTGGTCGAAGGCGTCGAAGATCCGCTTGAGCGCCTGCGGGGGGATGCCGATGCCGGTGTCCGAGACGTCGACCGCGATCCTGCCCGGCGCGGGCTGGTACATCGTGATGCGTATCTCGCCGCCACGCGGGGTGAACTTGATGGCGTTCTTCAGCAGGTTCCAGACGATCTGCTGCAGGCGGGCCGGGTCGGCCTGCACGATGACCGGATAGGGCAGCGGCGTGTAGTGCAGCTCGATGTGGCGGGCGGCGGCTTCTTCGCGGAAAATCTCGGCGATCCCGTTCAGGATGCCCACCAGGTCCGTGGGTTCGAGGCGCAGGCTCAGCTTGTCGTTGACGATCTTGGAGATGTCGAGCAGATCGTCGATCAGGCGGGCTTCGACCTCGACGTTGCGCTTGATCAGCTCGACACTGCGGCGGCTCCCGGGGGGCAGGTCCTGGCGCAGGTCCAGCGCCTGCGCGGCCGCATAGATGGGACCGAGCGGCGTGCGCAGCTCGTGTGAGAGCACGGCCAGGAAGCGGTCCTTGGCGCGGTTGGCGGCCTCGGCCTGTTCCTTGGCCATCTGCAGCAGATCGGCGGCCACCCTGCTGTCGGTCATGTCGCGGACGATGCGCGAGAATCCGCGCACGGCCCCACCATTGCCGAAGATGGCCGTCGTCACGATCGATGCATAGAAAGTGGCGCCGTTCTTGCGCATCAGCCAGCGCTCCTCGACCAGGCTGTTGCCGGTGCCGATGTCGGCCAGTTGCTGGCACAGCGGTCCGGGTTCTGGCAGGCCCGGTTCGGGAGGGAGATTGAACATGTCGCCGGGGCGGCCGATCACTTCTTCGGCCGGGTAGCCGAACAGCCATTCCGAGGCGCGGTTCCAGCTTTCTATCCTGCCTTCCAGCGACAGCGTGGCCACCGAGTAGTCCCGCAGCGCGTCGATCAACTGCCCGAAGTAGGTTTCGCTTTCGCGCAGCCGGCGTTCGGCATCGTGCCGGGACCGGCGCTCGCGCGCTTCGTCCAGGGCCCGACGCACGACGATGGGCAGGCGCTCCAGGCGTTGTTTGAGCACGTAGTCGGTCGCGCCTTCCTTCAGCATATCGACCGCGTGTTCCTCGCCCAGGACGCCGGAGACGAAGATGAAGGGCAGGGCGGTGGGGTGCCTGCGGGCGATCCGCAGCGCCTGGCTGCCGGAAAAGCCCGGCATGTGGAAATCGGACAGGACGAGGTCGAAGTTCCCGCTGTCCAGGGCGCGGGTGAAGTCAGCCTCGTTGTTGACGATGAGGCTCTCTACGCTGAGTCCCGAGATCGACAGGCGTTCCAGGGTAAGTTCCGCATCGTGGGGATCGTCCTCGGCAAGCAGGACGCGCATGGCGGGGGGGTTCACGGTGGCTGGCTCCGGGAGTCACGGTTGCTGCGGCCGGCAGCGCGCCGCAAGGAGCCGGGAGGAGGCTCGTTCGACACCAACCAGAATACGCCCAGTTGGCCGACCGTGTGCACGAAATCCGGACTGGAGCGGCGGCAGGTCCGCCGGAGGCTGCGCTTAGGTGCCCTGGTTGCCCCGGTGGGCCCAGGCCGTGGTACGTTTTTCGACCAGCGCGAACAGCTCGTACATGGCCATGGCCATCACGCCTATCACCATCAGGCCGGCGAAGGCCAGCGGCATCTTCATGGCTGATCCGGCCGACACCAGCAGGTAGCCGATGCCCTCGTTCGAGGCCGCCATCTCGGACACTGTCGAACCGACGAAGGCCAGCGTGATAGCGACCTTCAGCGACGCGTAGAAATACGGCAGCGACCGGGGCAGCCCGACCTTGAGCAGTACATCCATGCGCCTGGCGCCCAGCACCCGCAGCACATCCTCCAGTTCCGGTTCGAGCGTGGCGAGGCCGGTGGCGATGTTGACCATGATGGGAAAGAACGAGATCAGGAAGGCGGTCAGTACCGCCGGGCCGACGCCTATGCCGAACCATACGACCAGCACGGGTACGAAGGCCGCCTTGGGCAGGGCGTTGAAGGCCGTCATCAACGGGTACACGGCCGTATAGGCGAGGCGCGAGCTGCCGATGACGAAGCCCAACACCACTCCCACCACGATCGAGATGCCGAAGCCCGCCATCGTGACCCAGAAAGTGCGCCAGGCATGCATGGCGATGACCGGCGCATAGTCGATGGTGGCCTGCAGGATCTGCGAGGGGCTGGGGAAGATGAACTCGGAGACCTGGAATACCCGGCAGACGATCTCCCAAAGGACGATGACGGCCACCAGCAGGGCGAGCGGTGCGAGGCGTTCGGCGAATGTGTTGTTCATCGGGCGAATCGGCGTGAGGGGGCTGGGGAGCGCGGGTGGCGCCGGTCAATGTCCGATCTGGGTGCGCAGTTCGAGCACCAGGGCGTTGAAGTCGTCGGAATACGTGGTTTCGAGTTCCCGGGGCCGCGGCAGCTCGATATCCCGGCGGGACAGGATGCGGCCGGGGCGCTTGCTCATCACGTAGACCGTGTCGGCCAGGAATACGGCCTCGCGCAGGTCGTGGGTGACCAGCACCACGTTGAAGCGGCGCGCGGTCCAGAGGTCGCGCAGCACGCACCACAACTCCTCGCGCGTGAACGCGTCCAGCGCGCCGAAGGGCTCGTCCAGCATCAGCATCTCGGGCTCGTGGATGAGTGCCCGGCACAGCGACGCGCGCTGCTGCATGCCGCCCGACAGTTCCCATGGGAACTTGTGCTCGTAGCCGTCCAGTCCGACGGTAGCCAGCAGCGCCCGCGCACGTTCGGTGTATTCGGCGCGCCTGGCGCGGAAATTCGAGCGATAGGGCTCGACGATTTCCAGCGGCAGCAGGATGTTGTCGAGCGTGGTGCGCCAGGGCAGCAGGTTGGGAGCCTGGAACGCCATGCCCACGATCTTCAGGGGGCCGGTGACCTGCCTGCCGCCCACCGTCACGGTGCCGCGGGTGGGCGATTTCAGGCCCGTCGTCAGCTTCATGAAGGTGGACTTGCCGCAGCCCGAGGGGCCGACGATGGCGACGAACTCGCCTTTGCCGATAGAGAGGCTGATGTCCTCGACCGCGTATTCGCCCGCCCGTTCCTGCGCGGCGCTGTACGCCAGCGAGACCCGCTGGAAATCGACGAAGGCAGTCATGTCATTTGCCGCGCAGCACGGACCCCGTCAGCGCTTTCTCCGGCAGGAACGAGCGGTCGAATGCCGCCTCGGGACTGACCGAGGTCTTGGTGCCGTAGGTGCGGGTGACCTGGGCGGCCATCAGCGCCATGCGGGCCGGGTTGATGTCGCCGAAGCCGTCGGTGCGCGCATCGGGGGTGTCGATGGCGGTCTGTATCGCCAGCCGCAGGCGCTTGAGTTCCAACGGGGCATCGATGATGCCGTCCCGTTCTTTCACGGTGGCGATCGAGGCGGCCGGGTCGGCCAGCACGTCGCGCGTGGCCTTGGTCACCGCGCGCAGGAAGCCCTTGACCGCCTCGGGATGGTTCTTGGCAAAATTGCGGTCGGCGATGATCGCGTTGCCGTACAGCTTCACGCCGTAGTCAGGGTAGGACATGATGGCGATGTCCTGGTCCTTGACGCCCCGCGCGTTCAGGTTCAGCAGCGAGGTGAAGTAGAAACCGGTGATCGCGTCGACGTCGCCGCGCGCGAGCATGGTCTCGCGCAGCGCCGGATCCATGCTGACCCAGGTGACCTTGGCGTCGTCGATCTTGTTGGCCTGGGCGAATATCGGAAAGGAGCGGCGGCCGCCGTCGAACGAGGGGGAGCCGAGCTTCTTGCCTTCGAGGTCCTTGGGGGTCTTGATGCCGCTTTTCTTGAGCGAGAACACCGCGGCGGGCGTGTTGTTGTAGACCATCATGACGCCGGTGGGCTGGTTGGGCGCGCTGGGGTTGTTGCCCTGGAATTCCATGAGCGCCGCCAGGTCGGCGAAGCCCATTTCATACGAGCCCGAGGCCACCCGGTTCACCGCCGCGCCCGACCCGCTGCCGGCGTCGATGGTGACGTCCAGTTTCTCCTGCTTGAAATAGCCTTTCTTGGCGGCGACCAGGAAAATCGCGCTGGGGCCCTCGAAACGCCAGTCGAGCTGGAAGCGTATCTTGGTATCCTGGGCGTGGGCGGCGGGAGCGGCCCACGCCGCGGCCAGGAGGAGCGACAGGCCGGCGAGCACGGCACGGCGACCCGGAGTGCGAAGTGTCGTTTTCATGCTGGAGTTTCCTCGGGTGAGTGGCGACGGTTGTGCCGCCCTGGGTTTTTTGGGGAGAATACATCCCGGTTCTGCGCGCCAACAATGCGAGGTAAACCCGCATTGGCGCGGCTTTTCACCGATTTGGGGCGCGCCGGTTTCACCCTGTGTCAAAAGCAGGATCCGTGCCCGTTTCTTGCACCGCGAAGGTTCCCCATGTGCCAACTGCTCGGCATGAATGGCAACACGCCGACCGACATCGTTTTCAGCTTCACCGGTTTCGCCACCCGCGCGGGGCGCACCGGCGAACACGTCGACGGCTGGGGTATCGCCTTCTTCGAGGGAGCGGGGGTACGCCACTTCGTCGATCATGAACCGGCCCTGCTGTCCCCCGTGGCGGACCTGATCCGGCGTTATCCGATCAAGTCGCGGAACGTGATCGCGCATATCCGCAAGGCGACGGTGGGACGGGTGGCGCTGGAGAATTGCCATCCTTTCGTTCGCGAGCTGTGGGGGCGGTACTGGGTGTTCGCGCACAACGGCGACCTGGTCGACTACCAGCCGGCGCTGGACGGCCCCTATCGGCCGGTGGGCGGTACGGATAGCGAACGGGCCTTCTGCTGGATGCTGCAATCCCTGCGGACGCGCTTTGCCTGCCATCCTGGCGTCGAGGCCATGGCCGACGCGCTGGGCGAACTGAGCGCCGGGATCGCCGCGCACGGAACCTTCAACTACATGCTGTCGGACGGCGAAGCCCTGTATGCCCATTGCTCCACGCGCCTGCACTATCTGGTGCGCCAGCATCCCTTCGCCACCGCCAGCCTGTCGGACGACGAGGTCAGCGTGGATTTCGCCCAGGTGACCACGCCCGACGACCGCGTCGCGGTGATCGTGACCGAGCCCCTGACCACGAACGAGGTATGGCGCCGCTTCGAGCCGGGCGAACTGATGGTGTTCGTCGATGGCGCGCCGGTGGTGGCGCGCCTGGTCAGCGGCTGAGCCGGCGCGGCGCCGGCTACGAGGCGGCCGCCATTTGTTCCAGGAAGTCCTGCATCAGCTCGCCGGCCAGTTGGGCATCGTCGGCCGTCATGGTTTCGAGCGGATTGTGGCTGATGCCGCCGTTGCCGCAGCGGGTGAAAAGCATGGTGATGGAGGTGGCTTCGGCCAGCTTCATCGCATCGTGGCCCGCGCCCGAGGGCAACTCGAAAGCCGGCAGGCCGCGGTCGGCGATGGCGCGGGACCACATCGCCATTTGTTCGTGGGCGCAGGGCGCCGCGGCGGCGCGCATCAGCTCCTCGGTCACGACCGCGATGCCGCGCCGGCCGCAGATGGCCGAGATTTCCCGCTCGATGTCGGCCAATGCCGCGTCGCGTACCGTGTTGTCGGCGGCGCGGATGTCGAGTGACAGGGTGCAGGCGCCGGGGATGACGTTCACCGAGCCCTGGGGCACGTTCAGGATCCCGACCGTGCCGACCAGCGACGGCGCTTGGGCGCAGCGCCGTTCCACCGCCAGCACGATCTCGGCCGCGGCGCACGCGGCGTCGCGGCGCATGTCCATGGGGGTGGTGCCGGGGGGGGAGGACCCACACACCCCAACC
>NZ_JBXAFV010000013.1:0-41752 GCF_058793475.1 Pigmentiphaga sp. MLSB6-MA01 | reverse complement strand
TCCCTCTCTGCTCTCCCCCCCCCCCCCCCCCCCCCCGCCCAGGGTCAGGAGCCGCCTCACGCTGCCGGCGATGGACGTGACCACGCCCACGGGCAGGTTGCGTTCCAGCAGCACCGGACCCTGCTCGATGTGGATTTCGAAGTAGTGCCGCAGGCGGGCGGTCTCGGCCGCCGCCTTGCCAAGCTGTTCCGGATCGAGGCCCGCGAGCTGCATGGCCTGGCGCATGCTGATGTCGGCGGCATCCAGCGAATCCAGCACGCCGGGGTCGAAGCGGCCGATGTAGGCCGACGAGCCCAGCAGCGTGCTGCCGTAGCGCACGCCTTCCTCCTCGGCGAAGGCCACCACATCCAGATCGAAGGGCAGGCGGCGATTGCGCCGCTTCAGGTCGGCCACCACGGCGATGGGAAGCAGGACACCCAGGCGGCCGTCATACTTGCCGCCGTTGCGGACCGTGTCGTAGTGGCTGCCCGTGGCCACCAGCGGCGGTTCGGGCGTCGTGGGGGCGGCCCGGTAGCGGCCCACGACGTTGCCCGCGGCGTCCTGGTAGACCGAGTCGAAGCCGGCCTCCAGCATCCAGGCCTGGACGCGGGCGGCCACCGCGCGGTGGGCCGTGGACAGGTAGGTGCAGGTCAGGTGGTCGGGCGAATCGGAGTAGCCGGCAAGCGTTTCCGCCCAGGCCATCACGAGGTCGCCGTAGGGGCGGGCCAGGGACAGCCGGTCCGCGAGGCGGATCTCGGCGATCCGGTCGATCTGCCGCAGCGCTTCGGCGAATTCCTGGTCGGGCGCGTGCCGCAGCCGGCGCTCGATGGCGGCGATGATGTCGTAGCGGCTCAGGCCGGCGCCGGTCGGGCCTCGCACCGCGATGATGAAGGGGAATCCGAAGCGGCCGCCGTAGGCCGCGTTGAGCTGGTGCAGCAGTTCGAATTCCTCGGGCGAGCATTGGGTGAGCCCGGCCCGCGCCTGTTCGCCGGCGGAATCCTCCGTCAACTGGCCCGCCACGGCGGCGCGGCCGGCCAGTTCCGGATGGGCGCGGATCAGCGCCAGTTGTTCGTCCCGGGTGCCCTCCCGCACGGTCTGCGCCAGCGCGTACTTGAGCGCGGCGGCCGAGGCGAAGGGGCGCTTGGGAGCGGTCCGCTCCAGCACCCAGGGGCTGTGCTCGTACAGCCCGTCCAGGAACTGGACGAAGCGGACGGGATCGGCGGTATTCAGGACGTCGAGCGTGAGCGAGGCAGTCATGGCGGAGATCAGGAGGCGGAGCCGGCGGCCGGCGTGTACGGATGTTCTTGCTTCCAATGGCGGGCGATGTCGACGCGGCGGCAGATCCAGACGTCCTGGTGCTTCTCGACATGGTCCAGGAAGCGTTGCAGGGCGGTGAAGCGGCCGGGCCGGCCCAGCAGCCGGCAATGCATGCCCACCGACATCATGCGCGGTTTGTCGGCGCCTTCCGCGTAGAGCACGTCGAAACTGTCGCGCAGGTAGTGGAAGAAGTGATCGGCGGTGTTGAAGCCCTGGGGCGTGGCGAAGCGCATGTCGTTGGCGTCCAGCGTGTAGGGGACGATCAGGTGGGGCTTGCGCGCGCCGGAGGCCGTCTCGACCTCGGTCCAGAAGGGCAGGTCGTCGCCGTAGTAGTCGCTGTCGTACAGATAGTCGCCCTGTTCGACCAGCAGGCGGCGCGTGTTGGGGCTGTCGCGTCCCGTATACCAGCCCAGCGGCCAGGCGCCGTCGGTCAGCCTGCGCAGGATCTCCGTGCCGCGATGCATATGCTCGCGCTCGGTGGCCTCGTCCAGGTTCTGGTAGTGGATCCAGCGCCAGCCGTGGCAGGCGATTTCGTGGCCGTGCTCGAGGAAGGCCGCCGTGGCTTCCAGGTTGCGTTCGAGGGCCATCCCGCAGCCGAACACCGTGAGCGGCAGGCGGCGCCGTTCGAACTCGTTCAGGATGCGCCAGACGCCCGCGCGCGAGCCGTATTCGTAGATGGAGTCCATGCTCATGTGCCGGGCCGGATAGGCGGCCGCGCCCACGATCTCGGACAGGAACTGTTCGGAGGCGGCGTCGCCGTGCAGGACGTGGTTCTCGGCGCCTTCCTCGTAGTTCAGGACGAACTGCACGGCCACGCGGGCGCGGTGGGGCCAGCGCGCGTCGGGAAGGTGGCGGCCGTAGCCGGTCATGTCGCGGGGATAGGCTGTCATGGCGTGGGCAACGAATCAGGAGTGGAGACGGAACGGACACGCATGGACATTCTCCCATGACGGACGGACGGGGCCGCGGGCGGGGATGTGGCCGCTAGCGAAACTATATACACTTTTGTCGTCGCGCCGGACGGCGCGCGCCGCGCCATCGCGTTCCATCAAAGGATTCCCATGGGAAAGCTGACCACCCACGTTCTCGATACCGCCCATGGCTGTCCGGCCGCGGGACTGAGGCTGGAACTGTTCCGCATGGACGAGGGCCAGGCGGTCCTGTTGCGCCAGGTGTCCACCAACGCCGACGGGCGTATGGACGGCCCTTTGCTCGAAGGCGACGAACTCGTCGCCGCCGCCTACCGCCTGGTGTTCGAGGCCGGCGACTATTTCGCCGCGCGGGGGCTGGCGCTGCCCGAGCCCCGTTTCGTCGATCGCATCGCGCTCGACTTCGGCATCGCGGAGCCCGGGCAGCACTATCACGTGCCGCTGCTGGTCAGTCCCTGGAGTTGGAGTACGTATCGGGGGAGCTGAGCGGACTGCGCACGCACGCGGCGATCTGTTCGCGCAGCCATCGGATAGGGCCGTCGCGCCGCGCGCGCGGGTGCCACAGCAGGTAATACTGCAAGGACGGCAGGGCAATGGGCAGGGGCAGCACCGACACCGGCAGCGAGCTGGCGAAGAATTCGGTGAAGCGCCTGCCGGTGGTCAGCAGCAGGTCGGTCTGCGTCAGTACGTAGGGAATCAGGCTGAACACGGGGCATTCGAGCGCGACGTGGCGGGCGTGTCCCAGCCGCGCGAGCATGGCGTCGACCGTGCTGCGCAGGCCTGGCCGCATCGCCGTGGGCGCCGCGTGGCGCGCCTGAAGATAGGCCTGCGCGGTCAGGTCGCCGCGGGTCAGGGGGTGGTGGCTGCCCATCATGACCACCAGTTCGTCCTCCAACAGCGGCAGCCGGTGCAATTGCGCCGGCGGATCCGGCCAGTTGGCGATGACCAGGTCCAGCCGGCCGTCGGCCAGCTTCTGCGCATAGTCCAGGTCGTCCGTCAGCGGATGCACGCTCAGCGCCAGGGCGGGCGCGGCCGTCCGCAGCCGGCCGGCCAGGCGCGGCAGCAGCATGGGGTCGAGATAGTCCGGCGCGGCCAGGTGCAGGGTGCCACGCGCCTTGCGCGGATCGAACTCGTCGGGAGGTGCCAGGAAATGCTCGGCCTGTGTCAGCATTTCCCGCGCCGGGGCTTCCAGTGATAGCGCGGTGGCGGTCGGCACGACCCCGCCCGGCCCGCGCACGAACAACAGGTCGCCCGTCAGGCGGCGCAGCCGGGCCAGCCGGCCGGACAGCTGGGGCTGGCCCATGCCCAGCCGTATCGCGGCGCGCGAGACGTGCAGCGTATCCAGCAGCGTGACGAAGGCCTGGATGTCGGTCAGGCTCAACCGGGACAGGTCGGTGCTGCCCTGGGCAACTGCGGGCGGGGCGGCGGGCATGTCGGGACTCCGGAGATGTCATCCATGATAATGAATAATGCTCATCTTCAGGTAAAGATGACAACCCCCGCCAGGACGCGTATGTTTCGGATATGGTCCCCGGCGTCCCGTTGCGGACGCGGCGGGCGTACTCCTGGCAGAGCGACATGGCTTCCGATCCTTCCTCCCCCGATACGCCGCTCGAGTTGCGGGTTCGTCCCGCGCGTTTCTGGCATGGCCGCAAACTGGTCGAGCTCGGGGGGCTGCCGCCCGCTTTCACGGTGCTGGAATGGCTGAGGGAAGTGGCGGGGTGCCATGCCGTCAAGGAAGGCTGCGCCGAGGGCGACTGCGGCGCCTGTACGGTGGCGGTGACCGACCTGGACGAAGCGGGCAATCCCCGCGTGCGTGCCATCAATGCCTGTATCCAGCCCGTGGCGGCGCTGGACGGGAAATTGTTGGCCACCGCCGGCGAAATCGGCGAGCCGGATGCGCTGCATCCTGTCCAGGCGGCCATGGTCACGCACCACGGTTCGCAGTGCGGGTTCTGCACGCCGGGCATCGTGATGTCGCTGTACGCCATGTACGAGGGCAGGCGGTTGGCCGATGAGGCGGTGGTCGGCCGCGGGGACGCGGTGCGTGCTCTGTCCGGGAATCTGTGCCGGTGCACGGGGTATCGCCCCATCCTGGATGCGGCGCAGGCAATGTGCGGACCCGATTGGCAGGGCGAATCGGCCGAGGGACTGCGCGAGCGCCTGGCCCAGGTGGCGCCCAGGCCGCAGGCCTGGACGCCAGGGCAAGCGGCGGACGGTTTCGATGGCCATGCCCGCGGGCGATTCCTGGCGCCGCGTACGCTGGCGCAACTGGCGGCATTGCGCGCGGCGCACCCGGACAGCCGCATCGTGGCAGGCGCGACCGACGTCGGCCTGTGGGTCACCAAGCAGCATCGCGCGCTGGGTGAGATGCTGTGGATAGGGGGGGTGTCCGAGTTGGCGGCGATCGGCCGCATCGGCCGGGATGCGCTGGCATCGTCGCGCTGGGGGCGGGATGTTCCGTGCCTGGAGATCGGCGCGGCCGTCACCGTCGAGGACGCGTGGCGGGCGCTGGCGCCGCACTTTCCCGCCTGTACCGATTATTTCGACCGTTTCGCATCGGTGCCGGTGCGCAACAGCGCCACGCTGGTCGGCAACGTCGCGAACGGTTCGCCCATCGGCGACACCGCGCCGCTGCTGATCGCGCTGGGCGGCTCCGTGGTGCTGCACCGGCAGGGCCAGGAGCGGGTCCTGCCAGTGACCGATTTCTATCACGGCTACCAGAAGAACGACCTGCGTCCGGGCGAATTCATCCGCGCCGTGCGCGTGCCGCTGCCCGGCGCCCAGGTCGCGGTCCGTGCCTGGAAACTGTCCAAGCGGGTGGAGCAGGACATCAGCGCGGTGGCCGTGGCCACGGCGCTGTGCGTGGAGCAGGGGCGCATCGTTGCCGCCGGCGTGGGCGTGGGCGGCATGGCCGCGGTGTCCAGCCGCGCCGCGCGGACCGAGCAGGCTCTCCTGGGCCTCCAGGTGGACGTGCCCGCCGCGTCGCTGCGCGACAGCCCCGGCATGCGGGCGGCGTGGCACGCCATGCACGACGAATTCGATCCGCTGGACGACCTGCGCGCCAGCGCGGCCTATCGGCGCCAGGCCGCGGCCAACCTGCTGCTGCGGTCGTGCCTGGAGCTGGCGCGGCAGGCGCCGGCCACGCGCCTGGGCGAACTCGCGGCGATACAGACATGAATGCCCCCGATCATCCCGGCATCCTGAACGTCGGGGCCGAACCGCAGGCCTGCGGCGAGGCGGTGCCGCACGAGGCGGCGCATCTGCACGTCAGCGGCCGCGCGCTGTACGTGGATGACGTGCCCGAGCCGCGCGGCACCTTGTTCGTCGCCCCCGTGCTGTCCAAGGTCGCGCACGGGCGGCTGAAAAGCGTGGACGCCTCGGCCGCGCTGGCGATGTCCGGCGTGCGCCGCGTCCTGACAGCCGCCGACCTGCCGGCCGCCAATGTGGTGGGCGCGGGGCACGACGAACCCATCCTGCCCGCGGACCTGATCGAGTATCTGGGCCAGCCGGTCGCGCTGGTCGTCGCCACCGGCGCCAAGGCGGCGCGCGTGGCCGCGCGGGCGGTCCGGATGGAAGTCGAGCCGTTGCCGGCCATCCTGACGATCGCCCAGGCGCTGGAAGCCGAATCCTGGGTGCTGCCCCCGGTGCATCTGGTTGAAGGCGACGTCGAGGCGGCGATGGCCGCCGCGCCGCATCGCCTGCAAGGCGAGTTCGCGGTGGGCGGGCAGGAGCAGTTCTACCTGGAAGGACAGATCGCGCTGGCCATGCCGGGCGAGGACGGTACGATGAAGGTGTTGTCGTCAACCCAGCATCCGGGCGAGGTGCAGCACTGGGTGGCCGACGCGTTGGGCGTGCCCGCCCACTCGGTGCAGGTCGAATGCCGCCGCATGGGCGGTGGATTCGGTGGCAAGGAAACCCAGGCCGGCCACATCGCGGTGTGGGCCGCGGTGGCGGCGCGCATCGCCGGGGCGCCATGCAAGATGCGGCTCGACCGCGACGACGATTTCCTGATCACCGGCAAGCGCCATCCCTTCCTCGGCCGCTGGACAGTGGGCTTCGACGGCCAGGGGCGCATCCTGGCCATCGAGCTGATGCAGGCGGCGGCCTGCGGATTCTCCGCCGACCTGTCCGGGCCGATCGCCGATCGCGCCATCTTCCATGCCGACAACGCCTACTACCTGCCGGCCGTCGCCATCCACAGCTATCGCTGCAAGACCCATACCCAGTCCCATACCGCCTTCCGGGGGTTCGGCGGTCCGCAGGGAGTGGGCATGATCGAGGCTGCGCTCGACGACATCGCCCGCCTCCTGGGCCTGGATCCGCTGGCGGTGCGCCGGATCAACCTGTATGGCGATGCGCCCCGCGACCGCACGCCCTATGGGATGCAGGTCACCGACAACATCCTTCCCGCGCTGATCGAACGGCTGGCGGCCGATTGCGGCTACGCCCGCCGGCGCGAGGCGATCGCGCGCTGGAACGCCGACAGTCCGGTGATCAAGCGCGGCCTGGCCCTGACGCCGGTGAAGTTCGGCATCTCGTTCACGGCCACCCTGTTCAACCAGGCCGGCGCGTTGGTGAACGTCTATACCGACGGTTCGGTCACGGTGAACCACGGTGGAACCGAGATGGGGCAGGGGCTGCACACCAAAGTGTGCCAGATCGTGGCCGATACGCTGGGGGTGCCGCTGGCGTGGGTGCGCATCACCGCCACCGACACCGGCCGGGTGCCCAATGCTTCGGCCACCGCCGCCTCCAGCGGCACCGACCTGAACGGCCGGGCAGCCGAGTTCGCGGCGCGCGAGGTGCGCGACCGCTTGCGCGCCCATGTCGCCCGCACGCGCGGCGTGGAGATGGGCCAGGTGTCGATACGCGGCGGCAAGGTGCTCGTGCCGGGCGCCGAACTCGATTTCGTGGCCGTGGCCAAGGCGGCGTATGCCGCGCGCGTGTCGCTGTGGTCGGACGGCTACTACGCCACGCCCAAGATCCACTACGACCACAAGACCATGCGCGGCCGCCCGTTCTACTACTTCGCCTATGGCGCGGCGGCCACCGAGGTCGCGGTCGACACGCTGACCGGCGAGATGCGCGTGCTGCGCGTGGATATCCTGCACGACGTGGGCCGCTCCATCAATCCGGCGATCGACCTGGGCCAGATCGAGGGCGGTTTCGTGCAGGGGGTGGGTTGGCTGACGTCCGAGGAACTGGTCTGGAAGCCGGATGGCACGCTGGCCACGCATGCGCCGTCCACCTACAAGATTCCGACCTCGGGCGACGTGCCGGACGACTTCCATGTCGAACTCTGGTCCGAGCCCAACCGCGAGGACAATGTCTACGGTTCCAAGGCCGTGGGCGAACCGCCTTTGATGCTGGGCTTTGCCGCTTTCTTCGCCATACGCGAAGCGGTGGCGGCGGCTCGCAGCGAGCGTGGGCGCATGCCGCTCGTGCCTTTGTCGGCGCCCGCGACGCCCGAGGCCGTGCTGCGGGCCGTGGAGCAATGACCCATACCGCGCTGCTGCCCGAAGGGCTGGCTGATTTCGCCCGCGCGGCGCGTGGCCAGCCTGTGTGCCTGGTCCGCGTGCTGGAGGTGCGGGGCAGCGTCCCGCGCGGCACCGACGCGGCGCTGCTGGTCGGTGGCGACGGCTTTGCCGGCACCATAGGCGGCGGCCACCTGGAATACGAAGCCATCGCGCACGCGCGGTCGCTGTTGCGGCAAGCCGAGGCCGGTTCCATGGTCGAGCAGACGCGCCGCGTCGCGCTTGGCCCCACGCTGGGCCAGTGCTGTGGCGGCAGCGTGGAGCTGCGCTTCTCGGTGCTGGCGGATGCGGGCGATGCCTTGCCGCGGCTGGAAGGGCTGGAGGCGCGGCCGCACGAGCTGTGGCTGTATGGCGCCGGGCACGTGGCGCGGGCGCTGGTGCATGTCATGCTGCCGCTGCCGTTCCGGATACGGTGGCTGGACACCCGCGAAAACGTTTTTCCGCATCCGCTGCCCGGACAGGTCGAGACCGTCCAGGTCGACGACCTCGCGGCCGAGGTCGCCGACGCGGCGGCCGGCGTCATGCACCTCGTCATGACCCACAGCCATGCGCTCGATTTCGACATCGTGCGCGCCGTGCTGGAGCGGGGCGATGCCGCCTATTGCGGGCTTATCGGCTCGGCCACCAAGCGCGTGACTTTCGAGCGGCGCCTGCGCGCGCGAGGCATGGGCGAGGCAGGCATCGCTTCACTGGTGTGTCCGATCGGGCTACCGGCGATCGCGGGCAAGCTGCCGGGGATCATCGCGGTGTCGGTGGCGGCGCAGTTGCTGCTGGCCACCCAGGCGGTCGAGGTGTCGGCCTGAGGCCTCAGTCGCGCGCCTCGATGGCGAACAGCAGCGTGCTCAGCATCGCGGCCAGCTTGTCCGCTTCCTGGCGGCCGAGCGGGCGCAGCAGCCCGGCCATCGCGTCGAAGTGGCGGGCGATGGCTTCGTCGGCGAGCGCCTTGCCTTCGGGCGTGAGCCGGACGATCACGCCGCGGCGGTCGTTGGGGTCCGGTTCGCGCACGACCAGGCCGCGTGCCTGGACGCGGTCGATGCGGTTGGTGACCGCGCCCGAGGTCAGCAGCGATACCTTGATCAGGTCCGAAGGCTTGAGCGCGAACTCCGGGCCGCAGCGGCGCAAGGTGACGATCAGGCTGAAGGTCTCCCAGGTCAGCCCCATGGGCGCGAGCCATTCCTCGGCGTGTCGCACCATGTGCGTGGACAGGCGCGACAGGCGGCCGATGATGCCCAGCGGCCAGGGATCCAGATCGGGACGTTCGCGTTTCCAGTCGTCCAGCAGTTGCTGGACGGAATCGCGCCGCGGAGTGGTGGGAGACGCTGGGGGCAAGGGACGGACTCTTGATGCCGGTTCGGTTGCGTCGAACTCTATCACGAGGCGCGCGCCGGCCGGTTCCACCCGGCGGTTCATATCTCCGGCAGGTAGCCCAGGTCCACATATCGCGCCGGGTCGCGCAGCGCCACGGCCTGGCCGGCGTGGCGGTTGCGCAGCGCCAGCACGGTGGCGATGCCGGCCATGACGGGGCGCAGATCGCGGATGAGACCGGTGCCGGGTGCCAGCAGCACGTCGCGGGCGCGTTCGCTCAGTGCCGGGTCGAGATCCCGCGCGTGTTCGCGCAGCAGGGCGGCGGCGCGTGAGCCCGTGTTCGGCAGGACGAGCCAGTCCAGCGAGGTACGGTAGGCGCGCGCGAACGCCCTGAGCGTATCGCTCGATGTGGCCGCCCAGGCGCGTCGGCAGAAGGCGGCCGATCCCATGTAGCCGTCCAGCCAGGCCGCGCCCGGAAGGATGCGGCAGCCGGCTTCCTGCGCCAGCAGTTCGTAGGGCGTGCGCAACAGCGTGGCCGCGTGCCGGCCCGCCAGCAAGGCCGCGTAGCGCTGGCTGGTGCCGCCGGCGGGTACGATCTCGACCTCGTGGGCCGGGATGCCGTGCGTGGCCAGCAGCTCGCGCAGCACGAAGGCAAAGCCGGTGGACAATGCGTCCACCGACAGGGTCCTGCCGCGCAGGTCGTCGTAGCCCTGGATGCCGGGCGCCGCGACCAGGCTCAGAAAGCCCCGGTCGCCGCCCAGGAAGGCCACCAGGTCGGGGCGGGTGCCGGGGATGCGGGCATGGCCTTCCTGGTAGGCCACGAGATTGTCGATGCCGGCGATGGCGATCCGGACCTCGTCACGCAGCAGGCCCTCGACCAGTTCGGCCGAGCCGCCGACGTAGTGGAGTTCGATGGGCACCCCATGGCTCGCGAAGAAGCCCTGGTCGATGCCGGCCCACAGGGGCAGGTTCCATCCGCCGTCGAACACGGCCACGCGCAGGGGATCGATCGCCATGGCGAGCCTCAGTTGACGGCGGCGCCGGAGGCGCGGACCACCGGGCCCCAGCGGTCGATCTCGCTGCGTATCAACCGCGAGAACTGTTCCGGCGTGCCGCCCAGGATTTCCATGCCCTGGCCTTCGAGTTTCTCGCGCACGGCCGGGTCCCGCAGGGTTTCCTGCAACACCCGGTTTAGCTTGTCGACCACGGGCTGCGGCGTGCCCGCCGGCGCCACGAGGCCGAACCAGGCCGAGACGTCGAAGCCTGGCAGGCCTTGCCCGGCGATAGGGGGAACGTCCGGCAGGCTGGCCAGCCGCCGGGCCGAAGTCAGCCCCAGCGCGCGCAACTGGCCGGCCTGGATCTGGCCGGCGGCGACCGGGACACTGAGAAAGGTCATGGCCACGTCGCCCGCCAGCACCGCGTTCATGCTTTGCGGCGCACTCTTGTAGGGCACGTGCATCAGCTTGATGCCAGCCTGCGACGCGAACATCTCGCCGGCCAGGTGCTGCGAGGTGCCGCTGCCGCCGGACGAGTACGCGAGGTCCGGCGCCTTGCGGGCCGCGGCGACGAGATCGGGGATCGAGCGGATGGGCGATTTGGCCGCCACCACCAGCACGTTGGGATTGGAGGCCACCATACCGATCGGCGTGAAGTCCTTGACGGGATCGAAGGGCATGCGGGCATAGAGCCAGGGGTTGATGCCGTGCGTGCTGATCGAGGCCAGGAGCAGGGTATGGCCGTCGGCGGGCGCCTTGGCGACCAGTTCGCCGGCGATGTTGCCGCCTGCGCCCGGCCGGTTGTCGACCACGATGGTGTGTCCCAGGCGGCGGGACAGGTCCACGCCGATGATGCGGGACAGGATATCGGCCGAGGAACCGGCGCCGCTGGTGACGACCAGCGTGACGTTCCTGCTGGGATAGGTGTCCGCGTGAGCGGCAAGGCAAAGCGAACTGGCGAACAGGGCAAGGAAAGCGCGGCCTGACATGGAAGTCTCCTGGATGGCGCGGGGCGGGGTCAGACCACGGCGATGGCCTGGATTTCGACCACGATGCCCGGACGGGCGAAATGCGACACCGTGATCAGGGTACTGGCGGGGAAACCGGTGCTGCCGAGCAGCTCGGAGCGGATATCGACGAAGCGGTCGCCATGGCGGGGGTCGTCGATGAACACCGTCATCCAGACCAGGTTGCGCAGGTCCGCGTCGCAGCGGGCCAGGGTGCCCTGGATCAGCGCGAAGCATGTGCGCACCTGGGCCTCGAACTGGCCGGAGATGTCTTGCCCTTGCAGGTCTTGGGTGGTGGTCTGCCCCGCGAGCCAGATGGTGCGGCCGCCTTCGGAGACGACGGCGGGCGAAAAGGCGCGTTGCTGCTGGTAGGGGGTGCCTTCTAGGCGACTGATCCTGGCTTGCACGATGCATGTCCTGTGGTGGGGGAACGTGCAGTTATCTTATCATTAAGAATCTTAATGTAAAGATATTTATGGCGAAGCGGGCATTGCGATCTATGCTCTTCGTGGTACGCCTGCTCCGATCGACGCAGGAGGGCGCCCCAGCCTCGATACGCAAAGGAATCACCGACATGCCACACGCTACGACCTACACGGATACCCAGCTCTTCATCGACGGCCAGTGGAGGGATGCCGCCGGCGGCAAGACCCTTGCCGTGGTGAATCCCGCCACCGGCAAGGAAATCGGCCGTGTCGCCCACGCCGGCCGCGTGGACCTCGAACAGGCGGTCGAGGCGGCGCGGCGGGGCTTCGTCACCTGGAGCGAGATGACCGCCGCCAAGCGCAGCGACATCATGCGCAAGGCCGCCGCCCTGATGCGTGAGCGGGCGGGAGACATCGCGCCGCTGATGACCCAGGAAAACGGCAAGCCGCTGGCCGAATCCAAGGGCGAGACGCTGGCCGCCGCCGACATCATCGAGTGGTTCGCCGAAGAAGGCTTCCGGGTGTACGGCCGCATCGTGCCCTCGCGCGGCAGCCTGGCGCAGCGCCAGATGGTCCTCAAGGATCCGGTCGGACCGGTGGCGGCGTTCACGCCGTGGAATTTCCCGATCAACCAGGTGGTGCGCAAGCTGGCGCCGGCATTGGCCGCTGGCTGCTCCGTGGTGGTCAAGGCGCCCGAGGAAACCCCGGCCGCGCCGGCCGCCTTGATCCGTGCCTTCCAGGATGCCGGCCTGCCGCCGGGCGTCCTGGGGCTGGTCTATGGCGATCCGGCCGAGATCTCGGGTTTCCTGATCCCGCATCCGGCCATCCGCAAGATCACGTTCACGGGCTCGACCGCGGTCGGCAAGCAGCTCGCCGGCCTGGCCGGCCAGCACATGAAGCGCGTGACCATGGAGTTGGGCGGCCACGCGCCGGTCATCGTCTGCGAGGATGCGGATGTCGCCCTGGCCGTGAAGTCCGCCGGCGGCGCCAAGTTCCGCAATGCCGGCCAGGTCTGCATCTCGCCGACGCGTTTCCTGGTCCATGAAAGCGTGCGCGCCGAATTCGCCGCCGAGCTGGCGAAGTGGGCGAAGGGCCTGCGGGTTGCCGACGGCCTGGCCGAGGGGACGCAGATGGGTCCGCTGGCCAATCCCCGCCGCCTGGCCGCCATGTCCGGCTTCCTGGACGACGCGGTCCAGAAGGGAGCGCAGGTGCTGGCCGGCGGCAAGCGCATGGGCGAGATCGGCAATTTCTGGGAGCCGACCGTGCTGACCGACGTGCCGCTCGATGCCCGCATCTTCAATGACGAACCCTTCGGGCCCGTTGCCGCCATCCGCGCCTTCAACACGCTGGACGAGGCGATTGCCGAGGCGAACCGGCTTTCGTACGGACTGGCCGGCTACGCGTTCACGAGTTCGTTGAAGAACGCCGACCTGATTTCCCGCAAGGTCGAGGTCGGCATGCTGTTCGTCAACATGCCGGCCATCCCGACGGCCGAGATGCCGTTCGGCGGGATCAAGGATTCGGGTTTCGGCTCGGAAGGCGGGCCGGAGGCGGTGGAAGCCTACCTGAATACGCGCGCCGTCAGCGTGATGAACGTCTAGGGGCGGGGCCCGGGGCGCTCGCGCCGGCGGCGCGGACGCCTCAGGCCTGGATGGCCTCGAGTTCTTCCTGTAGTCCCAGCCAGGCTTCCTCGATCTCGCCCAGCCGTTTCTGCAGGTCGCCATGCTCGGCCAGCACGCGGCGGCACTCGTCCCGGCGGGCATCCTCGTACAGGCCGGGGTCGGCGATGAGCTGGTCCAGTTCGCGCTTGCGAGATTCCAGCTTCTGCATCTCTTCTTCCAGCTTCTTGAGCCGGGTCTCCAGCGGTTTGCGCAAGATCGACAGGCGCTGCCGGGTTTCGGCCTCGAGCCGCCGCTGCGTCTTGCGGTCGAGGCCGCCGTCGGCAGGTACGGCATCGGCCGGCGAGGCGGCCGCGTTGCCGCTCTGGCGCCGGGCCAGCCAGTCGCGGTAGTCCTCCAGGTCGCCGTCGAACTCGTGCACGCCGCCATCGGCGACGATCCAGAAGCTGTCCACCGTGGTCCGCAGCAGATGGCGGTCGTGCGAGACCAGCAGCATGGTGCCTTCGAACTCGGCCAGCGCTTCGGTCAAGGCCTCGCGGGTGTCGACGTCCAGGTGGTTGCTGGGTTCGTCCAGCAACAACAGGTTAGGTTTTTTCCAGACGACCAGCGCCAGCGCCAGGCGCGCTTTTTCGCCTCCCGACATGGGGCCGACCTTGGCCATCGCGAAATCGCCGGAGAAGCCGAAGCCGCCCAGGTAGTTGCGCAGGTCCTGCTCGCGTGTCTCGGGGGCCAGGCGGGCCAGGTGCAGGAGCGGCGTGGCCTCGGCATCCAGCATGTCGAGCTGGTGCTGGGCGAAGTAGCCGACCGCCAGGCCGCGAGCCTCTTTGCGCTCGCCGCCCAGCGGGGCGATTTCGCCCGCCAGGGTCTTGACCAGCGTACTCTTGCCCGCGCCGTTGGCGCCCAGGATGCCGATCCGCGCGCCGGCGCGCACCGATAGCTTGACGCCATCCAGGATGGGCGCGGCGGGATAGCCGGCGCGCACGCCGTCCAGCGACAGCAGCGGATCGGGCATGTGGTCGGGCGAGGGGATGCTGATATCGATCCCCGCCGCCGCGCGCATGGGCGCCAGGACCTGCATCCGCGCCAGCGCCTTGACCCGGCTCTGGGCCTGCTTGGCCTTGCTGGCCTTGGCCTTGAAGCGGTCGATGAAGCTTTGCAGGTGGGCGGCTTCGCGTTGCTGTTTGTCGTAGGCGATCTGATTCTGCCGCAGCCGTTCGGCGCGCTGGGTCAGGAAGTCCTCGTAGCCGCCCTTGTAACGTACCAGTTTGCCCTGGTCGAAATGCAGGATGGTCCGGGCCACCGCGTCCAGGAACTCGGTGTCGTGCGAGATCACCAGCACGGTGCCGGGGTAGGCCGCCAGCCAGCGCTCCAGCCACAGCATGGCGTCCAGGTCCAGGTGGTTGGTGGGTTCGTCCAGCAGCAGGAGATCGGACGGCGCCATCAGCGCGCGCGCCAGGTTCAGGCGCATGCGCCAGCCGCCCGAGAAACTCGCCACCGGTTGCCGGAATTCCTCCTGGGCGAAGCCCAGGCCCACCAACAGCTGTTCGGCGCGCGACTGTGCCGAAAACGCGCCCGCGTCGGCCAGCTCGGCTTCCAGTTCGGCCAGCCGCAGTCCGTCGCGGTCGACGTCGACCGCGGCGCGCTCGGCCTGCAGGCGGCGCAGGCGTATATCGCCGTCGATGACGAATTCCAGCGCCTCGCGATCGGTGTCGTGGATTTCCTGCGCGATCGACGCGATGCGCCAACTGGCCGGGATGTCCAGGTTGCCCGCGTCCGGCTCCAGTTGTCCGTTCAATAGCGCGAACAGCGTGGACTTGCCTGCGCCGTTGGGCCCCACGATGCCGACGCGCTCGCCAGGGTGGACCACGAAATCGGTGCTGTCCAGCAGCACCTTGGTGCCGCGCCGCAGAGTAATGCCTGATGCTCGTATCACTGAGGGGACCACCTTGTTTCGACGCTTCCCCGCGCCGACCGGCGAAAACGCCGTTCTTCATCAGTCTGGCAGTACCCCAGGAAACCGCGGATCTGGCTCCGCCAGTCCGCCGGTTTCGCCCCCCGGGGGGCGCGCGTCAGCGCGTAGGGGGGAGCTTTCATTGCAACTGATCCTGCCTGAGCAGCAGCACCTTGTCGTCGCCGCCGGAGGTGCTCAGCCATACCGGGTCCAGATGGGGAAAGGCCTGCTCGAAATAGCCCTTCTCGTGACCCAGTTCCAGCACCAGGATGCCGTCGGGCTGGAGGAATCCGGCCGCCTGCGCGAGCAGCGGCCGGATGAGATCCATGCCGTCCGCGCCCCCGGCCAGCGCGAGGCTGGGTTCGTGGCGGTACTCCGCCGGCAGCGCGTTCATGGAGTCGGTATTGACGTAGGGGGGATTGCACAGGATCAGGTCGTACTGCGCGGGAGGCAGCTTCTCGAACAGGTTCGACTGGTGCAGCGCGACGCGATCCTGCAGGCCGTAGTCATCCACGTTGATGCGGGCTACCTCCAGCGCATCCTTGGAGAGGTCCACCGCATCGACCTGCGCATGCGGAAAAGTCTCCGCCGCCGCGATGGCCAGGCAGCCTGAACCGGTGCACATGTCCAGCGCCCATTCCACGGCGTAGGGATCGTCGATCCACGGCGCCAGGCCGTCGTCCAGGAGCTCGGCGATGTAGGAGCGGGGCACGATGACGCGCTCGTCCACGTAGAAGCGGCGGCCGCGCAGCCAGGCTTCGTTGGTCAAGTAGGGCGCGGGCAGGCGTTCGTCGATGCGGCGGTCGATGATACGGAGCACCGCTTCGCGCTCGTCGCCCAGCACGGCGGCGTCGATGAAGGGCTCGAGCCGGTCGACGGGCAGGTGCAGCGTGTGCAGGACCAGGTAGGCCGCTTCGTCGTAGACGTCCAGCGTGCCATGCCCCAGCGCGATGCCGGCGGCGTTGAAGCGGCTCACGGCGTAGCGGATCAGGTCGCGCACCGTGCGCAGGGAATGGAAATCGGTAGGGGGCATGGGGAGGGTTCCGGGCGTGGCGCTAGCGGACCAGTAGCGCTTCCAGCGTCCGCCGGTAAATGTTTTTCAGCGGCTCCAGGCTGTCCACGGCGATGTGCTCGTTGACCTTGTGGATGGTCGCGTTGACCGGGCCGAATTCAACCACCTGGGGGCAGATCCGGGCGATGAAGCGGCCGTCGGAGGTGCCGCCGGTCGTGGACAGCTGAGCCTCGATGCCGAGCTCGGCGACGATGGCGTCGGTGAGCGCGCTGCATAGCGTGCCGCGCGGCGTCAGGAAGGGCATGCCGCTCAGGGTCCAGTCCAGCGTGTATTCGAGCTGATGCCGGTCGAGGACCGCGAGCACGCGGCTCTTCAGGTCGTCGGCGGTGCTGGCGGTGGAAAAGCGGAAATTGAAATCGATGAAGGCTTCGCCAGGCACGACATTGGTGGCGCCCGTGCCGCTGTGGAAATTGGAGATCTGGAACGTGGTGGGCGGGAAGTACTCGTTGCCGCGGTCCCATTCGGTGGCCGCGAGCTCGGCCAGCGCGCCCGCGCATTGATGGATGGGGTTGCGGGCCTTTTCCGGATAGGCGACATGGCCCTGGATACCCTTGACCACCAGCCGCCCGGACAGCGATCCGCGGCGGCCGTTCTTGATGGTGTCGCCCAGTTGCACGGACGAGGTGGGCTCGCCCACGATGCAGTAGTCCAGCCGTTCGCCACGGGCCACGAGCTGTTCGCAGACCTTGACGGTGCCGTCGGTGGCCGGCCCTTCCTCGTCCGAGGTGATCAGCAGGCCGATCGAACCGGGGTGGTCGGGATGGTGGGCGATGAATTCCTCGGCCGCGACCACGAAGGCCGCGATCGAGCTTTTCATGTCGGCCGACCCGCGGCCGTACAGGTTCCCGTCGACCAGGGTGGGCACGAACGGGTCGGTATGCCACTGCTCGCGCGGGCCGGGAGGCACCACGTCGGTGTGGCCGGCGAAGACGACCAGCGGTCCTTCGGCGCCGCGCCGCGCCCACAGATTGACCACCCCGGCGCCAGCGATGGTTTCGCAGGCGAAGCCGAGCGCCGCCAGGCGTTGGGCCAGCAGGGCCTGGCAGCCTTCGTCCTCGGGCGTGACCGAGGGACGGCGGATCAGTTCTTCAACCAGGGACAGGACGGGAGTGGTCATGGCGGGTCTGTTCCAAGGTCCGGGGGTCAGGCGCGCAGCAGGTCGTTGATGCTGGTCTTGGCGCGGGTCTGCGCGTCGACGCGCTTGACGATGACGGCGCAGTAGAGGCTGTACTTGCCGTCGGCCGACGGCAGGTTGCCCGGTACGACCACCGAGCCCGAGGGGACGCGGCCATACAGGATCTCGCCGGTCTCGCGGTTGTAGATCTTGGTGCTCTGGCCGATGAACACGCCCATGGACAGCACCGAGTTTTCTTCCACGATCACGCCTTCGACGACTTCCGAGCGCGCGCCGATGAAGCAGTTGTCTTCGATGATGGTGGGGTTGGCCTGCAGGGGTTCCAGCACGCCGCCGATGCCTACGCCGCCCGACAGGTGGACGTTCTTGCCGATCTGGGCGCACGAGCCCACGGTGGCCCACGTGTCGACCATGGTGCCTTCGTCCACGTAGGCGCCGATGTTGACGTACGAGGGCATCAGCACCGCGTTGCGGGCGATGAAGGAGCCGCGGCGCGCGACGGCCGGCGGCACCACGCGGAAGCCGCCTTGCTTGAAGTCGGCGTCGCTGTAGCCGGCGAACTTGCTCGGCACCTTGTCGTAGAACTGCAGCGCGCTGCCGGGGCCGGTGCCCATCACGACGTTGTCCTCGAGGCGGAAGGACAGCAGCACCGCCTTCTTGATCCATTGATGGACGGTCCAGTCGCCGTTCTGCTTCTCGGCCACGCGCAGTTCGCCCTTGTCCAGTCCGGCGAGGACGTGCTCGACGGCTTCGCGGACGGCGGCGGGGGCGGCGGCGGGCGACAGCGAGGCGCGGTCTTCCCAGGCTTGTTCGATGACGGTCTTGAGGTCTTGGCTCATGGTCGGATATCCAAAAAAGGACCCCCCCTTACGCGCTTGCGCGCGCCCCCCGAGGGGGCGGCACTGGCGGACCGGCGGAGCCGGATCCGCTGTGCCCTGGGTAGCGGGGTGTGTTTACATGCGGTATGGGTGTTGTTTATGCGATGCGGGTGGTTGGCAGCGAGCGGGCGTAGCGCGCCAGGCGGTGGGCCGCCTCGACGCATTCGTCCAGGGGCGCCACCAGAGCCAGGCGCAGGCGGTTGGCGCCCGGGTTGCCGGCGGGGGTCTCGCGCGCGAGGTAGCTGCCCGGCAGGGCCGTGACGTTCTCCTGCGCCAGCAGGCCGCGGGTGAACTCGGCGTCGTCGATGGGCGTGCGCGGCCAGAGGTAGAACGAGGCCTGGGGGCGCTGGATGTCCATCGCGTCCTGCAGGATGGGCAGGACCGCGTCGAATTTCTCGCGGTACATGCGCCGGTTCTCGCGCACGTGGTCTTCGTCGCTCCAGGCCGCGATGCTGGCCGCCGAGACCACGTCGCTCATGGCGCTGCCATGATAGGTCCGGTACAGCAGGAACTGCGCCAGCAGCCTGGCGTCGCCCGCCACGAAGCCGGAACGCATGCCGGGCACGTTCGAGCGCTTGGACAGGCTGGAGAACACCACGATGTTGTGGAAGTCGCCGCGCCCCAGGCGGTGGGCCGCTTCGAGCGCGCCCAGCGGGGGCTCGGCCTCGTCCAGGTAGATCTCGGAATAGCACTCGTCGGAGGCGATGATGAAACCGTATTTGTCGGCCTGCTCGAACAGGTACTTCCATTCGTCCAGGCCCATGACGTTGCCCGCCGGGTTCCCGGGCGAGCAGACGTAGGCAAGCCGGGTCTCGCTCCATTCGGCGGGCGATACCGATGCCCAGTCGCAGCCGAAGTTGCGCGCCGGGTCGGCGTTGACGAAGGTGGGGCGGGCGCCGGCCAGCAGCGCGGCGCCTTCGTAGATCTGGTAGAACGGATTGGGGCACAGCACCCGGGGTTGCCGCGCGCCGTCGATCACCACCTGCGCGAAGGCGAACAAGGCCTCGCGAGAACCCAGGACGGGCAATACCTGCGTGTCGGGATCGATGGCCGGCAGCCCATAGCGCCGCTCCAGCCATCCGGCGATGGCGGCGCGCAGCGCGGGCGAGCCCTTGGTCGGCGGATAGCCGGACAACCCGGACAGGTTCTGCCGGATGGCGTCCTCGATGAACGCCGGCGTGGCGTGCTTGGGCTCGCCGATGGACAGGCCGACGGGGCGCAGGCCGGCGGGCGGCACGACATTGGCGTACAGCGCGCGCAGTTTTTCGAAGGGATAGGGCTGGAGCAGCCCGAGACGAGGATTCATGGCCGCGATTGTAACCTCGGGCCCGCCATTTTGCCGCCGGGCCGCCCCAAGGCAAAAAGCGCCCCCTCCGGGGGCAGCGCCGCCGCGTCGCGGCAAGCGTTGGGGGCATTTTTCCCCGCCGGGCCGCCCCAAGATGAAAAGTGGCCCCGGCGGCCGTCCTAGCCGGCCTGCCCGGGTGCCGCGAAGTCCCCGCAGGGCTGCGTGAAGGAATAGCCCACGCCCCGGACGGCTTCCAGAGGCAGGGTGAGGCCGTGCCGCTGCGCCTTGCGGCGCAACCGGCTCACCAGGACCGCGACGTTGTGCAACTGGCGCTCGCCGTCCTTGGCCGAAACGGCCTGCCACTGGGCGAAGGTCAGGGTGCGGTTGCGCTCGCTGAAAATGTGGCTGACGAACTGCCATTCGGTCAGGGTCAGCGGCAGGCTGCGGCCTTCCGGGCTCGTCAGGCGGCGCGGTGGCGTGGACAGCAGCCAGAGCGCCGGGGTGGGCGTCTCGGGCGACGGTTCGGGCAGGCGCGGCGCGGTGACGGCGAGGTGGCGCCGCATGGCGCGCAGGATGGGGGACAGTTCCGCGTTGGGAGCGGCGCCGAGCACCCGGACCTCCACCTGGGGCGTGTCCGCGCCGTGGCCGCCGGGTTTGGGGGGGACATAGACGAGACGGGTCAGCGGGTAGCTGTCGAACGCGGTTGCCCGCGCCGCGTCGGCCAGCACCACGGGGTTCTTGCCCGCCCGCAGCAGCGCGTGCACTTCCTGGGAACTGGTGCAGACGTAGACGCTGAAGCCGGCGCGCATCAATTCGTCCGCGATCTCGTAATCGCGGCCGGTCTCTCCGAGCAGGACGGCGACTTCCGGCGTGTGGGTTTCTATCATTGCGGGTAAGAAAGCGTTGCGGGATTGCAATCGCAATCTATCCCAACGTTTTGGAGAGGATGATCAAGAACGGTAAACAGCCGCCCTGAAGGGGCCGGATCGCCCGAGGCAAGGGAAAACAATGGTTGGCGGGCCGGAGGGGCAGGCCGTCCAGGCCTTTTCGGAGACTCGGGTTACAATCCGGTTTCTGATGTGCGACCGTGGCGAAATTGGTAGACGCAACAGGTTTAGGTCCTGTCGGGAGAAATCCTGTGGAGGTTCGATTCCTCTCGGTCGCACCACAAGTTTGAACAACCCTGGCGGTGTCCGGCCGCGGCCGGCAAGGCTGCTTCCGGAGCCTCCGTACGGCGCCGCAGCGCCGCATGGGGGCTGTGGCACAATTCGCGAATGCCCGGATCGATCTCTGGTTGCGGTGCCTCTCGCGGCGCGGGTGTCCGGTTCTGTCGATTACACATACTCAATATATAGGTTTTTGCATGCAGCCTGTGGTTGAAACCCTGTCGGGGCTCGAACGGCGCGTTGATCTTTCCGTGCCGGTGGCCGATATCGAAAAAGAAGTCGAAACGCGCCTCAAGCGCCTGGCCCGCACCGCCAAGATGCCCGGGTTCCGGCCTGGCAAGGTGCCGTTGCCCATGCTGGCCCGTACCTATGGGCCGGAAGTGCGCATGGAAGTGCTGAATGCCAAGATTGGCGACGCGCTGGAAAAGATCGTGGCCGAGTCCAAGCTGCGTCTGGCGGGTTCACCGTCGGTCGAGCCCAAGACCGACGGCGTGGCCGATGATGTGGTCGCCTTCAGCGCCACGTTCGAGGTCTACCCGGAAGTCGCCATTCCCGATCTGTCGGCCCTGGAAATCACCAGCGCCAAGAGCGAGGTGGGTGATGCCGAGGTCGATCGCACGGTCGACATCCTGCGCAAGCAGCGCGTGACCTTCGAAGAGCGCGAAGGCCGCGCCGCGGGCGACGACGATCGCGTGACGCTGGATTTCGCCGGCACCATCGACGGCGTTGCATTCCAGGGCGGTACTGCCGAGGACTTCCCGTTCGTGCTCGGCCAGGGCCGCATGCTGCCTGAGTTCGAGGCTGCCGCGCGCGGCATGAAGGCGGGCGAGACCAAGGTGTTCCCGCTGGCGTTCCCGGCCGACTACGGTTCGGCCGAAGTGGCCGGCAAGACCGCCGAGTTCACCATCACGGTCAAGAAAGTGGAAGAGGGCGTGCTGCCCGGGGTCGACGCCGAGTTCGCCAAGCAACTGGGCCAGGCCGAAGGCGACGTCGAAAAACTGCGCGCCGACATCCGCGCCAACCTCGAGCGCGAAGTGCGCAGCCGCACGCAGGCCCGCACCAAGTCGAGCGTGATGGACGCGCTGGCCAAGGCGGCCACCTTCGACATTCCCAAGGCCCTGGTCAGCGACGACACCGAGCGCCGCATCGAGGCCGCCCGCGAGGACCTGCGCCAGCGCGGCGTGCCCAACGCCGACAAGCTGCCGATCCCGGCCGAGGCCTTCGCCTCCGAATCCGAGCGCCGCGTGCGCCTGGGCCTGCTGGTCTCGGAACTGGTCAAGGCCGAGAACCTCAAGGCCAAGCCCGACCAGATCCGCGCCCGCATCGAGGACTTCGCGCAGAGCTACGAGAAGCCCGAGGAAGTCGTGCGCTACTATCTGACGGACAAGTCGCGCCTGGCCGAAATCGAGGCCATCGTGCTCGAGGACAACGTCGTCCAGCACGTGCTGTCCAAGGCCCAGGTCAAGGACGAGCAAGTCTCCTTCGATGATTTGATGGGAACTGCCTGATGCAACGCTTCGTAGATTTCTACGCATCCATGTACGGGGCCGAGTCGCTCGGTCCCAAGGCCCTCGGCTATGTGCCGATGGTGATCGAACAGTCCGGCCGGGGCGAGCGTGCGTACGACATCTACTCGCGTCTGCTGAAAGAGCGGATCATTTTCCTGGTTGGTCCGGTGGCCGATGCCACCGCCAACCTGATCGTGGCCCAGCTGCTGTTCCTGGAGTCGGAAAACCCCGAGAAGGACATCTCGCTCTACATCAACTCGCCCGGCGGGTCGGTGTATGCGGGCATGGCCATCTACGACACCATGCAGTTCGTCAAGCCTGACGTGGCCACGCTCTGCACCGGCCTGGCCGCCAGCATGGGCGCGTTCCTGCTGGCCGCCGGCGCCAAGGGCAAGCGGATCTCGCTGCCCAATTCCCGCATCATGATCCACCAGCCCTCGGGCGGTGCCCAGGGCCAGGCGACCGACATCGAGATCCACGCGCGCGAGATCCTGTACCTGCGCGAGCGCCTGAACCGGATCCTGGCGGAGAACACCGGCCAGCCGATGGAACGCATCGCGGTGGACACCGAGCGCGACAATTTCATGTCGGCGGCCGATGCGCTATCGTATGGCCTGATCGACAAAGTCTTCAGCAGTCGTACCGAACAGGGTTGAGCATGTCGGAAAAGAAAGGGTCGAACGAAAAGCTGCTCTATTGCTCGTTTTGCGGCAAGAGCCAGCATGAGGTTCGCAAGCTGATCGCCGGACCGTCGGTGTTCATTTGCGATGAGTGCATCGACCTGTGCAACGACATCATTCGCGACGAAGTGGCGGCCGACGTCAAGACCGGCGCCAAGTCCGAGTTGCCCACGCCGGCCGAGATCAAGGAGATCCTCGACCAGTACGTGATCGGGCAGATCCGGGCCAAGCGGATCCTGTCGGTGGCGGTGTACAACCACTACAAACGCATACGCCACGCGGGTGGCAAGGCGGACGACGTCGAGCTGTCCAAGAGCAACATCCTGCTGATCGGGCCCACGGGCTCGGGCAAGACGCTGCTGGCCCAGACGCTGGCCCGCCTGTTGAACGTGCCGTTCGTGATCGCCGACGCCACCACGCTGACCGAAGCCGGCTACGTGGGCGAAGACGTCGAGAACATCATCCAGAAGCTGCTGCAGAACTGCAATTACGATGTGGAAAAGGCCCAGCGCGGCATCGTCTACATCGACGAGATCGACAAGATCTCGCGCAAGGCCGACAACCCGTCCATCACCCGCGACGTGTCGGGCGAAGGCGTGCAACAGGCCCTGCTCAAGCTGATCGAAGGGACTGTCGCCTCGGTTCCTCCGCAGGGCGGACGCAAGCATCCCAACCAGGACTTCGTGCAGATCGACACGACCAACATCCTGTTCATCTGCGGCGGCGCATTCGACGGGCTGGAGAAGGTCATCCGTGGCCGTACCGAGAAGTCCGGCATCGGCTTCGGTGCTTCGGTCAAGGCCGAGTCGGAACGTTCTGTCAGCGCGTTGTTCGGCGAAGTCGAGCCCGAGGACCTGATCAAGTTCGGTCTCATCCCCGAACTGGTCGGCCGCTTGCCCGTGGTCGCGACGCTGGACGAGCTGAACGAAGAAGCCCTGATCCAGATCCTGGTCGAACCCAAGAACGCCCTGATCAAACAGTTCCAGAAGCTGCTGGCCATGGAAGGCGCCGAGCTGGATGTCCGGCCCCAGGCGCTCCTGGCCATCGCCGAGAAAGCGCTCAAGCGCAAGACCGGCGCCCGTGGCCTGCGCTCCATCATCGAAGCCGCGTTGCTTGATACCATGTACGAACTGCCCACCCAGGGCAATGTCGTCAAGGTCGTCCTGGACGAAAACGCCGTCACCGGCGAGGGCGCCCCCCTCCTGATCTACGGCGACAAGCCCAAGGTGGCCAATAAGTAGAGGATCCCCCCCTACGCGCTGACGCGCGCCCCCCGGGGGGGCGATGCGGGTGGACCGGCAAAGCCGGATCCACCGCATCCTGGGGTACCAACGGGCTGGCGGGGACTGGCGATATTGCCAAGCATCTGTCGGGTTGGAAAAGAATAACGGCCTTGCGCGCAAGCAAGGCCGTTTTCATTTTTCGAGCCTCCCCGGCTCCAGGGCACCGCGGATCCGGCTTTGCCGGTCCGCCAGTGCCGCCCCCTTGAGGGGGAGCGGCCGAAGGCCGCGTGGGGGTGGGCTTCCCTTCCGGTCCACCCGCATCGCCCCCTGGGGGGGGCGCGTCAGCGCGTAGGGCGGGGCCCTCTATATGCTACATTGGGCCATGGCGTGTAAATCAATGGCCTGTGGGCGAATGATGACTCTGCGCCTCTCTTCGGGTTCATGCCTTTTTCCCGGGCACGCGGTGCGGGAAAAGGGCATGCACCCGGCAGTCCCAGCAGACCTCGTTGCCCGCCGACGCTTGAAATCCACGTTTACGCCCTCATCCTGATTGCATTCAAATTCGAGGACGAATCATGTCTGCGAGCCAGATACTCCCTCCCGAACCGATCGAGTTGCCGCTGCTCCCGCTGCGCGACGTGGTCGTATTTCCGCACATGGTCATCCCGCTGTTCGTAGGGAGGCCCAAGTCCATCAAGGCGCTGGAAGCCGCGATGGAAGCCGGCAAGAACATCATGCTGGTGGCCCAGCGGTCGGCCGCCAAGGATGAACCCTCGGCCGACGATATCTACGAAATCGGCTGCCTGGCCAGCATCCTCCAGATGCTCAAGCTGCCCGACGGCACGGTCAAGGTGCTGGTCGAGGGCGCCCAGCGCGCCCGCATCACCCGCATCGACGATCTGGGCGCGCATTTCGCCTGCGAACTGGTACCCATCGATCCCGATCGTGGCCAGGGCTCGGAAACCGAAGCCCTGCGGCGCGCGATCGTGTCGCAGTTCGACCAGTACGTCAAACTGAACAAGAAGATCCCGCCCGAGATCCTGACCTCGCTGTCGGGCATCGACGAGCCCGGCCGGCTGGCCGACACCATCGCCGCGCACTTGCCGTTGAAGCTGGAGCAGAAGCAGAAGATGCTCGAGGTGTTCTCCACCTCCGAGCGCCTGGAAGCGCTGCTGGCCCAGCTTGAGACCGAGATCGACATTCTCCAGGTCGAGAAGCGCATCCGCGGCCGCGTCAAGAAGCAGATGGAGAAGAGCCAGCGCGAGTACTACCTGAACGAGCAGGTCAAGGCCATCCAGAAGGAATTGGGCGAAGGCGAGGACGGCGCCGATTTCGAGGAGCTCGAGAAGAAGATCATCGCCGCCCACATGCCCAAGGACGCCAAGAAGAAGGCCGACGCGGAGCTCAAGAAGCTCAAGCTGATGTCGCCCATGTCGGCCGAGGCCACCGTGGTGCGCAACTACATCGACACGCTGGTCGGCCTGCCGTGGAAGAGGAAGAGCAAGGTCAACAACTCCCTGCCGCATGCGGAGGAGGTGCTCAACGACGACCACTACGGGCTCGACAAGGTCAAGGAACGCATTCTTGAATACCTGGCCGTGCAGCAGCGCGTGGACAAGGTCAAGGCGCCGATCCTGTGCCTGGTCGGCCCTCCGGGCGTGGGCAAGACCTCGCTCGGCCAGTCGATCGCCAAGGCGACCAACCGCAAGTTCGTGCGGATGGCGCTGGGCGGCGTGCGCGACGAATCCGAGATCCGTGGCCACCGTCGTACCTACATCGGTTCGATGCCGGGCAAGATCCTGCAGAACCTGTCGAAGGTCGGCGCGCGCAATCCGCTCTTCCTGCTCGACGAAGTCGACAAGATGGGCATGGATTTCCGTGGCGACCCGGCGTCTGCGCTGCTCGAGGTGCTGGACCCCGAACAGAACCACACTTTCCAGGACCACTACGTCGAGGTCGACTTCGACCTGTCCGACGTGATGTTCGTGGCAACCAGCAACACCCTGAACATTCCGCCGGCACTGCTGGACCGGATGGAAGTCATTCGCCTGTCGGGCTACACCGAAGACGAGAAGGTGCACATCGCCATGCAGCATCTGCTGCCCAAGCAGATGAAGAACAACGGGCTGAAGGCCGAGGAGCTCAAGGTCGAGGAATCGGCCCTGCGCGATATCGTGCGCTACTACACCCGTGAAGCGGGCGTGCGTGCGCTGGAGCGCGAGGTCAGCAAGATCTGCCGCAAGGTGGTCAAGAGCCTGCTGCTCAAGGGCGAGAAGCAACAAGTGGTCGTCGCCGCCGACAACCTGAACGACTATCTGGGCGTGCGCCGCTATACCTTCGGCGTGGCCGAGAAGGAAAACCAGGTCGGCCAGGTGACCGGACTCGCGTGGACCGAAGTGGGCGGCGACCTGCTGACGATCGAAGTCGCGGTCATGCCGGGCAAGGGCGCCATCCAGCGTACCGGCTCGCTTGGCGACGTGATGAAGGAGTCGGTCGAGGCCGCGCGCTCGGTGGTGCGTTCGCGCGCCCGCCGGCTGGGCATCGATCACGCGGTGTTCGAGAAGAAGGACATGCACGTGCACGTGCCGGAAGGCGCCACGCCCAAGGACGGACCGTCCGCGGGAGCGGCGATCACCACGGCCATCGTTTCCTCGTTGACGGGCATTCCCGTGCGCGCCGACGTGGCGATGACGGGCGAGATCACGCTGCGCGGCGAGGTCCTGCCGATCGGCGGCTTGAAAGAGAAGCTGCTGGCCGCGCACCGGGGCGGTATCAAGACCGTGCTGATTCCGGAAGAGAACGCCAAGGATCTGGCGGAGATCCCGGATTCGGTCAAGAATCATCTTGATATCGTGCCGGTCCGCTGGATCGACCGGGTGCTCGAACTCGCACTGGAGCGGCTGCCGGAGCCCTTGCCCGAGGAGGAGGCCGCGAAGGTCGAGGCCAAGGTCGAGGCCCATGTGGCGGCTGAAGGCGGAGCCGCCACGGATCCGGTCATGAAGCACTGATCCCGCGGCTTGGGTCAAGCAAGAGGGCGCGCAAGCGCCCTCTTTTCTTTGGTCACAAGCGGAAACATGAGGTTTTACGCGGTTTTCCAGCGGGTTTCCCTTGACACGACTTTCTGCCCGAGGATTAAATAGCCGTCTGCGTTTCGTACGCGCAAGTGTAGTTCCGGCGCGGTACGTCGCTCATCGGGGGTGCCCCTTGCAGGCATGCATCGGGACCAGAAATTTTTTCCACAGATAGACCTTGTGAGGGGCCTAATGAACAAGACCGAGCTTATCGACCACATTGCCAAGCAAGCCGATATTTCCAAGGCGGCTGCCGGCCGTTCGCTGGATGCGCTGGTGGGGGCGGTGAAAACGACGCTCAAGAAGGGCGGCACTGTGACGCTGGTCGGTTTCGGCACTTTCGCGGTGAGCGCTCGCGCGGCCCGCACCGGCCGCAACCCGCGTACCGGCGAAGCCATCAAGATCAAGAAGGCCAAGGTGCCGAAGTTCCGTCCGGGCAAGGCGCTGAAAGACGCCGTCAACTGAAGCGCGGGCGCTTTGTGACAAGAAACCCTGGTTTGGCGCCAGGGTTTTTTTTCGCCCCTAGGTCGTGGCTCCCAGTGCATGGTAGGTCCGGGAGAAATAGAACAGGCCCGCCGGTGCCTGGCCCGTCCGCAAATCCAGGACCTCGCAGAACATGACGGTGTGCGTGCCTTGCCGCGTGGTATCGACGATACGGCAGTCGAACACGGCCATCGCATTCTCCAGGACCGGAGAACCCGTTTCCAGCTGGCTCCATGTGCCTTCCGCGAATCGGTCGCTCATGTCGCCGCCGCTGAACCGGCGCGACAGGGTTTCATGGCCGGCGGCCAGCGTGTTGACGCACAGCACCCCGTTGGCCAGCGCCGCATCATGGGCGGATGAGCGCCGGTTCAGGCATACCAGCAGCGTGGGCGGATCGTCGGTCACGCTGCAGACGGCGGATGCGGTCAGGCCGACGCGGCCCGCGGGGCCCGCGCTGGTGACGATGTGCACCGAACTGCCCAGCCGGGCCATGGCGGTGCGATAGGCCGGGCCGTCGGGCCGCGGAGCGGCAAGAGGAAGTGAAGTCATGGCGGATGCCTCCTGCGGATCTCAGTCCAGGCACGCCACGACGCGGCACGACAGGCCCGTCGAACCCTGGAAGCCCGTCCATCCCGTGCAGACCACGAAGGCGCGGTCGCCGGCCTCGGCATGCAGCCTGCCCACATTGGCCAGGTTCTCGATCACGTAGCCGCCGCGGCTGCCGACGATGCGATCCGCGTCATTGTGCTCGGGGCCGGAGCGCATGCCGGGGAAGTCCAGGCCGATGAAACCGGTGTCCTGTTCAGCCAGGTGCTGGATCAGTTCCCACGAGAATCTCGGCTGGGTCTGGTAGTAGGGACGGGAGCCGTAGACGTGACGGTCGAGATGGCCGGTGTGGAAAATGAGGAAGTCTCCGGCCTGGCACTCGCGTCCGGCCAGGACCGGGAGGCCGATTTCTTCTCCCGCCTCCCGTGCGTCGATCAGCAGGCCCCGCCGCATGCAGTAGCGGGCGGGTGGGAAGGCCTGGCCACCGTAGACGTCGAGATGGGTGCCGATGTGGCCGCGTGACATGTAGCTGTCGGGATCGGCGCTGGCTTTGGCGATAATGGGGTCCTGGATGTCGATGGAAAGCGTAAGGTCGATGTACATGTGATGCTCCGGTTGACGACGACAGCATCATCGGCCCGCGCCGTTTCGCGCGCCGCCGCATCTCGGCCAGATTTCATTGAGGATCGGACATGCCCGGCATCGCCGCCCAACAGCCGTTTCCACTGCGCATCGTGGTCAGGGAGGGGCGTGCGGCGCACGCCGCCATGCACAGCCACGAGGTGGGACAACTGCTTTATCCCGAGCAGGGATCCACGCTGCTGGAGACCCAGCAGCGGGTGATACGGCTCGCGCCCGACAGGGCGGCCTGGATCCCGCGTGGCGTGCCGCATGCCGTGCTGATGGATCGCAGCTTCCGTTACCACAGCGTCTACGTCGAACCGGATTTCTATGATGCGCCGCGCTGCGTGGTCGTCTGCGTCCGGCCGCTGCTGCGGGAGCTGATCCTGGACGCGGCGAGCTGGGGCACGGAAAGCGAGGGCGGGGAAGCGCGCCTGCGCAAGGCACGCGTGCTTGCCGACGAACTGGCGTCGGCGGCCTGGACCGAGCCAGGCATACCGATTCCGGCCGACCCACGCATCGCTCCCATCTGCCGTGCGCTGGAACAGGACCCGGCCGACAATCGTTCGCTGGAGGCCTGGGCGCGCCTGGCGGGAGCCAGCGAGAAAACCATCCAGCGTGGGTTCGTGGCCCATACCGGCATGTCTTTCCAGCAATGGCGCAACTACGCCCGGATGACCCGGGCGGCCGAGCTGCATGCGCGGGGTTGGCGGCAACTGGATATCGCGCTGGCGGTAGGCTATGCCACCGAGGGCGCGTATGCCCAGGCATTCAAGAAGTTCTACGGCTATCCGCCCAGCCGGCTGCCGCGCAAAGAAAAAGGGCCTGGATGACTCCAAGCCCTTGATTTCCCGACACGTGTCCGCTGCAACAGAGTGGTGGGTGCTACAGGGGTCGAACCTGTGACCTACGCCTTGTAAGGGCGCCGCTCTACCAACTGAGCTAAGCACCCTCTGGCATGCGACTCGTGACTCGGCGCGTATTGTAGCGGATTGCCCGGCGTCCTGCTGGGGCGGTCTTGGCGCGATGGCGGGATTTTCTCTCTTGACATTCATTATGCTCATCTTTAGCATAAGTCCCGCCGATATTTTTTTACTCAAAAAATGCTCAGTATGAGCATAAATGGACGGATGACAGGATGAACCAGACGCTGCTTCGCACTTTCGATTTCGATTCGCCCACGGCCACCGGCGGCTCCTGCTCGGTGGGGCAGGCCTGGGCCAAGGTGCCCGAGGACTTGTCGGCGCCGCGGCGGGACGAATTGAAGGCGCGCATCCGTACGCTGCTCCAGCGCGAGAACGCGGTGCTGGTCGCGCATTACTACGTGGACGCCGAGTTGCAGGAACTGGCCGACGAGACGGGCGGCTGCGTCGCGGATTCCCTGGAGATGGCGCGCTTTGGCCGCGATCACGCGGCCGGCACGCTGGTCGTGGCGGGCGTGCGCTTCATGGGAGAGACGGCCAAGATCCTCAGCCCCGAGAAGCGGGTGCTGATGCCCGATCTGGACGCCACCTGCTCGCTGGACCTGGGCTGCCCCCTGGACGAGTTCTCGGCCTTCTGCGATGCCCATCCCGACCGCACGGTGGTGGTCTACGCCAATACCAGCGCGGCCGTGAAGGCGCGGGCGGACTGGGCGGTCACTTCGGCCATCGCGCTGGACATCGTCGCGGACCTGCACGCCCGCGGGGAAAAGATCCTGTGGGCGCCCGACCGCCACCTGGGCGCCTATGTCCAGTCGCAGACCGGGGCCGACATGCTGCTGTGGCAGGGGTCATGCCTGGTGCATGACGAGTTCAAGGGCCTCGAACTCGAATTGTTGCGGCAGGAATACCCGCGGGCCAAGGTGCTGGTGCACCCGGAGTCGCCCCCGGCCGTCGTGGCCCAGGCCGACATGGTGGGCTCGACCGCGCAGATGATCAAGGCCGCGCGCGAACTCGAGGCCACGCATTTCATCGTGGCGACCGATCAGGGTTTGTTGCACAAGATGCGGCTGGCCGCTCCCGGCAAGGTTTTCATCGCCGCACCGACCGCGGGCGGGAGCGCGACCTGCAAGAGCTGTGCGCACTGTCCGTGGATGGCCATGAACGGGTTGGAGAACCTGGCGGAATGCCTGGAGCGGGGCGCGGGCGAAATCCTGCTCGATCCGGCGCTGGGGCGGCAGGCGCGCCGGCCGATCGATCGCATGCTGGATTTCGCCGCCCGCCGCGATCGCCGCGTGCAAGCCAGCGGGGACCTGGCGCGCGACGCCGCGCTGTTTTCCGCGATCGGTCCGGCCTGATCCGTCCGGCCGGGCAGGGCGTGGCGGCGTAGGCGCCATGCTAGAATCGGAGCGACACTAATGGGTGCCCATTGGCCTTGAGCCTGTGGGCATTTTGCTTGTATGGCCGTCTTGCCGCTGGCATCCGACCGGAGTATTCGCGCATGTTTGACCTCATCCGTAACCACCGCCGCTGGATGCAGTTCGTCCTGCTGCTGCTGATCCTGCCGTCGTTCGTTTTCGTCGGCATACAGGGCTACTCCAGCTTCATGGAAGGCGACAAGTCGCTGGCCAAGGTGGCAGGCGAGTCCGTGACGCAGCAGGAGTTCGATGCGGCGTCGCGCAGCCGGCTCGACCAGTTGCGCGGCATGATGGGCGCGCAGTTCGATTCGCAGGCCTTCGACACGCCGGCCATGCGCCAGGCGGTCCTGGACGAGATCATCAATACCCGGCTGATCGCCGCCGAGGCCGCCAAGAACCATTTCTCGGCGTCCGACGAGCAGCTCCGCGCCACCATCCAGGCGATTCCCGCCGTGCAGGAAGACGGCAAGTTCAGCAACGCCCGCTACCGCGATGCGCTGGCCGCCCAAGGCATGACCCCGGTCATGTTCGAGGCCCAGCTGCGGCGCGACCTGGCCTTGCAGCAGGTGCTGGGCCCGGTGGCGCAATCGACCACGATGCCGGATGCGGTCATGGATCGCCTGGTGGCGGCGGTAACGGAGCGCCGCAGTATCCAGACCCTGCGTATCGCCGCCTCGGACTATCGCGCCAAGGTCAATGTCAGCGACGACGAGGTGAAGGCCTATTACGAGGCCAACCGCGCCCGCTTCGAGGTGCCGGAGCGGGTCGATGCGCAGTACGTGGTGCTGGACCAGAATGCATCGACCTCGGGCATGACGGTGTCCGAGGACGATATCAAGAACTACTACGAGCAGAACAAGGGCCGCTATGGCCAGGACGAGCAGCGCCGGGCCAGCCATATCCTGATCACGGTCGACAGCGGCGCGAGCGAGGCCGTGCGCGAGGAAGCGCGCAAGAAGGCGCAATCGCTCGCCGACCAGGCCAAGGCGCCCAAGGCCGATTTCGCCAAGCTGGCGCGCGAGAACTCGCTGGATCCCGGTTCGGCAGGCAAGGGCGGCGACCTCGATTGGTTCGGCCGCGGCATGATGGTCAAGCCCTTCGAGGATGCCGTCTTCGCGCTGAAGGACGGCGAGGTGTCGGGCGTCGTGGCGACCGATTACGGCTTCCACGTCATCAAGCTCACCGGTATTCGTCCCGCCGTGGTCAAGCCGCTGGCCGAGGTCCGCGCCCAGATCGTCGAGGAAATCAAGCAGCAGCAGGCCGCCCGTCGTTTTGCCGAGGCCGCCGAGCAGTTCACGAATCTGGTGTACGAGCAGAGCGATACGCTTGAACCGGCGGCGCAGAAGTTCGGCCTGAAGATCCAGGAGGCCCAGGGCGTCACGCGCAGCGGGCTGCAAGGCAACGAGGTCATGGGCAATCCCAAGGTGGCGCAGGCCTTGTTCTCGGACGAGGTCTTGCGCGAGAAGCGCAACTCGGGCGTGATCGAACTCGGTCCGAATCGCCTGGCGGCGGTGCGCGTGGTCAACCATGTGCCCGCTACGGTGCAGCCCCTGGCCGACGTGTCGAGCGGCATCCGCGCGCAATTGGCGCAGGACAAGGCGCTCGATCTGGCCCGCGCGGCCGGCGAGGAGCGCTTGAAGGCCCTGCAGGCCAAGGATTCCACCCAGGGCTTCGGCGCCGCCGTCACGGTGGCGCGCAATGCGCCCCAGAACGTTGCGCCCGCGCTGCTGAACGCGGTCATGAAGGCGCCGGCCGACAAGCTGCCGGCCTTCGTGGGGTCGATCGCCGGCGACGATTACGTCATTGCCCGGATCTCCAGGGTCGAGGCCGCGCCCAAGCCCGATGCCGCCGCGATCGCCGGCGAGAAGTCGATGATGGAGCGCCGCTGGGCCCAGGCCGAGCAACTGGCCGTGCTGCAGACGCTGCGCGAGAAGTACAAGGTCACGATGTCGCCGGAAGGCACGGCGCTGACCACTGCCTCGCGGGCGGTCGAGCGCTAGCGTCAGGCAACGGGCCGGCTCGTGCCGGTCGGCTCAGGACTTGACGGTTCCCAGCAGCGGCTCCAGGCGGGACCAGACGTTATCCAGCAGGCGCGGCTGCGCCTGCGCCGTGGGATGCAGGCGGTCGGCCTGGAACAGCTCGATATGCTGGGCCACGCCATCCAGAAAAAAGGGCAGCAGGGCGGTATGCTGCTCCTTGGCCACCTTGGCGAACAATTGCTGGAACCGCTGCGTGTAGTCGCGGCCGTAGTTGGGCGGAATCTGCATGCCCACCAGCAAGACGCGCGCGCCGGCCTGGCGCGACGCCTGCACCATCTTGTTCAGGTTCTGCTCGGTCATCTGCAGGGACAGCCCGCGCAGCGCATCGTTGGATCCCAGCTCGATCACCACCACGCTTGGCCGATGGCGCGCCAGCAGCGCCGGCAGCCGGCTCACGCCGCCGCTGGTGGTATCGCCGCTGATGCTGGCGTTGACGACCCGGTAGTCGAATCTGCGCTCGCGCAAGCGCGTTTCCAGCAATGCCACCCAGCCCGAGCCACGTGGCAGGCCGTACTCCGCCGACAGGCTGTCGCCCAGCACCAGCAGGGCGGGCGAGGAACTCGCGGCGGGGATGGCGGTCTGTGCCAGGGCGGCCGGCACGAGGCCGCCCAGCGCGGCCGCGCACAGCGTGCTCGCGAACAGGCGCCGGAGGGCGCGGTGCGGAGTGCGGGCAGCGCTGTGAGGCGGCTGCGACGAGCGAGGCTTTATCATGTCTTTCCTTTCTTCCAGCGATCCAATCATGACGGGACCGACCCGATCCGCCGCGAGCCAGTCCGCGGCCACGCCCGCCCCCCATCCCGCCATCGCCGTGCGGGCGCTGACCAAACGGGTGGCGGATTCGAGCGGCGAGCTCGCCATTCTCGACTCGGTCGATTTTACGGTGGCCTTTGGAGAGACCGTGGCCATCACGGGGAGTTCGGGGTCGGGCAAGTCGACGCTGCTGGGCCTCTTGGCCGGACTTGACGTCCCGACCTCCGGGTCGGTGCACCTGGCCGGCCGCGAGCTGTTCGCGCTGGATGAGGATCAGCGGGCCAGCCTGCGGGCACGCCACGTGGGCTTCGTCTTCCAGTCCTTCCAGTTGCTGCCTCACCTGACGGCGCTGGAGAATGTCATGCTGCCGTTGGAGCTGGCGGGCCGCGATGCGCGCGCCGCGGCCACGGCCATGCTGGAGCGGGTGGGGCTGGGGGCGCGTCTGCGCCATTATCCCCGGACCCTGTCGGGCGGGGAACAGCAGCGGGTCTCCCTGGCGCGGGCCTTCGTGGTGGCGCCGGAACTGCTGTTCGCCGACGAACCGACGGGGAGCCTGGATTCGGCCACCGGCGAGGCTGTCATCGACCTGATGTTCGAACTGCACCGCGAACGGGGCACCACCTTGCTGCTGGTCACGCACGACGCCAAGCTTGCGCAGCGCTGCGCGCGCCAATTGGTGGTGGCTGGCGGACGCCTGGTCCACGATTCGGCCGGCGATATTTCCTGAGTATCCGCCGCGCGGGTCAGCGGCCGCCGCGGTTGCGCAGGTCGCGCGCGGCGGGTGCGATCTCGCTGGCCGTCAGGCCGATCGGGCCGATGCCGCGGGCCACGAGATCGTCGGCGGCGGCGCCATGCAGCCAGACGCCGGCCCGCGCGGCTTCGCACGGGTCCAGGCCTTGCGCCAGCAGGGCGCCCACCATGCCGGCCAGCACATCGCCGGTGCCGGCGGTGGCCAGTCCGGCATTGCCGCTGTCATTGATGCTCCAGGTGCCATGTGGTCCGCACACGATGCTGCCCGCACCCTTCAGGACCACCCAGGCTCGGTAGCGCGCCGCGAGTTCGCGGGCGGCCTCGATGCGGTCGGCCTGCACGTCGTCGGTCGAGCTGCCCAGCATGCGCGCGGCTTCGCGCGGATGCGGCGTGAGGATCGCGGGGCCGCCGCGGGCTGCCAGGTCGTGGGCGAGCTCGGGGAGCGTGCCCAGCAGCACCAGCGCGTCGGCGTCGAGCACCAGCGGCGCCGATGCGGGCGTTTCCGCCAGCAGGCGTCCGAGCCAGCGTCCCGCGGATGTGCCCGTGCCCAGGCCGCAGCCCGCGACCCAGCCGCTGACGCCCAGTTGCGCGGCGTGATCCAGCAGCCCTTCGGCATCACGCAGCATGAGTTCGGGGTGCTGGGGGTCGCACGGCAGCGCGAGCGGGGCGGGCTCGGCCAGTCCGACCAGGATCTTGCCCGCTCCGCAGTACAGGGCCGCGCGGGCGGCCAGCAGCGCCGCGCCGGTCATGCCGGGAGCCCCGGCCAGGATGGCCAGCGTGCCGAAGCTGCCCTTGTGGCTGTCCTGCGGCCGGGGACGGAACAGGTCCGGGCAATCGCCTTGCCGCACGAGCTGGCCACCATGAGGCAGCCCGGCGTGATGTCCGATGCGGTCTTCCAGTTCCAGGTCGGCAACGCTGACCGTGCCGGCATGGTCGCGGCCGGCACGCGTATGGAGCCCGGGCTTGTCGGCGATGAAGGTCAGGGTGTGGTGGGCCCGGACCGCGCCCGGTTGCGCGCTCCCTGTGTCGGCATCGAGTCCGCTGGGAACGTCCAGCGCCAGGACGGGGGATCCCCGTCGCGCGGCCCAGGCGGTCCACCGCCGGGCGGACGGGGGCAGGGGACGCGACAGGCCGATGCCGAACAGCGCGTCGACGATCAGCGTGCGCGGCGAGGCGGACCGGTCGTGCGCATCGGGTTCGCCGGTCTGCAGCAGGCCGGCAGGCAGTTCCTGCCAGGCCTGTCCGGCATCGGGCGGCCGCTTGCCGGCAGGCAGCGCCCAAAGGCGGACCTGGCGGCCGGCCTGGTGCAGCAGCGCGGCCAGCATGAATCCGTCACCGCCATTGTTGCCGGGGCCGCACAGCAGGTCGATCGCGTGTCCTGGCCAGCGTTCGGCGATGAGCGCGGCCGCCGCGGCGGCCGCCCGCCGCATCAGGGCGTGGGGCGGCAGCGCGGCCTGTGCCTCGCGTTCGATCAGCTTGATGGCAGGGGCGCGCAGCAGCCGGTGCGGATGGGAGTCCATGCGCTAATTCTTGCGCGCGTAGCGGCCGATGTCCAACCCGTCCAGCTCGATCTCCGGCGTTTTGCCGGCGACCAGGTCGGCGACGACCCGCCCCGTGCCCGCCGCCATGCTCCAGCCCTGGGAGCCGTGTCCGACGTTCAGGTAAAGGCCGGGCACACGGGCAGGCCCGAGAATGGGGGGGCCGTCCGGCGTCATCGGCCGGGTGCCGGCCCACCAGGTCGCGCGCGAGAAATCCAGCATGCCCGGCATCCAGTCCTGGGCAGCCCTGACCAGGGTACGCAGGGCCTTGTCCCGCAGGGCGGGACCGCGCGTGCCGAGTTCGGCCGTGCCGGCGATGCGCAGCCGCTGGCCGAGCGGTGTCACGGTCACGCGGTAGGTTTCGTCCACGAACGCGCGCCGAGGGCCGATGACGTCGTTGCGCAGGGGAAGGTTGGCGGCGTAGCCCCGTACCGGGTAGATCGGTACGCGCAGGCCCAGCCGGCCCAGCCATGCTCCCGCATCGCTGCCCGAGGCCACGACCACGGCCTGCGCGGGCAGCGTGCGCCCGTCCTGCAGGCGTACGCCGGCGACGATGCCGCCGGCGTTCTGCGAGGGCTGGGCGAGGGTGTTGAACAGGAACTCGACGCCGCGCCGTTCGCATTCGGCCGCCAGCAGCCGGGCGAACAGCGGGCAGTTGCCCGACTCGTCGTCGGGGTAATGGATGGCGCCCGCCAGCGGCGTGCCGACGTGGACCGCGTCCTGCAGGTGGACGTCCATCGCGGTGGCCTCCTCGGGGCCCAGCAACCGGTGGGCGATGCCGCTTTCCTGCAGGATGTGGCGGGTGGCCTGCGTCGCGTCCACGTCGCGCTGGGTGCGCAACAACTGCAGATAGCCGATCCGGCGTTCGTACTCGAAGCCGTGTTCTTCGCGCAGCGCGGCCAGTTGCGCGCGGCTGTAGCGCGCCACGCGCTGCATCGCGCGCTTGTTGGCGGCATAGCGGTCCGCCCGGCATTGGCCCAGCCATTTGGCCAGCCACTTCCACATCGCGGGGTCCAGCGACGCGCGCAGCGCCACCGGCGACTCGCTCTTGAACAGGTGGGCCAGGAAGCGGCCGGGCATGCCGGGGGCGGCCCACGGGGCGGCGTAGTCGGCGGCCAGGATGCCCGCGCTGCCGAAACTCGATTCCTGGGCGACGCCGCTGCGGCGATCCACGACCGTTACCTGCATGCCGTGCCGGTTGAGCCAATAGGCGGTACACACACCGATGATGCCGGCACCGATCACAATCACACGCATGGGGTCTGGTCGCTTTTTCTGGTCAAGCCCGTTTTCCCACCGGAACGCGGGGGCATTCCGGGGAACGGGCACCGGATTTTAAGCGGGGAGTGCGGTATTCGCTCGTGGTTTTTCCCGAAGCCCCGGTACGAAGTAAAATCACGGCTGGTCGCGCGCTTTTTTCGCGTTTTCTCCCCCATTTCCTCGGCTTTCAGCTCGCTTATCGTGGCCTCCATCCTGCGCCTCTCCGGCCCCCTCGCCCTTTCCTCGTTCCGCCGCGACCGCCTGTTGCGCCGACTCCAGGCCCTGCATGCCTCGGTGTCGGATGTCTCGGCCCGGTTCGTGCACTTCGTTGCCGTGGAGGGCGACCTGGCCGCGGATGACCGCCAGCGCCTGGAGGGCCTGCTACGCTACGGCGACCCGGCCCCCGAGGCCCAGCAAGGGCTGGAACTGCTGGTCGTGCCGCGCCTGGGCACCGTCTCGCCCTGGGCCAGCAAGGCCACCGACATCGCGCGCAATTGCGGGTTGGCGCAGGTCCGCAGGATAGAGCGGGCCATCGCGTACACCGTGGTCCCGAAGCGCGGCCTGCTGGGCGGCGCCAGGTCGCTGTCGGCGGATGACCTGGCTACGCTGGCCGGCGCGTTGCACGACCGCATGACCGAGACCGTGGTCGAAGGCGCCTTCGACGGCACGCCGCTGTTCGCGACCCTGGCCGGCAAGCCGATGCAGACCGTGCCCCTGCTGGCCGAGGGAGCATCGGCCCTGGTGGCGGCCAACCGCAGCATGGGGCTGGCGCTGTCCGACGACGAGATCGATTATCTGGTCGAGGCCTTCAACGGCCTGGGGCGGAATCCGACCGACGTCGAACTGATGATGTTCGCCCAGGCGAACAGCGAGCACTGCCGCCACAAGATCTTCAATGCCCAGTGGGTCATCGACGGCCGGCCGCAGTCCGAGACCCTGTTCGGCATGATCCGCGCCACGCACAAGGCCCAGCCGGAAGGCACCGTGGTGGCCTATTCCGACAACGCCGCCGTCATGGCGGGGGGCCGGGCGGAGCGCTTCCACGTACAGCCTGGCGCCGAAGGCCAGGTGTACGGCCGCCGCGATGCGACGGTCCACACCTTGATGAAGGTCGAGACGCACAACCACCCCACGGCCATCTCGCCGTTCCCCGGCGCATCGACCGGCGCGGGCGGCGAGATCCGCGACGAGGGGGCGACCGGCCGCGGCTCCAAGCCCAAGGCGGGCCTGACCGGCTTCACGGTGTCGAACCTGCGTTTCGACGATGCCATCGAACCCTGGGAACACGATGGCCACGGCGCGCCCGACCGCATCGCCTCGCCCCTGTCCATCATGATCGAAGGCCCCATAGGCGGCGCCGCGTTCAACAATGAGTTCGGCCGACCCAACCTGCTGGGGTATTTCCGGACTTATGAACAGACGGCCGGCGGCGTGCGCTGGGGCTACCACAAGCCCATCATGATCGCCGGCGGGCTGGGCAGCATCGACGACGGCCTGACCCACAAGAACGACCTGCCGCCAGGTGCGCTGCTGATCCAGCTGGGCGGACCCGGTATGCGCATCGGCATGGGGGGCGGCGCTGCGTCCAGCATGGGCGTGGGCAGCAATACCGCCGACCTGGATTTCGATTCCGTCCAGCGCGGCAATCCCGAGATCGAGCGCCGCGCGCAGGAGGTCATCGACCGCTGCTGGCAGCTCGGTGCCGACAATCCCATCCAGTCCATCCATGACGTGGGGGCGGGTGGCCTTTCGAATGCCTTCCCCGAGCTGGTGGACGGCGCCGGGCGCGGCGCGGTGTTCGACCTGCGCAATGTCCAGCTTGAAGAGTCGGGCCTGTCGCCGGCGGAGATCTGGTGCAATGAATCGCAGGAGCGCTATGTGCTGGCCATCCTGCCGCAGGACCTCGAGCGCTTCGATGCCATGGCGCGCCGCGAGCGCTGTCCCTACGCCGTCGTGGGCGTGGCCACCGAGCAGCGCCAGTTGCGCGTGGTCGACGGCGAAGGCTTCTCGGCGGGCGATGTGTCCGCGGCCGACTGGGCCCGGACCTCGCGCCCGGTGGACGTGCCGGTGGATGTCATCCTGGGCAAGGCGCCCCGCATGGAGCGCGATGTCGCGCGCCAGCCGGGCGCGGGCGAGCCGATGGACGTGGTCGGCCTGGAGTTGGACGACGTGGCCCTGCGCGTGCTGCGCCATCCCACGGTCGCCAACAAGACCTTCCTGATCACCATCGGCGACCGCACGGTGGGCGGCCTGTCGTCGCGGGACCAGATGGTGGGACCGTGGCAGGTGCCGGTGGCCGACTGCGCGGTCACGCTGGCCGACTACAGCGGCACGCGCGGCGAAGCCATGGCCATGGGCGAGCGCACGCCGCTGGCCGTCATCGACGCCCCGGCCTCGGGACGCATGGCCGTGGCCGAAGCGATCACCAATCTGGTGGCGGCCTCGGTGGTCCGCATCGAAGACGTCAAGATGTCCGCCAACTGGATGGCCGCCTGCGGCGAACCGGGCCAGGACGCGGCGCTGTACGACACTGTCAGCGCGGTCAGCGAGCTGTGCCAGCGCGTGGGGCTCTCCATTCCCGTGGGCAAGGATTCCCTGTCCATGCGCACGGCATGGGATGAGAACGGCGAACACCGCCGTGTGGTGGCGCCTGTGTCGCTGATCGTCACGGCCTTCGCGCCGGTGGACGACGTGCGCAAGACCCTCACTCCGCAACTGCGCACCGACCAGGGCGACACGACCCTGATCCTGGTCGATCTGGGGCGCGGCAAGCACCGCCTGGGCGGTTCCGTGCTGGCCCAGGTCATCGGCCAGGTCGGCCAGCAGGCGCCCGACATCGACGCCCCCGACGACCTGCGCGCCTTCTTCGCCGCGATCCGTACCCTGGCCGACAGCGGCGTGGTCCTGGCCTATCACGACCGTTCCGACGGCGGCCTGTTCGCCACGCTGTGCGAAATGGCCTTCGCCGGCCATACCGGACTGTCGATCAACCTGGATATGCTGACCCTGGATCCGTATGCGTCGGATTGGGGAGATTTCAAGATCCGGCCGGAACAGGTCGCGGTGCAGCGCGACGAGTTGACGGTCAAGGCGCTGTTCTCGGAAGAGGCGGGCGCCGTCATCCAGGTGCCCGCCGCCAGCCGCGACGCCGTGATGGAAGTGCTGCGCGGCGCCGGCCTGTCGGCCCACTCGCACGTGATCGGCGAGCCCAATGGCAGCGACGAGATCGAGTTCTACCGCGACGCCCGCAAGATCTGGGGCAAGCCGCGCGCCGAGCTCGGCAAGGCCTGGAGCGAGGTCAGCCGCCGCATCATGGCGCTGCGCGACAACCCCGACTGCGCGCAGGCCGAATTCGATCTGTGGGACGACGTCGCCAATCCGGGCCTGTCACCCAGGATCGATTTCGATCCGCAGGAAGATATCGCGGCTCCCATGATCGCCACCGGCGCGCGCCCGCGCATGGCCATCCTGCGCGAGCAGGGCTGCAACAGCCAGGTCGAGATGGCCTATGCCTTCGACCGCGCCGGCTTCGAGTCCTGGGACGTGCACATGACCGACCTGCTGAGCGGGCGCATCGACCTGTCCAGCTTCAAGGGGCTGGTCGCGGTCGGCGGCTTCAGCTACGGCGACGTGCTGGGCGCCGGCGAGGGCTGGGCCAAGACCATCCAGTACAACGCGGTGCTGGCCGACATGTTCGCGGCCTACTTCGGCCGTGGCGACACTTTCGCGCTGGGCGTCTGCAACGGCTGCCAGATGCTGGCGGCGCTGGCCCCCATGATCCCTGGCGCCCAGGACTGGCCGCGCTTCACCCGCAACCGCTCGGAAAAATTCGAGGCCCGCTTTTCGCTGGTCGAGATCCCCGAGTCGCCGTCGATCTTCTTCGACGGCATGGCCGGTTCGCGCATGCCCATCGCCGTTTCCCACGGTGAAGGCTATGCCGATTTCTCGCAACAGGGCAACGCTGGCGCGGCGCTGGCCGCCATGCGCTTCGTCGATCATGCCGGCAGGCCGACCGACGCCTATCCCTACAACCCCAACGGCAGCGCCGGCGGCCTGGCCGGCGTCACGACGGCGGACGGCCGCTTCACCGCCTTGATGCCGCACCCCGAGCGGGTGTTCCGCAATGTGCAGATGTCGTGGAGCCCGGCCTCGTGGGGCGAGCGCGACAGCGGCGGCGAGTTCTCGCCGTGGATGCGCATGTTCCGCAACGCGCGCCGCTGGACGGCTTGAGTGAGGCTCCCCCTGCGCGCTGACGCGCGCCCCCCAAGGGGGCGGGGGGGGGGGGGGGGGGGGGGGGGGGGGGGGGGGGGGGGGGGGGGGGGGGGGGGGGGGGGGGGGGGGGGGG
>NZ_JBXAFV010000012.1:0-213724 GCF_058793475.1 Pigmentiphaga sp. MLSB6-MA01 | reverse complement strand
GCAAGGGCGTGCATGTGTGAGCGCGGCAGTAGGAATAGCCCGGGGGGCTATTCCCGCGCGAGTTCACGCCCGCCCCGCCAACCGCGCCAACTCCGGGAAGTCCCGCGTAGCGGGACCGGCTTCGCTGCGCCCCACCGCGGGCCGCCCCACCCCACCGGTCAAGGACGGTTCAAGAGCCCGATCCCAGACATTCATGAAGGTCGATTCAGCCTAGGCAGTTGATCCAGGAGGCGGTGGATCCGGCTCCGCCGGTCCACCCGCATCGCCCCCTGGGGGGCGCCCGAAGGGCGTAGGGGGGCTCCATGTCTTTTTGTCGCCAAAGGTTACGCGCGCCCGGATCGCGGGCTTTCGCAACTCCCGCTATAATTCCGATTTCCCGCAAGCGCTCGGCAAAAACCGGGCGCCATTGGCAATGACCAAGTATGTATTCGTTACCGGTGGCGTGGTGTCTTCCCTGGGGAAAGGCATTGCCGCCGCGTCTCTGGCCGCTATTCTCGAATCGCGCGGCCTCAAAGTCACCCTCCTCAAGCTCGATCCCTACATCAACGTCGATCCCGGCACGATGAGCCCGTTCCAGCACGGCGAGGTCTTCGTCACGGAAGACGGCGCCGAGACCGACCTGGACCTGGGCCACTACGAGCGCTTCATCTCGGCGCGCATGCGCAAGGTGAACAACTTCACCACCGGCCAGATCTACGAATCGGTGCTGCGCAAGGAGCGGCGGGGCGACTACCTGGGCAAGACCGTGCAGGTCATCCCGCATATCACCAACGAGATCCAGGACTTCATCGCGCGCGGCGCATCGGCGGCCTGGGATGGCGAGACCGATGTCGCCATCGTCGAGATCGGCGGCACGGTGGGCGACATCGAGTCGCTGCCTTTCCTGGAAGCCGCGCGCCAGATGAGCCTGCGCCTGGGGCGCGGCGGCGCGGCCTTCGTGCACCTGACGCTGGTGCCCTTCATCGCCTCGGCCGGCGAACTGAAAACCAAGCCCACGCAGCACTCGGTGCAGAAGCTGCGCGAGATCGGCATCTATCCGCATGCATTGCTGTGCCGTGCCGACCGTCCCATCCCGGACGACGAGCGCGCCAAGATCTCGATGTTCTCGAACGTGCCGCTGGACGCGGTCATTTCGGTCTGGGACGTCGATTCCATCTACAAGATCCCCGCCATGCTGCACAAGCAGGGCCTGGACGAGCTGGTCTGCGAGACGTTGGGGCTGCAGCCCCAGCCGGCCGATCTGTCCATGTGGGATCAACTGGTCCATGCCCGCGAGAACCCCGAGGGCGAAGTGCATATCGCGATGGTCGGCAAGTACGTGGACCTGACCGAGTCGTACAAATCCTTGACGGAAGCGCTGGTGCACGCGGGCATCCATACCCGCTGCAAGGTGGTGGTGGACTACATCGACTCCGAGGAAATCGAGAGCGAGGGCGTGGGCAAGCTGGGCAAGTTCGACGCGATCCTGGTGCCCGGCGGCTTCGGCAAGCGCGGGACCGAGGGCAAGATACAGGCGATCCGCTACGCCCGCGAGAACGGCGTTCCCTACCTGGGCATCTGCCTGGGCATGCAACTGGCGGTGATCGAGTTCGCCCGCCATGTGGCCGGCCTGGCCGGCGCCAACAGCACGGAGTTCGATCCGGATACCCAGCATCCCGTGGTGGCGCTGATCACCGAATGGATGGATCGCGAGGGCCGCGTCGAGCGCCGTTCCAATACTTCCGACCTGGGCGGCACCATGCGCAAGGGCGCGCAGCGCTGCCCGGTCAAGGACGGCACGATGGCGCACGACATCTACGGCGACGAGGTGAACGAGCGCCACCGCCATCGCTACGAGGTGAACAATGTGTACGTGCCCAAGCTGGAGGAGGCCGGCATGGTCATCAGCGCGCGCACGCCCACCGAGAACCTGCCGGAAATGATGGAGCTGCCCGATCACCCGTGGTTCATGGGCGTGCAGTTCCACCCCGAATTCACGTCCACGCCGCGCGACGGTCATCCGCTGTTCTCGGCCTATATCCGCGCGGCGCGCAAGCACAAGCTGCAGCGCGTGGCGGCGGATCAGGGCTGAGCCGCCTGGAGGTCACCATGAGCCAAGACCCGCACGCCTCGACCCGCAGCTATCCGATCTGCGGCTTCGAGATCGGCCTTGCCAAGCCGTTCTTCCTGATCGCCGGACCCTGCGTGATCGAATCGCAGCAGATGGCGATCGATACGGCCGGCGTCCTGAAAGAGTTGACCGGCAAGCTGGGCATCCCTTTCATCTACAAGAGTTCGTTCGACAAGGCCAACCGCAGCTCGAGCAAGTCGTTCCGCGGCATGGGCATGGATTTCGGACTGAAGGTGCTGTCCGAGGTGAGGGCGCAGGTCGGCGTGCCGGTGCTGACCGATGTGCATGAAACCGAGCAGGCCCGTCCCGTGGCCGATGTGGTGGACATGTTGCAGACGCCCGCCTTCCTGTGCCGCCAGACCGATTTCATCCGCGCCTGCGCCGCCACGCTCAAGCCCGTCAACATCAAGAAGGGCCAGTTCCTGGCGCCGCACGACATGATCAACGTCGTGGCCAAGGCCCGCGAAGCCGCGATCGAGGCCGGCGGCGACGGCGGCAACATCCTGGTGTGCGAGCGCGGCGCATCGTTTGGCTACAACAATCTCGTGTCGGACATGCGCTCGCTGGCTATCATGCGCGAGACGGATTGTCCGGTCGTGTTCGATGCCACGCATTCGGTGCAACTGCCGGGCGGGCAGGGCACGACTTCAGGCGGGCAGCGTGAATTCGTGCCGGTGCTGGCGCGGGCGGCGGTGGCCGTGGGCGTGTCGGGCCTGTTCATGGAAACGCACCCGGATCCGGCCCATGCCAAGTCCGACGGGCCCAACGCGGTTCCGCTGGCGCGCATGGGCGACCTGCTGGCATCGCTGATAGAACTCGACCGCGTGACCAAGCGTCACGGGTTCCTCGAAAACGATTTCCAATAACTTTCTTGAGACTGGACTCCTATGAGCGCAATCGTAGACATCATCGGGCGCGAGATCATTGACTCCCGCGGCAATCCCACCGTCGAGTGCGACGTGTTGCTGGAATCGGGCGCGATGGGCCGCGCCGCCGTGCCCTCGGGCGCGTCCACCGGTGCGCGCGAAGCCATCGAGTTGCGCGATGGCGACAAGTCGCGCTACCTGGGCAAGGGCGTGCTGAAGGCCGTCGAAAACGTCAATACCGAGATCGCCGAAGCGTTGATGGGCCTGGATGCGCAGGAGCAGGCCTTCCTGGACCGTACCCTGATCGAGCTGGACGGCACCGAGAACAAGGAGCGCCTGGGCGCCAATGCCATGCTGGCCGTCAGCATGGCCGTGGCCAAGGCCGCCGCCGAGGAGTGCAGCCTGCCCCTGTACCGCTACTTCGGCGGCAGCGGCGCGATGAGCATGCCGGTCCCGATGATGAACGTCATCAACGGCGGCGCGCACGCCAACAACAACCTCGACATGCAGGAGTTCATGATCCTGCCCGTTGGCGCGAGCAGTTTCCGCGAATCGCTGCGCATGGGCGCGGAGGTATTCCACGCGCTCAAGAAACTCATCCATGACAAGGGCATGTCCACCGCCGTGGGCGACGAAGGCGGCTTCGCCCCCAACGTCGAGAACCACGAAGCGGCCATCCAGCTCGTACTGCAGGCCATCGAGAAGGCCGGCTATGAGCCCGGCAGCCAGATCGCCCTGGGCCTGGACTGCGCCAGCTCGGAATTCTTCCGCGACGGCAAGTACCACCTGGAAGGCGAGGGCGTGACCCTGAGCGCCCAGGAACTGACCCACATGCTGGCCGCCTGGTGCGACAAGTACCCCATCATCTCGATCGAGGACGGCATGGCCGAGAACGATTGGGACGGCTGGAAGTACCTGACCGAACAACTGGGCAAGAAGGTGCAACTGGTGGGCGACGACCTGTTCGTCACCAACACCAGCATCCTCAAGCGCGGCATCGAGCAGAACATCGCCAACTCGATCCTGATCAAGATCAACCAGATCGGCACGCTGACGGAGACCTTCGCGGCGATCGAGATGGCCAAGCGCGCCGGCTACACGGCCGTGGTGTCGCACCGCTCGGGCGAGACCGAGGACACGACCATCGCCGACATCGCCGTCGCCACCAACGCGCTGCAGATCAAGACCGGCTCGATGTCGCGCTCGGACCGCACGGCCAAGTACAACCAGCTGCTGCGGATCGAGGAAGACCTGGGCGACGTCGCCCACTACCCCGGCCGCGAGGCTTTCTACAACCTGCGCTGATGCGCGCGGCCGCGCCGCTGACGCGGCGCGGTCCAGGGAAGAGCCTCCATGCGCCTGCTCACGCTGATAATCGCCCTGCTGCTGGTGATGATCCAGTATCCGCTCTGGCTGGGCAAGGGCGGCTGGCTGCGCACCTGGGAGCTCGAGCGGCAGCTCGACGCCCAGCGGCATACCAATGACGAGCTGCGCACGCGCAACGTCGCCCTCGACGCCGAGGTGCGCGACTTGAAGAGCGGGACCGACGCCATCGAGGAGCGGGCCCGCTACGAACTCGGCATGCTGCGCCAGAACGAGGCCTTCGTGCAGATCGTCGACGCACCGCCGGCAGGTACCGTGCCGGCCGGCACGTCCGGCCAACCGGCCGCCCGGCCGGCCGCCGCACCCAATTCTCGCTGATACCGGGCCGGGCCTAAGGTCCCAGCAGGTCCCGGCTCCTGCCATGCTCGCGCGCCGCCGACTGCATCGGCATGGCGATCTCGCGGCGTATCACCAAGAGGCCCGCCTTGCGCGCCTGCCTCACATGGTCATCCGTTTCCGAGGCGTCCGCGAGCGACCTCAGCAGGGTACGCATGCCCGGCAGGTAGGGGGCGTGCAGGTACGTCAACCTCAGTACCAGCGTGTTGGCATCGAACAGCGTCTGGCCCGAGCGCGGACCGACGCCGCCGCGGTAGCGGGAAAGGTAGACGGTGTCGTGACGCAGGCGCTGGTGGTCGTAGTCGAGTTCGCGGGGTTCCGCCGCGCGCCGGGCCGGGAAGTCCTGGAAGCTGGCGGGAGCCGGATTGAGTTGTTCGATGCGTGCCATGCGCAGGCCATGGGCGCGGGTCCAGTGTGCCATTCGTGCGCGCACGGCCGACCGCTGATCGTTCGGGCCTTGCATGGCGCGGATTCCCAGGGCCGGCGACAGGGCCCGCTCGAATGCCTGGGCGATGGCGGCCGGATCGGCGTTCGCTACCGTTCCGGCCCGTGCCGCTTCGAACAGGGCGTAGCCCACGGCCTGGCGTACCACCAGCCAGCGGCCGGTTTCGAAGGCGCCCAGGCCCGCGAACAGGAGCGGAATGGCGACGACCGTGAATTCGGCCATGGCGGCGCCGCGTTGGGACAGGGACGAAGGCATGGGCGGAGAGTCATTGGGGGCCCTCCAGCGTGCCCGCGCGCCGCCGGCCCGTCGATTGTGGGAACCACGGCTGGCGAGGCGCCGTGTCGGGGCAACAAGCGGCCCTAGTGCCGCGCCTCGCTCTGGTGCCGCACCTTGGCCGACGCGTTCGCGAACAGCTCCGCGCAGTCGACCGGGTCGAACTCGAAGCTCTTCACGCAGTAATCGCAATTGATCTGCACGCGTCCCTGCTCGGCCAGGATGTCGTCGATTTCCTCCCTGCCCAGGCGCAGCAGCACGTCCGCCACTTTTTCGCGCGAGCAGGTGCAACGGTACGACACGGCGGCCGGTTCGAAGGCCCGCAGGGTTTCCTGCCAGTACAGGCGCTGGACCAGTGCGTCGGGGGCCAGCGTGAGCAGTTCCTCGGACTTGATCGTTTCGGCCAGGATCTGGGCGCGTTCCCAGGTATCGTCTGCGACCGAGGCGGGCTCGGCCTTGGTCTTGCCGCCATGGCGCGGAAGCTGCTGCAGCAGCACGCCCGCGGCGCAGCCGGTGTCGGCGGCGAGCCAGATGCGCGTCTGCAACTGTTCGGAGGCCTGCATGTAGTGTTCGAGCGCCTGGGCCACCGATTCGCCCTGCAGGGCGACGATGCCCTGGTAGGGCTGCTGGCCGGGCAGGCGATCCTGGGGATCCAGTACCACCGAGAAGCGGCCGCCGCCGTGGGGATTCAAGAGGCTCTGGAAGGTGCCGTCGTCGGGCACGGCGTGGCCTTCGCGCAGTTTGACCGTCGCCCGCATGCCCAGGTCGGCGTGGCATTCCACGACAATCAGGCCGATGGGGCCGTCGCCCTGCAATTGCAGCACCACGGTACCGTTGAACTTGATATTGGCGGCCAGCAGGGCGCTGGCCGCGACGAGCTCCCCGAGCAGCTTCTGGATGGCGGGCGGATAATCGTGCCGCGCCTGGATCTCCCGCCAGGTATCGCGTATGGACACGACTTCGGCCCGGACCGTCTGGTCCTCGAACAGGTATTTCTTGAGTTGGTCGGACAAGAAGGCTTCCTCGGAAAAAAAGGCGGCTGCGGCAAGCGGCTCAACCCGGCATTTTACAATGCACCCTATGACTGCTGAATTGGAACTGCGGCAGGCCGCCTGCGCGCTGCTGGTCCTGGACGATCCGGCCGGAAAGGCCGCCCGTACCCGCGAGCTGGCGGCCACGCCTGTATATGTGGACGCCGGCCGCGTCTTGCAAGAGCCCGACGGGGTGCCGGGCCGCCCGGCGCGGCCCCAGCTGGTGTCGCCGCGCGACGTGCCGGGACGGGGCGTGGCCTCGGTCGAGGCGCGGGCGGCGCTGCTGCACGCGCTGGCCCACATCGAGTTCAACGCGATCAACCTGGCCTTGGACGCCCTCTGGCGTTTCGCGGGGATGCCCGCTGGCTACTACCTGGACTGGCTCCAGGTCGCTGGCGAGGAGGCCCTGCATTTCACCCTGCTGGCCGAACATCTGCGGGTTCTGGGCTACGCCTATGGCGACTTCCCCGCCCACGACGGATTGTGGCAGATGGCCGAACGGACCCGGTTCGATCCGCTGGCCCGGATGGCGTTGGTGCCGCGCACGCTGGAGGCCCGGGGCCTGGACGTGAGTCCGGCGATACGGGCCAGGCTGGCGGGAGCGGGGGACGCGGCGGCGGCCGGCATCCTGGATATCATCCTGCGCGACGAGATCGGCCACGTGGCCATCGGCAATCGCTGGTACCGGTATCTGTGCGAGCGCGAGGGGGTCGATCCCGTGGATCACTATGCCGTGCTGGCCCGGCGCTACGACGCCCCGGGCCAGTTCGGCCCGTTCAATTTTCCCGCCCGCCGGGCAGCGGGCTTCACGGAAGCGGAGCTGCGCTCGCTGGAGCAGTCGGCCATTTCCGGCCGCGATCGTCCTCGATCTGCCTGAGCGCCTGGCGCCGGATCTTGCCGGAGGGGGTCAGCGGCAGGGCTTCGACGAATTCGATGTCCTTGGGCGCGCCGTCCTGGCCGAACTGGGCGCAGGCTTGTGACAGCAGCGCCTCCCGCAGGGCCGTCTCGCGTCCTGCCTTGTCCTGCTCCGGTACGGCCAGGGCGACGACATAGGCCTTGATGCCGCTGCCGTCGGGCGTGGGCACGACCACCGCGTCGGCCACGTCGGGGTGCTGGGTCAGGCAGTCCTCGATCGGTCCCGGGGCCACCAGGCGGCTGCCCAGCTGGAACATTTCGTCCAGGCGTCCCACGTACCACAGGTAGCCGTCCGCGTCCCGCCGGGCGAGGTCGCCGGTGCGATGCCAGGTACCGCTGACCGGGCGTCCGGTTTCCTCGCCCCGCCAGTAGCCGGCGAAGAAGGACGGGTCGGGATGGCCGTGGATGTCGTAGCGATTGACGGCGATTTCGCCATGTTCGCCGGTGGCGACGGGGTGACCCTGCGCGTCGACGATGGCGATCTGGTGGCCGGGGTAGGGCTTGCCCACGCTGCCGGGCCGGGTGGGCCATTTCTGGTTGCTCTGGCCGATGACGGTGCCGATCTCGACCTGGCTGAAGGTCTCGTTGGGCTCGACCCCGAGCGCGGTCTTGCATTGTTCGAACAGCGCCGCGCTCAATGACGTGTCGGTGGCCGCGATGGCACGCAGGGCCAGCCGGTAGCGTTCGGCGGGCCGCGGCACGGCCTTGAGCAGGCGGCGCAGGTCGCGGGTGGTGAGCGCGACGTTGGTGACGCGGTAGCGTTCGAGAAGGGAGAAGGTGGCGTCGGGGGCCGGCGGCTGGCGCATGCCCACCACCGGCTGGCCGAAATACAGGCCGGGCAGGACCGCGCCGAACAGGCCGTGGGGGCTGCCCCACTCGGAGGCTGTCCACAGGACATCGGCGGGTTGGGGCAACCAGTTCTGGGCGGCGACGAAGCCGGGCAGATTGCCGATCAGCGTCGCGTGGGGCAGGACCACGCCCTTGGGGACGCTGCCCGCGCCCGCCGTATAGAGCAGCAGCGCGGGATCCGACGCCGAGGTGGGGTGCATGTCGAAGGCACTTTCCTGGCGGGCGAGCAGCGTGCGCCAGGAAAGGACCCGCTCGTCGTCCAGGTCGATGCCGACGGTCTGGCGCAGCAGGGGGCAATGCTCGATGGCGGGCAGGAGCGCCGCCGCCGCCGCGCCATCGACGATGGCGATCCGGGCTTCGCTGTCGCGCAGCCGCTGTTCGTAGGTCTGCGCGCCCAGCGCCACCGACAGCGGGACGGTGATGGCGCCCATCTGGTAGACGGCGATATGGGCGACGATGGCCTCGGGACGCTGGGGCAGGGCGATGGCGACGCGGTCGCCGCGCTGCACGCCCATGCGGCGCAGGCCATTGGAGAAGCGGTTGGCGTATTCGTGCAGGCGGCCATAGGTCCAGACTTCGCGCCGGCCTTCGGCATCTTCGGCGTAGATCGCGATGCGCCGGGCGTCGGCGCTGGTGACGGTCCAGCGGCGGCAACAGACATCGGCAATGTTCAGGCGTTGCGGAACCCACCAACGGAACGTGGTGTAGAGTGCCTGGTACTGGTCTTCCATAACCCTCCGCTGGATTCAGGATCTGGTCCGGCCTGTTTGGCGGACGGGGTTTTGCTGCGTGATATAGCAATCATTACTGACCTGACCGATAACCGCAATGGCTTTGGTGCCTGCGGCAGGGGAGCGAGGTGCCGATTCCCCTGCGTCTTTTTGCGGGTTTCCCCTCAATTTCCCCTAATTGTCGATAAATGATCATGTACGAGCCGCTTGTAGCCCATCGATCGGAGTATCTGGAAGTTCGGGGTTTACGTCACCACTTTCGTCATTGGGGCGACAACGGCGCCCCGGTGCTGCTGGCGCTCCATGGCTGGATGGATTCGTCCGCGTCGTTCCAGTTCGTGGCCGACCGGCTGGCGGGCGACTTCCATATCGTGGCGCCGGACTGGCGGGGCTTTGGCAGGACGCAGTGGGGCGGTGGGGATTCCTATGAAGTCGGTGAATACCTGGGCGACCTGGACGCTTTCTGCCGCCATTTCTCGCCTTCTGCCCCGATCTTGCTGATGGGGCACAGCATGGGCGGCAACATGGCGATGTTGTACGCCGGCGTCCGGTCCGAGCGGGTGGGCGCGGTGGTCAATCTGGAAGGACTGGGCCTGGCGGCGCAGCCGGCCGACGCGGCGCCGGGCCGGTTGCGCCAGTGGATGGACCAGGTCGTGGCTGGGGCGCGGCTGGGGGATTACGACAGCCCCGAGGCCTATGCGCAGCGCCTGATGCGGGACAATCCCCGGCTGGATGCCGCCAAGGCCCTGTTCCTGGCCCGCGAGAATGGCTGTCCCGAGGGAGGCCGCTGGCGGCTGCGCGCCGATCCCGTCCACAAGATCGTCAATCGGGTCCTTTATCGGCTGGAGGAAGTGCTGGCCTGCTGGCGCGGGATCGTCGCGCCGGTGCTGTGGGTGGAAGCCGCCGACAGCGCCGTGCTGGCCAAGGCGGTGGCCGAACCGGGCTACGAAGGCCGGCTGGCTTGCGTTGCTTCACTGCAACGGGCGATGGTGGCCGATGCCGGCCACATGCTGCATCAGGATCGTCCGGCCGAGGTGGCGCAACTGGTAGCAGATTTCCTGGCGCGGGCTGCGACGGTGCCGGGCGGTCGTCCTACAATGTCAGCATGGAACCCGTCCTGAACGTCGATCTGCACTGCCACTCCCAGGTGTCGGACGGCATGCTGCCGCCCGCCGAACTGGCGGCGCGCGCGCGCCGCAACGGCGTCGATGTATTGGCGCTGACCGATCATGACGTGGTCGGCGGCCTGCACGCGGCCGCGGCGGCCTCGCGGGAACTGGGCATGCGTTTCGTTCCAGGGGTGGAGATTTCGGTCACCTGGGCCGGGGAAACCGTCCATATCGTGGGCCTGTGCATCGACCCCGACGACGCGGCGCTGATCGAGGGGCTGCGCGACACGCGCTCCGGCCGCGAGCGCCGCGCCCGCGAAATGGCGGCGCAACTGGCCGCGGTCGGCATCCCGGACGCCTTCGAGGGGGCGCTGGTCCATGTCGGCAATCCGCAGCTCATCAGCCGCACGCATTTCGCGCGTTTCCTGGTCGAACGCGGTGTGTGCAAGGATGTGGGCGAGGTCTTCCAGAACTACCTGGTGGAAGGCAAGCCCGGCTACGTGCCCATGCGCTGGGCCACGCTGCCCGATGCCGTGCGATGGATACGGGGCGCCGGCGGCGTGGCCGCCATCGCGCACCCGGGCCGCTATCCCTATACGCCGCTGCAATTCCACGCGCTGTACGATGAATTCCTGCAACTGGGCGGGCGTGGCATCGAGGTGGTCACGGGCAGCCATACGCCCGACCAATACCGCGAGTATGCCGAGGTCGCCATGCGCTACGGCTTCCTGGCCTCGCGCGGCTCGGATTTCCACGGTCCCGAGGAAAGCCGGGTCGACCTGGGATGCCTGCCGCCCCTGCCCAGGCACCTGACGCCGATCTGGCACGACTGGTTTTGAGTTCCATGAACAAGGCTTTTGTCAAAGAATCCGAGGGCCAGGACGACGACGACCTGCCCGAGCACCTGGCCCTGCCGGCCGGAGTGCGCAACTACATGACGCCCGATGGCTACGCGCGCCTGCGCGGCGAGCTGGTCCATCTGATGAACGTGGAGCGGCCGTCGGTGGTCCAGATCGTGTCGTGGGCCGCGTCCAACGGCGACCGCTCCGAGAACGGCGATTATCTGTACGGCAAGAAGCGCCTGCGCGAAATCGATCGCCGGATGCGCTTCTTGACCCGCCGCCTGGACATCGCCGAAGTGGTGGATACTTCCGCCCAGCCCAATCGCGATCAGGTGTTCTTCGGCGCCACGGTTACTTACCTGGATCGCGCCGGCGACGAACACACGGTGACCATCGTGGGCGTAGACGAGGCCGAGCCGCTGCAAGGGCGGATCAGTTGGATCTCGCCCGTGGCGCGTGCCCTGATCAAGGCGCGCGAAGGCGACACGGTCGTGCTGCGCACGCCGGCGGGCGTGGATGAGCTGGAGATCCTGGAAGTGAGCTATCCGGCGCCGCAATAGCGGGCCGCTCAGCCCTTGACGCGGATGATGCGCTGCACCTGGGGCACGCGCCGCAGGTGGCGGATGACCTGGGCCAGGTGCTGCCGGCTTTCGACCTGGATGGTGAAGTGCACCGCCACCGTGGACGACGCTTCATCCTGCATGGAGACGTGGGTGATGTTGGCGTCGGAAGCCGAGATTTCGGCCGCCACGCGGCCCAGCACGCCGCGCTCCTGGCGCAGTACCACGTCGATGCGGACGGTGAAGTGGCGTGAGGTCTGGTCGTCCCAGGCCACGTCCAGCCAACGTTCCGGTTCACGGGCGCGCTGGCGCCGGGCGTTCGGGCAGTCTTCGGTATGGACGACCAGGCCGTGGCCCAGGCGCACGTAGGCGACGATGGCATCCCCGGGAATGGGCGTGCAGCAGGGCGCCAGCTGCACCGCCAGGCCTTCATTGCCCTGGATCCGTATGGGGGCCGTGGTGCCCTGTTCCGTGTAGCGCTCGACCTGTTCCGCGGTGGTCGAGATGGGGTCACCCTCGGGCATGAAGCGGCGCGCGACCACCGCCGCCAGCCGTTTGCCCAGGCCGATGTCGGCCAGGATCTCGTCGCGCGAACGCGCGCCGCTGCCGCGCGCCAGCTTGTCCCAGATCGGGTCCGTGCTGTCCGGCATGGGCATGTTCATGGATTTCAGCGCCTGGCCCAGCAGGCGTTCGCCGAAACTGACGGATTCTTCGTACTTGACCGTGCGCAGGTAGTGGCGGATCTCGGACCGGGCCTTGCCGGTGCGCACGAAGTTCAGCCACTGGGCGTTGGGGCGGGAATGCTCGGCGGTGACGATCTCGACCGCGTCGCCGCTCTTGAGTTCGGTACGCAGCGGCACGAACTCGCCGTTGACTTTGGCGGCCACGGTCTGGTTGCCGACATCGGTGTGGATGCTGTAGGCGAAATCGATGGGCGTCGCGCCGCGCGGCAGTGAGATGATCTTGCCGCGGGGCGTGAAGACATAGACCGCGTCGGGAAAGAGATCCACCTTCACGTGTTCCAGGAACTCGCTGCTGTCCCCGGTCTGGCGCTGGATGTCGAGCAGCGACTGCAGCCACTGGTGAGTGCGCTTTTGCAGGTCGTTCAGGTCGACGTCGGCGGTCTTGTACAGCCAGTGCGCCGCCACGCCGCTCTCGGCCACCTGGTTCATGTCGCGTGTGCGGATCTGGAATTCGACGGGCGTGCCGTAGGGGCCTACCAGCGTCGTGTGCAGGGATTGGTAGCCATTGACCTTGGGAATGGCGATGTAATCCTTGAACTTGCCGGGTACCGGCCGGAACAGTTGGTGCAGTGTGCCCAGCGCCAGGTAGCATTCCGGCTGGGAGTTGACCACGATCCGGAAGCCGTAGATGTCCAGGACTTCCGAGAACGATTTTTTCTGTTCCAGCATCTTGGTGTAGATGCCGTACAGATTTTTTTCGCGGCCGTTGACCTCGGCCTCGATGCCGGCTGCGGGCAGCGCGGCGCGCACCGCTTCCTGGATTTTCCCCACCAGTTCGCGCCGGTTGCCGCGCGCGGCCAGGACCGCCTTGCGCAACACCATGTAGCGGTGGTGGTACATCGCCTCGAAGCAGAGTTCCTGCAGTTCGCGGTAGATGATGTTCAGCCCCAGGCGGTGCGCGATGGGGGAGTAGATCTCCAGCGTTTCCCGCGCCACGCGGCGGCGTTTCTCGTGGCTGACGGCGCCCAGCGTACGCATGTTGTGCAGCCGGTCGGCCAGTTTGATCAGGATGACGCGCACGTCGCGCGCCATGGCCAGCAGCATCTTGCGGAAGCTTTCGGCCTGCTGCTCGGCCTTGCTGGCGAACTCCAGCCGGTCCAGCTTGGACAGGCCGTCGACCAGGTCGGCGACCTCGGTGCCGAAGCGCTCGATCAGTTCCTGCTTGGTGACGCCCTGGTCTTCCATGACGTCGTGCAGCAGGGCGGCCATCAGCGCCGCCGCGTCCAGCTTCCAGGCGGCGCAGATTTCGGTGACGGCGATGGGGTGCGAGATGTAGGGCTCGCCGCTGGCGCGGAATTGGCCCAGGTGCGCTTCGTCGGAGAAACGGTAGGCTTCGCGCACCCGGCGGACGTCTTCCGGGCTGAGATACTGCGAAATGGTTTCAGCGAGCGGGGCCAGGGATACGCCAGCAGGAGCCGGCGTCGGGCTGGCTGAGGCGAGCGCCTGGGCGCCTGCTGCGGCGGCAACTGCTATCGGTGTTCCGGAAGCGCTTCCGGAACGCGAGGAAGAGACTGGAAATCCCATGGTCGCCTCAGGAGGAGCGCTCCCGGGAGGGCCGGGTGGCTCCACGCGTCGCCGGCATTGGCGCCGGCGGCAAGACCGTCACGGTCTTGGAAATCAGGTGGGGACCTTTTTCAGCATTTCCAGTCCGGTTACGCCGGTAGCGACCTCACGCAGCGCGGTGACGGTCGGCTTGTCTTTGCTATCGAGCTTGGGGGCATGGCCCTGGGCCAGTTGCCGCGCGCGATAGGTCGCCACGAGGGTCAGTTTGAACCGGTTCGGAATTTGCTTCAAGCAGTCTTCTACGGTGATACGTGCCATGAGGGTCCCTGAAAGCTGTGCGTACTGGACGCGAGTCAACGCGGTGCGGAAGTTTGCGGAATGCCCAGTTGCGAGAACAGGCTGGCATGCCGGGCCGCCTGAGAACGAAAACGCAGCCTGGCGGCGGTAACGATCGTCGTCATGTCGGCCAAGGCTGCGCTAAAGTCTTGATTAATAATAACATATTCGAATTCGGGAGCGTGCGCGAACTCACCCCCGGCCGCCAGCAGCCGCCGTGCGATCACATGGGACTCGTCCTGGCCGCGCTCGTGCAGGCGGGTTTCCAGGGCTTCGATGGATGGCGGAAGGATGAAAATGCCGATGGCTTCGGGGAACCTGGCGCGTACCTGCCGGGCTCCCTGCCAGTCGATTTCCAGCAGGACGTCGTTGCCGGCCTCGGTCTGGCGCTCGATCCAGCTGCGCGGCGTCCCGTAGAAATTCCCATGCACCTCGGCCCACTCGAGCAGGTCGTCGTCGCGCTGCATCTTCTCGAAGGCGGGGACGCTGACGAAGTGGTACTCCTTGCCGTCGGTTTCACCCGGGCGGGGCGGGCGGGTGGTGCAGGAAATCGACAAGCGGATCTCGGGTCTGGCCTTGAGCAGGGCGTTGACCAGGCTGGACTTGCCGGCGCCGCTGGGCGCGACGACCATGAATACGTTACCGGCGCGTGGAGGCATGAATCAGAGCGGCAAACAAAAAAATATTATATCCCCCCCGCCCTTGGGGGACGCAAGAATACGGCGTTCCGCACCGAGACGGCCCCACAAAGACCCAGGATGCGGTGGATCCGGCTCCGCCGGCCCACCCGCATCGCCCCCTGGGGGGCGCCCGTAAGGGCGTAGGGGGGTTATCTACCCGTACTCATCTTCTGGTTGTTGGTTTGCAGGGCCTTGATGATGGCGTCCACGCCGCCTTGCGAGCCGATGGAGGCGAACTGGTCGCGGTAGTTCTGGATGAACCAGACGCCCAGCACGTTCAGGTCGTAGATCTTCCAGCCCTGGTCGCTTTTCTCCAGCCGGTAGTCGACGGGGATGGGGTCGCGCTGGCCATCGGTGACGGTGGTGCGCACCACGACGTCGGTGGCGCCGGGTTCGGCGCGGAAGGGGCGCATGTCGACGCGGGCCTGCGGGGTGATGGTGGAGACCGAGCCGCCGTAGGTGCGCACCAGCATGTTGCGGAATTCCTTCACCAGCGCGGTTCGCTGCTCGGGCGTGGCCTGGCGCCAGTAGCGGCCCACGGCCAGCCGGGTGGTCTTCTCGAAGTCCACGTAGGGCAGGATGAGTTCATCTATGGCCTGGTTGATCTTCTCCGGCGAGCCCGATTTCAACTCCTGGTCCTTGCGGATGCGGTCCAGCACGTTGTTGGCCGCCTTCTGGATGATCACGTTGGGCGGATCCTGCGGGTCGGGCGCCTGTGCGCGGGCCTGGCCGGCGGCGAAGAACGCGAGGGCCAGCGCGGTGGCCCAGCAGGCGAGCCACGCCAGGCGGTGGCGGGCCGGGGCGAGGGCTTGGGTGGCGGGACGCGAGTCGAGCATGGGATCTCCCTGGACGGACGGTGGCCGGAGGCCGCCGGTATGGTATGTATTGGAGGGTACATCACGCCAAGTGTTCCGGACGACTGAAACAAAATGCTGCGAAGGCGGGTCGCGATGGCCGGGGCGTGTCGCTGTGCTATGTTTTCCGATCATTCCCTTCCTACCGCGGATCGCGCCATGACATCGACTTCCCCTCCTGCCATACGGCTCGTCAAGCGCTACGACGTGCGCGACTTTTTCCGGAAGCCGGAACGTTCCAGCTACCGCATTTCGCCCGACGGCCGGCACCTGGCCTTCCTGGCGCCGGCCCAGGGCCGCCAGAACGTGCACGTGCAGGCGCTGGACGAACAGGGCGTTCCCGCCGGCCCGGCGCGGGCGCTGACCGGGGAAGCCGAACGGGATGTGGGCGGATTCTTCTGGAAGGGCGCGGGCCACATCCTGTACATCAAGGATTTCGGCGGCGACGAGAACTTCCATCTGCTGTCCGTGCCGCTGGAAGGCGCTTGCGCGCCCACCGACCTCACGCCCTACGACGGCGTGCGCGCCGATGTGGTGGACGACCTGATCGACGACGATGCCCACGTGCTGTTGTCCCACAACCGGCGGGACCCGCAGGTATTCGACGTGTTCCGCGTGGAGGTGGCCACCGGCAAGGAAGAACTGATCGCGCAGAACCCGGGCAACATCACCGGGTGGGCCACCGATCACGATGGCCGGCTGCGGCTGGCGGTGGCCACGGACGGTGTCAACAACACCTTGCTCTATCGCGACACCGAGGCCGAGGAATTCCGCCCCATCCTGACCACGGACTTCAAGGAGAGCGTGGCGCCGCTGTTCTTTACGTTCGACAACAAGCGCATCTACGTCAGTTCCAACCGGGGCCGCGACAAGGCCGCGCTGTTCGAGTTCGATCCGCATACCGCGCGCGAGGGCGCGCTGATATTCGAGCATCCCGAGGTCGATGTCTCGGGGCTGGCCTATTCGCACCACCGCAAGGTCCTGACGGAAATCGGATACGTGACCTGGAAGGCGCAGCGCCAGGTGCTGGATCCGGCCGCCGCCGCGATCTACGCGGACCTGGAAAGCCAATTGCGCGGCTATGAGGTCGCGCTGCAAAGCGAAACGCGGGACGAGACCCGGTTCGTCGTGGCGGCCTACAACGATCGCACCCAGGGGGCGCGCTATTTGTACGACGCCGTCTCGCGCAAGCTGACCAAGCTGGGCGAGATCCAGCCATGGCTGCTGGAACGCGACATGGCGCCGATGAAGCCCGTGCGCTATACCGCGCGCGACGGCCTCAAGATCGATGGCTACCTGACGCTGCCGGTGGGCGTGACGCCGCGCAACCTGCCGGTCATCATCCATCCCCATGGCGGACCGTGGGCGCGCGACACCTGGGGCTACAACCCGGAAGTCCAGTTCCTGGCCAACCGCGGCTACGCCGTGCTGCAGATGAATTTCCGCGGCTCCACCGGGTACGGGCGCAAGTTCTGGGAGGCCTCGTTCAGGCAATGGGGCCGGGCCATGCAGGACGACATCACCGATGGCGTCGAATGGCTCAAGCGCGAGGGCATCGCCGATCCCGCGCGCATCGCCATCTATGGCGGCAGCTACGGCGGCTACGCCACGCTGGCCGGCATCGCCTTCACGCCGGACCTGTACGCGGCGGCGGTGGACTATGTGGGGGTATCGAATCTCTTCACGTTCATGGACACCATTCCGCCGTACTGGAAACCGTTCCTGGACTCCATGCACGAGATGGTCGGCGATCCGGAGCGGGACCAGGAGATGCTGCATGCGGCATCGCCGGTCTTCTTCGTCGACAGGATCAAGGCGCCATTGTTCGTGGCCCAGGGGGCCAAGGACCCTCGGGTCAACAAGGACGAGAGCGACCAGATCGTGGCCGCGTTGCGCCAGCGCGGCGTGGAGGTCGAATACATGGTCAAGGACAACGAAGGGCACGGCTTCCACAACGAGGAGAACCAGTTCGAGTTCTACGCCGCGATGGAAGCGTTCCTGGCCAGGTACCTGTAGGCCGCCGCCCCCTTATTCCAGCATCCCGGCCAGCGCGGTGCGCCACTCATCGACATGCCCGAGGAAGCGGCCGGTGTCCAGCGCGCGGAATCGGCCGTCGCGTTCCAGCGCGAAGGTCGGGAAGCCCTGGCCGCCGGCATGGGCGAGCAGGGCGCGGCTCTCGGCGATGTGGGCGCGCGTCGGCGCCCCTTCCCGCGCGGCATATGCCGTGGCGAAGGCCTGCCGGTCCAGTCCGATGTCGGCCGCCATCTCGGCCAGGACGTCGGCGTCGGCGATGCGCCGGCCTTCGACATAATGGGCGCGTTGCAGGCGGGCAAGCAGGTCGAGGTCACGCCCTTCGCCGCCCGTGTCAAGCGCGGCGAGGATGGCGGTGATGGGCGGTCCGGAGTCGAACACCGCGCCGTGGTCGCGCAACAGGCCGTCGAAATAGGCCTGCCCGAAAGGCTGGCCGGTCATGGCCGCGATGCGTCGGTCGTGGGGCATGACGTAGTTGCGCAGCCGGTCGGTCACGGGCTGGCGGTTGCTGCCGGCCATCATGCCGCCGCCGTGCGCGGCCACGGGCAGCAGGTCGCGGGCCGCCGCCACCAGCGGGGCCGATGCATAGCACCAGCCGCAGAGGGGATCGTAGATGTAATGAAGCCTGGTCGTTGTCATGATGGGTAGGGGGACGCGCGGCGTCCGGATTTTCGCTATCTGTCAGGATAATTGCAAAAAACGATAGTAAAAACCGTAGAATCGAGAATTATTTGTTGCTGGAACCGGTCGGATCATGGACAGACTCAGCGCAATGCGTGTATTCGTCGAGGTGGTGGACCGGGGCAGCCAGTCCGCCGCGGCCGAGGCGCTGGAACTGTCGCGGCCAGCCGTGTCGCGCTACCTGGCCGAACTGGAGGAGTGGGTGGGCGCCCGCCTGCTGCATCGGACGACGCGCCGGCTGAGCCTGACCCCGGCCGGTGCGGAGGTGCTGGCCCGGTGCCGCCAGATGCTGGAGCTCGAGGGCGACATGCGCGGCGCGGTATCCAGTCCGGACAGCGCGCCGCGGGGTGTGCTGCGCGTGACGGCCAGCACGTCCTTCGGCCAGTCTCACCTGGCTCCGGCCATTGTCGACTACACCCGCATGTATCCCGATGTGGCGGTGGACATGGTCATGGCCGACCGCACCGTGAATCTGGTCGATGAGCGTATCGACCTCGCGCTGCGCGTCACCAACGACCTCGATCCCAACCTGATCGCGCGCCGGCTGGCGGTCTGCCGTTCGGCGCTGTGCGCCTCGCCCGATTACCTGAGTCAGCATGGCGCGCCCGGCAGGCTGGAAGAACTGAGCCTGCACAACTGCCTGACCCATTCGTACACGGGGAAAAGCCTGTGGCATTTCGTCCGAGCGGGCGAGCCGGTGTCGGTCGCGGTGGGCGGGAACATCAGTTCCAACGAGGCGACCACGCTGGTCGAGGCGGCGGTGTGCGGGGCCGGGGTCGCGATGCTGCCAACCTATGCGGTGGGCGAGCTGGTACGCGCGGAGCGCTTGCGTGTGCTGCTGCCCGAGAGCCCGCCGCGCGACATGACCCTGTATGGCGTCTACACCTCGCGCAAGCACATGCCGCCCACGCTGCGCACGCTGCTCGATTTCCTGGCGCAGCGTTTCTCGGACCCCCCGGCCTGGGACACCGAACTGCAGGCCATCCTGGCCGCGCGCGGCCGCGCGTCGCGGGCCGCTACCAGTAGCCGGTCGTGACCGCCGGGGTGTCCACGCCTTCTTGCGAGGCACGGGTGGGACGGCTGCCGCGGCCGATGCCATAGTAGGAAAGGCCGCAGCTTTCCACGTACTCGGGATCGTACAGGTTGCGGCCGTCGAAGATCGCGCGGGATTTGAGTTGTCCCGCCAGTCCCCGGAAGTCGGGCGATTTGAACTCGCGCCATTCGGTGACCACCGCCAGTACGTCGGCGCCTTCGCAGGCCGCCTGCGCGCTGGGAACGATGACCAGGCCCGGATGGTCGATGGCGCGGCGCGCATTGTCGGCGGCGGCCGGGTCGTACGCGCGCACGGTCGCGCCGTCGGCGACCAGTTCGCGCACCAGCGCGATGCTGGGCGCCTCGCGGATATCGTCGGTGTTGGGCTTGAAGGCCAGGCCCCACAGCGCGATGCAGCGGCCCTGCAGCGAAGGCCCCAGGTGTTGCCGTATCTTCGCCGCCATGACGCGTTTCTGCTCTTCGTTCACCCGCTGCACGCTGTTCAGCAGGGGCGTGGATTCGCCGTGGTCGGCGGCGAGCCGGGCCAGCGCCTGGATGTCTTTGGGAAAACACGAACCGCCGTAGCCCACGCCCGCGTACAGGAAGTGGTGGCCGATGCGCGGATCGGCGCCCGTGCCGTGGCGGACGGCCTCGATGTCGGCACCGACTTTCTCGGCGATCCTGGCCAGCTCGTTCATCAGCGAGATGCGCGTGGCCAGCATGACGTTGGAGGCGTATTTCGTGAATTCGGCCGAGCGTACGTCGGTGTGGATCAGGCGGTCGCGATTGCGGTTGTAGGGCGAGTACAAGGCCGCCATCAGCCGCAGCGCGCGAGGGTCCTCGGTGCCGATCACGATGCGGTCGGGGCGCTGGAAATCGTCGACCGCGCTGCCTTCTTTCAGGAACTCCGGATTGGAGGCGATCGAGACGCGCCAGGCGACGCCGCGGCCGCGCAGGGTTTCCTCGAGCAGCGCCTGCACGCGATGGCAGGTGCCGACGGGGACGGTCGACTTGATGACGACCACCATGTCGCGCGAGATCGACCGGCCCAGGGCGGCGCTGGCGTCGAGCACGTGGCCGAGGTCCGCCGAGCCGTCTTCACCGGCCGGCGTGCCGACCGCGATGAAGACGATTTCGGCGTCGCGCAGCGCGGCGGGCAGGTCGTCGGTGAAGGCGAGGCGTCCGGCCTGCGCATTGTGCGCGGCAAGCTCGGCCAGCCCGGGTTCGAAAAAGGGAACGCCGCCGTCCCGCAGGATGCGCAGGCGTTGGGCATCGCGCTCGACGCAGACGACGCGGTTGCCCACGTCGGCCAGGCAGGCCCCGGTAACCAGGCCGACGTAGCCGGCCCCTATGATCGCGAGATTCATGGCCCGATTTATATCGGGCCCGCATTGCAATCTGCTGACAGCGGCCTGTCATGGCAGAGCAACAAAGCGGTGTGCTAGCGGCTGCGCTGGAACCAGAGCATCGACAGCACGCAGGCCAGGGTCAGCAGGACGACCGCGGCCGCGCTCAGCAGCGCGCTGAGTTCAGTTTCCTTGCGCTCCATCGAGAACTTGGCGTTGAGGTTGCGGTACACCGAACTGAGATCCGCCTCGGAACTGGCCAGGAAATACTCGCCTCCGGTCATCTGCGCGACCGTGCGCAGCGTGGGTTCGTCCAGGCGGGCGAAGAAGGACCAGCCTTCGTCGCCGATGGGGGCGCCCTGCTGGGTGCCGAAACCCACGGTGTAGACGCGCACACCCCGCTCGGCGGCCATGCGCGCGGCGTCCAGCGGATCCGGACCCGTGGTGCGCCGGCCATCGCTGAGCAGGATGATGGTGCCCGAGGTGTACGAGCCCGGCAGCACGGGCTGCAGTTCCTTCTGCTTTTTCTTCGCCGCTTCGGCGGCGCCCGCCTGGTCGAGCGGGATGGCGCGCCGTCCCGCCCGGATGGACGGCGTTTCGAAGATGACCGATTCCAGGTCGATGCCGTCGTCCGGGAACAGCATGGACAGGGCCAGGATGAGCCCGCTTCCGGTGGCGGTGGCGCGCTGCAACTGGAAACGGTCGATGGCCTCGACCATATCCTGCCGGTTGTCCGTGGGCGTCTGCACGACGGCGGCGGTGCCCGCGAATGAGACGATGCCCAGCCGGACGTTGGACGGCAGTTCGGCTATGAAGCGCTTGGCCGCCATCTGCGCGGCCACCAGCCGGTTGGGGGCGATGTCGGCAGCCTGCATGCTGCGCGACACGTCCACCGCCAGGACGACCGTGAGGCTGTCCGAGGGCAGGGTGACGGTGGCGGTGGGGCGGGCGCACGCCAGCAGCGCGGCCGACATGGCGAGCAGGAACAGCAGCGGCGGGATATGGCGTCGCAGCCGCTGGCCGGGGCCGATGGCGACCTTGGCGAGGCTCAGGCTGGCATAGCGGATGGCCGTCTTCTTGCGGCGGGCCAGCGCGTACAGGTAGAGGGCTACGAGCAGGGGAACGAGGAGCTGTAGCCAGAGCAGATCGGGCCAGAGAAACCGCATGAGTGCTCCTTGGCGCGCGGGAGTGTGCAACGTTGTCTTTAGTATGCCCATGAACCCTTGCGGCGGTAAAGGTATCTGCCCATGGACGTCGTTTAAGTGTTACCTTATTTTGGCCGTGCCCCGGGAGGCGCGACCGCATTCCGTGAAGAACGCCAAGCTGGACGGTAGTGATGAAACGGGTTGCCCTATACAGCAGGACCGCCAGGCCCCCTTCGGTCGATGCCGCGCCGAAGGCCGAGGCCGATGCCGCGCGCCGTCCGGGATGGCCGGGACGGTTTTGGGGCTGGACGGCCAGATACCGTTCCGCCTTTTTCGGCCTGGCCCTGCTGGCGGTCGCGGGCGGCCTGGTGTTCGTCTTGTCGCAGCCTCAGCAAAGGCAGCTGACCCAGGAGGACATCGACTCGGCGGTCTTGCACACCCTGGAGAACAAGACGCTGCCCTCGCGGCCGGCCAAGGCGGCCGAGGCCGTGCGCCAGTCGGTGGTGCAGATCCGCGGCTACGGCGATGAGGAAGAGGCGGACGGCGCCGGCAAGGCCAAGCCGGCCGCGCCCCCGGGCGCCAAGCCCAAGGCCGGCGGCAAGCCCCGGGACAAGGGCAAGGACAAGCAGACGGCCAGGAACGAGGAAGGCAACGCGCCCAGGCACGAAGGCAGCATCGGCTCGGGCGTGGTCATCGTCGACAGCGGGGTGATCCTGACCAACTTTCACGTCATCGCCGGCTCCAAGCGCCTGAAGGTCACGTTCTTCGACGGCTACGAGGCCGATGCCGAGGTGGTCGCGATCCAGCCGGACAAGGATCTTGCCGTGATCCGCGCCAAATCCATCCCCGACGACCTGCCCGCGGCCACGCTGGGATCCAGCCTGGATCTCGTGCCGGGCGACGAGGTCGTGGCGGTGGGTTTTCCGTTCGGTATCGGGCCGTCGGTGTCGTCCGGCGTGGTCTCGGGCCTGAACCGCGAGTTCGTCTCGACCGAAGGGCGGCATGTGTTGACGCGGCTGATCCAGTTCGACGCCGCCGCCAATCCGGGCAATTCCGGGGGACCGCTGGTGAACATGAGCGGCGAGGTCGTCGGCATCGTCACCGCGATTCTCAATCCCACCAATGCCGGCACCTTCGTCGGCATCGGCTTCGCCACCACGATCGAAAGCGCCGGCAGCGCGGTCGGCATGCCTCCCTTCTGACTTTCCACGACAGGACGCCTATGAACGACAAGCCCATGAGTGCCGTAGACAGCGCCAACCTGATGGAGCGGCTGTTGTACGAGGTCAAGCGCGTGGTGGTTGGGCAGGACCACTTCCTGGAACGGGTGCTGGTGGCCATCCTGGCCCAGGGGCACCTGCTGGTCGAAGGCGTGCCGGGGCTGGCCAAGACGCTGACCGTCAATACGCTGGCCAAGACCCTGCGGGGCACGTTCAAGCGCATTCAGTTCACGCCGGACCTGTTGCCGGCGGACCTGGTGGGTACGCGCATGTACAACCAGCGCACCGGCGATTTTTCCACGGTGCTGGGGCCGGTCTTCGCCAACCTGCTGCTGGCCGACGAGATCAACCGCGCCCCGGCCAAGGTGCAGAGCGCGCTGCTGGAGGTCATGCAGGAGCGGCAGGTCACCATCGCGGGCGAGACCCACAAGGTGCCGTCGCCGTTCCTCGTCATGGCCACGCAGAACCCGATCGAGACCGAGGGCACCTATCCCTTGCCCGAGGCGCAGGTCGACCGTTTCATGATGAAGGTCATCGTCGGCTATCCCAGCGAGGAAGAGGAGTTCGTCATCGTCGACCGGGTCACGGGACCGCCGGTGCAGGTGCAGCCGGTCGCCGTCACCGAGCAGCTCACGCAGCTGCAGGCGGAATGCCGCAAGGTGTACGTCGATCCCGGCCTCGTGCAGTACGCGGTGAAGGTGGTGGCCGCCACGCGCCGGCCCGGGGCCTACGGGCTGTCGGACCTGTCGCGCTACCTGACCTTCGGCGCGAGCCCGCGCGCCACCATCAATCTGGTCGAGGGGGCGCGCGCGCTTGCCTTCCTGCGCGGACGCCACTATGCGCTGCCCGACGATGTGGTCGACCTGATTCCCGACGTGCTGAGGCACCGGCTGGTGCTGTCGTACGAGGCGTTGTCCGACGGACTCGGGTCCGATCAGATCATCACGCGCATCCTGCAAACCCTGCCGGCCCCCGAGCGGCCATTGGACTCGCATGTTCGGGTTGCGGCGGTTCAGTAAGCGGCCGGCAGAGCCGGCCAACGACGCGGCGGCCGCGTCGGTCCCGCCCAGGGGCGACGCCGAGGAACTGCTGCGCCGCCTGGAGTGGACGGTCATCCGCCGGCTGGATGGCGCGCTGCAGGGCGACTATCGCACCTTGTTCCGTGGCTTCGGCCTGGACCTGGCGGACTTGCGCGAGTACCAGGCCGGCGACGACGTCCGCCACATCGATTGGAACGTCACGGCGCGCCTGCAGGCGCCTCACGTGCGGGAGTTCCAGGAGGACCGCGAGGTATCCGCGTGGTTTCTGCTGGATCTGTCGGGTTCGATCGATTTCGGTTCGGCCGGCGTGCGCAAGCGGGCGGTGCTGACCGGCTTCGTGGCCGTGCTGGCGCGCCTGCTGACGCGCTACGGCAACCGGGTGGGGGCGGTCCTGTACGGTGGCCCGGGGCAGGGAGCGGTCCCCGCCCGCACCGGCCGGCGCCACGTGTTGCACCTGCTGGATCGCATCGGCGCCGTGCGGACCGACGGTAAATCGGGCGAGACGAGGCTGGGCGACCTGCTGGAGCACGCCTTGTCCGCCATCAGGCGGCGGTCGGTGGTGTTCGTCGTCTCGGATTTCATCAGCGCCCCGGGTTGGGAACAGGCGTTGGGCGTGCTGGCCCAACGCCACGAGGTTGTCGCGGTGCGTCTGTACGATCCCCTGGAACAGGCCTTGCCCGATCTCGGGCTGGTGGTGCTGCAGGATGCCGAGACCGGCGAGCAGCTCTTCGTCGATACCCACGACCCCGGCTTTCGCCGGCGGTTCTCCGCCGCCGCCGCCGATCGCGAGACGGCCCTGCGCAAGGCCCTGGCCGAGGCGGGGGTGGATTGCCTGGAGCTGGCGACGGACGAGCGGCTGGACCAGGCGCTGCTGCATTTCATGCGGCTGCGCCGCCGGCGCAGCCAGCTCGTGGGTGGACTGAACGGGCCCTGGGCCCGAGACCTCTGAACCGGGACGCATCGGCATGGAGAACCTTCCCGCCCTGAGTTTCCTGTGGCCCAAGATGCTCTGGCTGCTGGTGCTCGTGCCGCCGCTGGCATTCTGCTATTGGCGGCTGGACCGCCTGCGCCGCGGCATGGCCCTGCGCTATCCCGCGCTGGATGTCGTGGGCGCGAGCGTGCGGCCGTCCCGGCTGCGCCGCGTCCTGCCGCCGCTGTTGCTGTTGCTCGGCTTGTGCTCGCTCATTGTCGCGATGGCCCGTCCGCAGGCGCTGATGATGCTGCCGTCGCGGCTGGAGACCGTGGTGCTGGCCATGGACATGTCAGGCAGCATGCGGGCCGACGATATCAAGCCCACGCGGATCTACGCGGCCCAGCGGGCTGCCAAGGCGTTCGTCGACGGCCAGCCCGCCAACGTCAGCGTGTCGGTGGTCGCGGTGGCCGGCGCGGCGGCCGTGGTGCAGTCGCCCACGCGCAAGCGTGAAGACGTGGTCGCGGCCATCGAGCGCCTGGAGCCCCAGCGCGGCACCGCGCTCGGCAGCGGCCTGATCATCGCGCTGGCAACCCTGCTGCCCAACGCGGGCATCGACGTCGAGCGGTTCCTGGACGGCGGCAGCGCCCGGGGGCCGCTGTCTCCGGACCTGTCCGCGGCGGGGCGGGGCGACGCGGCGGTTCCGGGATCCTACCCTTCGGGCGCCATCGTGTTGCTGTCAGATGGCCAGAACAACACGGGGCCGGATGCGCTGAAGGCGGCCGAGGTCGCCGCGGGGTACGGCGTGCGGATATTCACCGTGGGCGTCGGGACGCCCGAGGGCACGACGCTGTCTGCGGACGGCTGGTCCATGCGCGTGCGGCTGGATGAGGATGTCCTGAAGAAGGTCGCCGACATGACCGGCGCGCAGTATTTCCAGGCGCAGGACGCGGGCGAACTCAGGAAGGTGTATCGCTCGCTCAGTGCGCGGCTGGCGTTCGACAAGCGCGACGTGGTCGAGATCACGGCGTTGTTCACCGCGCTGGGCGCCTTGCTGGCGGTGTTGTCGGGCCTGCTGTCGCTGTGGTGGTACGGCCGGGTGCAGTAGGAACGGCCAGGGCATGGGCACGCGTGTCATGACCATGTCATGTCCGTGTAGCAAAAAGAGGTGTTGGCCCGACCTTTGCGACCGTCCCATGAGCTACCAGCCGATTTCCGACCACGAAGAACTGATGCACCGCATCCACCGCGACCTGATCGACAGCTACGACGAGGAGCTGGAGATCGAATTCGAGGATCGCGAGTGGGACGCCGAGGGCCAGCCGGCCCGGATGGACGAGGACCGTGACGCGCGGCGCCGGTACTTCCGCGAGTTGTTCCGGCTCCAGGCCGAACTCGTCAAGCTGCAGGACTGGGTCGTGCATACCCGCCACAAGGTCGTCATCATCTTCGAAGGCCGCGACGCGGCGGGGAAAGGCGGCGTGATCAAGCGCATCACCCAGCGCCTGAATCCCCGCGTGTGCCGGGTGGCCGCGCTGCCCGCGCCCAACGACCGCGAACGCACCCAGTGGTATTTCCAGCGCTACGTGCCGCACCTGCCCGCCGCGGGCGAGATCGTGCTGTTCGACCGCAGCTGGTACAACCGCGCGGGCGTCGAGCGGGTGATGGGGTTCTGCAACGACGACGAGTACGAGGAGTTCTTCCGTTCGGTGCCCGAGTTCGAAAGAATGCTGGTCCGCTCGGGCATACAACTGGTCAAGTACTGGTTCTCGATCACCGACGACGAGCAGCACCTGCGCTTCCTGGGCCGGATCCACGATCCCTTGAAGCAGTGGAAGCTCAGTCCCATGGACCTGGAGTCGCGCCGGCGGTGGGAGGACTACACGCGCGCGAAAGAGGTCATGCTGGAGCGCACGCATATCGACGAGGCGCCGTGGTGGGTGGTGCAGGCGGTCGACAAGAAGAAGGCCAGGCTCAACTGCATCGACCACCTGCTCAGCCTGGTTCCCTATCACGACATCCCCCATCCCCACATCGATCTGCCCCAGCGCGTCCGCCACGAGGACTACATCCGGCTGCCGGTGCCGGACAGCATGATGGTGCCGGAGCGCTATTGAGCGGCGGCGCGCCGTTCGCGTTATCCTGACCATGGCGGCCCCCCGGGGCCGGTGGATGCCAAGGCCATGGACAAGAACAATTTCCTGAAAATGATCGCCGCCGGCCGCGACAACGCGCTGCTGCGGTTCACGCTGGGCAACCTCTACCTCGAAGAGGACGATGCCGCCTCGGCCGCCGAACACCTGCGGCGGGCGGTCGAGCTGGATGCCGGCTACGCCGCCGCGTGGAAGCAGCTCGGCAAGGCGCTGCTGGCGCTGGGCCGCGAGGAAGAAGCCCGCGCGGCCTGGAGCGGCGGCATCGAGGCCGCCACCGCCAAGGGCAGCGTGCAGGCCGTCAAGGAAATGCAGGTGCAGTTGCGGCGGCTGGACAAAAAGCGGCCACCGCCGTCCTGAGGCGCCGCCTGCACGGGCGTGCGCATGCCGTTTTGTGTCATGATGCGCGCATACGCTTGCCGCTTTGCCCGAGGGCTTTCCATGCCGCCGATCTTCCCGCCTCCGTTGTCCCGCGCCGTGCCGGCGCCGTCCACGACCAGGATGGTCCGGTGACGAAGGCCAAGGCCGCGGCCAGCCCGGCCAAGCCCGAACGCCAGGGGGCGTCCATCTCGGCGGTGCTGTCGCGCATCAAGAGCATCAGTCCGTCGCTGGGGCCGGCGGGGCAGCGCATCGCGGACTTCATCGTGCAGTCCCCGCAGGAAGTGGTGCACATGTCGGTCAGCGAGGTGGCCGAGCGCACCGGAGCCAGCGAGGGCAGCGTGGTGGGCCTGTGCAAGAGCGTGGGCGCCACGGGCTTCCAGCAACTGAAGATCCTGTTGGCGCAGGAGATCGTGCAGCCGGTCCAGATCATCCACGAGGACCTGGATCCACAGGACAGCACGGCCACGGTGATGGGCAAGATCTTCCAGAGCAACATCCAGACCCTGCACGACACCGGCGCGGCGCTCGACGCGCGTGCCATCCAGCGGGCGGTGGCCTGCCTGCGGGCCGCCGAACGCATCGAGATCTACGGCATAGGCAGCGCGGCGCCCATCGCCGAGGACGCGCAGTACCGCATGCTGCGCATAGGCATGAACGTCAAGGCCGTGGTCGATTCCCACGTGCAGGCCATCAGCGCCGCGCTGGCGGGGCCCAATGTCGCGACGCTGACCATCTCGCACTCGGGCAGCACGCACGAGACCGTGGCGGCCACCCGGCTGGCGAAGGAGTCGGGCGCGAAGACCATCTGCATCACCAATTTCGGCAAATCGCCGCTGCAGGCCTTCGCCGACGTGGTGCTGTTCACCATGGCCCGCGAGACGCGCTTTCGCACCGAGGCCATGACCAGCCGCCTCGCGCAACTGGCGATCATCGATGTCCTGATCGCCTGCCTGGCGCTGACCGACTACGACAACGCCGTCGAGACCCTGCGCCATACGTCCAGCGTGCTGTCGATCAAGCGATATTGAGATTGGCCGCGGCCTGCGCCGGTGCCTGGACGTGGCCGGCGTGGTCCAGCGCCAGCAGGGCCGCCGGCGATATCGAATCGGCCTCCGGGCCGCGCCCCAGCAGCAGGTAGCGCATGCCCAGGCGCGCCGCGCCTTGCGCGTCGGTGGCCGGGTTGTCGCCGATCACCAGCGTGTCTTCCGGCCTGGCTCCCAGCCTGCGCAGGCCTTCCGCGAACAGCATGTTTTCCGGTTTGCCCACCACCAGCGTGGGCGCGATTCCCGCGCAGGCCGCCACCGCATGGAGCAAGGTGCCGGTTTCCGGCACCCGCGCGTCGCCCGGGGCGGGGTGGTGCAGATCGCCATTGGTGGCGACGAGTTCTGCGCCGCCGGCCACCGCGTTGGCCGCGGCGCTGAGCTTGGCATAGGTGAAGCGCTTGTCCAGCGCCAGCACCACCAGGTCCGGCGACTGTTCGACCAGCACGCATCCCTGCCGCCGCGCGTAGCGGCGCAACGCGATGGACCCCAGTAGCTGCAGGCGTGCCCGGGGGCGCGAGGAGGCCAGGAAGTCGATGGTGAGCTGGCCGGCCAACACCAGCTTGTCTGGCGATATCCGCAATCCCAGGCGGGCCAGCCTGCGCGACAGGCCCTGCGCGGTGTCGGTGGAATTGTTGGAGACCACTACGTAGCGGCCGTCGAGCCGGTGCAGGAGGTCCGCCGCGCCCTCCATGGGTTCGTTCTCGCGGATCAGGGTGCCGTCCAGGTCCAGCAGGAAGTGTTCGTGCCGCGCCAGCCAGGCGGGCGCGGGGGCGGGGTGCGCCGGCGTGGCACCGGAGGAAGCGGGAGCAGGGGTATGGGCGGTCATGAAAGAAAAGAAGGCCGTCGGCGGAGGTCGTCAAGGAATTGAGTTTATTTCAATGTTTGACAGAAATCAAAATGAGCAATGTTCATTTTGCTGTCATATGGGATCTCTAAGCTGGCGTCCGTTTCCTGTCGGTGCCATGCGCGCCGGCCCTTTCCAGACCGCTCCCGAGGTTTCCACCGATGAAACGCGCCTTCCTGCTTGCCGCCATGCTGGCCTTCGCTCCCGCCTCCTTCGCCCAATCCGTCGCCGATGGTTCCAAGGCGCATCCGCTGCGCGTCATGCTCATTCCCGCGGATGGCGGCACCGAGACCGGCACCAAGGCCGACTACCAGCCGGTCTTCAATGCCGTGTCGCGCATGACGGGCCTGAATTTCGATCTGAAAGTGGGCCAGAGCTACGGCGCCGTGGTGGAAGCGATGTGCAACCAATTGGCTGACGTGGCCTTCTTCGGCCCGGTGGCCTATGTGCAGGCGAATCGCCGCGGCTGCGCCCAGTTGCTGGCCGTGGGCGTGGAGAACGGCCAGTCGGTCTACTACGCCGGTATGTTCGCCAAGGCCGACGCGCCGATCCAGGCGGTCAAGGACGTCAAGGGCCGGCGCATGGCCTTCGGCGACGTCAACTCGGCGTCGAGCTTCACTTTCCAGATCGCGATGCTGATGGACGCCGGACTGGATCCGGTCAAGGACCTGTCCGCCATCCGGATGACGGGCAGCCATGCCAACAGCCTGGCCGCGCTGGTCCAGGGGCAGGTGGACGTGGCCGCGCTGTCGTTCGATTCCTACGAGAAGGCGGTCAAGCAGGGGGCGGTGGATCCGCGCACGGTCAAGGTGGTGGCCAAGAGCATGCCCATTCCCTATCCGCCGCTGGCGCTCAACGCCAAGCTGCCCGATGCGCTCAAGGCCCGCCTGAAGGAGGCCTTCGCCACCGTGCACAAGGCGCCCGGCGTGACGCCCGACATGATCCGCGGCTACGGCGGCAAGAAGGTCGATGCCTTCGATACCCGTTTTTCCGAGGCCGAGTTCAACGTCGCGGCCGAGAAGCTGGCGCTGTTGTCGGATGAGCTCAAGGGCGAGATCCTGAAGAAGGCGTCCGAGCGTTGAGCCCGAGGTCCAGGGAACCGGAGCCGGCGATGGACATGCTGGAGTTCGATGCGGTGGCGGTGCGCTATCCGGACGGCACCCAGGCCTTGCGCGAGGTGTCGCTGGCGGTGCCGGCGGGGCAGTTCTGCGTCGTGCTCGGATCCTCGGGCGCGGGCAAGTCGACGTTGCTGCGCATGGTGAACGGCCTGGTGACGCCGTCCGGCGGCACGGTCCGGGTGGCTGGCGTGCGGGTCGAGCCCCGCAGCCTGCGCGGCGTGCGCGCGCGCATCGGCATGATCCACCAGCAGTTCAATCTCGTGCCCCGGTCCACCGTGGCCGCCAATGTCCTGTGCGGCGCATTGCCGCGCGTGGGGACCGCGGCGGCGATGCTGGGGCTTTTTCCAGCGCCCTTGCGCCGCAAGGCCTGCGAGCTGGTCGCGGCCGTTGGGCTGGACGAGGCGCACCTGGCGCGGCGCGTGCGCGATCTGTCGGGCGGACAGCAGCAGCGGGTGGGCATTGCCCGCGCCTTCATGCTGGATCCGCCCGTGGTGATCGCCGATGAACCGGTGGCCAGCCTGGATCCGCGCACCAGCCGCGAAGTGCTGGACCTGCTGCGGCGCCATGCGCGCGAGCGCGGCACGACCGTGCTGTGCAGCCTGCACCAGGTAGACCTGGCGCGCGAGTATGCCGATCGCATCGTGGCGCTGCGCCATGGACGCATGGTCTTCGACGGACCGCCGGCCGCCTGTCATCCCCCGGTGCTGAGCACGGTCTACGGGCACGCCAGGGATGGCCAGCCCATGCTGCGGGAGGTGGCATCGTGAATCTGATCGAACGCTCTCCCGCGGATTGGCAGATTCCCCCGCCGTATCGCCTGCGCACGGTATTGCTGGTGCTGTTGCTGGCGCTGGCCGCTTGCTTCGCCGCCCAGCGGGTCGAGATGGGACGCATGCTGTCGCTGAGCGGCGAGGCACTGCTGGCGGCCGTGGGCCTGCGCGAGGATTCGCAGGTGCTGTCGGGTTTCGGCAAGCTGGCTTCGACCATGTTCCCGTTGCAGGTGTCCGAGCGCACCGAAGTCGCCCGCATCGAGGATTTCGACCGGAATGGACTGCCCTGGTTTTCGCACCTGGAGACCATCGAGGTCGGCGAGCCCCGGCTCAACCCCGACACGCTGGCGATGGAGGAGGCGCGCACCCGTCGCGAATACCTGGTCGAACCCCTGGGGTACCTGCGGCACGTGGCGTTCAAGATGCTGGAGACCATCGAGATCGCCTTCTGGGCCACGCTGCTGGCGGTGGTGCTGAGCGCGCCGCTGGCCTGGTGCAGCGCCCGCAACTTCACCTCCAACCGCGCCGCCTATGTGACGGCCCGTGGCCTGGTCAGCCTGATGCGGGCCGTGCCAGAACTGATCAGCGCCTTGTTCCTGGTGCTGGCCTATGGATTCGGTCCGATCGCCGGCGTGCTGGCGCTGGCGTTGCATTCGTGCGGTTTCCTGGGGAAGTTCTACGCCGAGGACATCGAGACCGCGGACGACAAGCCCCAGGAGGCGCTGCGCGCCATCGGCGCCGGCAAGCTGAAGATCATGCGCTTTGCCGTGCTGCCGCAGGTCATGCCGCAGTTCGTCGCCTACACGCTGTACGTGCTCGACCGCAACGTGCGCATGGCGGCCGTGGTGGGACTGGTGGGGGCGGGCGGCATCGGCCAGGAACTCAAGGGCCGCTACGACATGTACCAGTACGCCCACGTGGGGACCATCCTGGTCGCGATTTTCATCACCGTCTTCCTGCTCGATCAACTGGCCGCGCGGCTGCGCAAGAGGCTGGGCTGAGCCGGCTTTTTCCCGTCCTACCCGGAGCTACCCCATGAAAGAACGAATCCTGCCGTACGGCCGCGCGATGCTGGCCGGCCTGCTGTTGTGCCTGACGATGGCCGCCTGCGGAGGCGGCGGCGATGGCGGCCCCTCGACCGGGCCCGGTCCCGGCAACCCGGGCGACCCGGAGCCGCCGAAGACTTCGCTGCGCTGCGCGCCCTGACGGCGTCCGTCCCATTCCCATTCCCGACCCGAGAACCGATATGTCGAATATTCCGTCTTCTTCGTCGCGCCGCGACTTCCTGCGCAAATCCGCCGGCGCCATGGGCGCCACCTCGGCCCTGGCGACGCTGCCCGCATCGATCCAGCGCGCGCTGGCCGTGCCGGCCGCGGTCGAAACCGGCACGATCAAGGACGTCAAGCACATCGTCATCCTGATGCAGGAGAACCGCGCGTTCAATCATTACTTCGGCACGCTGCGCGGCGTGCGGGGCTTCGGCGACCGCTTCCCCATCCCGCTCGAGAGCGGCAAGTCCGTCTGGTACCAATCCGACGGCAGCAAGGAGATCCCGCCGTACCACCTGGACAAGGAGACGATGAACGCCATCTTCGTGCCGGGAACGCCGCACAGTTTCTCGGACGCGCAGGCCGCGTGGAACCAGGGCAAGTTCGGCGCGTGGGCCAAGCACAAGCTGCCGTATTCGATGGGCTATTACAAACGCCAGGATCTGCCGTTCCAGTTCGCGTTGGCCGATGCCTTCACGATCTGCGACGCCTATCACTGCTCGATCACCACCGGCACCGATCCCAACCGCATCGTGTTCTGGTCGGGTTCGAACTTCAGTCCGGAACTGGGGCGCCTGGGCATCAACTGTACCGACTCGGATTCCGAGCCCAACAACCTGCGCTGCTGGATCACCGGTGCGCTGCCCACGCCGGGCTACACCTACCAGGGATCGGCCTTCAAGTGGGCGACGATTCCCGACGTGCTGGAAGCGGCGGGCGTGAGCTGGCGCATCTACCAGGACCCGAACAACAACTGGACCGGTGCCATGCACGGTGGCCTGGCGTTCAAGAGCTTCCGCGAATCCAGGCCGGGCCAGCCCCTGTACGAGAAGGGCATGTCCGACTTCAGTCTGGCGCGCCTGGCCGAGGACGTGCGCAACGACGCGCTGCCCGAAGTGTCGTGGGTGCTGCCGTGGCCAGCGGTGTCCGAACACCCCGGGGGCGGGGGCAGCACCGCCCAGGGGGCCGACTACATCTCGCAGGTCCTGGATGCGCTGACCGCCAACCCCGAGGTCTGGAGCAAGACGGTCTTTTTCATGACCTTCGACGAGAACGACGGCCTGTTCGACCATCTGCCGCCGCCCGCCGTGCCGTCCTATGACGCCGATGGCAAGCTGATGGGCAAGTCCACGGTGGCGCTGGACGGCGAGTATTTCTACGACCCCGCGCGCAAGTACCTGAAGGCCGACGACACGATATCGGGCACGACGCGCCCGTGGGGCCTGGGGCCGCGCGTGCCGATGTACGTGATCTCGCCCTGGAGCAAGGGAGGATGGGTGTGTTCGGAAGCGATGGACCACACCTCGGTCGGCCGTTTCCTGGAGCAGCGCTTCGGCGTCCGCATCGATGCCATCAGCCCCTGGCACCGCGCGGTGTGCGGCGACCTGACCTCGGCGTTCGATTTCGCCGCGCCCAACGATCCGTCGTTCCCGTCGTTGCCCGACATGAGCAATTTCGCCGCGCTGGAGGCGCAGCAGCGGAGCATGCCCAAGGCCGAGCCGCCGGCTATGCCGCAACCGCTGTTCCAGGAGGCGGGCGTGCGGTACTCGCGCGCGCTGCCGTATGAACTGCATGTGAGCGCGCGGGTCGAGGCCGGTGGCGTGGTCAGGCTGCTGTTCAGCAACACCGGCAAGGCGGGGGCCGTGTTCCACGTGTATGACAAGAAGCACCTGGATCTGATTCCGCGCCGCTATACGGTGGAGGCGGGCAAGATGCTGGAAGATACCTGGACGACAGGCGGGGACGGCGGCGACTACGACCTGTGGGTGTACAGCACGAACGGATTCGTCCGGACTTTCCAGGGCAACGCCACGCGCCATGCCGCGGCGGCCGCGCGGCCCGAGGTGCAGGTCTGCTATGACGCGCAGAACGGCAATGTCTACGCCAAGGTGCACAACGGCGGCACGGCCGTGGCCAGCCTCGGCATCGTGTCCAACGCCTATCGCAAGGATGGCCCGTGGACGATCGAGGCACCGGCCGGCGGCGTCGCGGAAAAGCATTGGGAGCTGGCCGACAGCGGCCGCTGGTACGACTTCACCGTGAAGGGCGATGGCTTCGAGCGGCGCTTCGCGGGCCGGGTCGAGACGGGCAAGCCGAGCGTGAGCGATCCCGCCATGGCTACCCAGCTCGGCGCTTGAGGGAGGGAGAGACCATGACGAATCCTTATTCGATCCGCTCGCCGTTCCTGGGGGGCCGGGGCCTGGCGCGCCTGGGGGCAGCGCTGGCGTTGTCCACGGTTTCGGCGCTGTGCGCCGCGCAGCCCGTGGCCTGGGACCCGGCGAAGAACAATCTCGGCATCGGCAACAATGCCGGCACGACCGCAGTGACGGGCAGCAACAACCAGGCGCTGGGCAAGGACGCGGGCAACAACGTATCGACCAACTGGAACCTGGCGGTGGGCGAAGCGGCCGGTACCAATGTGTCGGGCGGCAATGCCAATCAGGCCATCGGCTTCAATGCCGGCCAGAACGTCAAGGGAGGATGGAACCAGGCGATCGGCCGCAGCGCGGGCCAGAACGTGACCGGCAACTACAACAATGCCGTGGGTTTCTGGGCGGGCACCGGCGTGACCGGTTCCGATAACAGCGCCTATGGCACCAACGCCGGCCGCAACGTGACCGGCAATGTGAACCAGGCGTTCGGCAAGGGCGCGGGCAACAACGTGTCGACCAACTGGAACCTGGCCATGGGCGAAGGGGCCGGCACCAACGTCAGCGGCAAGAACGCCAACCAGGCCATTGGCTATTACGCGGGCATCAACGTCAAGGGAGGATGGAACCAGTCGTTCGGCCGCAGCGCGGGGCAGAATGTCACGGGCGACTACAACAGCGGCATCGGCTTCTGGGCTGGTACCGACACGGTGGGCAACCAGAACCAGGCCATGGGATCGAACGCCGGGCGCAACGTCACCGGCGATTCCAACCAGGCCTACGGCCAGGAGGCCGGGCGCGACGTCGTCGGCAACAGCAACCAGGCCGACGGCCAGAATGCCGGCCAGAACGTGCGGGGCGACGCCAACCAGGCACGCGGCATGAATGCCGGGCAGAACGTCCAGGGCGACTACAACGCCGCCACCGGCGCCTACGCCGGCACGGACGTCGCCGGAAGCAACAACCAGGCGAGCGGGCTGGGAGCTGGCCGTGGCGTGGTCGGCGACGGAAACATCGCCACCGGCGTGGGGGCGGGCTTCAAGGTGCAAGGCAGCGGCAACGTCGCGCTGGGCAACGGGGCGGGCCGCGAGGTCATGGCCGACAACACCGTCGCCATCGGCACCGATGCACGCGCCAGCGCGGCCAACAGCGTGGCGCTGGGAGCCGGTTCGACGGCCGACCGTGGCGCGCAGTCCGGTTACGAGGCCTACGGGCTGGCCGCGCCGCAGAACTCGTCGGGCGAGCTGAACGTGGGCAATCGGCAGGTCACGGGCGTGGCGGCGGGCAGCGCCGGCAACGACGCGGTCAACGTCGATCAACTGCGCGGCGCCATGTCCACGCTCAACCGGTCCCTGGGCGGGCTGAGCGACCGCATCGACAATGTCGAGAAGCATGCCTACGCAGGCACGGCCGCGGCCATGGCGGCGCGCCAGGCGCCCTTCGTGCCCGGCAAGTTCAGCTATGCCGCCAATGTCGCCAACTACAAGGGCCAGAGCGCGCTTGGCGTCAGCCTGCGCCACACGGCCCCCAGCGGAGCGTGGAGCGTGGAGGGCGGACTGGCCGGCAGCGGCAACGGCGTCGGGGCCTTCGTGGGCGTGGGCGGCGTGTTCTGAAGCCATGCCCCGGGCCCGGGGTTCGGCGTGAACCGGCCCCGGCCTAGGCCAGGGCCGGCGCGTCACCCTGCCGCGCGAGTTGCCACAGGGATTCGGCGGCCGAGGCCATGTCGGCATGCTGCCGGTACAGGCGGATCTCGATGGCGACGCGCCAGGAGGCATCTCCGGCCTCGACCAGCCGTCCATCGGCCAGCGCCGGCGCCGCCAGGCTGCGGGGCAGCCAGGCCACGCCCCGGCCTTCCAGGGCCAGGGCTTCCAGCAGCAGGGCATGTGGCGCGGTGAACACCGGATGCAGCCTGGGGTCGCGCGCCGCGGCGCCCAGCCCGGCGCGCAGGATGCGGCCCAGCCCCGAGGCTTCGCCATAGGCCAGCAGCGGGATGGGTGCATCCTGCCGCAGGTCGTGGCGGGGGGTACCCGAGGGTGTGGGGACGCAGACGGGGACCAGCGCATCGTCGGCCAGCCGCACCACCGGATAGGCGGCTTCGTCCAGCCGGCCGGGCAGGGCGGGGTGGGCGTGGCACAGCAGGAACTGGACCTTGCGCTGCAGCATCAGTTCTTCGCACGCGGCCGTGCCGTCGGACATCATCTCGACCGCGCCCAGTTGCAGGCTGGCTTCCAGGCGCGCCAGCCACCCGGGAAGGAAAGACAGCGACAAGGCGTGCGTGACCGCGATGCGCAGGCTGGCGACGCTCTGGTCATGGGCCATGCGGGCCTTGATGCGGGCAGCCACCAGCCGGGCCAGCACGTCTTCGACCAGGGGCAGGAGGCGCCGGCCGGCGGGAGTGAGCGTGGCCGGGTGCGCGCCGCGGTCGATCAGATCGGCGCCCACCCATTCCTCCAGCGCGCGGATGTGCCGGCTGAACGCCGGCTGCGCGATGGCGCGGGCCTCGGCCGCGCGCGAGAAGTTGCCGCTGTCGGCCAGCGCGACGAAATCTTCCAGCCATTCCAGGTCCAGGGGGCGATTGTCCGGTCCCATCGAGGGGTCTCGTCTCCGCGATAGTTGTATGCATTTCGAGTATTGGACGGCGCGCGGGCGGCCGGCAATGATGGATTCTACTCACCGCAGCCTCATGGAGACCCGCTTGCCTTCCATCGCCAATTATCGCGGCATCATCCCCGCCATTGCCTGCCCCTTCACCCCGGATCACCGCATCGACGAACCCGCCCTGCGCAAACTGGCCGCCTGGCTGGCCGGCCACGACGGCGTGGTCGCGGTCATGACCAACGGCCACACCGGCGAGGTCTTTTCGCTGACGCCGGCGGAGCGGGCCACCGTGACCCGCATTGTCGCCGACGAGCTGCGGGGCCGGCTGCCGGTGATCTCCTCGATCGTCTGCGAAGGTTTGTCCGAGGCCGCCGAGCACGCGCGCGCCGCCGTCGAGGCGGGCGCGGCCGGGCTGGATGTCATGCCGCCGCACCACTGGCTGCGCTTCGGCTTCACGTCCGGCCATGCCCTGCAATACTTCGACGCCATCCACCGCGCGGCGCCGGGCGCCGACCTGGTCTGCCACGTGTATCCCGCCTGGACGCGCGCGGCGTATTCCTCGGCCCTCTTGGCCGACCTGGCCCGGCTGCCGTACGTCCAGGCCTTCAAGGTCGGGCAGCGCGACATGAACAAGTATGCGCGCGACATCCAGGCCATCCGCGACGCCGACGCTGGCAAGGCCATCCTGACCTGCCACGACGAATACCTGCTGGCGTCCATGGTGCAGGGCGTGGACGGCGCGCTGGTGGGTTTCGCCACCTTCATTCCGCAATTGATCGGCGACCTGTGGCGCGCGGTGCAGGAAGGGGACCTGAAGGGCGCGCAGCGGATCCAGTCGATCATCACGCCGCTCAAGGATGCCGTGTACGGCGGCGGCGAACCGACGGGCGAGGCCCATGCGCGCATGAAGGCCGGGATGTATCTGGCCAGCGTGCTGGACGACGCGACCGTCCGTCCGCCTACCGAGGCGCCCGATGCCAGGGAAATGGCGGCATTGCGCGCGGCGGTGCAGCAGGCCGGACTGCTGCGGCGCTGACCTGATTGCAACCAGACATAGAACAAGACGGAGACAAGCATGCAACGCAGACCTTTTCTTGCCGCCGGGCCGTCCCAAGGCAAAAAGCGCCTCCTCGGGGGGCAGCGCCGCCGCGTAGCGGCAGGCGTGGGGGTATTTCTCTCCGCCGGGCTGGCGGCCGCGGCCCTGTGCCTGCCCGGTGGCGTATCGGCGCAGCCGTATCCCGCCCGCGAGGTGCGCATCATCATTCCGTTCCCGCCCGGCGGCACGCTGGACACGGTGGGGCGGCAACTGGCGCAGCGCCTGAGCGAGCAGACCGGCCAGTCGTTCGTGGTGGAGAACCGGGCCGGCGGCAACGGCATGATCGGCGCGGCCGCCGTCGCCAAGGCGCCGCCCGACGGCTACACGCTGATGTTCAATGCATCGACGGTGACCACCACGCCGATGACCATGAAATCCGCGCCCTTCGACATGGAGAAGGACTTCCAGCCCATCTCGCTGGTGGCCCAGGCGCCGCTGTCGGTGGCGGTGAACAAATCGCTGCCGTTCAACGACGTCAAGGGCCTGCTGGAGTACGCCAGGCAGAATCCCGGCAAGCTCAGCTTCGCGGTCGGCTCGACCGGCTCGGCGGGCCAGCTCGCCACCGAGCTGTTGCGCCGGGCGGGGCAGATGAACTATCTGATCGTGCCCTACAAGGGATCCGCGCCGGCCTACCAGGATCTGGTGGGCGGCCAGATCTCCGGTTTCATCGATCCCATCCTGGGGGCGATGTCCTACCATAAGGGCGGCATGCTGAAGATCCTGGCCGTCACCTCGCGCTCGCGCGTGCCGACACTGCCCGAGGTGCCCACCGTGGGCGAGACCGTGCCGGGCTACGAGTTCTACAGCTGGTACGGCCTGTGGGGCCCGGCCCGGCTGCCGATGGACATTGCCCACAAGCTCAACGCGGAAGTCAACAAGGCGCTGGAGGCGGGCATGCGCGAGAAGCTGGAGCAGCAGGGGCTGGTCCTGAAGGCCGGCTCCATCGAGGACTTCGCGCGCTTCCAGCAGGAGGACATGGCGCGGGCGAAGAAGATCATTGTCGAGGGCAACATCCGTGCGGAATGAGCGGTGCGCCGTCGTGACGGGCAGCAGCGCCGGCATCGGCCGGGCGGTGGCGGCGGCGCTGCTGGACCGGGGTTGGCGCGTCGTCGGGCTGGATCTCGCGGCGGCAACCCTGGGTCACCCGTGCTTCGAAGGCCGGGCGGTCGATCTCGCGGATGCCGGCGCCATCGCCGGGGTGCTGCCCGGCCTGTCGGCCTGCGATGCGCTGGTCCACGCGGCGGGCATCATGCGGACCGCGCCGCTGGGCCGCCTGGACGGCGCCGCGGGCGACCTGATGTGGCGGCTGCACGTGGCCGCGGCCACCCAGCTCGCCGATGGCATGGTGCCCGCGATGGCGGCGCGCGGCCGGGGCCGGGTGGTGCTGATCGGCAGCCGCGTGTCCCGTGGCATGGCCGGGCGCAGCCAATACGCCGCGGTGAAGGCCGCGCTGGTGGCCCTCGGGCGCAGCTGGGCGGCCGAAGTGGCGGCATGCGGCGTGACGGTGAACGTGGTGTCGCCCGCCGCCACGCGCACGGCCATGCTGGACGATCCCGGCCGTGCCGCCAGCGCGCCACGCCTGCCGCCGCTGGGCCGGCTGATCGAACCGGCCGAAGTGGCGGCGCTGGTGGGGTTCCTGCTGTCGGATGCCGCAGCGGCCATCACGGGACAGGATATCCAGGTCTGCGGAGGCGCGTCGCTGGCGGGGTGAATCGACAGTGGATCGTTCAGCCCAGCCGCTCGATCAAGGCCATGGCCGCGGCCGGCGCCTTGGGTTTGAAGCCATTGATCATGTAGACGAACACGTCGCGTCCCTGCGCGGCCTTGGCCGGCGGGGCGGCCAGGCAGGGCAGGTCGGCCGGCGCCGTGCCGCCGGCCCACGCCCGGACACGTCCGGCCCAGGCATCGAGATCGGCCGGCGCATAGCCCAGCTCGCGGTCTTCCCGCGCGTCTTGCAGCCGGACATAGACGAACGGCGCCGTCGCGTCGTGCAGGTGCGGTACGCCGTCCTTGTCCGCCACGACCGCCGCCACCTCGTGCCGGCGCAGCAGATCGACGAACCCGGGCACCGCGAAGCTTTCGTGCCGCACTTCGACCGCATGGCGCAGCCGCCGTCCCTCGTACTCCGGAGGCAGGAGCGCCAGGAAGGCCGCGAAGTCCTCGGGGTCGAACTTCTTGGTGGGCGGAAACTGCCAATTGATCGGGCCGAGCTTGTCCTTCAGTTCCACCAGGCCGCTGGCCAGGAACTTGTCGACGGAAGGACCGGCCTCGGCCAGCACGCGCCGGTTGGTGGCGAAACGGGGTCCTTTCATCGCGAACACGAAATCCTCGGGCGTCTCGTCGTGCCAGCGCGCGAAGCTGGCCGGTTTCTGCGTTCCGTAGAACGTGCCGTTGATCTCGATGGAGGTCACGTGGCGGCTGGCATAGTCCAGCTCGCGGCTTTGCACGAGGCCCTCGGGATAGAAACTGCCGCGCCAGGGCTCGAACACCCATCCGCCTATGCCCACACGTATCGGAGCCATGCTTTTCGCCTTGCCCATGCGCTGCTTCTCCCTCGCGCCGGCCGACCCTACAATGCCGTTCCGGTTCTCGTTTCGCCCCGCCATGCCCCTGGACGCCGAACAACTTGCCGCCTTCCGCCGCCTGGCCGCCGGTCTTGATCGCATCGACGCCGAGGCCTATGCCGCCGCCGGCCGCGATCCGCTCGTTCCTATTCTAGGTCTGGGACCTGTCGACGCGCCATTGTGTTTCTTCGGCCGGGATCCGGGCGGGGACGAGGTCAGGCACGGGCAACCCTTCGTGGGCAGCTCGGGCCAGTTGCTGCGCGCCGGACTGCTCCGCCACCTGGCGCCGGATAGGCCATATTCGTTCGACGAAGGCCTGCGCGTCGGCGCGGATTGCTTCTGGATCAGCACCGTGCCCTACAAGCCCTTGCACAACAAGGCGTGGCCGCCCGCGGTACGGCAGCGGTTCCAGCCGCTGATCCGGCAGATACTGTCGGCGCAATGGCGCGGCGGCGATGTCATCACCCTGGGCAACGAAGCCTTCGAATGGTTCAGCATCGGTCTTGCCGGCGACGAACTGGCCGCCGTGCGCGAATTCTGGCGGCGCGAGGACAAGTACGAGTCCAGCGTTGCCGTGACCCTGCGCGCGGGGGGCCGGGAGCGGGTCCTGCGCTTGCATCCCTTGCCGCATCCTTCGCCCGCCAATGCCCGCTGGCGGCCGCATTTTCCCCGGTTGCTGCAAGCCCGGCTGGACGCGCTGCTGCCGCCCGCCTGAAGGAGGTTCCGCCATGAATGGACCCGCGATTTCCATCACCTATTGCACGCAGTGCCTATGGCTGCTGCGCGCGGCCTGGATGGCGCAGGAACTGCTTTCCACCTTCGGCACGGACCTGGGGCAGGTCGCGCTGGTGCCCGGCACGGGCGGGGTGTTCCAGATCCGCTATGACGGTGAACTGATCTGGGACCGCAAGGCCGACGGCGGTTTCCCGGACGCCAAGGCGCTCAAGCAGCGTGTGCGCGACAGGCTGGACCCGGGGCGCGATCTTGGGCATGTCGACCGGCCGGCGAGCGGGCCGGAAGACGCGTGATCCTTCCGCGTGCGGTCTAGCGCAGGCGCTTCGGAAAGCACCGCCCGTATTCCTCGCAGCCCGGACAGCCCGGCGCGGGCTGCGGCGTTTCCCCGCGCGTGACCGCCAGGTCGTGCGCCAGGAATTTTTTCCAGCGCATGTCGCCTGTGTTGCGCTCGGGCAGCCCCGGGAAGTAGCGGTGCAGCGCGCGCGTGACGTCGTCGCGCCCCGCCAGCCCCAGGTCGCGCCACAGGTGGTCGGGCCGCAGACAGGCGTGGGCGATGATCGTCGCCAGGCAGGCGGTGTCCGCGGCCGGCAATGCCGGGTTGCGCCAGGCCAGCATGTGGGCGCGCAGGTTGGCCGTGAACGTGGTGCCGGCCTCGGGTTGCGCCGGCAGCGGGGGAAGGGGAGCGCCGGGGAACCATCGAAGGTACAGGTCCCGCAATATGTCCTGTGGCAACCCCAGCAAAGGCAGTTCGTGCCGGACTTCGCGGGCGGCCAGCAGGCGGGCGAAGAGGCGCGCGTCGAATGCGTCCGGATGGGTGGCGAAGGCGGCGAGCTGAGTGCCGCGGGCGGCGGGGTCGGCGTGCCCGGGCAGGGCGTTGGTCCGGTCGAGCAAGGCATTTGCTCCGATGGAAAGAAAGGGGCGGAACGGAAGTCGCGACCGCGTGCCGTGGCATTCATGGCTACGGGGTCTTGGAGAACAATGCTACTCCTGGCAAGCTTTGCTTAATGCGGTTCACGGTAGGGCAGCCTTTATTCAGGGGCCCCGAGGTGGGATGGGGCTATCCTGCAGTCCCGTCAGCATTCATCACCCCCGCATGAGTTTCTCTTGGCAGTCGTGGATCGATGCTTTCATCAACCGCACCGTCTTTCGTCGGATCGGATACGCCGTCGCACGTTCAGAGAAGGTCGCCGCCTGCGCCAGCATCCGGTCAATGGTGACTTCGGCTGCCTCCGCCGCCACGCCACCCTCCGAGGCCAGGCGCAGCAGATGGCTTCGTTTCACGGCACGGCCTTCGCCGCAGACATCCATGTGGTGCTGGCCCATGGGGCCTTCGCTGAAGGTCAGGTCGAAGGCCGGGGCCAGCCGCCAGCGCCGATCCCGCCCGAGGCGCCAGGCGAAGTTCTTCGGGTGGTCGTCGCGATTGTGAAACAGCACGTTGAAGACGGCTCGCGCGTAAGCCTTCTCCACCTCGCGCTCGTCGCGGGTCAGCAGGCGTGTGGCGCGCAGGAGGGCGGTGTAGTCCGCGCTGCCAGGCAGGCGAAAGTCCACCTGTAGCAGACCCGCCAGGCTGTGCACCGGCACGCGCAAACCTTGTTCGCGATCGAAGCGTGCCACGCCGAAGGCGGCTAGTTTGGACGATAGATCGAACCATGCACTGGCAGGCATCTCCAGCCCGCAGTCGCGAGCGAGTTCGGCATACATCTGCTCGATGACGCAGACCTCTTTGTGTTCGCCCAGGGCGGGGAATTTCACCAGCCAGGGTTCGCCTGAAGCGTCGCCGCGCGTGCTGACGTGGCCCGATCCTGTGTCGTATTGCACGAGCGCCTTGGGCCGTGCGCCTTGCGGGGAACCCCCCGTCAGCGCCAGCTCGCGCAAGGCGACTCCTGCTTCACCGGCCAGGGCGCGCTCGTTTTCCTGGGCCAAGGCCAACAGGTTCCAGTCTGGCTCCTCGGCATCAAACTTTGCAGCCGGCACGAAGCGCAGGGCACCCATGGCGCGATCCCCGATGAAGGCCAGGCGATCCAGCGGGCCGGGATGGCGCAGGCCCTGCTGGCGGAACAGCCGGTCCATCAGCAGCAGGCCCCAGCCATCGGGCAGGCTGTCGGCGATCAGGCCTGGCAGGCGGAGCAGATGGGGGGGGAAGTCGCCGTAGGCGGTGGCACGCAGCTTGAGGTGCAGCGGTGACAGTTCCAGCCCTTGCGCCAGCGCCTCGGGCGCATATTCGAACAGGAGCGTGGTGCCATCGTCGGCGAGCAAGCCCAGTGGCAGGTCCTCGCCCCAGCCGCAGTAGTGGACGGCCAGGCGTTTCATGTGCTTTTTCGGCGGCTGGCTCGCTGCCGCTGGCTGGCTGCTTCGGCTTTTTCCATCTGGGCGATGGACTGGCGCTTGAGTACGAACAAATCCTCCAGCTCATTGACCAGCCCGAGCGCCTGCACCGTGCGAACCAGGGTCTCCAGCGAAGACTGGCCGCTACTTTCCAGCTTGCGCAGTGCGCCTAACGAAAGACCCGCCATCTGCGCCAACTCGCGCTGGGGCAACCCCTGGGCCAACCGCTGCGCACGCACGCGTTGGCCCAGCACCTGAAGTATTTCGCCAGACGGAGCTAGATTTAGTACCATTATTATGACTTTTATGCCATAAAAACCTATATAAGTGCCATTTTAATGGTTTTTATAGGGCGTGGCCATCAGGAGGTGCGTTGGTTTTCCGGGGGCATGTACCGTCCTGAAACCTCACTCTATGTTCTGCGCCTGTTCCCGCATCTGCTCGATCAACAGCTTCAGGTCCATCGCCGCCCGCGTCACTTCCAACCCGCCGGCCTTGGACCCCAGCGTGTTGGCCTCGCGGTTCATTTCCTGGAACAGGAAGTCCAGCCGCTTGCCGGCGCTGCCCTTGTCGGCCTTCTTGCCCGCGCCGCCCTTGCCGATCAACTGCCTGAGCTCGGCCAGGTGCGAGTGCAGGCGCGACAGTTCCTCGGCCACGTCGATGCGCAGGCCGAACAGGGTGGCTTCATGGGCCAGGCGCTCGGACAGTTCTTCGCCGCGGATGTTCTGGAAGCCGCCGGGGAAGGCGGCCTCGACGGTGTCGCGCAGCTTGCGCGCGAGCCGTTCGCGGTATTCCTGCACGAGCTGGGGCATGCGTTGCTCGACCTCGGCCACGATGGCCGCGACCGAGTCGGCGCGGTCGACCAGCATGGCGGCCAGGCGTTCGCCCTCGCGGTCGCGCGCGTCCTGCATCTGGGCCAGGGCTTCGCCGGCGGCGCGCAGGGCGGCTTCGCGCCAGGTGTCTTCGGATTCCTCGGCCGCCTGCACGCCGGGCCAGGACAGCAGTTCGGACAGGCGCGGAGGCTGGACGTCCTGGAGCACGGCCTGGACCTTGCGGAACAGCGTGGCGGCCTGTTCCAGGGCGGCGACGTTGATGGACTCGGGGTCGGTGCTGAGGCGGCGCTGGATGGAGGCCCGCACTTCGATCTTGCCGCGCGCCACGGCCTTGGTCAGCAATTCGCGCAGCGGGGATTCCAGCGCGCGCAGCTCGTCCGGCATGCGGAAGTGAAGATCGAGGAAGCGGCTGTTGACGCTGCGCAGTTCGATGGACACCGAACCGTGTTCGGTGTCGGCGCGGGCGGCGCCGAAGGCGGTCATGCTACGGATCATGGCGAAAGCCTGTCAGGACGTGGGCAAGGCCGACGTGCACGGCGACGGGGCCGGTGCGTTTGTCGGCATGAGCCAGCATGATAAATCGCATGGGAAGATTCGTGGGGCCTTGCCCGTACAATGTCCGTATCCGGCCGCCGCGGCGCGGCCCATGCGTCCTGGGCGCCGGCGCGCCGGTCCGTCCGCCGATCTGGAGTTTTTTCATGAGCATTGCCCCTTCCGCCTTTGCCCGGCCGTCCGGCCGCGGCCTCGATTCGCTGCGTCCCGTTTCCCTGCAGCGCGGCTACACCCGCTATGCCGAAGGGTCGGTGCTGGTGAGCTTCGGCGACACGCAGGTGATCTGTACCGCCAGCGTCGAGGACAAGGTCCCGCCTTTCCTGAAGGGCATGGGGCAGGGCTGGGTCACGGCCGAATACGGGATGCTGCCGCGCGCCACGCATACACGCGGCGGCCGCGAGGCGGCCAAGGGCAAGCAGACCGGCCGGACGCAGGAGATCCAGCGGCTGATCGGCCGCAGCCTGCGTGCCGTGTTCGACCTGGAAAAACTGGGCGAGCGCACCCTGCATCTGGATTGCGACGTGATCCAGGCCGACGGTGGCACCCGCACGGCCAGCATCACCGGAGCCTTCGTTGCGGCCAGCGACGCCATCGCGCTGCTGATGGCGCGCGGCGCCCTGGCCGCCTCGCCCATCCGCGACCACGTGGCCGCGGTGTCGGTGGGCATCTACCAGGGGCAGCCGGTCCTGGACCTGGACTATGCCGAGGACTCGCAGTGCGAGACCGACATGAATGTCGTCATGACGGGCAGCGGCGCGTATGTCGAAGTCCAGGGCACGGCCGAGGGCGTGCCGTTCTCGCGCCAGGAGATGGATGCGCTGCTGGGCCTGGCCGAGACCGGCATCGCCGATCTCGTGCGCCTGCAGCGCGAGGCGCTGGCCCAGCCGTATCCGGGCCGCTGATGCCCGCGAGACCGGAGCGAACGATGGCAGGAAAACTGGTCCTGGCTTCCAACAACGCGGGCAAGCTGCGCGAATTTTCGTCGCTGCTGGCGCCGCGCGGCTTCGAGCTCGTGCCCCAGGGCAGCCTGGGCGTGCCCGAGGCCGAGGAACCCCACGCCACGTTCATCGAGAACGCCCTGGCCAAGGCCAGGCACGCCAGCCAGCTGACCGGCCTGCCCGCGCTGGCCGATGATTCCGGCGTATGCGTCACGGCGCTGGGCGGCGAGCCCGGCGTCTATTCGGCGCGCTACGCGGCGCGCAACGGCGGCGAAAAATCCGACGCCGCCAACAATGCGCTGGTGGTCGAGCGCCTGCGGGGCGCGCAAGACCGCCGGGCCTATTACTACGCCGCGCTGGTGCTGGTGCGTTCGGCGCACGACCCCCAGCCCTTGATCGGCGAAGGGCTCTGGTGGGGCGAGATCGTCGAGCAGCCGCGCGGCGAAGGTGGATTCGGCTACGACCAGCATTTCCTGCTGCCCGGCCTGGGCCGCACGGCGGCCGAGCTGTCCGCCGACGAGAAGAACCGCATCAGCCATCGCGCCCAGGCGCTGGCGGTGCTGATGAGCAAGCTGGATACGTTCTGATGGCCCGATCGATCCCGATCCGGCCGGCGGGGCAGGGGGCTCCCGTGGCGCGCGCGGCCATGCCGTTCGCGCCCGGCCCGAGCCTGCTGACCAGCCTGCCGCCCCTGTCGGTGTACGTGCATGTGCCCTGGTGCGTGCGCAAGTGCCCCTATTGCGATTTCAATTCGCATGCGGCGCCCGACGAGCTGCCGGAGGATCGCTATCTGCAGGCGCTGACCGAGGATCTCGACCAGAGCCTGCCACAGGTATGGGGGCGCAAGGTGGTGTCGGTCTTCATTGGCGGCGGCACGCCCAGTCTCCTGTCGGCCGCCACGATGGACGCCATGCTGGCGCTGCTGCGCTCGCGGCTGCCGCTCCTGCCCGACGCGGAAATCACGATGGAGGCCAATCCCGGCACGGTCGAGGCCGCGCGCTTCGCCGACTTCGCGGCCAGCGGGATCAACCGCATTTCGCTGGGCATACAGAGCTTCGACGACGACCGCCTGCGGGCGCTGGGCCGTATCCACGACGGCCGCGCCGCGCGCGAGGCGATCGCCATCGCGCAGCGCCACGTGGAACGGATCAACCTGGATCTGATGTTCGCGCTGCCGGGGCAAACGCTGGATGGCTGCCTGGACGATGTCGAGACGGCGCTGTCCTTCGGGACGGAACATCTGTCCCTGTACCACCTGACGCTGGAGCCGAACACGGTCTTCGCCAAGTACCCGCCGGAACTGCCCGACGACGATACGGCTTTCGAGATGCAGGACCGCATCGAGGCGCGGCTGGCCGGGGCGGGATACGACCACTATGAGATTTCGGCCTACGCCCGGCCCGGCGCCCGCTGCCGCCACAACCTGAACTACTGGGAGTTCGGCGACTACCTGGGCATCGGTCCGGGCGCGCACGGCAAGCTGTCGTTCCACGACCGTATCCTGCGCGAGGCGCGGGTGCGCAATCCCCAGTCGTGGATGGACGCGCTGCTGGACCCCGCGGCCGCTGCCACGCATCTCGCGGAATCACGACTGGTGGAGGCGAAGGAACTGCCTTTCGAGTTCATGCTGAATGCGCTGCGGCTGGCCGACGGCGTGCCGGCGGCGAGCTTCGCCGAGCGTACCGGCCTGAACCTGGCCACGATTGCCCGGCCGCTTGCCCGCGCCGTCGAACGGGGGCTGCTGGACGAGGATCCGACCCGCATCCGGGCGACGCCGCTGGGGCGGCGTTTCCTGAACGATCTCCAGGGCCTGTTTCTGTGAGTGGCGGGAAACGGCGCCCGCAAATGTGCATGCCGCGCCATCGCGCGGCACATCTGCACTTTTTTGGTGCAAAATAGGCCTTATTCCCCTTTGTGCACCAATATTGGGAATTCTCTGCCGGGATTTGCTTCATGGTGGTGCGAGGCCTGACATCTTCCCGGCGTGCCGATATGCGAGAATGCCGCGCCGCCCTGCACAAGCGGGTCGGCAAACCGTGGAAGCCATCGCTGGCACGGAAACTGCTTAATTTGATGCGCAACTGTTCAGCCTGACACTTCCGGTCGCGCTGTGTGCACTATCGAGAACGCTTGAGCCTCCGGGAGCCGGAGGCGGTTACGAGACTATCAGGAGCCCTAATGGCAACGCCCAAAGACGTCCTCAAGATGATTGCGGACAACGAGGTCAAGTTCGTTGACTACCGTTTCACCGATACGCGTGGCAAGGAACAGCACGTGTCGGTGCCGTCCCACACCGTGGACGAAGACAAGTTCGAAACGGGCCACGCTTTCGACGGCTCCTCGATTGCCGGCTGGAAGGGTATCGAAGCTTCGGACATGCTGCTGATCCCCGAGCCCTCGACCGCCCGCATGGACCCGTTCCGCGAGGAATCGACCCTGATCATGACCTGCGACGTGGTCGAGCCTTCCGACATGAAGGGCTATGACCGCGATCCTCGTTCGCTGGCCAAGCGCGCCGAAGCCTATCTGAAGTCCTCGGGCCTGGGCGACACCGCCTACTTCGGTCCCGAGCCCGAGTTCTTCGTGTTCGACGGCGTGACCTGGAACGTCGACATGTCGGGCTGCTTCGTCAAGATCAAGTCCGAAGAAGCCTCGTGGTCCACCGGCATCGACTATGACGGCGGCAACCTGGCCCACCGTCCGTCGGTCAAGGGTGGCTATTTCCCCGTGCCTCCGACCGATTCCTTCCAGGACCTGCGTTCGGAAATGTGCCTGTTGCTCGAGCAGCAGGGCGTCGAGGTCGAAGTGCACCACCACGAAGTGGCGGGCCCGGGCCAGCTGGAAATCGGCACCAAGTTCGGCACGCTGGTGCAGCGCGCCGACTGGAACCAGATCATGAAGTACACGATCTGGAACGTCGCCGCCGCCTACGGCAAGACCGCCACCTTCATGCCCAAGCCCGTCGTCGGCGACAACGGCTCCGGCATGCACGTCCACCAGTCGATCTGGAAGGACGGCCAGAACCTGTTCGCGGGCAACGGCTACGCCGGCCTGTCCGAGTTCGCGCTGTACTACATCGGCGGCATCATCAAGCACGCCCGCGCGCTGAACGCCATCACCAACCCCGGCACGAACTCGTACAAGCGCCTGGTCCCGCATTTCGAAGCTCCGGTCAAGCTGGCCTACTCGGCCCGCAACCGCTCGGCCTCGATCCGCATCCCTTACGTCGCCAACCCGAAGGGCCGCCGTATCGAGACGCGCTTCCCGGATCCCCTGGCCAACCCGTACCTGGCGTTCTCGGCCCTGATGATGGCCGGCCTGGACGGCGTGATGAACAAGATCCACCCCGGCGACCCGGCCGACAAGAACCTGTACGACCTGCCGCCCGAGGAAGACGCGAAGATCCCGACGGTGTGCTCGTCGCTCGACCAGGCCCTGGAAGCGCTCGACAAGGACCGCGAGTTCCTGACCCGCGGCGGCGTGTTCAGCAACGCCATGATCGACGCCTACATCACCCTGAAGATGGAAGAAGTGACGCGTTTCCGCGCCACCACCCATCCGATCGAGTTCGACATGTACTACGGCCTCTGATCCGGACAGGACCAGTCGTCAGCAAGAACGAAAACGGGGCGGGAACGCCCCGTTTTCGTTGGTGTGAGGCTCTCCCCCGCGCGCTGGCGCGGGTGGGCCGGCAACGCCGGAGCCACCGCATCCTGGGTCCGGGGCGAGTCCTTTCATGTGTCGCGGGTGGCGCGTTGCGCCATGGAAAACTGATATGAATCCTGCGCCTTTCGATCCACCGTTCCACGATGCCGACGCGTTCGCCGCGTTCGAGCTGTTGTCCAGCGCCATTCTCGTCATCGACGATGATGGACTGATCCGCTATGCCAACGCGCCGGCCGAGGATTTGTTCGAGGTCTCGGTGCGGCAGTTGTACGCGGTCAAGGCCATCGACCTGTTCCGCGATGGCGAGCAGTTGCGCCAGTCGCTGGTGGAGGCCCGGCAGCACCTGTTCGCCGACAAGCGGCAGATACTGGAAATCGACCGCCTGGGGCGCGAGGCTACGCAGGTGTCGGCGACCGTGGTCGCGCTGGACGGCCAGCCATGGCCGGCGCTGATCGAACTGCGCGAGATCGAGCAGCAGTTGAAGGTGGATCGCGAGGAGCGCCTGCTGGAGCAGGCGCAGGCCAATCGCGAGCTGTTGCGCAACCTCGCGCACGAGATCAAGAATCCGCTGGGCGGGCTGCGTGGCGCGGCGCAATTGCTGGAAGCCGAGTTGTCCGACCCCGCGCTGATCGAATACACCCAGGTCATCATCCAGGAGGCCGACCGCCTGCAAACCCTGGTGGATCGGCTGCTGGTGCCGCATCGCGCGCCGCGCATCGTCGGCGACGTCAATATCCACGAGGTCTGCGAGCGCGTGCGGTCGCTGGTATTGGCCGAATACCCGAACGGACTGCGCATCGTGCGCGACTACGACGCGGCGATTCCCGAGTTCCGGGGCGACAAGGCGCAGTTGATCCAGGCCGTGCTGAACGTGGTGCGCAATGCCGCCGAGGCCCTGTCGGCGCGCATCGCGGCCGGCGATGCCGAAATCACGCTGCGCACCCGTGTGGCGCGCCAGGTCACGCTTGCCAAGCAGCGTTTCAGGCTGGCATTGGAATTGCATGTGATGGACAACGGCCCGGGGATTCCTCCCGAATTGCTGGACCGGATCTTCCACCCGCTGGTGTCCGGACGAGAAGGCGGCAGCGGGCTGGGATTGACCCTGGCTCAGACTTTCGTGCAGCAGCACGAGGGTGTGATCGAATGCGACAGCCGGCCCGGCCTGACCGATTTCCGCATGCTGTTGCCCTTACCTTGATCGAAGAATTGGATGGATTTTTTTTCCCCAGCGTACCTAGGAAGCCGGCGATGAAACCGATCTGGATCGTAGATGATGACCGTTCGATCCGCTGGGTGCTCGAAAAAGCCTTGGCCCGCGAGGACCTGCCCAGCCGGAGCTTCGGCACGGCGCGCGAAGCCCTGGACGCCCTGAACGATGACGTGCCCCAGGTGCTGGTGACCGACATCAGGATGCCCGGCGCGGGCGGCATTGAATTGCTGCAAGCGGTCAAGCGGCGCTTTCCGGCGTTGCCCGTCATCGTCATGACGGCGTATTCGGACCTGGAGAGCGCGGTGTCGGCCTTCCAGGGCGGCGCCTTCGAGTACCTGCCCAAGCCCTTCGATGTGGACACCGCGACCGAGCTGATACGGCGCGCCGTCGAGGAAAGCCTGCGCGAGGAGGCTTCGGCCGACGAGACCCTGGTCGGCACGCCCGAGATCCTGGGCCAGGCGCCGGCCATGCAGGAAGTGTTCCGCGCCATCGGGCGCCTGTCGCAGTCGCAGGTCACGGTCATGATCACCGGCGAATCGGGCAGCGGCAAGGAGCTGGTGGCGCGCGCGCTGCATCGGCATAGTGCCCGGGCCTCCGGCCCCTTCGTGGCGATCAACACCGCGGCGATTCCGCGCGACCTGCTGGAGTCCGAGCTGTTCGGCCACGAGCGCGGCGCCTTCACCGGCGCGCAGAGCATGCGCCGGGGCCGCTTCGAGCAGGCCGACGGCGGCACATTGTTCCTGGATGAGATCGGCGACATGCCGGCCGAATTGCAGACGCGGTTGCTGCGGGTCTTGTCGGACGGCAGTTTCTATCGCGTGGGCGGACACAGTCCCGTACATGCCAATGTGCGCGTGATCGCGGCCACGCACCAGCCGCTGGAAGAGCGGGTCAAGCAGGGTTTGTTCCGCGAGGATCTGTTCCACCGGCTCAATGTGATCCGCCTGCGGCTGCCGCCGCTGCGCGAACGGGCCGAGGACATTCCGCTCCTGGCCCGCCATTTCCTGGCGCGCAGCGCGCGCGACCTGGGTGTCGAGCCCAAGCGCTTCACGCCCGCCGCGCTGGCTGCTTTGTCGCGCTTTCCGTTTCCCGGCAACGTGCGCCAGCTCGAGAACGTCTGCCATTGGTTGACGGTGATGGCGCCGGCGCAGACGGTGGATGTGCAGGATCTGCCACCCGAACTCCTGGAAAAGATGCCGGCCGATGGCCACATCGCGCCGGTGCCGGGCGCGGCCGCCACCATGATGCAAGCCCTGGCGCCGGAGCGCGGCGGCCTGGCCGCGCCGGGTGCCGAAGCGGCGGGGCGTGCTGCCGGCGCCGCGGTGGCCGACCGTTCGAATCCGTGGCTGGGAGGCCTGCAAAGCGACGTCGAACAACGGCTGCAGCGGGGCGAGCCCGACATCATGCAGACCCTGACCCGCCAGTTCGAAAGCATGCTGATTTCGACCGCGCTGCGTGTCACCCGGGGCCGGCGGATCGAGGCGGCGCTCAAGCTGGGCATCGGGCGCAATACCATCACGCGCAAGATCCAGGATCTCGGCCTGGACGACGATTGATGCCGGCGGCGCGGGCGGCGGCCTGGCCGTCAGCCCAGCGCCGTGTCCAGCAGCATCATGATGACGAAGCCCACCATCAGGCCGCAGGTGGCATGGACTTCGTGCCCTTTGCGGTGCGACTCGGGAATGATCTCGTGGCTGATCACGAACAGCATCGCTCCGGCGGCGAAACCCAGCCCCCATGGCAGCAGCATCGCGGAGTAGGAAATGACCGAGGCGCCGATGACGGCGGCGATCGGCTCGACCAGCCCCGTCAGCGCGCCCAGCAAGAACGCGAAGCCCTTGCTGTAGCCGATGCCCAGCAGCGCGACGGCGACCACCAGTCCTTCGGGCACGTCCTGGATCGAAATGCCGGTGGTGAGCGCGGAGGCGCGCAGCGGATCGGTCCCGGCGAAGGCCACGCCTATGGCCAGGCCTTCGGGAAGGTTGTGCAGCGCGATGGCGAACACGAACATCCACGTGCGCCGGATGGCGAGGCTGGTGTGCTTGCCCTCCACGCCCTTGATGAAGTGCTCGTGGGGCAGATAGCGTTCCATCGCCAGCAGCAGGGCGGCTCCCAGCAGGATGGCCGCGCCCATCACCATGCCCGCTCCCCAGGCGCCGGCGCCCTGCAGCTTCGCCGCCTCGATGCCTGGCACGACCAGGGAAAAGGCGCTGGCCGCCAGCATGACGCCGGCGCCGAAGCCGAACAGACTGTCCCGCACGCGATTGGACAGGCGCTGGGAGAACAGCACGGGCACCGCTCCCAGCGCCGTCGCGCCGGCGGCCATCATGCCGCCTGTCAAGGCCTCCAGCACCACCGGATCGCCGGCCATCCGTTCCCACAGGTGACGCGCGAGCAGAGCCAGGCCCAGCAGCACGATCGCGCCGCCCAGGGCCTTGCGCAGGACCTGTCCCGGAGAGGCGGGGCGGCTGGCCGTCGTCATGGGAGCCTCAGCCCGCCATGAGCGGCGGGTGTCCCGGCTCGGCATTCGGATTGTCGATGCGGGCAGGGTGGTGCCGGAGGGCGTGGATCTCCACGGCCCGCGTGTCGATGCGGGGTTCGAGAGCCTCGCCGGCGCAGGGCGGAGGGGGCATGGAGCACTCCATCATTGTCATCGGTGTTAATGATAATGATTTTTATTTAAAAATAAAACCAGGGAGGCCATGAAGCGGAAATCCGTGGGCGACTTCGCTACCCGGGGGCGGGCATGCCCCGCACGACATGCGCCACCGCGGAGACCAGGAAATCCAGGTCGGCCGGATCGATGGTGAAGGCCGGCGTCAGGTAGACAATGTTGCCGAAGGGGCGCACCCACACGCCGGCTTCGACCAGCCTGGCCCGCAACGCGTCGCGGTCGAACGGCCCGTCCAGTTCGATCGCGCCGATAGCGCCCAGCACGCGGACGTCGCGCACCCACGGCAGGTCGCGGCAGGGGGCCAGGCCGGTTTCCAGGGCGCGGGACAGCGCCGCCACCTGGGCCAGGCGAGGTTCCCGCTCGAACAGGTCCAGTGACGCGTTGGCGGCGGCGCAGGCCAGGGCGTTGCCCATGAACGTGGGGCCGTGCATGAGGGCGTGGCCGGGATCGTCGGACCAGAAGCCATCGAACACCCGCTGGCTGGCCACGGTGGCGGCGAGCGGCAGGGTGCCGCCGGTCAGGGCCTTGGACAGGGTGACGATGTCGGGCCGGGCATCGGCCTGTTCGAACGCGAACATCGTGCCGGTGCGGCCGAAGCCGGTGAAGATTTCGTCGTAGATCAGCAGCAGGCCGTGTCGGTCCGCCAGCCGGCGCAGGCGGGCCAGAACGGCGGGCGGATGCATCAGCATGCCGCCGGCGCCCTGGACCAGGGGCTCGACCAGGATCCCGGCAAGCTCGTGGGCGCGCCGGCGCAGCAGGGCATCGAGCTCGGCTTCGGATTCGTCGTCGCGCGGCAGCGGCGCGATCACGTGCGGGGTCAGGAGGCCGTGGAACAGGCTGTGCATGCCGTCCTCCGGATCGCAGACCGCCATCGTTCCGAATGTATCGCCGTGGTAGCCGCCGCGGAAGGCCAGGAAGCGCGAGCGCTGGCGTTCGCCGCGGTTGAGCCAGAACTGCACGGCCATCTTCATCGCCACCTCGACCGCCACCGAGCCCGAATCGGTGTAGAACACGCGGTCGAAGCCGGGGCCGAGCAGGGCGCACAGGCGCTGCGCGAGCCGCGCGGCGGGTTCGTGCGTCAGCCCGCCGAACATGACGTGGGGCACCGTGTCCAGTTGCTCGCGCAGGGCCTGGGCGATGACGGGATGGTTGTAGCCGTGGCAGGCTGTCCACCACGAGGCCACGCCGTCCACCAGGCTGCGGCCATCGGCCAATTCGATGCGGCTGCCGTGGGTGCGCACCACGGGCAGCGGCGGCGCGGCGGTCTTCATCTGCGCATAGGGCAGCCAGACGTGGCGGGCGCCGTCGGCGACCCAGGCGGGAGGGGATGTATTCATGATCGTCCTGCGCCGGCCCGGGCGCGAAGCCGGGCCGGTCGTTCCTCTACAATGACACGCATTCTACGGTGCGGGCGTCTTCGGGCGCATCGCCGGGCCATGTCCATATTCGATTCCCTGTTTGCCCAAGAGCTCGATCGCGCCGCGCGGCGCCAGACGCGGCGCCGCCTGCGCACCGCCGCCACGGCGCGCGGCGGGCACGTGATGTTCGAAGGGCGCGAAGCCCTCGATTTCTCCAGCAACGATTATCTCGGCCTGGCCGGCCATCCCGCGCTGGCCGAACGCGTGTCCGACTGGACCGCCCGCCATGGCGCGGGGGCGCGCGCCTCGCGCCTGGTGTCGGGCAACCTGGACCTGCACGAGGCGGTCGAGGCCAAGCTCGCCCGCTTCAAGGGGACCGAGGCGGCGCTGTTGTTCGCCTCGGGTTGGCAGGCCAATGCCGCCGTGCTGCCGGCTTTGCTGCGCGTGGCGGGCCAGGGCGAGCCCCTGGTGTTCTGCGACCGGCTGAACCATGCCAGCCTGCACCACGGCTGCCAGGCAGCCGGCGTGCGCCAGATACGCTTCCGGCACAACGACCTGGACCATCTCGACGCGCTGCTGGCCGAGCGCGCCGGCCAACCGGGCGTGCGCCTGATCGCGACCGAGAGCGTGTTCAGCATGGACGGCGACCGCGCCGACGTGGCCGCGCTGTGCCAGGTGGCCGAACGCCATGGCGCCTTCGTCTACCTGGACGAGGCCCATGCGACCGGCGTGCTGGGGCCGCGCGGCGCCGGGCTGGCCAGCCTGGGCGGGGGCCGGGTGGACCTGGCCATGGGCACCTTCAGCAAGGCCATGGGCAGCTTCGGCGCCTACGTGGCGGGTTCGCGGCAATTGTGCGACTACCTCGTGAATACCTGCTCGGGGTTCATCTACACCACGGCCTTGCCGCCGCCGGTACTGGCGGCCATCGACGCCGCGCTCGATCTCGTCCCCGGCATGGACGACGAGCGACGGCGGCTGGCGGGGCTGGGCGACGGGCTGCGGCGGGCGCTGGCGGACCAGGGACTGGAGACGGGGGCGTCGTCGACGCAGATCGTGCCCGCCATCGTGGGCGAGGCCGGCGCCGCGCTGGCCTTGAGCGACGGACTGCGCGAGCGCGGCCTGCTGGCGGTGGCGATCCGTCCACCCACGGTGCCGGCGGGCACCAGCCGGTTGCGGATCGCGCTCAGCGCCGCGCATGGCGAAGAGGACGTGGCCCGGCTGGCCGATGCCATAGCCGGGCTGCGTGGACAGGCCGCGGGCGAAGCAAGAGGCCGCGCATGACGGACGGCGCGCGCCTGCCGCTGGTACTGCTGCATGGCTGGGGATTCGATGCCTCGACCTGGGAGCCCATGCGCGCGCGCCTGGACGGCTGGGAGATCCACGCCGCCGATGCCGGCTATTTCGGCCGTGCGGTGGTGCCGGAGCGTCCCGCCGCTTATGTGGCGGTAGGGCATTCGCTGGGCGCCATGCGCTGCCTGGACGAGGGAGGCGGTTGCCGCGGCCTCGTCCTGATCAATGGGTTTGCCCGCTTCTCGGCCGCCGATGATTTCCCCGCGGGTGTGCCGGCCCGGGTCCTGGACCGCATGCTGGCCCGTCTGGCGGCCGATCCCGCCGCCGTGGTGAGCGAGTTCCGCCGGCGTTGCGGGGCCGATGACCCCATGGCCGCGGGTTCGCCGGACGGCCCGGCCCTGGTCGGTGGTTTGCGCGACCTGCGCGAAGGCGACGCGCGCCCGGCCTGGCGCGGACGGCGCGTGCCGGCCCGTATCCTGGCCGGAGAGGCCGATCCGGTCGTCACGCCGGCCCTCACTGTTTCCTCGTTCGGCGAGGAGGTCGCCTGGTGCGCCGGTGGCGGACACCTGTTGCCCTTGACGCATCCCGAGTGGTGCGCCGGCCAGATCCGGGCATTCGTGCGCGAACTGGCCGCGTCGCCGGGGCGGGCATGACGGAGCAGGTTCATGGGCGGCCCGTGGCCCGCCGATTCGGAGATGCGGCGGGACGCTACGAGCGCCAGGCGGGCTTGCAGCGGGACGTGGCCGAGGAGCTTGCCGTCCGCATCGCCCGGCTGCCCCTGCCGGCCCGCCCGCGCATCCTGGAGATAGGCTGCGGCACGGGATTCCTGGCCGAGGCCCTGGCGCGCCGGCTGGGGCCGGCATGCTGGACGCTGACCGACATCTCGCCCGCCATGCTGGAGACCGCGCGGCGACGGTTGGCGCTGCCCGGCACATGCCGTTTCCTGGCCATGGATGGCGAGCATCCCGACGCGGAGCTGGGCGAGTTCGACCTGATCTGTTCCAGCATGGCCGTGCAATGGTTCGGCGATCTGGATGCCGGACTGGCGCGGCTGGGCGGACTGCTGGCCGAAGGCGGCTGGATGGCCGTGGCCACGCTGGCCGACGGCACCTTCGCCGAGTGGCGGGCCGCGCATGCGCGACATGGCGTGGATGCCGCGGTCCGCCACTATCCCCGTCCCGGGGACATCGGCGCCGCGCTACCCGGCCTGCGCCGCATCATGCAGGCCGAGCGGCGGGTGGCGCCGCACCACGACGGCATGGCGTTCCTGCGCGGACTCAAGGCGATAGGCGCGGACGCGCCGGCGCCCGGCCGCCGGCCGCTGCCGGCCGCCATGCTCAAGCGGATACTGCGCAGTTTCGATACACAGGGGGCAAGCGTGACCTACCATCTGGCCTACGGCACCTGGAACAAGGGCGAGGCGCCGCGCGGCGTATTCGTGACGGGCACCGATACCGGCATCGGCAAGACGCTGGTGTCGGCCGTGCTGGCGTGCGCCTGGCAGGCCGACTACTGGAAGCCACTGCAAACCGGCGTGGCGACCGAACCCGACGACACGGGCACGGTGGCGCGTCTGGCCAACCTGCCGCCCGGACGCATCCATGCGCCCCACGCGGTGCTGCAGGCGCCATTGTCGCCCTGGGCGGCCGCGCGGGCGGAAGGGGCGAGGCTGGACGCGTCAGACATCGCGCTTCCCGCCACCCGTTCGCCGCTGGTGGTCGAGGGCGCCGGCGGGCTGCTGGTCCCCATCGACGACCGGGCGACCATGATCGACCTGATCGCTTGCCTGGGGCTGCCCGTGGTGCTGGTGGCGCGCAGCACATTGGGCACCCTCAATCACACCCTGCTGTCGCTGGAGGCGCTGCGCGCGCGCGGCATTCCGGTGGCGGGCGTGGTGATGAGCGGCGAGCCCTCGGCGGGCAACCGGCTGGGCATCGAGCACTTCGGCAAGGTCCGCGTGCTGGCCGAGATCCCGCAGTTGCCGGACGTGGACGCCGATGCGGTGGCGGAGCTGGCACGAGGGATCGAACCCCTGGACCGGATACTGGCGGCGGTGCGCCCCGGGCGTGCGTGAGGCCGGGGGTCAACGCCTGTCGGCATCCTGGCCGTACAGGCCGCGCACGTGCTTGCGCATGTGCTGCAGGTAGGCGCTGACCGCCTGCGGCAGGCGCCGGCGGCCCAGCACGCAGACGTCCACGCAGGTCTTGCCCAGGATGGGATGCGATAGCGGGATGCTGACCAGATCGCCCGAGTCCAGTTCATGATGGATGGACATGTGCGACAGGATGGTGATGCCGCCCTGGTTGCGCGCGTAGTTCCTCATCGCGGCGATGGAGTTGGTCACCATCGCGGGCGCCACCCGCATGCGCTCGCCCGCGCAGATGGAGTCGATCAGCCGGCGTATGCCGAAATCCGAGGCCGGCAGCGCGGTCCGGTGGTTCAACATCTCGCGCAGCGATATCGATTTGCGGCGCGCCAGTTCATGCGTGGGCGCCATCACGGCTTCCAGCGGCGCGGAAATGCGCAGCGCGCATTCGATGGCGTCGTGCGGCGTGGGGGTGAACGCGAGGCCGAGGTCGGCGTCGCCGCTGGTGACCGCGGCCAGCGTGGTCTCGGTGCCGGCCACGACGATTTCGAAGGTCACGCCGGGATAGCGCTGCTGGAATCCGGCCACGGTCTGGGTGACGAATTCGATCTGGCCTTCGGTGGAATACAGCTTCACGTGGCCGTTGCGCAGTCCCTTGAGCGCTTCGAGTTCGGCCAGCATGCGCCGCTGGCCGTGCAACACTTCTTCGGCGTAGTGCAGGCAGACCTCGCCCGCGGGCGTCAGCACGACGCCGCGGCTGGACCGGTCCAGCAGCTTGATGCCCAGCTCTCCTTCCAGGCGCTTGATGTGCTTGCTCAAGGCCGAAGGAGCGATGTCGAGCCGTTCCGATGCACGGCGTATGCCTTTGCATACCGCGACTTCGTAGAAGCTGGCCAGGTCAGCCGGGTTCATGCTTGTTCCCCATGTCGGTGCCGCGCACCGGCCTCGTGCGATCGATGTCCAAGGATGTAGCGTCGCATGCCCTGGTGGCGTGCGGGTGTTCTCGGATCGAGAACATGGTGTGCGTGCCCCTTGTCTTGTTGGGGGGAAGGGATCTCCCGATAATTTTCTTGCCGCCTAGCCGCCTCAAGGCAAGAACGCCCCCTCGGGGGCAGCGAAGCCGAAGGCGTAGCGTGGGGCATTTTTCTACTACCCGGCAAGGCTGATGCCCAGGCGGTACAGCAGCCGGCGGTTCAAGCGTTTCCCGCCAGTCATTATCGAGGTCCCTCATGTCCACAAGCAAGATTTTCATGTCCGACGCCGTCGCCAAACCCAAGGCGCCGCTTTCGCACGCGGTCGTCGCCGGAGACTTCGTATTCGTCTCGGGCACCACGCCCTTCGATGCCAATCGCGAGCTGGCGCCGAGCTTCTCCGAGCAGATGCACCAGGTGATGAAGAACCTCAAGCAGATCCTGGGCGAATGCGGCAGCTCGCTCGACAAGGTCGTCAAGTCCAACGTGATCCTGACCGATATCAGCCGTTTCAACGAAATGAACGAGATCTATCGAGGCTATTTCGAAGAAGGCAAGTTTCCCGCCCGCACCACGATCGAGGCGCCCCTGGCCATTGCCGGGATGATGCTGGAGATCGAAGTGGTCGCGACCCGCTAGGCAGGCGGGCGGCGCGCGGACGTCGCGCGCCGCCTGGTGCTTTTTCCCATTTTTCGCTCAAGGTATCGAACATGAAGATGTCGTTGAGTTCGTCGTTTTTCGCACGACGCGCCACCGGTGCCGTGCTTGTCTGCGCCGCCGTGGCCTGTGCGGCCACCGCCACGGCGGCCGACACGTATCCCAGCCGTCCCATCAAGATCATCGTGCCCTTCGCCGCGGGCGGCGGCAGCGACGTGACGGCGCGGCTGATCGGCAGGAAGCTGCAGGAAGCCTATGGCCAGGCCGTGGTGGTCGAGAACCAGCCTGGCGCCAGCACCCAGATCGCGACCCGCAACGTGATACGGGCCGCGCCCGATGGCTACACGCTGCTGCTGGCGACCACGTCGGTCGTCAACAACGCCCACCTGTACCCCAAGCTCGACTACGACGCCATGAAAGAACTGGTGCCGGTGGTGGGCATCGTCGACGTGCCGCCTTTCCTGGCCGTGGGCCCGGGCATCAAGGCGACCAACGTGAAGGACTTCATCGCCGAGATCAAGGCCAAGGCCGCCACCGACAAGGGCGTGACCTTCGGTTCGGCGGGGCCCGGCAGCACGCTGCACCTGGCTTCCGAGTGGCTGGTCAAGCAGCTCGGCATCAAGGCCGTGCACTCGCCCTACAAGGGCAGCGGCCCGGCGTCGGTGGCGCTGGCCCAGGGCGATATCGATTTCAGCTTCGACAACATCCCGCCCCTGCGGCCCATGGTGGATGCCGGCAAGGTGCGCCTGCTGATGGTGGGCGCGCGCAACCGCTTCCCGAGCACGCCGGCGCTGCCGACCCTGAAGGAATCGGGGCTGCCCGACGAGGAACTGTCGAGCTGGTTCATCCTGATGGCGCCGGCGCAGACCCCGCCCGCCGTGGTTGCGTCCATCAACAGCGAAGTGAACAAGATCCTGAAGAAATCCGACGTGCGCAGCTCGCTGATCGACCTGGGGCTTGCGCCCATGGACACCTCGGTGGACGATCTGAAAAAGCGCATGAGCAATGACTTCAACATGTGGGGCGGCATCATCAAGGATGCCAAGGTGACGCTGGAGTGAGCATGGGGGAAAGCAAGGTCGACGGTGGCTATGCCCATATCGGGCGGCCGCTGGCCCGGGTGGAGGATGCCCGCCACCTGGCGGGCGGGGGCGCCTTCGTGGCGGACATCCAGATGTCCGGATGCCTGGAAGTGGCGTTCTGCCGCAGCCCGGTGGCCCACGGCCGCCTGCGGGGCGTGACGCTGCCGCCGGAGTTTCCGGCGGGCACGTTCTGGAGCGCGGCCGACATCGCCGGCCTGGCCTTGCCCATTTATTGCGCGCTGCTGCGCCCGGAGTTCAACGGCGCGCCGTATCCGCTGCTGGCCGACGGCAAGGTGCGCTTCGCCGGCGAACCCGTGGTGCTGGCGCTGGGCGCGACCCGCGCCGAGGCCGAGGAACGCGCCGAGCAGGTGCAACTGGACATCGAGCCGCTGGCCGCGGTGGTCGATGCCTGGGACGAGATCGATCATCCGGGCGTGCCGCTGCACGATCACCTGGCGTCCAATCTGGTCATGCGCATCGGCCGAGCGCTGGGCGATGCGCAGGCCATCATCGACGATCCCGCCGCGCGCGGCCTGCGGCAGGTCACGCGCCGCCTGTCCATGGGCCGGGTGCTGGCCAGCCCGCTCGAATGCCGGGGCTGCCTGGCCTATCCCGATCCGGCCGGCGGCGTGATCGTGTACGTGTCCAGCCAGCGTCCCCACCTGATCCGCACCTTCCTGGCCGAGCAGATTCCCGGCCTGGCCGAGGCGGACATCCGCGTGGTCGTGCCGGACGTGGGCGGGGGCTTCGGCTCCAAGAGCAATCTCTACCCCGAGGAAGTGCTGGTGACCGCGCTGGCGTGGAAGCTGCGGCGGCCGGTGCGCTGGATCGAGGACCGCTACGAGCACTTCGTCGCCAGCAACCACAGCCGCCAGCATGAGCAGCGCATCACCGCCTATTTCGACGACACGGGCAGGATCCACGCGCTGGACGCGCTGGTGGTGGTGGATGCCGGGGCCTATTCGGCCAAGACCTCCACCGGGGCCATCGAGGCCAACATGGCCACCAACGTCATGCTGGGGCCCTACGACATCCGCAACTATCGCTTCGAGGCGGTCAGCATCCACACCAACAAGAGCCCGCTGGGGCCTTACCGGGGCGTGGGCCGGCCCGGCGGCTGTTTCGCGATGGAGCGCATCATCGAGGAAGTCGCCCGCGAACTGGGCGCCGACCCGCTGGACGTGCGCCGGGCCAACCTGATCGCGCCGGCGCAGATGCCCTACGTGTCGGCCACCGGCCTGGCCTACGACTCGGGCAACTATCGCGAGATCGTCGATGCCGCCGGGCGCTTCGTGGCCGAGAACTGGCCCGCCGCGCGGCAGGCCGATGATGGCGGCCGGGTGGGCGTGGGCTACGCGATGCTGGTCGAGCAGGCCGCGCACGGCGCCGAGGAATGGCGCCGCCGCGGCTCGCCGCTGATCTACGGCCACGAATCGGCGCGCGCCACGCTGAACATGGACGGCACGCTGGTCATCGAGGTCGGCACGCTGTCGCACGGACAGGGGCATTTCACCAGCCTGGCGCAGATCGCCGCCGAGATCACCACGCTGCCGATCTCGGCGATACGGATACGCCAGGGCGATACCTCGGCGGCGCCCTACGGCCTGGGCTCGGTCGCCTCGCGTTCCATCGTGATGGCGGGCGGGGCGGTGGCCATGGCCTGCCGCGACATCGTCGGCAAGGCGCGCGCCATCCACGCCGTGCTGCACGAGACGGACGAGGCGCGGGTCGAGGTGCGCGACGGAGCCTGCGTCTCGCCGCAAGGCACGACGTCCTTCGGCGACCTGGCCCGCGTCGCCTACGTGGGCGTGAGCAAGCTGCCGCGATCCATTTCTCCCGGTTTCTCGTTCCAGGCCGACTACCGGCCCAGCGTCGAGACCGGGACGTTCTCCTACACGCTGCATGCCGCGCGCGTGAGCGTGGATCCGGACACCGGCTTCGTCAGGATCCTGGACTACCTGGTGGTGGAAGACTGCGGCACCGTGGTCAATCCCCTGATCCTGGATGGCCAGATACGCGGCGGCGTCGCCCAAGGCATCGGCCAGGCCCTGTATGAAGAAATGATCTACGACAGCAACGGCCAGCCGCAGACCGTGACCTTCGGCGACTATGCCGTGCCCAGCGCGGTCGAGGTGCCGCCGATTTCCATCCTGCACTTCAGCACGCCGTCGCCCCATTCCGAATTCGGCATGAAGGGCATGGGGGAGGGAGGCGCCGTGGCCCCACCCGCGGCCATCGCCAATGCCGTGCGCGACGCGCTGGCGGACCTGGGCGTGGACGTGTGCCGCACGCCCATCACGCCCGACTACCTGCTGCGCCAGTTGCACGAAGCCGGGCAAGGAGGCGCGCGATGAAGCTGCCACCTTTCGCGCTGCACGTGCCGCGCACGCTGGACGAGGCGCTGGCGCTGCGCGCCGCCCTGGGCAGCGATGCCAAGGTCCTGGCCGGGGGGCAGAGCCTGCTGCCCATGATGCGCTATCGCATGCTGCGTCCCTATGCGCTGATCGACATCACCCGGGTGGCGTCGCTGGCGCGCCTGGATACCACGCCCGCCGTGCGTATGGGCGCGGCCGTCACCCATGCCGACATTGAACGGTGCGCGCAGGCCGGCGCGCTGTTCGACCTGCTGCGGGCGCATGCGGCGGAAATCGCCTTCCTGCCGGTGCGCGGCCGGGGCACCGTGGTCGGCAGCCTGGTCCACGCCGATCCGGCGGGCGACTGGCCGTTGCTGCTGACCGCGCTCGACGCCACGGTGGAGCTGGCCAGCCTGCGCGGGCGACGTGCCGTTGCCTTGCGCGATTTCATCCGCGGCGCCATGGACAGCGACGTGCAGGTGGACGAGATCGCGCTGGCGGTCACATTGCCCGAGGGGGCATCCGGCCTCGCCCGATGGGGCCGGTGCAAGCTCATGCACCGGGCCGGCGAATTCGCCTCGGCCAGCGCATTGGCGCTGCAAGGAGCGGACGGCCGGTGGGCATGCTGGCTGGGCGCGATCGACCCCGGACCGCTGGCGCTGCCGGCCACGGCGGGGAGGCTGGCCGCCGCCGGGGGCCAGCCTCCCGCCAGGCGCGACATCGCGGCCGCGGCCCTGGACGAGATCCTGGCCACCCGGCCGCACATCGATCCGCTGGCGGCATCCCGCCACGCGCAGGCGATGGCCCGGGCGGTCGAACAGGCATGGCAAGGAGCTTCTGCATGAACATCACATTGACCGTGAACGACCGCGAGACCGGACTCGAGGTCGAACCTTCCGCGGTACTGGCCGACGTCCTGCGCGAGCAGTGCCGGCAGACCTCCGTGCACCTGGGCTGTGAGCATGGCGTGTGCGGCGCCTGCAACGTCATCGTCGACGGCAAGGTGGTGCGTGCCTGCCTGACCCTGGCGGGTTCGGTGGACGGCTGCGCGGTGACGACGCTGGAAGGGCTGTGCGACGCCACGGCCGACCGGCTGCGCCGGGCCTTCAGCGAACACCACGCCCTGCAATGCGGCTTCTGCACGCCGGGCATGGTCGTGAGCGGATACGACATCGTGCGCCGCGGCCAGTTGAGCGACGAGACGTCGATCCGCCAGTGCCTGTCGGGCAACATCTGCCGTTGCACGGGCTATCACGGCATCGTCGCGGCCGTCGTCGAAGTCGCCAACGAAGAACGACCCATCACCGAGGTGCAAGCGTGAAATCCTCCAATCCCTACGGCATCGTCGGCGCGGCCATCGTGCCGCACGCGCCGCAGTTCCTGTCCCTGCCCGAAAGCGAGGACCTCGAACAGGTCGCCCGCGTGCGCCGGTCCCTGGAAGCGATCGGCGAACGGCTGCGGGCGCTCGAACCCGATTGCATCGTCATGGTGTCCAACGACCATGGCGATCACTTCGTCACCCACGGCGTGCCGCCGTTCTGCGTGCACGTGGCCGACGAGGCCGACGGCATGCACAAACACCGGGGCATGTGGGCCATCGACGGCGAAACCGGCTATGCCCTTGTCCCGGAAATGGAGCGGGCCGGCTTCGACCTGGCGTTCACGATGAACGCCAAGCTGCAGACGGCCTTCACCATTCCCTACGAGTTCATGGGCTTCGGGCGCGACGTGCCGCTGGTGGCCTTGTTCGTCAACGCCTATGTGCCGCCCCAGCCCGGCGGGCGCCGTTGCTACGCCTTCGGGGCCGCCTTGCAGACCGCCCTGCAGCGGCTGGGCAAGCGCGCGCTGCTGATCGCCAGCGGCGGCCTGTCCCACTACCCGGGCACGGTGCACTATCCGCACCCCGACCTGGAGACCGACCAGCGCATCTTCGCCGAAATCCAGGCCGGACATCTGACGCACCTGCTCAGCTACGACGACTGGGAGCTGGACCGCACCGGCAACGTCGAACTGCGCGCGCCGCTGATCCTGGCCGGGGCGCTGGGCGAGAACCGGCCGCCGTTCACGGCGCTGCTGGAGCCGTCCTGGCACCACATCTATGCCTCGGCCGGGTGGGACCTGACCGAGCCCGCGCCGGCGCGCGACCCGTTGCGCTATCCGGCCATGCCGCCGGAGAGGGCCCGGCTGGCCGAAGCGGTCCTGACCCTGCGCACGCGGGCCGAGGCGGCGGAACGTTTCCTGGACGACCCCGCCGCCTTCTGCCAGCCGTTTCTCCTGGCCGAGGACGAAAGCGAGGCGCTGCGCGCCATGCAATGGGAAGTCCTGCGCGACCGCTTTGGCATCCATGCCTTGCTGACCTCGGGCGCGGCCATGCAGATCGGCCTGGCCGCCAGGCGCCGCCAGGCCGGATAGAGATTCTTCGCTCCAACATTTTCTTCGGGTATCGGGTATGAAACGCAAAGTAGAAATCGCCGGGGGCGGCATCGCCGGCCTGAGCGCCGGCGCGCTGTTCGCGCGCCGCGGCTGGGAAGTCAACGTCCACGAGCAGGGATCCGAGATCCGCGAAGTGGGCGCGGGCATCTACATCAAGAACAACAGCCTGGAAGTGCTGGAGAAGCTGGGCGTGCTGGACCGCATCCGCGGCCAGGGCACGGTGCTCGAACGCGCCCAGATCCAGTTCGCCGACGGCACGGTCAAGCAGGAGCGGCCGCTGCGGGACAAGTCCCGCGTCCACACCTTCGCCCGGCAGGTGCTGATCGAGGGGCTGCGCGACGCGGCGCTGGAGGCCGGCGTGAACATCGTGACCGGCTCGCGCGTGACCGGCGCGCTGCCCGGCAAGGGCCTCCTGACCGCCGACGGCGGGCTGCATGAGGCCGATCTGGTCATCGCGGCCGACGGTGTGCATTCGGCGGTCCGCAATTCGCTGAAGATGGGGGGCGGTTTCACCGAGCTGCCAACCATCATCAACCGCTATCTGGTCGAAGGCCGCGCCTTCACGTCCCAGCCCAAGACGGTGGAGCACTGGTCCGGCAACCGGCGCATAGGCGTGACGCCCTCGGGGCCCGACCACACCTACGTCTACATGGTCGCCCCGGCCTGGGACGCCAAGGCGGCGCGCTTTCCCATCGACGCCGAGGACTGGAGCCGGCGCTTTCCCAAGATCGCGGACCTGATGGCGGTGCTGCATCGTGCGGAAGGCACGCAATACCACTACGGCCTGGTCAAGTGCCCGAAGTGGAGCGTCGGCAACATCGCCATCCTGGGCGATGCCGCCCATGGCCTGCCGCCGACCCTGGGGCAGGGCGCGGGCCTGACCCTGATGAACGCCTACGCGCTGGCGCACCTGGTGGCAGACGCCGACGATGTCGCCGCCGCGGTGGCGGCCTGGGAACAGCGCGTGCGCTTCATCAGCGACCGCACGCAGGCCTGGGCCGTGCGCTACGACTGGTTCACGCGCCAGTGGCCGACGTCGCTGGATTTCGCCCGGCCGCTGGTGGCCTGGAGCTTCGGCCAGTTCAAGTGCCTGAACGAGCGCATGCGCGTGGCCGACCGAGGCCTGGCGCAGGCGGGCATAGACATGATGGGAGAGGCACGGCCATGATCATAGACGGCACCAAGACGCTGGCGGCGCCGCGCGCCCGGGTCTGGGAGGCGCTGGACGACCTGGATTTCCTGCGCCGCACGATTCCCGATTGCCGTGCCATCAGCCGCACCGACGACGGCGGCTACCGGGCCACCATCTCGGCGGGCGTGGGGCCCATCCGCGCCAATTTCGACGTGGCCTTCGCCCGCGCGGTGCAGGCGCAGCAGGAGCGCTTCACGTTGACGGGCCAGGGCTCGGCCGGCGTGGCCGGCGCCGCCACTGGCAGCGTGGCGGTGACGCTGGAGGACATCGCCGGCGGCACCCTGCTGGGCTACCGCGCCGAGACGGAGGTGACCGGCAAGGTCGCCCAACTGGGGGCGCGGATGATAGACGGCGCGGCGCGCAAGTTCTCGGAACAGTTCTTCGCCAACGTGCAGCGCGAACTGTCGGGGGGCGGGGCGGTCGCCGCCGCGTCCGTATCCGGGCTCGCGGCCCAGGGCCAGGCCGTTTGCGCGCCGGCGACAGCGCCGTCCGGCGCCCAGGCGGCGGGCCGTTGGCAAGGCTGGTGGCTGCCCATAGCCTGCGGGGTGGGCTGCTTCGTGGGAACCTTCTGCGCCAACCTGCTGCGATGACCGGCATGTCCAGGCCCGTTCCTCGCGCGGCGGTGTTCGGCCGGCGCCGCGCCGTCGTCACCGGCCATCACCTGGCGAGCCAGAGCGCGCTGCACACCTTGCGGGCGGGCGGCTCGCTGGTCGATGCCATGATTTCGGCATCGGCCGTCCTGACCGTCGCGCTGCCGCATGCGACCTCGCTGGGCGGTTGCGGCATGATGCTGTACTACGATGCGGCCGCCGGCACGGTCCAGGCGTTGAACGGCACGGGCCGCGCCCCCGGGTTGGCCGGCCCCGGTGCCTTCGGCGACGGCGGCATCGGCCCGCGCGGACCGTCGACCTGGGTGGTGCCCGGACTCGTGCGCCTGTGGGAGCAGGCGCACCGGCGCCATGGGCGCCTGCCCTGGGCCTCGCTGCTGGAGGACGCCGTGCGCCACGCGGCGGACGGCCTGGCTTGTTCCAGCGAGATCCACCGGAACCTCAAGAGCGCCAAGCCGGCGGTGGTCCGCCAGCCCGGCTTCGACATCTTGTTCGCACCCGGGGGCCAGCCGTTGTCGGCGGGGGATCTCCTGCGCCAGCCTGCCCTGGCCGATACCCTGCGGCGCATCGCGCGCGACGGCGCCGATGCTTTCTACGTCGGCTCCATCGCCCGCAGCCTGGACGCCTTTTCGCGCACGCAGGGCGGCCTGCTGCGTCTGGATGACATGCTGGCCCAGCGCGCCGACTGGGCATCGCCTGTCAGTCTGTCCGTGCGCGACAGGCACATCCACGTCATGCCGCCGAACTCGCTGGGCGTGCTGATGCTGGCCCAGCTCGACGCGCTGGCGCCGTACCTGGACGGGGCCGCCGGCCAGCGCGCGATCGCGCAGATACAGATCGCCCGGCTATGCCTGGAAACCTTCCAGCGCAAGGTGGCCGATCCGGCCGCGCCGTGGCCCGCGACCCTGGAGCCGGAGCAGGTCGCGCGGCGCCTCGCCAGCGTGGCGAATCCCGCGCCCTCGGGCGCGCGGGATCCCGGCGACACCGCCGGCATCGTGCTGGCGGACGACCAGGGCAACGCGCTGGCCATGCTGCAAAGCGTGTTCCAGCCTTTCGGCAGCGGCTGCGTCGATCCGGAAACCGGCATCCTGATGAACAACCGCCTGATCGAGTTCGACCTCGATCCGGCCAGTCCCAACGTACTGGGCCCGGGCAAGCGGCCCGTCCATACCCTGAATCCCTATATCGTGATGGAAGGCGGCCGGCCGGTCATGCTGGGTGTGTCGCCGGGCGGCGTGAGCCAGACCACGACGGGGGTGCAGGTCATCACCCATGCCTGCTTCGAGGGCCTGCCGCTGGCCGAGGCCATCGATGCGTCGCGCTGGAGCATCACGCGCGGCGGTGACATCCTGCTCGAACCCGGTTTCGCGGCAGGGGTGGCGCGGCGGCTGCGCGAAGCCGGCGTGCCGGTGGAGGAAGATTCCCTGCACGAGTTCTACTTCGGCTCGGCCAAGGCCATCCGCATGCGTCCGGACGGCACGCTGGAAGCGGCGGCCGATCTGCGCCGACAGGCCTGCGCGCTGGCGGACTGATCCGCCCTAGATGTCCAGCGTCGCGACCACCGGCGCGTGGTCCGATGGCTGCTCGTTCTTGCGGATCTCGCGCTCGATCACGCACTCGCTGCACACGGCCTTCAGCGTGTCGGACAGCAGGATGTGGTCGATGCGCAGGCCGGCGTTGCGGCGGAACCCCAATTGCCGGTAGTCCCACCAGCTGAAGGACTTGGGCGGCTGCTCGAACAGCCGGAAGGCGTCGTGCAGGCCTACGTCCAGCAGCGAGCGGAACGCGGCCCGCTCGGGCTCGGACACCAGCACGTTGCCTTCCCACTTGGCCGGGTCGTGCACGTCGCGATCGTCGGGCGCGACGTTATAGTCGCCCAGCACCGCCAGGCGCGGATGGCGGTCCAGTTCCTCTTGCAGGTTGTCGCGGAAGGCGGCGAACCACTTCAGCTTGTAGTCGTACTTGTCGCTGTCCACCGATTGCCCGTTGGGGCAATAGGCGCTGATCACGCGCACGTCGCCCGCGGGCGTATCCAGCGTGGCCGCGATCACACGCTGCTGGGGGTCTTCGAAGCCGTCGATGTTCTTGGCCACGTCCCGGACCGGCCGGCGGGTCAGGATGGCCACGCCGTTATAGGTCTTCTGGCCGGTGAACGCCGCGTGATAGCCGATTTCCTCGAAGGCGCCGACGGGGAACTTGTCGTCGGTCAGCTTGAGTTCCTGCAGGCACAGCGCGTCGACCGGCGTGGACTGCAGGTAGGCGATGACCTGGGGCAGGCGCACGTTCAGGGAGTTGATGTTCCAGGTGGCGAATTTCATGGTACGGGGGAACTCTTTTTATCTGTTTCCAGTGAGTCAGGCAGGGTGAACGGCCTGGACGACAAGGCGCACGCCCAGTGCCTTGCACACTTTGGCTATGGTATCGAAACGCGGGCTGGCGTCAGCACGCAGGGCTTTGTAAAGGGATTCCCGGCCAATGCCGGCGGCCTCGGCGATTTGTGCCATGCCACGCGCGCGCGCCGCGACACCCAGCGCCTGTGCAAGTTCGCCGGCGTCGCCGTCCTCGATCACTTGCGTAAGATAGGCAGCGATGTCCTCGTCGTCGCGCAGGTAGCGAGCGGGGTCGAAGGTAGGCAGTTCGGAAACCTGAATCGTCTTCTTGCTCATGACTGGTTTTCCTCGTTGTTTCTTAGGGCGCGCGCCAACTCCTTGGCGCGTTTGATGTCGCGACTTTGCGTGGCCTTGGAGCCTCCGCCCAGCACGACGATCAGCACGTCGCCCTGCTCGATGTAGTACATGCGCCAGCCGGGGCCGAAGCACTCGCGCATTTCGTTCACCCCTTCGCCAACCGGCTCAACGTCGCCCAGCAGGCCCCGCGCAGCTTTCTCAAGCCTGCGGATGAGGCGGGAGCGAGTGGCTGGGTCCTTCAGGTTGTCGAACCAGGCGTCGAACTCCGGCAGGGGCTTAATCGTGTACATGGGGTATTGTATTCGATCGAATACTTCCCATCAAGAGCGAGGTTTCCGGTCCGTTGCTGACGGAGTTTCCGACTGCGCTTCGTGGCCTATTTCGTCACCGTCACCGTTCCCTTCATCAGCGCCGCATGCCCCGGGAACGAGCAGAAGAACGCGTAGTTTTCCCCCGCCTTGAGCTTGCCCGTGTCGAAGGTGACGGAGTCGGTTTCGCCGCCGCCTATCACCTTGGTGTGCGCGATCACGCGCGGATCGTCCGGCTTGAGGTAGTTCTTGTCCAGCCCCGCGGAAATGCCGTCGGCCGCGATGCCCTGCACGTCCGCGGCTTTGCTCAGCACCCAGTTGTGGCCCATGACGTTCTTGGCGAGCTTGCCGGGGTGCGTGAGCTTGACCATGAACTGCTTGCAGCTTTGCGGAACGTCGATGCTGGTCTTGTCGAATTTCATGGCATCGTTGCCCGCGATCTCCACGTTGCAGGTCGCGGCGAAGGCGGGGCTGGCCAGGGTGGCGGCCAGCAGCAGCGCCGGGGTGGTATGCAGGATCTTCATCAGGTTCTCCTTCAGGAATGTCGGTCGAAACGAGGACGGATCAGCAGCGGGAAGAAGCGCCACAGGTACAGCGCGAACCCCAGGGTCCAGGCCGCCGCCGATGCGTGCAGGGCGCCCATGGTCCAGGGCGTGGGCAGCAGCGCGGCCAGGCGCAGCGCCGCCGCCGCGATCACCAGCGCGTAGGCGGCCACGATGCTACGGTCGGTGCGCAGCGGCCGCCCTAGGTGGCCCAGCGCCGTGCGCGTCACCATGCCGATGATCAGCACGGCAAAGCCCGCCGCGCCAATGACGTGCGCCGGCCAGGCCTGGCGCGCGATCCAGCCCGCCGCGTGCGCCGCGGCTACCAGCAAGCCCGTGCCCAGCGCGGCGTAGCCCACGTACAGGATCCACAGCAGTGGCACGCGCCGGACCGCCCAGGGGCGCCACGTCAGCAGTTGCCAGCAGGTCAGCGCGCCCGTGGCGGCAAGCGCCAGGCCCGCCCACGGCATCCAGCCGGCCAGCAGGAACGCGATCGCCAGCACGCCGGCGCCGAGTTGCCACTGGCCGCTGCGGGTGTGCATGGGGATGTCCAGGCCGGGCACGGCGCGCATCGCGAAGAAGGGGATCACGCGCCGCGCCACCAGCAGCGCGATCACCGCCATGCACAGCAGTCCGAGATTGAAGCGCGCCAGCAGCAGGGCGTAGTCGCCTTGCAGGACCGTATGGAGATAAAGGACGTTCGCGATGCCCAGGCCGAGGACGAGTACCGGCACTCCGTAGTTGCGCCGGCTGCGCGCCGGGTAGATGGACCGTCCCAGGGCCACGGCGGCACCGGCGAAGAACAGCGTCTCGCTGCACGTGGCCAGCCAGAATCCGGTGCGGTCCGGCACCAGATAGCCGGCCCGTGCCAGCAGCCAGAGCATCGTCATCGCGCCCAGGGCCTTGCCCTGCAGCGGATTGATGCCGGTCCAGTTGGCGCCGGCGGTGAATAGAAAGCCCACCGCGATGGTGGCGATGAAGCCCCATAGCATTTCATGGGCATGCCAGGCGACGCCGCCGAGCGGTCCGGTCAGCGCCTGCGGCGCATACACCCAGAGCAGGACGGAGACAGCGGCCCACAGGCAGCCCGCCAGGTACAGGGGCCGGAAACCCAGTTCCAGGAACGCGTGCCATTGTGGCGGCGGTGGGGCGGCGGGCACGGGTTCTTCGACTTTCAGCAGCATGGGCATGGGCCGGCTCCGTGAGGACGTGCATGTCTGGCTTGAAGGTATATATTAAATGAATCTTTATGGGGGAATTCCAATACCGCTGACGGCGCCGGGGATTTTCAACGGCGATCTGGTGAGCGAAGGCGGGCCGAGGAAGCGGGAACGGGGCTGGTCCACGTCCGGTGGTGCCATTCGGAGGGCAGCAGGCCGAAGCGCAGCCGGAACAACTTGCTGAAGGCCGATTGGTCCGCGAAGCCGCAGCGCCACGACAGCGAGCCGACGTGCAGCCTGGGGCTGCGCTCGATCAAGGCCTTGGCGCGTTGCAGGCGGATTTCGCGCAGCATGCCCATCACGGTTTCCCCCCGGGATGCGAAAGCCGCGTAAAGACGGGTGCGCGAGCAGCCGGCGCCGCGGGCGATCGCCGCGGCGTCCAGGTCGTGGCGGTGGGCTTCGCGCTCCATGAAGCGCAGCGCCGCGGCATGGCGGCCCGCGTTCAGGTCGTCTTCCAGATCGGACAGGCCCGCGCGCGATCCCTGGCGTCCGTAGTTGCGCAGCATCAGCAGCGCGAGCGAGCGCGTTCCTTCCAGGAGGCTGGCGTATTCCACGTCGTCCAGTTTCTGGGGTTGGCGTGCCAGCAGGGCCAGATGGTTCAACTGGCTGGCCAGGGCGGGGGCCAGCGTGCAGTGTTCCAGCGGAATGGGCGCGTTGCCCGGTTCGCGCCCCAGCGCCGCGCGGACCTCGCCGCGCGGCAGGGCCAGGAAGACCTCGCGCGATCCCTGGCTCCAGCGGTAGTTCCCGATGCGCCACGGATCGTACAGGCCCATGGTGCCCGGGCCGACGCGCTGGAGTTCGCCCGGGGCGGCGTCGCGCACCAGCTCGCCCGACTGGATCAGCGTGACCACCACCATGTCGGGCGCGTGGGCCAGGCGGCGGGAGGCGGCGCGCATTTCATAGGCCGACGAGCGCATGGTGCCGAAGATGCAGGCACTGTTGCGCAGCGTGAGCAGTTCCGCATCCAGTTCGACCCCGGGCGGCGGGGGCAGCATTTCCACCCACTGGTGCGCGCGCTCGCGCCAGGCATCGAAACGCAGCGCCGGTTCCACATCGTGGGAAGACAGATGCTCCGCTACGCAAGGGGGTGGGGAGGTCGGCATGACACAAAATGATACACCCGTCGCGCGTTTTGCCACACCCGGGACGAATTCCCGGTATTCGGGACGCTTGACCCAAACATGCCTTACCCGCAAGAGAGGCCTTTCTCTAACATTTGTTCATCCTTTCCATGCGATTAACGCGGTGCCGTGAATATCCGGACGCCGGGTCGTCCGCGAGACATGGCCGATTTCTCAGGAGCGGCAGTATGAAAACGAAAACAAGACGATTTCTCATGTCGGCGCTGGCATTGGCCTCGGGTGCGATGCTGGTCGGCTGCGGGGGGGACGGCGCCAAGAGCGAAGCCGGCTCCGGCGGCGCCTACTCGTCCCGCATCTATATGCTGGTGGCCGGGTCGGGGCAACTGTCGGCCGGCGCGGGTGGGGCGGTCCGGACCCTGGCCTTGAAGAACGTCGAGCCCGACGTGCTGTGGTATGCCAGTGGCCAGAGCGTGGAGGTGGGAAAGTCCGCGGCCAAGGAGTACGCGGGCAACATCTGGCGGGACGCCTATGACGGTATCGATCCCAACGCGACGGTCCAGTTCCAGTTGTCGGGGGGAGGTGGGCTGGAAGGCGTGTATGTGGTGCTTTCCAGACCTGCCTACGATGAAAAGACCCGGACCATGACTTTCCAGGCGCAGTTGCAGAATGACACCCTGGACCAGGATGTCGATGCCGCCCTGGATTTCGACAATGTCACCGTCAGGGTGCTCAACAACCTGGTGGATGACAAAGAGGTGGCGGAATACACGCAATACGCCTCGAAGGCGGCCTTGCAGCCCACGGCCACGGCCGGCCAGTACAAGGTGGTGCTGAGCCAGGCGGGCGAGGACATGTTCCTGGTGGACAATGCGCCGGGCACGTATTCCGAGGCCCGGCCGGTTTCCTATTTCCTGCCGCAGTGGTCCTACGCCTACGGCGAGACGGCGCCGGCAGCCACCTTGTTCGGCACCACGGCCAAGGGGGATCCCAAGCTGTACGCCATGACGCTGTCCAATCCCGCCTATGACGCCGATACCGACGAGATCAGCTATACGGCGACGCTGCGGGGCGCGAACGCGGGCGCGCCGGAAGCCCTGGGCGATGCCGTGCTGAGCGTCGCCGCGGGCCGCTTCACGCGCTTTCCCATCCCCGGCAAGGGCACCGCCTACCAGGCCTTCGGGCAAGGCTACAACCCGTCCACGGCGAACACCAGCTACATCTATTTCGGCAGCGACATCGCCCGCAAGCAGGCCGGATCGTTGTGGGGCAAGCAGTCCTATCTGTCGCAAGGCTGCGGAACCGACTGCCGCAACGACCTGAAGACGATCAAGGACATGGGCATCAACCTGATCCGGCTGTACGACTGGGATACCCGCAACGACCACAGCCAGTTCCTGGACTATGCGAACAGCCTGAACATCAAGGTCGTCGTGCCGCTCAGCAACTGGATCTCGACGCAGGGCGATCCGCTCTGGAACACGGCGCTGGCCGCGTATTTCTCGAACCGGAACTTCGGCAACAAGGCCGGGACCGACTGGCATCCCGCGATCGCCGGGGTGATCATTTCCAACGAGCTGGATGCCGAAGGCTATCCCGGCAACTACAACACGGCCATCGGCCTGGTCGCGCGCTTCATCGAAGAGGCCGACAAGCGCAAGTTCAGCAAGAGTGTGCCGGTGGGCATGCCGATCACCTTCGTGCCGCGCGGCGAGCCCTATCTGTCCGGCAAGAACATGCCGGGCTGGAACCAGTTCAACCGCCTGCTGACCGACTCGCGGACCGCGAAATACAAGGACCGCCTCATGCTGGCCCCGCAGACCTACAACGACGAGACCTATCTGCTCAAGAACGCGGAAAGCACGGGCCAGGGCTGGATTCCCGCCACCTACAAGCAGTTCGGCGTTCCCATCCTGTTCACGGAAATCGGCTATAGCCGGGCGAAACCCGACTACACCCCGAACTACGTCAACCGGCAGTTGAAAGGTGTGCTGGACTACCAGAAGAGCAATCCGGGCCAGATACTCGGCATCGCCCACTTCCAGTTCGACGACAAGGTCTGGAAGCAGACCGAGCACGATACCGACACCGAAGGGGCGTTCGGGGCGTTCCACCACGGCGACATCGTCAAGCAGATCCAGACCGTGAAGGCCGACTACGACTTCTACGATGACCAGGCCAAGACCAACTATGGCGTGCTGACCATCGATCAACTGGTCAAGACCAGCTTGCATGACGCGGTGGTCGACGCCTACAAGTAGGATCGGGCGCAGGGCCGGCCGGCGGCGCCGCATCATGCGGTCGCCGCCGGACTGGCGTATAAAGACAGGTGCGAAGCAAGGCAACGCGCTCGGCCTGGAAACTGGAGCGCCCACAGGTTCAGTCGGTGCGATCATGGCCCTCAGACACGCAAGTCCCCTGGAAGCGATCGACCTGCATGCCAGCGACGAACAGCGGGGAACCCATGCCAGCAGCAGCCTGCTCCGCACGGACGGCCTGCAGCTCATGCAACTGGTGCTTCCCGCCGGGCACGAACTGCCGCAGCACCATGTGCCCGGCGAATTGACCATCCAGTGCCTGGCCGGCGAAGCCGTCGTCACCACGCCGCATGGCACCTGCGGACTGCGTTCCGGCCAACTGGTCGCGCTGCTCGGCCAGGAGCCGCACGCGGTGCGGGCGCTGGCCGACACGACGCTGCTGGTCACGCTGGTTCGCAAACCGGGCGATGCCGGCCCCGGCGCTGCCTGACCCGTCATCCTGGAGAAATCATGCAGCCCGAATCCGATCGCGCATCGCCGGTGTGCTATGCCGAGCAGGCCGATGCCGCCTACATGGGCCAGCTTCCGCGCGGGGAACTGCTGGCGGCGCTGGACGAACTGCTGGAGGCCGAGCGGGCGGGGGCCCGCGTGGCCGAGGAAACCGTGGCGCAATTGCAGGACCCCGCCGAGCGCGCGCTGATGGAGGCCATCCGGCAGGACGAAGTGAAATGGTGCGGCGTGCTGATCGCCGCCATCAAGTCGCTGGACGCCAAGCCCGGTTCGCGCACGGGCGCCTTCCACGGCAAGGCCATGGCCATCGCCGACCTGCCCGCGCGGATGGCTTTCCTGAATCGCGGACAGGCCTGGGTGGTCAGGAAACTCGAAGTCCTGGTGCCCAAGGTCAAGGAGGCTGGCATCCAGGACGATCTGCTGGCGATGCTGGTCGCGCATCGCGAGAACATCGATCGTGTCGAGATCCAACTGGCGGCGGGCAAGCCCTGAAAATCGCCGTCTACGCCATCTGCCGCGACGAAGCCGGGTTCGCCGGACGCTTCATGGCGTCCTGCGCGGGCGCCGACGTGGTGGTGGTCGCGGACACCGGGTCGGCCGACGGCAGCATCGGACATCTGCAAGCGCTGGGGGCGGCCGTGCATCGCGTGTCCATCGAGCCCTGGCGCTTCGACGATGCCCGCAACGCCGCGCTGGCGCTGGTGCCTGGGGAGGTGGACGTGTGTGTGTCGCTGGACCTGGACGAGATCCTTTGCCCGGGGTGGCGGCCGGCCCTGGAAGCTGCCTGGGTGCCCGGCACCACGCGGGCGCACTACGACTTCGTGTCCGCTTTCCATGAGGATGGCAGGCCGGCGATACGTTTCCTGAACAACCGCATCCATGCCCGCCATGGCTACCGGTGGCGCCACGCCTGCCATGAAGGCATCTATCCCGATCGCATCGCCGAACAGGGCGTGCTCGCGCCCGGCGTGCGCGTGGAGCACCATCCCGACCGCGCCAGGCCGCGCGCCGCCTACCTGCCGCTGCTGGCCGCGGCGGCGGCCGAGGAACCCCACGATCCGCGCATGGCGCACTACCATGCGCGCGAATTGTTCCATGCCGGACGCTACGATGATGCCGCGCGCGAGTTCGAACGCTACCTGGCCCTGCCGGGCAACGCCTTCCGGCCCGAGCGGTCGGCCGGCATGCTGTACCTGGCCAAGTGCGAGATGGCGCGGGGGCGCGACGGCCTGGACTGGGCGCTGCGCGCCGCGGCCGAGTGTCCGGAGCGGCGCGAACCCTGGGTCACGCTGGCCGATATCCGGTACCGGCGCGGGGAGTGGGCCGAGTGCCGCGCGGCGGCGATCAGGGGGGTGTCGCTGTCCGGCGAACCCGACGGCTACATGAGCGACCCGGTGTGCCATGGTGCGCTGCCGCACGATCTCGCCGCTATCGCCAACTGGCAACTGGGGCGCGGCGGCGAGGCGCTGGCCCATGCCGAAGAGGCCTTGCGGATGGCCCCCGGCGACGAGCGGCTGCGCGACAACGTGGCCTGGATCCGCCAGGCCCTGCGGGCGAAGCGCGTCAGCGCCAGTACAGCCGGTCGGGATTGTCCGCCAGGACCGCCTGCCGCAACCCGGGAGTCGGCAGCCATTGCGCCAGATCGTCCAGCAACTGGCGCGCGCCGATCTGACGATAGGGACTGACCTCGTGCGCCGCCTTGCCGGCCGCGCGGGCGGTGTGCGGCCAGTCGCTGCCCCATAGCAGCGCGGACGGGACCTCCTGGCACAGCGCCTGGGCCCACCGGGCGGCATCCTGCCGGTCCGCCAGCCGATAGGGCGCCGACAGTTTCAGATGGACGCATCCCGAGCGCAGCAGGCCGGTGATGGCCGCGGCGGCCTCGGGCGACCAGGGAGCCATGGCGAAGTGGTCCAGGACCACGGGGCAGGGTAGCGCGGCCAGCAGTGGCGCCAGCGCCGCGATCACCCCATGGGCGGCATAGAGCTGCACATGCCAGCCCAGGCCGGCCACCTGTGCGCCGACGGCGGCGAGCGCCTGTTCCGCTGCGCCGATGTCCTGCAGGCCGGCGCTTTCCAGATTGACGCGCACGCCGCGCACGCCGCCGTCGTGCAGCATCTGCAACTGCCGGGGCGTGAAACCCGCATCGATCACCGCGATGCCTCGCGCCCGCCCGCCCATCTCCGCCAGCGCGTCGAGCAGGCAGCGGTTGTCGGTGCCGTAGACGCTGGGCTGCACGATGACCACGCGCGTCATGCCGGCCTGTTCGAGGTGGCGGCGCAACTGGGCGGCCGAGGCCGGACCCGGTGTGTAGTGGCGCTCCGCCACCATGGGATAGGCCGAGGCGTCGCCGATCACATGGGTATGGCAATCGCACGCCAGGGCCGGCAGGTCGGCCTGGATGTCGGCTGCGGCCCGGGACATGCCTAGGCCTCCAGCAGCCGTTGGGCGAAGGCGCGCCCGGTCGCGGCGGTGCCGAGGTTGCCGCCCACGTCGCGCGTGGATTCCCCTGCCTCGACCACGATGGCGGCGGTGCGCGCGATGGCATCGGCCGCGGCGACATAGGCGGGCTGGTTCGTGCGCCGGCCGTGCCAGTCCAGCAACTGGCCGGCGGACAGGATCAGCGAGAACGGATTGGCGATGTCCTGGCCGGCGATATCCGGCGCCGAGCCGTGCGCGGCCTGGCCCATCGCGTAGCGCGCGCCCATGTTGAGCGAGCCGCCCAGCCCCAGGCTGCCGGACAGTTCGGCGGTCAGGTCGGACAGGATGTCGCCGAACATGTTGGTCGTGACGATGACGTCGAAACGCTGCGGGGCACGGACCACGTGCGCCATCATCGCGTCGACGATGAAGTCGTCGACGGTCACGTCGGGGAAGTCCCGCGCGACCTTGTGGCATTCGTCGATGAACATGCCGTCGCCGATCTTGAGCACGTTGGCCTTGTGGACGATGCTGACATGCTTGCGCCGGGCGCTCGCCAGCTCGAAGGCGGCGCGGGCGATGCGCGCGCAGCACAGGCGGGTGATGCGGCGCAGGGACACCACCACGTCCTCGGTGATCAGCATCTCGCTGCCGCCCGAGGCGATGTTGCGGTCGGCGTAGAACCCCTCGGTGTTCTCGCGCACGACCACGAGGTCGAAGGCGTCGACCTTGTGCGGCACGCCCTGCCAGGTCCGCGACGGGCGGATGTTGGCGTACAGGTCGAGCTCCTTGCGGAAGAACATGGAGGGGTTGATCTCGCCTTTGCTTTCGTCCTTGAAATCGAAGGTCGCCATCGGGCCGAGCATCAGGCCATCGGCGGCGCGGACCTTGTCCAGCAGCGCCGGGGTGACCGTGGCGCCGTGGCGCCGCAGGCTGTCGTGGCCCGCGATGTCGTGTTCCAGGGCAAGCTCGAAACCGAAGCGCTGCGACGCCGCGCGCAGCACTTCGACCGTGGCGGCCATGGTCTCGGGGCCGATGCCGTCGCCGGGAAGTACGATGATTTTCATGATGTTCCAGCCAGAAGGTAAGGGGGTACAGGCCGACGGGCCTGGAAAGCGTTAATCGATGTGCGCCTGGGTATTCTTGACCAGGGCCGCGTATTTATCCATTTCCGCGCGCACGAACTTGCCGAAGCGCTCGGGCGTCATCGGGGCGACGGCGCTGCCTTCGGCTTCGAAGCGGCTGCGCAGCTCGGGTTTCTGGGTGATGCGGTTGATGTGGCCGGCCAGCAGCTCGACGATCGCGGGCGGGGTGGCGGCCGGCGCGAAGTAACCGCCCCACAGGCTGAACTCGAAGCCGGGCAGGGTCTGGGCGACGGTCGGCACGCCGGCCAGCGCCGCGACCGGCTCGAGCGACGAGACGGCCAGCGCGCGCACGCGTCCGCCCTGGATGTGGGGCATGATCGACGAGGCGCTGGCAAAGAAGCACTGCACCTGTCCGCCGATGAGGTCGGAGATCGCTTGTCCCGCTCCCTTGTAGGGAATGTGGGTCATGTCGGTCTTCGAGCGGACCGCCATCGCCGCGGCCGCCAGGTGGCCGGGCGTCGCCGTGCCCGATGAGGCGTAGGCGACGCTGCCGGGCTTGTCCCGCGCGGCCTGCAGCAGCGCCTCGGCGCTGCGGTAGGGCGAGTTCTGCGGGACGGCCAGCACCAGCGGCGCGTTGCCGACCAGGGCGATCGCGCGCAGGTCCTTCTGGGCGTCGTAGCCCGGGTTCTTCATGGCGAAGCCGTTGATGGCGATCTCGCCGGTCTGGCCCAGCAGCAGCGTGTGGCCGTCGGGGTCGGCGCGCACGACCTGGCGGGTGCCGAGCGCGCCGCTGGCGCCGGGACGGTTCTCGACGATGACGGATTGCCCCAGGGCGTGTCCGAGGTCCTGGGACAGCAGCCGCGCGAACACGTCGCCCTGGCCGCCGGGAGCGTAGGGAACGATGACCGTGACGGGCTTGGTCGGATAGTTGCCGGCGGCGCGGCCGGCGCCGCCGGCAGCCAGCATGGCGGTGGCCGTGCCGAGCCGGACGAAGTCGCGTCGTGACAAGGAAGAGAAGGTGGTCATGGGGAGTCTCGCGATGGTTTTCTTGGTCGGGCCGGTCATTGCAGTTGAATGCCGGGCTTGGCGACGACGCCGCGCCACAGCGCCAGTTCCTTGCGCAGTTCCTGGCCGAACGCGGCGGGACTGAGCGACAGCGGCGTCGCGCCTTCGTGCCGCAGCCGCTCCTGCACGGGCGCGGCCGAGGCGGCGGCGATCACCGCCTTGTTCAGGGCCTGCACCACGGCGGGGGGCGTGGCGGCGGGGGCCAGCACGCCCCACCAGGTGGTCACGTCATAGCCTTTTACACCCGTCTCGGCCAGGGTGGGGACCTCGGGAAACAAGGCCGAGCGCTTGTCGCTGGTCACGGCCAGCAGGTTCAGCTTGTTTTCCTTGATGTGAGGCAGGATGGTCGGCACGGTCGCGAAGAACACGTCCACGCGTCCGGCCAGCAGTTCCATGCTGGCCGGGGCGCTGCCCTTGAACGGCACGTGGGTCATGGCCAGCCCTGTCTGCTGCCGGAACAGTTCGCCGGCCAGGTGGTTGATGCTGCCGGGACCGGCCGAGCAGAAGTTCAGGCCTTCGGCGCGGGCGCGCGCGGTGGCCAGCAGTTGCGGCACCGTCGCCGCGCCGAGCTGCTTGCTGGTCACCAACAGCAGGGGGCCGCGGCCGATCATGGCGACCGGGGCGAAGTCGCGTTCCGGATCGTAGGGCAGCTTGGGCTCGAACGCGGCGTTGGTGGCGAAGGTCGAGGTCGCGAACAGCACGGTGTAGCCGTCCGGCCGCGCCTTGGCGACCGCGTTGGCGCCCATGGAACCGCCGCCGCCGCCGCGGTTTTCCACGACCACGGGCTGGCGCAGCTGGTCGCTCATCTGCTTGGCGATGTCGCGGGCGATGCTGTCGGTGCCGCCGCCCGCGGCGAAGGGGACCACGAGCGTGACCGGCCGCTGGGGCCAGGCATCGTCGGCCCGGGCCCAGGGGGATGCCAGCGTGCCGGCCGTCACGGCGGCGGCCAGGAGAATGAAGCGTCGCTTCATGGAAGTGCCTCCAAAAATGTTCTGGAAGGCACTCATCGGTGCCTTGCCGGCATCGTCATGCATTCTGTTCCTGCTGTAAATTGCAAAAATACTTTCAATTGATACGCTTATCGTATGAATTTCGACCTGTCCGATCTCCGGGCCTTCGTGACGGTGGCGCAACTGGCCAGCTTCCGCGCCGCGGCGCAGGCCCTGCACGTATCCCAGCCGGCGCTGTCGCGCCGGGTCGACAAGCTGGAGCAGGCGCTCGGCATGCGGCTGTTCGAGCGCAGCACGCGGAAAGTCGAGCTCAATGCCATGGGCCGTTCGTTCCTGCCCCGCGCCCAGCACGTGCTGTCGGAACTGGAAGGGGCGCTGCTGGGCATGACCGAGCTGTCCGAGCGCATACGCGGGCTGGTCACGGTGGCGTGCATCCCGTCCGCCGTGGACAACTTCGTGGCCCGGGCCGCCAGTCTTTTTCACGCCCGTTTCCCGCGCATCCGGCTGCGGGTGCTGGACCAGCCGGCGCCCGACGTGCTGCTGTCGGTCTCGCGTTCGGACGCCGATTTCGGCATCAGTTACCTGGGCACGCGCGAACCCGATCTGGAGTTCGAGGAGTTGGCCCGCGAGCCCTTCGTCCTGGCCTGCCGGCCGGATCATCCGCTGGCCCGCCGGCGGCGTGTGCGCTGGGAGGAACTGGCCGGCGTGGAGTGCATCGGCCTGGCCGCCGGCGGCGGCAACCGCCTGCTGATCGACCAGGGATTGGCGCATCTGGCCGCGCGTCCCAATTGGATAGGCGAGGTGCTGCACGTGCCGGCGCTGCTCAGCCTGATCCAGGCGGGCGTGGGCGTGGGCGCCGTGCCCAGGCACGCGCTGTCCGGATCGGCGGGCCAGGGATTGGCGAGCGTGGACCTGGTCGAGCCCGTGCTGGGCCGGCAGGTGGGCTTCATCTGGCGCCGCGGCCAGCCGGCCGCGCCCGCGGTGCAGGCCTTCCGGGATGTCATCGTCGCCGAAGCACGGGCACGGCGAGAGGATCGTACCGGAGTATGCTTGGCGGCAGCCGACCGACACACGGGGAAGACGCCATGAAGTGGCCCAGCCAGCAAGAGCCGAAAAAACCTGCGAATACCGCGGGAGGCAAGGGCGGACTGCCCGACGGCCGCAACGCGGGCAGTCCGATGTCCATGCCGCCGCGCCGCATGTGGCTGATTTTCCTGGCGGTATTGCTGGTCAACTACTTCCTGGCCCGCTACCTGTCGGGCGGCGGCGCCGACGCGCCCATCACCGTGCCGTACACGGTCTTCAAGGAAGAAGTCGCCAAGGGCAACGTCACGGCGATCTACAGCCAGGGCGAGCGCATCGAGGGCCGCTTCGTCAAGGCCGTCACCTGGCCGACGGCAACGACCGAGGCGCCCGCCAAGGCCGGCGCACAGGCCCAGCCGCCGCGCACGTCCACGACCTTCGAAAGCACGCTGCCGGTGTTCGTGGGGCCGGGCTTCGAACAGTTCTTGATCGACCACAAGGTCGAGATCAGCGCCGAGCCCATCCAGAGCGGCAATTGGCTGACCACGGTGATCTTCGGCTTCGGGCCCGCCATTTTCATCATCGCGTTCTACGTCTGGCTGTACCGGCGGGCGGCGCGGCAAGGCGGCATGGGCGGCAGCATGTTCGGGCTGGGCAAGAGCAAGGCGCGCCGCTACGACCTGGAGGGCGGCGACAAGGTCACGTTCGAGGATGTGGCCGGGATCGACGAGGCCGAGAACGAGCTGGTCGAGGTGGTCGATTTCCTGAAGAATCCCGCCAAGTACACGCGCCTGGGCGGCTCCGCCCCCAAGGGCGTGCTGCTGGTGGGCGCGCCGGGCACGGGCAAGACGCTGCTCGCCAAGGCCGTGGCGGGCGAGGCCGGCGTGCCATTCTTCTCGATGAGCGCGGCCGAGTTCGTCGAGATGATCGTGGGCGTGGGCGCGGCGCGGGTGCGCGACCTGTTCAAGCAGGCGCGCGAGCAGGCGCCGTCCATCATCTTCATCGACGAGATCGATTCCATCGGCCGCGCGCGCGGCCAGGTGGCGCTGGGCGGATCCAGCGAGCAGGAGCAGACCCTGAACCAGATCCTGACCGAGATGGACGGGTTCTCCGGGCGCGAGGGCGTCATCGTGCTGGCGGCCACCAACCAGCCCGATGTGCTGGACAAGGCCTTGCTGCGGCCGGGCCGCTTCGACCGGCGCGTGGTGGTCAACCTGCCCGACAAGAACGGCCGCGAGGCCATCCTGAAGGTCCACACGCGCAAGACGCCGCTGGCCGCGGACGTGGACCTGCCGGAGCTGGCCTCGACCACGCCGGGCCTGTCGGGCGCCGACTTGAAGAACCTGGTGAACGAGGCGGCCCTGCTGGCGGCCCGCCGGGACCAGGACCAGGTGCACCAGAAGGATTTCAACGACGCGCTGGAGAAAATCGTGCTGGGCCCCGAGCGCCCGCTGATCCTGAGCCATGCCGACCGTGAGCGGATCGCCTATCACGAGGGCGGCCACGCCATCCTGGGGCTGCTGGTGCCGGGCGCCGACCCGGTGCACCGCGTCACCATCGTGCCGCGCGGCCAGGCCCTGGGCGTGACCTACCAGCGCCCGCAGACCGATCGCTACAACTATCCCGAGGCCTATCTGCTGGCGCGCATCGTCGGCATGCTGGGCGGCCGGGCGGCCGAGGAGGTGGTCTACGGCACGCGTACCACCGGCGCGGAGAGCGACATCGAGCAGGCGACCAACCTGGCGCGCAACATGGTCATGCGCTGGGGCATGAGCGACCGGCTGGGCATGGTCCAGCTCGCGCCGCGCCAGAATCCCTATCTGGGAGGCGGGGGCGGCAGCCTGCCGTACAGCGAGGAAACGGCCCGGGCGGTGGACGACGAGGTGCAGAAACTCATCCATGGCTGCCACGATCGCGCGCTCGGCCTGCTGCGCGAACATCGTGCCCAGCTCGACGCGCTGGTGCGCGCGTTGCTGGAGCGGGAAACCCTGGACGAGAAAGAAATCCTCGCGGCGACGGGACTGCCGCCCGCGCCGCGCCTCAACGAACTGCCCGAAGGCAGCCGGCGGCGGGACGACGAAGGCAAGCTGCCGCTGCTGTGATGCGGCGGCCCGTGCCGGCGCGCGCCCGCGTCACTCTTTCTGGATGCCCGCCTTGGCGATGATCTGTGCCCACTTCTGCGATTCGGCGGCCTGGAAGCGGCGCAGCTCATCGGGCGTGCTGGTCACCAGTTCGGTGCCGGTCGGCCCGTAGAATTTCGCCGCCGTCGGAGACTTGGCCGCGGTGACCAGGAGTTGGTTGAGACGAGTGACGATCGCGTCGGAGGTGCCGGCGGGCACGTAGGCCGCGAACCAGTAGGTCGATTCATAGCCGGGAACGCCGGACTCCGAGATGGTCGGCACGTCGGGCGCGAGCGGGCTGCGGGTGGAGGTCGTGACGCCGAGCGCTTTCAGGTTGCCGCTCTTGGCCTGGGGCAGGCCGGTCGTCATGTCGGTCCACATGACCTGGATCTGGCCGCCGAGCAGGTCGGTGACGCCCATGGGATTGCTGCGGTAGGGCACCGGCACGATTTCCGTCCCCGTCGATTGCTTGAACAGTTCTCCGGCCACCCGGCTGGACGAGCTTCCGTATCCGAACGACAGCTTGCCGGCCTGGGCCTTCGCGAGGGCGATGAACTCCTTCACGTTGCTGACCGGCAGGCTGGGCGGCACGACCATGATCTGGCCGCCTTTGCCGAGCAGCGTCACCGGTTCGAAATCCTTGACGGGGTCGTAGGGCAGTTTCTTGAACAAGTGCTCGTTGGCGGCATGGGTGGTGTTGGTCGTGATGAGCACCGTGTAGCCGTCATTCTTGGCGCGGGCCACGGTCTGGGCGCCGATGAAGGAGTTGGCGCCCGGTTTGTTCTCGATCACCACGGGTTGCCCGGTCGCTTCCGAGACGGCCTGGCCGAGCGCCCGCGCGATCTGGTCGGTGGCGCTGGCGGCGGCGAAGGGCACGACGAAGGTGATGGGTTTGTCGGGAAACGTCTGGGCGCTGGCGGCCGAAGCGCCCAGCAAGGCGAGGCTGAGCACGGCAAGCTGCCGGCGGCGATGGGTGTTCATGATGTCTCCTCCTTATTGTCGATGGAAATGGGAAGCGTCAGTAGCAAGCTGGAAAGCGTCTTCCCGTGCGTGTCGAGGTTCAGCGAGTCGTTGACGCCGCCGTCGAGCACATCGTCCAGCACGAAATTCATGGCCGCCAGGCGCGGCAGCAGGTAGCGCCTGACCTGGGTCGGCGAGCGCGAAGAAAAAAGGCGGGCCACGCTGGCTTCGGTGACCTGCTCGACCAGCAGCGGCCAGTCGGCGGGGTCGTAGGCAATGACGCTGATGGATGCGCGATTGCCCTTGTCGCCGGTGCGGGCGTGAGCCAGGTGGTGCAGGGGAACGGTACGGGGAGGCGTCGTCTTGTTCATGCGGCGAACTCCCAGGTCGGCGCCAGCCAGTCGCGCGGCACCAGGCATGAGCCGCTGCCCAGCCGCGGCGTGACGGCCGTGCGCACCCCGCCGCCGCCGGCCGGCCCGCAGGTATACAGGGCCAGCACTTCGCGCGCCACCCGCTCGGCATCCTGGCGGGACGCGGCCGCCGCGGCGATGCGCAGCCGCAGGTCTTGCACCGGCGAGACCGGCACATCGGCCGCGGCCGCCCAGTGCCCATTGTCGTCGCCGAACACGCTGGTGACGCCGATGAAATCGGCGCGCATCTTCAGGTTTCCCAGGCCGAGAGCGTCCAGCCGCCTGCGCACGACGTCGGCCGCCAGCGCCGCGCGCGCCGCCGCATTGGGGCCGGCATAGGAGATTTCCCCTTCCGCCAGCCACGGGCCTTCGTAGCAAAGCGTGGCCTTGAGCGTGGCCGGCCGTGGATGGCCGCGCACGCCGGTGATCTCCACCCGGTCGCCGCCGATCTGGCGGACCTCGGCCTCGGTGATGTCGGCCACCACGTCGGGTGTCAGGTAGGCGCCGGGGTCGTGTATCTCGTACAGCAACTGCTCGATGACGGTCCGGCGATCCACGCAGCCGCCGGTGTGCTCGGCCTTGGTCACGACGAAGCGTCCGTCCTCGTGCATTTCGATGATGGGAAAGCCCAGGTCGGCGAGATCGGGGACGTCCTTGAAGCCCGGGTCGGCGAAATAGCCGCCGCATACCTGTCCGCCGCATTCAAGAATGTGTCCGGCCATGGTGCCCGCCGCCAGTCGATCCCAGTCGTCGTCGGGCCAGTCGAAATGGGCAAGCATGGGGCCGAGCGCCAACGCGGGATCGGCCACCCGGCCGGTGACCACGACCTGCGCGCCGGCCCGCAGCGCCGCGGCGATTTCGCGCGCTCCCAGGTAGGCGTTCGCGCTGACCAGGGGCCGTTCGATCGACGATTGTTCGAGCAGCGCGCGCATCTGCCCGGCGGTGAGCGCCGTCAGCAGGTCGTCGCCGTTGACGATGGCCACGCGCAGCGCGGGCAGGCCGAGGGAGGCGGCCAGCCGCTGCAGTTGCCGCGCCGCGCCGCGCGGGTTGGCCGCGCCGAAGTTGCCGACGATCGGAATGCCACCGAGCACGCAGTCGGACAGGACGGGGGCGACGAAGCGCTCCAGGGAGGGCTCCCAGCCCGAGTCCGGATTCAGCTTGCGCTGCAACTGCGCCAGCGCCAGGGTGCGTTCGGCCAGGGTCTCGAAGATCAGGGCGCGCGGCCCGTCGTGCGCCAGCAGGGTCCGGACCACGGGGACGGCCGCGTCCCAGCGGTCCCCGGAAAAGCCTGCGCCGGAGCCGATGCGCAGGCGCGGTACAGAGGACGAAGAAGAGGAAGGCATGCACACCCGGTCGTGGTCGTGGAAGCGGGTCCGGATCGGGACCTGCGGATGAGCGAGACGATAGGGGGGCGGGGAGTATTCCGGGAAATGGATTATTTGGGATAACTGATTTGAAAAACCGATTACCGGCGGCGGGTGGGCGATGGCCCGGCCTTGGGCCGGGCTCCGCGTTTTTCCCCCGGCTGCGGCCGGCGCTGCATCATGAAGGCGAGCAGCGCCTGGGCGCCGATGGACAGGCTGCGATCCCGGCGCCGGACGACGAATACCTCCCGGGTCAGCCCCGGTGTCTCGACCGGCAGCGCCGTCAGGTCCGGGCCGTCGAAGTGGAACAGCGTCAGCGCCGGCACGACGGTGATACCCAGGCCGGCCCGCACCATGCCGGCCACGGTACTCAACTGGTCCAGCTCCATCATGCCGTTCATCTTGGCCGGATGGATGGCCGCCTCGATGTGCTGGCGCACGCTGCTGTCCTGGGCGAGGTGGATGAACGGTTCGCCGCTGAGCGCCGCGAGCGTGAGCCGGCGCCGGCGCGACAGCGGATGGTCCTTGCGGCAGACCAGATAGAAGCCGTCGCGGCAGAACGGTTCGGCCTGCAGGTCCGGCCCGACCGAGCGCATCGAGGCCAGCGCGAAGTCGGCCCGGCCGCTGCGCACGAACTCGATGCAGCTCTCGGACAGGACGTCCGCGACGTCCACCTGGATGCCCGGGTATTCCTGATGGAACGCCGCCAGCACGCCGGGCATCCAGCCGGCCGCGAGCGAGGGCAGCGCGGCGACGCCGGCACGGCCGCGCCGGCCGGCGGAGTGCTCGCCCAGGTCTTCCAGCGCGTCGCGCAGGCTGGCCAGCACACGCGTCGCGCCCCCGAGGAACAAGCGGCCTTCGGGCGTCAACTCTACGCGGCGGGTGTCGCGGTCGAACAAGCGGATGCCGAGCGTGTCCTCCAGCGTCCTGATCAGGCTGCTGAACGCCGATTGCGACAAATGGCATTGTTCGGCGGCGCGCGTGAAGTTTCTGTGCTCGGCCAGCGCCGTGAAGGCCCGGACCTGGCGCGTGGAGAGATTCAGATCGGTTATCTGCATATTCGATCACTCCATCAAAAAAAAGCGATGCCCTCGATGATTGGCAAATCTTACTATCCGGTCGCTGTGGGTGGCACGACAACGCTAACGATGATGAGGAGACTTCAATGAAAAAGGCATCACTCGCGCTGACCGGCATGTCGCTGGCCGTGGCGCTGGCGGGTTGCGGCGGAGGGGACGGGGGAACGTCGGATGGCGGCGGTCCCCCGGCGCCGGGCGCGCCGAGCCTGAGGATTTCGGTGCTGGGGAATCGCGCCGATCTCGTATCCGGCGGGCAGGCGCTGGTCGAAGTCAAGGTTCCCGAGGGTTCCACCACGCGCTTCGAGCGGATCCGCATGCTGCTCAACGGCAAGGACGTGACGAGCGCGTTCGCCGTGCGCGGGAACGGCCGCTACATGGGCCGGGTGGAAGGGCTCGCCGACGGCGACAATGCGCTGGTGGCGCGGACGGACGACGGCGCGACCGCGCATCTGGCGATCAAGAACCATCCGAACGGCGGCCCCGTCATTTCCGGGGCCCAGGTCGGCTATTGGGAATGCGCGACCAAGGTCGCGGCGCCCACGCCGACCAATCCTGATCTGGGCGACGCGCTCGACGGCCAGTGCAATATCGCCGCGCCGGTATTCCGCTACCAGTACCGGACCACGGATGGCCGGTTCGCGGTCTATGACCCGGCCAACCCGCCTGCGGCGGCGCAGATCGCCAGCGCGACGACCGACGAAGGCAAGACCGTGCCCTACATCGTCCGCATCGAACGCGGCGTGGTCAACCGTGGCAAATACGACATCGCCTACCTGGCCAACCCGGCCGATCCGACCAAGGGATGGACGCCGTATGCCCGCCCCGCTTCCTGGAACGGCAAGCTGCACTGGAAGTTCGGGTCGGGCTGCGAATACAGCCGCGCCCAGGGGAATCCGGGCAGCGTTCTGGACGATGTGGCCCTGAGCCGTGGCTTCATGGTGGCATCGTCCGAGATGACGCAATACGGCACGCATTGCAACGACACGACGTCGGCCGAGACGGTGATCATGCTCAAGGAGCACATCACCGAAAACTACGGCGAGATCCGCTACACCATGGCCGACGGCAGCTCCGGCGGCGCGCACCAGCAACACCTGCACGCCTCGAACTATCCGGGCCTGCTGCAGGGGTTGATGCCTTCGGACGGGTGGCAGGATACCTGGACCACCGGCCGGGAGTTCGCCGATTGCGGGCTGCTCAAGCGGTTCTATGACGCGCGCAGGACCGCCGGGTCGCCGTTCTCCATCATGGAGAAGGCCCATATCAACGGCCATGTCTACGACCAGGTGTGCGAAGGACCGGCGAGTACCAACATGGCCTCGCGCACGCCGTTCTACCTCGACCCCACGGTGGGCGGCGCGGGCTGCGGAACGCATTGGAACGTCTGGTCGGCGGGGAACACCACGGGCATCCGCTGCACGCTGCAGGATTTCAACATCGCGGTGTTCGGGCCGCGGGACGCGACCGGCTATGCCAAGACGCCGATCGACAATATCGGCATCCTCTACGGTTTCAAGGCGGTCAACACCGGCAAGATCTCGCCCGAGCAGTTCGTGATGGTGAATGAACAGGTGGGCGGCTACGACATCAACGGCCAGTGGCAGCCGGCGCGGATGGCGGCCGATCCCGGCGCGGCGGAAATCGCGCACCAGTCCGGGCGCGTGGCGCACGGCCGGTTCCTGGGCGACGTGGCCATCATCCAGTCCATCAGCTTCAACGTGCGGGAAGAGCACTACGACTTCCGCGGTTACGTGATCCGCAACCGCATCCTGCGCGAGCACGGGGACTACGCGAACCACGTCATCTGGCGCTACAAGTCCACGCCGCCGGACTACACCGCGCGCCGGTTCGACGCGATGAACGAATGGCTGGGCAAGGTCGAGGCCGACACCTCCGGCAAGACGCTGCGGGAAAAGATCGTCGCCAACAAACCGGCCGTCGCGGCGGACGCGTGCTGGCGCGCCGATGCGGCGGCCTGGAGCACGGATGCCGACTACTGCAATACCGGCGCCGACCCGACCTCGGCATCGACCGTGGCCGGATCGGGGGCGGCGGCGGTCTATAGCCCCGGGGTGGACGAATGGCCGGTCTTCCGGGATACCCGCGTCGCGGCGGGCGAAGGCCTGGCCAGCGATATCATGAAGTGTGCCCTGAAGCCGCTGGCGCGGGCGGATTTCGCGGTGGCCTTCAGCGGTCAGCAATGGACGCGCCTGCAGGCGGTGTTCCCGAACGGCGTGTGCGACTACGGCAAGCCCGGCGCCGGCCAGGCCGCGCCCGAACCCTGGCAGAGCTTCATGGCCGGGCCTGGCGGCAAGCCGCTGGGCGCCGCGCCGGTGTCGGAGGCGGGCGAGGGGGCCTGACCCCCCCGGCGGGGCCGGCCCCGGATCCGGCGCTTGACTTTCCCATCATGGGAAGCTTGATACTGTGAAGCATCACTCCCAGTATCGCGAGGAAACCATGAATGGACAGTCAACGCCGGCGGCGGCCGGCCCGGGCAATTCGCCCGTGAGCTGGACCTTGCCCATCGAGGGCATGACCTGCGCCTCCTGCGTCGGCCGGGTCGAGCGTGCCCTGGCGCGCGTGCCCGGCGTTCGGCGGGCGAGCGTCAACCTGGCCACCGAAACGGCCGAGATCGAGGCCGATGCTCCGGTGGAAGCCGCGACGCTGCGCGCGGCGGTCGAGCAGGCCGGCTACGAGGTGCCCGCCGAATCGGTGGACCTGAGCATAGGCGGCATGACTTGCGCCTCGTGCGTGGCGCGGGTGGAGAAGGCCCTGGCCCGGGTGCCCGGCGTGGCCGGCGCCGAAGTCAACCTCGCCACCGAGACGGCGCGTGTCTCGCTCGTGTCCAGGGTCGATCCGGCCACGCTGATCGCCGCGGTGGAAAAGGCGGGGTACGAGGCGCGCCTGCCCGCGCAATCCACTCCGGCCGCCGCCGCGGTTTCCGCTGGCCTGCCGTCGTGGTGGCCGATCGCCCTGGCGACGGTGCTTTCCCTGCCGCTGGTCGTGCCCATGGTGCTGATGCCCTTCGGCGTCCACTGGATGCCCAATGGCTGGGTGCAGTGGGCGCTGGCGACGCCGGTGCAGTTCTGGCTGGGCGCGCGCTTCTATCGCGGTGCCTGGAAGGCCTTGAAGGCGCGTACCGGCAACATGGATCTATTGGTGGCGCTCGGCACCAGCGCCGCCTACGGCCTGAGCGTCTACCAACTGCTGCGCCATGGCGCCCACGGGGCCACGCATCTGTACTTCGAAGCCTCGGCGGTGGTGATTACGCTGGTCCTGTTGGGCAAGTGGCTGGAGACCCGCGCCAAGCGGCAGACCACCGAGGCGATCCGCGCGCTGAACGCCTTGCGGCCCGAGGTGGCGCGCGTCCGGCGCGAAGGCGGCGAGATCGAGATGCCGGTCGCGTCGGTGCATCCTGGCGACCTCGTCGTGGTGCGCCCGGGCGAGCGCGTGCCGGTGGACGGCGAAGTGGTCGAGGGGGCCAGCCAGGTCGACGAGTCGCTCATCACCGGCGAGAGCCTGCCGGTGGACAAGCAGCACGGCGATCGCGTCACCGGCGGCTCGGTCAATGCAGAAGGCCTGCTGGTGGTCCGCACCACCGCCGTCGGCGCCGAGTCGGTGCTGGCCCGCATCGTGCGGCTGGTCGAGTCGGCACAGGCCAAGAAGGCGCCGATCCAGCGGTTGGTGGACCGGGTGAGCGAAGTGTTCGTGCCCGTGATCGTCGTCATCGCCATCGTGACCCTGCTGGCCTGGGGCGGGGCGACCGGCGATTGGGAACTGGCCATCCTCAATGCGGTGGCGGTCCTGGTCATTGCCTGCCCGTGCGCGCTGGGGCTGGCCACGCCCACGGCCATCATGGCCGGGACCGGCGTGGCGGCGCGCCACGGCATCCTGATCAAGGATGCCGAAGCGCTGGAAGTGGCGCACAACGTCAAGGTCGTCGCGTTCGACAAGACCGGAACGCTGACCGAAGGCAAGCCTGAACTGATCGCCGCCGAGCCGGCGCAGGGCGAGCGTCGCGACCTGCTGGCCGCCAGCGCCGCCTTGCAGGCGGGCAGCGAACACCCGCTGGCGCGCGCCGTCATGGCCGAGGCGCGGCGCGAGGGGATCGCGGTGCCGGCCGCCACCCAGGCGCGGGCGGTGGCCGGGCGCGGCATGGCGGCGTCGGTGGAAGGCCGCGAGCTGCGCCTGGGCAGCGGCCGCTACATGCAGGAGCTGGGTGTCGAGATCGCGCCGCTGGCGCAGCGGGCCGCGGCGCTGCAGGCCGAGGGGCGCACCGTGTCCTGGGTCGCCAGCGTGAGCGGGCAACCGGTGCTGCTGGGCCTGCTGGCCTTCGGCGATACGCTCAAGCCGACTTCGGAGGCGGCAGTGGCCTCGCTGCGTGCGCAAGGCATACGCAGCGTGCTGCTGACCGGCGACAACGCCGGCGCCGCGCGCGCCATCGGCCAGGCGCTGGGCGTGGACGACGTGCGCGCGGAGGTGCTGCCCGAGCACAAGGCCGAAGCCATCGCCGCGCTGCGCGCCGAAGGCCATGTGGTGGCGATGGTGGGCGACGGCATCAACGATGCGCCGGCGCTGGCGGCCGCGGACGTGGGCATCGCCATGTCGACCGGCACCGACGTGGCCATGCATGCCGCGGGCGTCACGCTCATGCGCGGCGATCCCGCGCTGGTCGGGGACGCGATCGACATCTCCCGGCGCACCTACGCCAAGATCCGCCAGAACCTGTTCTGGGCCTTCATCTACAACGTGGTCGGCGTGCCGCTGGCGGCCCTGGGCCTGCTCAGTCCGGTCCTGGCCGGCGCGGCGATGGCGCTGAGCAGTGTCAGCGTGGTCTCCAACGCCTTGCTGCTGCGGCGGTGGAAGGGCCGGGCCTGACGGCGCGGGTTCAACATTACACAAACGTAATCTTCGGGTCAGGCTGGGGTGGGAGGCCGCTGGCTAGAGTGGCGGCCTGACCGGATTCATCGGATATCGCATGCACACCAAGACCTCAAGGCGGACGTTCGTCACCGCCCTGGCCGCCGGCGGCGCGCTGGGCGCGCTGGGACTCTGGCGCAGGCCCGTCTGGGCGGCCATCGGGCCGGGCGCCCCCCACGTGCTGGCCGGCACCGAGTTCGACCTGCAGATCGGCGAGACGCCAGTGAATTTCACCGGCAGCCCGCGCACCGCGATGACCGTGAACGGCGGCATACCGGGGCCGCTCCTGCGCTGGCGCGAAGGCGACACCGTCACCTTGCGCGTGCGCAACAAGCTGCGGGAGTCCACGTCCATCCATTGGCACGGCATCCTGCTGCCCGCCAACATGGACGGCGTGCCCGGGCTGAGCTTCGAAGGCATCGCGCCCGACGGCATGTACGTCTACACCTTCAAGGTGCGCCAGAACGGCACCTACTGGTACCACAGCCATTCGGGATTCCAGGAGCAGGCGGGCGTCTACGGGCCGCTGATCATCGACGCCAGGGAGCCGGAACCGTTCGCCTACGACCGCGAGTACGTCGTGATGCTGTCGGACTGGACCGACGAGGATCCGGCGCGGCTGATGCGCACGTTGAAGAAAAAGTCCGACTACTACAACTTCCACAAGCGCACCGTCGGCGACTTTTTCCGGGATGTCCGGGAGAAGGGCTGGTCGGCCACGATCGCGGACCGGAAGATGTGGGCCGAGATGCGGATGAACCCGACCGACATCGCCGACGTCGGCGGGTACACCTATACCTATCTGCTGAATGGACAGGCACCGGACGGCGGCTGGACGGGCCTGTTCAAGCCGGGTGAACGCCTGCGCCTGCGCTTCATCAACGGGTCGGCCATGACGTATTTCGACGTCCGCATCCCCGGCTTGAAGATGACGGTGGTGGCGGCCGACGGACAGCACGTCAAGCCCGTCGCGGTCGACGAATTCCGCATCGCGGTGGCCGAGACCTACGACGTGATCGTCGAGCCTTCCAGGGACGAGGCCTACACCATCTTCGCCCAGTCCATGGACCGCACGGGGTATGCGCGCGGCACCCTGGCCGTGCGCGAGGGCCTGCATGCGCCGGTGCCCGACATGGATCCGCGGCCGATCCTGGCCATGGAGGACATGGGCATGGATCACAGCAGCATGGCCGGCATGGATCATGGTGGCATGGCCGGGATGGACCACGGCCAGATGCAAGGCATGGACCATGGGCAGGGGGCCTCGGGCGGCATGCAGTCCCATCCCGCGTCGGAGAAGAACAATCCCCTGGTCGACATGCAGACGATGAGCCCCGCGCCCAAGCTGGACGACCCCGGCATGGGCCTGCGGAACAACGGCCGCCGCGTGTTGGCCTACGCCGACCTGCGCAGCACCTTCGAGGATCCCGACGGACGCGCGCCAGGCCGGACCATAGAGCTGCACCTGACCGGCCACATGGAGAAATTCGCCTGGTCGTTCGACGGCATCAAGTTCTCGGACGCCAGGCCGGTGCTGCTGAAGTACGGCGAGCGGGTCAGGATCGTGCTCGTGAACGACACCATGATGACCCATCCCATCCACCTGCATGGACTATGGAGCGACCTGGAGGACGAGAACGGCAATTTCATGGTGCGCAAGCACACCATCGATATGCCGCCGGGGTCGCGGCGCAGCTACCGGGTGACCGCCGACGCGCTCGGGCGTTGGGCCTATCACTGCCACCTCCTGTATCACATGGAAGCCGGCATGTTCCGCGAAGTCCGGGTGCAAGAGTAAAGGGGGGGCCATGATTTTTTCAATTCACCGCACCGCGCCGGCGCTGTCCGCCGCGTTCGTCGGCCTGGCGCTGGCCTCGTCGACGGCCCATGCCCAGATGCAGGGGATGGATCATTCGCAGATGCAGGGCATGGACCATTCGCAGATGCAAGGGATGGACCATTCGCACATGCAAGGGATGGATCACGGCAAGATGCCGGGCATGGATCACGGTCCCATGCAAAGCATGGATCACGCCCCGATGCAGACCATGGACGCCGCGCCCACGGAAAGCCGCACGCCCATTCCCAGGCTGACCGATGCCGACCGCAAGGCCGCAGCCCTGGATACGTCGGGCCATGCCGTGCACGACAAGGGCATCAATTCCCTGTTCCTCGTGGATCGGCTGGAATGGCAGGACGCGCGTGGCGGGAACGCCTTGAGCTGGGATTTCAAGGGCTGGATCGGCGGCGACATCGACCGCCTGTGGCTCAGCTCGGAAGGCGAGCGTTCGGGCGGGAAGCTCCACGAGGCCGAGGTGCAGGCGCTGTGGGGCCGTGCCATCAGTCCCTGGTGGGATGTCGTGGGCGGGGTGCGCCACGACTTCAAGCCCGGTTCGTCGCGGACCTGGGCCGCGTTCGGCTTCCAGGGAATGGCGCTCTACAACTTCGAGGCGTCCGCCCTCGTCTTCGCCGGCGAGAACGGACAGACCGCCGCGCGCCTGAAAGGGGAGTACGACATCCTCTTCACGAACCGGCTCATCCTGCAGCCGGCCGCCGAGGTCAATTTCTTCGGCAAGAACGACCACGGGCGAGGCATCGGGTCCGGCCTGTCGAGCACGGAGCTGGGCGTGCGGCTGCGATACGAGATCCGCCGCGAATTCGCTCCCTACGTCGGCGTGACCTGGAACCGGACCTATGGGACCACCGCGGACTATGGGCGGGCGCACGGGGAACGCCGCAGCGACACCCGGTTCGTGGTCGGCGTGCGCATGTGGTTCTGATCTCCCGCCATCTCTCTTTCCTACCCATCGCAAGGTGCATCATGTCCAACGCTCGTACCGCCCTGAGTGCCGCCGTCCTGACGGCCGGGCTGCTTGTCGCCGCCGCGGCCCAGGCCCATCCCGAACTCGTGTCGTCGACGCCCGAGGCCCGGGCGGAGACCGCGGCGCCGTCGAGAATCGAGCTGCGTTTTTCGGAAGCGCTCGTCACCCAGTTCTCGGGCGCCCGGCTGCTCATGACCGGCATGCCCGGCATGACCCACGCGCCCATGCCGGTGGAGGCCAAGGTCTCGGGCGATGCCGATCCCAAGACGATGGTCATCACGCCCGCCAGGCCGCTGGTGACCGGTACCTACCGCGTGGAGTGGCGGGCGGTATCGTCCGATACGCATCCGGTGACGGGAAATTTCCCGTTCAGCGTGAAATAGACCATGTCCGAGGGACTGGGCGTGGCGGTACGCTTCGCGCTCTACGTGGACCTGGCGCTGCTGGGCGGCGTGCCGCTGTTCATCCTCCACAGCTTTCGCCGTGAATGGGAGGACGGCGAGAAGAGCCTGCGATTCGGCGCCTTGCTGGTGACGGCCGCGGCCATCGGCATTCCGCTGGCCGGGCTCGGCCTGGCGCTGCTTGCCCAATCCATGAGCGGCGCGGAGCATCTCATGGATTTGCGGCCGTCCATCCTGGCCATGGTGGTCGGCGGCACCGATGCGGGACTGGCGGCCGCGATACGGATCGTGGCGCTGATGCTGGCTTTGGCCTGTGCCGTGTCGATGAAGTATCGTTGCGTGTCCGGCCTGTGGGCCGTTGCCGGATCGGCCCTGGTCGCGCTGGCCAGCCTTGCCTGGGGCGGACATGGCGCCATGGACGATGGCGCGCGGGGGTATCTGCATCTGGCCGCCGATATCGTCCACCTGATCGCGGCGGCGGGCTGGTTGGGGGCATTGACCGTATTCGCGGCGATGCTGTGGCTGCGCCCGGATGGCGCACCCGATCGGCAGGTACGCCTGCTGAGCCGGGGGCTGACGGGGTTCGCGGGCCTCGGGACCGTCATCGTCGCGGCCTTGGCGTTCACGGGTGCCGCCAACTATTGGTTCATCGTCGGCCCCACCGTCCAAGGCCTGCTGTCGGGGCTGTATGGCTGGCTTCTTGTCGGCAAGCTAGGGTTGTTCGCCTTGATGCTGGGCCTGGCCGCCGCGAACCGGTTTCGCCTCGGTCCCATGCTGGAGGCGTCGATCGCTGGCGGCCGTCCCGAGGCCGCCCTGGTCCTTCTGCGCAAGAGCCTGGCGCTGGAAGCCGGCGCGGCGACCGCGATTCTGTTATTGGTGGCGTGGCTGGGAACGCTCGGCCCGCCCGCCTGATTTTCAAGGAACCATGCATGATGCCTAAGCACGCAAGCCTGTCACGTCGCGCGCTCCTGATCGGAGCCGCCTTGCTTCCCCTTGGCGCCCGGGCGCAGAAGGCGACGACCGTGGAAGTCTGGAAGACGCCGACTTGCGGATGTTGCAAGGACTGGATCAAACACCTGCAGGACAACGGATTCCGCGTGATCGCCCACGATGTCGACGATACGTCCGCGGCGCGCAGCCGTCTCGGCATTCCGGACGACCATGGCTCGTGCCATTCCGCGGTGGTGGAAGGCTATGCGCTGGAGGGACACGTGCCCGCCCGGGAAGTCAGGCGGTTGCTGCGCGAACGTCCGCCGGCCATCGGCCTGGCCGTCCCGGGCATGCCCCTGGGCTCGCCGGGCATGGACGGCCCCGAGTATGGGGGCCGGAAATCCGCCTACGATGTCGTGCTGCTCCGGGCCGGGGGGCGGTCCAGCGTCTACCAGGCCTATCGTTGATGCGCGGCGAGGCTTCGCGATGAAACTACTGGTCGTGGAAGACGAAGCCAAGACCGGCGAGTATCTCAGGCAAGGGCTGACCGAGGCCGGGTTCGTGGTCGACCTGGCGGACAACGGGCTGGACGGACAGTACCGGGCGTTGAGCGAGCCCTACGATCTGATCGTGCTCGATGTGATGCTGCCCGATGTGGATGGCTGGCGCATCCTGCAAACCCTGCGGGCGGTCGAAAACAATGTTCCCGTCCTGTTCCTGACCGCGCGCGACAGCGTGGCCGACCGGGTCAAGGGCCTGGAGCTCGGCGCGGACGATTATCTGGTCAAGCCCTTTGCCTTTTCCGAACTGCTGGCCCGTGTCCGGACCCTGCTGCGGCGGGGCAGTGGGCAGATCGCCACGGATCGCATCCAGGTCGGCGATCTGGTGCTCGATCTCGTCCGCCGCCGGGCCACGCGCGCCGGCCGGCGCATCAACCTGACGAGCAAGGAGTTCGCACTGCTCGAACTGTTCGTACGCCGGCGCGGCGAGGTGCTGCCGCGGTCGCTGATCGCCTCCCAGGTATGGGACATGAACTTCGACAGCGACACGAACGTCATCGACGTGGCGATCCGCCGGCTGCGCGCCAAGATCGACGACGCGTTCGAGGCGAAGCTCATCCAGACCGTGCGGGGCATGGGCTACGTTTTCGAAGAACCGGAGGATCCGGCCTGATGCGCCCTTTTTCCCTGACGACGCGGCTGACGACTTTCTTCGCGCTGTCGTCGGCCACGGTGCTCCTTGGATTGGGGGCGCTGATCGCCTCGTCGATGGACCAGCACTTCGCCTACGAAGACTTCGCCGTGCTTGAAGAGAAGGCCAGCCTGGTCCGGAAAATCGCCCGGGAAGCGGAGGCCGCCTCGATGCCGGTGCGCCTGGGCGCCGCCCTTCAGAATCATCCCGGGCTGGTGGCGTGGATCCAGACGGGGCGGGGAGCGAGCGTGTATGCCACGGACGGCTTCGAGTTCCGGCATGCCTTGAGCGCGGCGCAGGCCTTGCCGGCGGGAAAAGAGGCATTCACCTGGAAGCAGGACGGGGCCGAGTACCGGGGGTTGCGCACCACCACGGCCACCGCGGGCGAGCCGGGAGGCGAACTGCGCGTCATCGTCGGGCTGGCGACCGGGATCCATGCGCACTTCATGCGGGGCTTCCTCCAGTCGCTGGTGCTGTACGTGGCGCTGTCCGCGCTCGTGAGCGGGGTGTTCGGCTGGTGGGCGGCCCGCAGCGGGCTGGCCCCTTTGCGGACGATGGCCGCGCGGGCCCGTTCCGTCACGGCGCAGAAACTGGATGCGCGCATGCCCGTGGATGCCGTCCCGCTGGAGATGTCCGACCTGGCCTCGACCTTGAACGCCATGCTGGCCAGGCTGCAGGACGATTTTCGCCGGTTGTCGGAGTTCTCGTCCGACCTGGCCCACGAGCTTCGCACACCGCTGACGAATCTGTTGACGCAGACCCACGTCGTGCTGTCGCAGCCGCGCGAAGCGGCGAAATATCGCGAGATCCTGGCGTCGAACGAAGAGGAGCTGCAGCGCTTGTCCCGGATGGTGTCCGACATGCTGTATCTCGCCAAGATGGAGCACGGCATTACCTTGCCCGATGCCGAGCTCATCGCCGTCCAGGACGAGGTCGGCGCCCTGTTCGAGTTCTACGAGGCCCTGGCCGAGGACAAGGCGGTGGCCATGCGCCTGACGGGCCGTGGCAGGATCGTGGGCGACCGGCTGATGCTGCGGCGCGCCTTGAGCAACCTGCTCTCGAACGCCTTGCGCCATACGCCGCGGGGCGGGGCGATAGACGTCGTCGTCGCGGGCGAGGCCAAGGCCGTCACGATCGCGATCGAGAACGATGGCAAGGCAATCCCGGCGGAACTGATCCCCTCGCTGTTCGACCGTTTCTTTCGCGGCGACAAGTCCAGGGCGAGGCCCGACTCGGAAAGCTCGGGGCTGGGGCTGTCGATCACGCGCGCCATCATGGTGGCGCACGGGGGCGACATTACCGCCGGCTCCGTTTCCGGCCGGACCCGCTTCACGCTGATCTTTCCGGGCAGGGACGCGCCGTCCGCGTCACTGGCCCCGGACGCGCGGGGGCAATGACCACTCGCCGTTCTCGAACACCCAGCCGTCAGAGGCGATGAACTTGTCGCTCCTGGCCGAGGGAGCGTTTTGCGTCTTGGGCGTGGCCGGGCCGGCTTGCGCCGAGGCGTGGGGCAGCGTATCGGTATGGACCCATCTGCCGTCCTTCATGGCGTAGGCATGGTCCTGGCGGACCCACTCGCCGTTGACGAAGGCCCAGCCGTCCGCGCTGGCCAGCAGCGCGGGGTTCGCGGTCCGCGGGGCGGAGCCGGACATAGCCGTATCCGTGGCGTAGGCGGGGGACGCGCCGCCCGCCAGGGCCGCGACGAGGATGAGCATCTTGCCGTTCAACATGTCGATCTCCAGAAGTGCCAGGCGCCGTTCGATGGCGTCTGGTTGGCTGTGCGTGGGCTTGCACAGGAGCCTTCACTTTAGGAGCCGGGCACCAACAGCCGGATGGCCGGGGGATTACATGTCGGTCATCCGGCGGCGGGCGCGCCCCGCATGATGCGGTCGATCCCGTCCAGCGCCCGCATCGCGGGCAGCACCGACGCGATGTCGCAGCGGCTGGGACGGCCTTCGCGCAGCGCCGCGATGAATTCGGTGTCCTGGGCCTCGAACGCCGGCTGCGCGCCGGGCATCTCCACGATCTTGCCGTCGCTGTCGGTCAGTTCGTCGCGGAAGGCGCGGTAGGTGTCTTCTTCGCCGATGTAGCGATAGAAGCCGCCGAAGGGCCCCTTGTTGTTGAACGACATGGCCATGGTCAGCAGCGTGCCGCGCTTGCGCGAGCGCATGGCCACGGTGACGTCCATGGGGATGCCCAGCTCCGGATGATCGGGGCCGCGCTGGCCCCAGACGTCGAACTCCGTCTCGTCCAGCAGCCAGCAGAACAGGTCCACCGTGTGGCAGGCATGGTGCCAGAGCAGGCTGTCGACCCAGGTGCGAGGTTCGCCGAACATGTTCAGGTTGTTGCGGCGGAAGAAGTAGGTCTCGCAGACCAGGTGGTGCAGCGTGAAATCGCCGCCCTGGATGCGCTCGCGCAGCGAGGTGTGCGGCGGCGCGAAGCGGCGGCTGTGCGCGACCATCATGGCCACGCCGGTCTCGGTCTGCACGCGGACCAGGCGTTCGGTGTCGGCCAGGGTCAGCGCGGCGGGGATCTCGATCAGCATGGGTTTGCCCAGGCGGGCGGCCAGTTCGGCGTGCCCGGCATGCAGCCCCGAGGGCGTGGCCAGCACCACCGCGTCCACGTCGGGACGGGCCAGCGTGGCGGCCAGGTCGGCGCTGCAATCGGGGATGCCGTATTGCGCGGCCAGCTGGCGGCCGCGCGACATGTCGGCGGCCGCCAGGGCCACGATCTCCACGCCCGGCATGGCCGCGAAGATGCGCGCGTGCGTCGAGCCCATGGCGCCTTCGCCGGCGATGCACAGACGGATGGGGGCGGGCGAGAGGGCAGGCATGGGACGCGGTCTCCGGGATGAGAAGGCGCGGCCGGTGGCCGCGCCCGTGGTTCGAGGGGATCCCGCTATTCTAGGCGCGCGGTCCCGCGCCGCACTAGCGGCCGGGGACCTGGAACGCTTTGCAGGGGTCTTCGCGCGGGGCGGGCGGAATGAGGATGTCGCGGTCGTAGGCGCCGGGTGGCGCGGGCTGTTCGGTGTAGCCCACCGACAGGATGGCGGCGGGCTTGAGCCAGCGCGGCACGCCGATGTCGCGGCGGGTGTGGCCGTTGCCGGCCAGCAGCACGACGGGCCGCGGGGCGGAAGCGCCGGGCACGCGCGCGGCGTTGGCGATCGTTCCGGCCATCACGGCGTCGCGCGCGAGCTGGGCCATGGCCATGCCGCCCAGCATGGAAGGAGGCAGGGCGCCGCAATGGGCCTCGGCCACTTCCCTGCGCTGCGCCGACAGCAGGTCGGGAGCGGGCGAGAGCAGGCCGAGCCGGCGCAATTCGTCGGTATCGAACAGGGCGGCGGGGCCTTGCTTCATGACGGTGCCGGCATCGGCGCGCGACAGATTGGCGGCGACCACGGGCAGCTTCTCGCGCAGCGCCAGTTCCAGCACGGGGCGGTAGTGCGCCCAGTCCCAACCCGTCCTGGCCGGCGCGGCGGCCTGGATCACGCAGTCGGCGTTCGTACAGGTCCGCATGGCCCGGTCCAGGTCGGCCTGCCGTTCGCGATCGAACTGCTCCATGGCGATGGCCGGCCGCCAGCCCGCGCGCACCGCGCGCGTGAGCGCCTGCAGGCGCAGGCGGTGGCCTTGGGCGTTGTCGTGGACTTCGCCCAGCAGCACGACCTCGTGGCGCGGCAGCTCGGCCGCCAGCGACGCGACGGCGGCATCGCGGCTGCCGGGCAGCCAGGAGCATCCGGCCAGCAGCAGGGCCGCGGCCATGCCGGCCAGGGGCCGAGGGCCGGGCAGGGCGCCGCGACGGCGCCGCATCGGGGCGAGTCCGCCGGCCGTCATGCCGCGGGCCGGGGCGTGCCCGGCGCGATGGCGGCCAGTCCGTCCGCCAGTGCGGTCCATGCCGTCAGCTCGGGCTTGCCGGGTTTGCGTTCGCCGAAGAACTGCACGATCAGCGACCCTTCGGCGTCATAGCATTCCAGCGAGGTCACGATGCCGTCCACGGTGGGCTTGCGCACCAACCATGCCTCGGTGAACAGGTCCATGCGCAGGTGCAGGTTGAAGCCCGGGTCCAGCACGTTCAGCCAGGGGCCCATGGGCGCGATGCGGTGGACCGGCCCGGTGTGGATCTGCACGCATCCGGCATTGCCGACGAACACCATGATGGACAGGCCCGATCCGGCGGCCGAGTTCAGCACGGCATCCACGGCGCCGACGCCGACCTGCTGCGCGAACTCGGGAGGCGCCAGCCGCAGCGCCTGCGTGCGTTCCACGCCATGCCGCCGCAGCAGGCCGAAGAACTCGTGGGTGTCGCGCAGATTGCGCCATTCCTGGCGGAAGGCATCGACGTCGACCTCTTGGTCGGCCTTGCGCCCGGGCGCCGGCCGCGGCTCCGGGGTGACCGGCTGCGCGCTGTCGGCCTGCGCCGCCAGCAGGGCCTCGAACGCGGCGCGGTCGGTGCCCTCGACCACGTAGATCTTGTGTACCGCCTCGCCCTGCTGGTCGAACACTTGCAGGCTGGGGCGCTCGCCGCCCACGGCGTAGGCGTGCCGCCACTGCGACAGGAACAGGCGCAGGTCGATCTCGGGGTTCAGGGCCAGGCCCATCCTGCCTTCGATCTGGACGTGGTCGTAGACCCCGGTCTTTTCGTGGACGGCGGCCTCGTTGCGGGTCAGCGCCAGCAGCGGTCCGGCCGCCTTCAACCCGCCCAGCAGCGCGCTCCAGTCGGGCTTGAGCCGGGTCGAGGACGGGTCGGCGGCGACCAGTTCACCTTCGCTGGCGCCGATGCTGGCGGCCGCGTCGCGCATGCGCAGCTTGGGCTGCTCGGCCTTGAGGGCCAGGTAACGTTGCCAGAGAGTGGTTGCAGTCATGCCGGAAACCTTGGGTGCGGAGGGAAATGGTTCGTAATGATAATGATTTTTATTAATAAACGTAAGACATGCCCCCGGATGCATCGCGAGAGCGGGGCGGGCAGGTCCGTTCCGCCCTATACTAGAGTGTTTCGTCATTTTCCTTGCGAGTCCCGTCATGCCGCAATACCGTTCCCGTACCTCCACCCATGGCCGCAACATGGCCGGGGCACGTGCGCTATGGCGCGCGACCGGCATGAAGGACGGCGATTTCGGCAAGCCCATCGTCGCGGTCGTCAATTCGTTCACCCAGTTCGTGCCCGGCCACGTGCACCTGAAGGACCTGGGCCAGATGGTGGCGCGCGAGATCGAGGCCGCCGGTGGCGTCGCCAAGGAGTTCAACACCATCGCCGTGGACGACGGCATCGCCATGGGGCACGGCGGCATGCTGTATTCGCTGCCCTCGCGCGAACTGATCGCCGATTCGGTCGAGTACATGGTGAACGCGCATTGCGCCGATGCCATGGTCTGCATCTCCAACTGCGACAAGATCACCCCGGGAATGCTGATGGCCGCCATGCGGCTCAACATCCCGGCCGTGTTCGTGTCGGGCGGCCCGATGGAAGCGGGCAAGGTCATCGAGGCCTACCATCCCGCCCAGGACGTGAATGGCCAGAAAATCATCAAGGTCGACCTGATCGATGCCATGATCAAGGCCGGCGACCCCAGCGTGTCGGATGAAGACGTCGAGAACTACGAGCGTTCGGCCTGTCCCACGTGCGGCTCGTGCTCGGGCATGTTCACCGCCAACTCCATGAACTGCCTGACCGAGGCCCTGGGCCTGTCGCTGCCGGGCAACGGCACGCTGGTGGCCACCCACGCCGACCGCAAGGACCTGTTCCTGCGCGCCGGTCGCGTGGCGGTCGAACTGTGCCGCCGCTACTACGAACAAGAGGACGCCTCGGTCCTGCCGCGCAACGTCGCCACCAAGGCGGCGTTCACCAACGCGATGGCGCTGGACGTGTCCATGGGCGGTTCGACCAACACCGTGCTGCACCTGCTGGCCGCGGCCCAGGAAGGCGGCGTGGACTTCACGATGAGCGACATCGATCGCATCTCGCGCCACGTGCCCTGCCTGTGCAAGGTCGCGCCCGCCACGCAGCAGTACCACATCGAAGACGTGCACCGCGCCGGCGGCATCATGGCCATCCTGGCCGAGCTCGACCGCGCGGGCCTGCTGGACACCTCGGTGTCCACCGTGCACAGCAAGACCCTGGGCGAGGCCATCGCCGCGAACGACGTCAAGGCGAACGCGAACGAGGCCGTCCACGCCTTCTTCCGCGCCGCGCCCGGCGGCGTGCCCACCCAGACCGCCTTCAGCCAGGACAAGCGCTTCGACAAGCTGGACCTGGACCGCGCCGAGGGCTGCATCCGCGACAAGGCCCACGCCTATTCGCAGGACGGCGGCCTGGCCGTCCTGTACGGCAACCTGGCCGAGAAGGGCTGCATCGTGAAGACCGCGGGCGTCGACGAAAGCATCCTGACGTTCACCGGCAAGGCGCGTATCTTCGAAAGCCAGGAAGACGCCGTGGAAGGCATCCTGGGCGACACCGTGCATGCGGGCGACGTGGTCATCATCCGCTATGAAGGCCCCAAGGGCGGCCCGGGCATGCAGGAAATGCTCTACCCGACCTCGTACATCAAGTCCAAGGGCCTGGGCAAGGCGTGCGCGCTGCTGACCGACGGCCGCTTCTCGGGCGGCTCGTCCGGCCTCGTGATCGGCCACGCCTCGCCCGAGGCGGCCGAGGGTGGCGCCATCGGCCTCGTGGAAGAGGGCGACATCATCGAGATCGACATTCCCGGCCGTGGTATCAACCTGCGCGTGGACGCGGCCGAACTGGCCAGGCGCCGCGAAGCGATGGAAGCGCGCGGCGCCAAGGCGTGGCAGCCGCTCGACCGCCAGCGCGTCGTGACGCAGGCGCTCCAGGCGTATGGAATGATGGCGACGTCGGCCGACCGCGGCGCCGTGCGCGACATCTCGCAATTGATGCGCCGGCCTTCCTGACGGCGGCGGTACAGGCCGCGGCCAAACGCCGGCGGGGGACGGCTAGACCGATTCCCGTCCGGCGTTTTCTTCTTTTTGCAGGCGGTTGAGCAGCCTGGCGAATTCGATCACGAGCTTGCGATGGTGGGCGTTCAGCGGAGCGAAGCTGCGCCGCAGGGCGTGCGTGTCGTCGGTGTAGGGGATGTCGTCGCCATCGCGCAGCGGCGGAGGGGTGGCGGGAAGGACGCGGACATTCTCGATCAGGGCGTAGAGATCCGTCACGCCTACGTTCATGGCCCGGGCGATGCTTTCCAGGCGGCCGATGGACGGCTTTTGCTTGCCCGTCTCGATGCGCGACAAATTGCCTGCATCGGTGCCGGCTTCCATGGCGACAGCCTCGAGCTTGAGCCCGAGCTGTTCGCGCATCTGCCTGATCGCCGAGCCTATATCCATGGCGTGATTGTCCGAACGCCTTGCTTGCCGCGCAAAGCGTGTGGCGCAAATTTTTGGTGTATATTTTGCGTTAAAGGCAAAATTGGGGGATCGTACAGGGGGAGAAAGCGGCCATCCGGCAGCTGGCGCCATCCTGGAAATTGCGTACTATGCAAACACACCAAGGCGTTGTTGAACTGCTGGTGCTCAGCGGCATCGATCGCGAGGGCCATCTCGCCTGGATCTTTGTCCCCAGCGGGTGGGACATCGCCAGGCTGGAACGTAAGTTTCCTTTCTCGGGCCATGCCAGGGCGCCGCGCCGCCGTGCCCTGGTCACCGTACAGATCGCCCGGGAACTGATGCATCGATACGGGACCAATCCGGTGCTGGAGCTACCGGGCAAGGCGTCGCTGGCCGATCTGCTTTCCGACGACCTGTCGGCCGTCAGGATGCTGATCTCCCGCGATTAGGACGCGGCTTCAGCCATTCCGCTGTGGCGCAGCAGGGCCTCGATGCTGGGATCCCTGCCGCGGAACGCGCGGAAAGACTCGATCGCGGGCCGGCTGCCGCCCACTTGCAGGATCTCCCGCAAGAAACGTTCCCCGACCTCGGGCCGCAGCGTGTCCTCGGTGGCGGCGTCCTCGAAGGCCGCGTAGGCGTCCGCCGACAGGACTTCGGCCCACTTGTAGCTGTAGTAGCCGGCCGAGTAGCCACCCGCGAAGATGTGGCTGAAGGTGTTGATCCAGCGAGAAATCTCCGGCTGGGGCAGTACATGCATGCGGTCGTTCACCGCGCGCGACAACTCGAGCACGCTTTGCGGGCCGTCCGGGTCGTAATCGGTGTGCAAATGCATGTCGGTGGCGGCCAGCACCACCTGGCGCAGCGTCATCAGTCCGCCCTGGAAGTTCTTGGCGGCCACCATCTTGTCGTACAGGGCGCGGGGCAGGGGTTCGCCGGTTTCCGCGTGCGCGGTCATCTGCTCCAGCACGGCCCATTCCCAGCAGAAGTTCTCCATGAACTGGCTGGGCAGCTCGACCGCATCCCACTCCACGCCGTTGATGCCGGACACGCCCAGGTCTTCCATCTGCGTGAGCATATGGTGCAGGCCATGGCCGCATTCGTGGAACAGGGTGATGACTTCGTCATGCGTGAACAGCGAAGGCTTGCCGCCGCCGGGCGGCGTGAAGTTGCAGATCAGGTAGGCCACCGGCGTCTGCAATACGCCACCGGGGCGGCGGTAGCGGGTGCGGGCGTCGTCCATCCAGGCGCCGCCGCGCTTGCCGTCGCGCGCGTACAGGTCCAGGTAGAACTGGGCGAGCAGGGTGCCCGCGGCCGACTCGACGCGGAAGAACCGCACGTCGGGGTGCCAGGCCGGGGCGCTGTCCGGGCGGATGCGGACCGAGAACAACGTCTCGATCACCTTGAACAGGCCCGCCAGTACCTTGGGTTCGGGGAAGTATTGCTTGACCTCGTTTTCCGAGAACGCATAGCGTGCCTGGCGCAGTTTCTCGGAGGCGTAGGCGATGTCCCAGGGCTGGAGTTCGGCCAGGCCAAGTTCGGCAGCGGCGAATTCCCGCAGTTCGCGCAGGTCGCGCTCGGCGTAGGGGTGCGCGCGCTCGGCCAGTTCGGCCAGGAATGTCTGTACCTGCTCGGGGGTGTCGGCCATCTTGGGCACCAGCGACACCTCGCCGTAGTTGGCATAGCCCAGCAGGCCGGCTTCCTCGCGGCGCAGGCGCAGCAGGTCCAGCATGATGGCCGTGTTGTCCCACTCGGCCTGGCCCTGCCCGTATTCGGGGCCCAGCTCCGAGGCGCGCGTCACGTGCGCCTTGTACAGGGTCTCGCGCAGGGCACGGTGGTCGGCGTATTGCAGCACCGGGAAATACGAGGGGAAGTGCAGGGTGAACTTCCAGGCCGGCGTGCCGTCCTGCGCGTCGCCTTCCTTGGCCGGCGCCTTGCCGGCGGCCTCGCGCGCCGCTTCCTTCACGTCGTCGGGCAGGCCGGCCAGCTCGGCCTCGTCGCGCACGATCAGCGCGTAGGTGTTGGTGGCGTCCAGCACGTGGTCGGAAAAGGCCTTGGACTGCGTGGCCTGCTGTTCCTGGATCTCGGCGAAGCGTGGCTTGTCGGCCTCGGGCAACTCGGCGCCGCCCAGGCGAAAGCCCCGCAGCTCGTTCTCGATCAGCTTCTTGCGGGCCGGGGTCTGCTGCTGGAACGCCTTGCCGGCCGCCAGCTTCTTGTAGCGCTCGTACAGCGCCTGATTCTGGCCCAGGCCGGCCCAGAATTCGGTCACGCGCGGCAGGTTCTCGCCGTAGGCGGCACGAAGCTCCGGCGTATCGGCCACCGAATTCAGGTGCCCGACCACGCTCCAGGCGCGCGACAACCCCTCGGTGCCTTCATCCAGCGTCTCGACCACGCTTTGCCAGGTGGCCGGCGCATCCGCCGCCTGGTCGGCCTCCAGCTTGTCCACCGCCTGCTGCGCCCGCTCCATGAGCGCTGTGATGGCGGGGGTGATGTGCTCCGGGCGAATGGCATCGAACGGCGCCAGGCCCGACAGGTCCATGAGCGGATTGCCGGCCAGGGAGGAAGAAGAGGGGAGGTCGGACGCTTGCGCCATGGGGAAACTCCTGAATGCTGACTGTGCCCCGTAGATGGGGGCGAAAGACAAAAGACCAAGGGAAGAGTCACCCGACGGGACAAGCACGCCACCCCATGCCGGTCGGGTTGTCCCCCAGGGCACGGCGGATCCGGCTTCGCCGGTCCGCCAGTGCCGCCCCCTGGGGGGCGCGCGTCAGCGCGTAGGGGGGGCTACCCCATTGCGGATTCCAGCGTGTTGGCCAGCAGCATGGTGATGGTCATGGGACCGACGCCGCCCGGGACCGGGGTGATCCAGCCGGCCACTTCCGAGACACTGGCGAAATCCACGTCGCCGCACAGCTTGCCTTCGTCGTCGCGGTTGATGCCCACGTCGATCACCACCGCGCCGGGCTTGACCATGTCGCCGGTCAGCGTGTTGCGGCGGCCCACCGCGGCCACGACCACGTCGGCCTGGCGGGTGTGATAGGCGAGGTCGGGCGTTCCGCTGTGGCACACCGTGACCGTGGCGTTGGCCTGCAGCAGCAGCAGCGCCATCGGCTTGCCCACGGTATTGCTGCGGCCGATGACCACGGCGTGCTTGCCGCGCAGGTCGTAGCCGGTGCTTTCGATCAGCTTCATGCAGCCGTAGGGCGTGCACGGGCGAAAGCCGTCCAGCCCGGCCATCAGTTCGCCGGCGCTCAGCACCGAGTAGCCGTCCACGTCCTTGCGGGTGGAGATGGCCTCGATCACCTTGTGCGGGTCGATGTGCCTGGGCAGGGGCATCTGCACCAGGATGCCGTGGATGGCGGGGTCGTGGTTGAGCAGGTCGATCCGGGCCAGCAGCTCGGCCTCGGTCATCGTGGCCTCGTACTTTTCTAGCACCGAATGGAAGCCCGCGTCGTGGCACGCCTTGACCTTGTTGCGCACGTACACGTGCGAGGCCGGATCCTCGCCCACCAGGATCACCGCCAGGCCGGGACGCTTGCCCTGGCGCGTGAGTTCGGCGGCGCGCTGGGCGATGTCGGAGCGGATCTGCTTGGAGAGTTCGTTGCCGTTGATGAGGCGTGCGGGCATGGCGGTCTGAAGGCAAAGAGGAGTGGAGGAACGAGGGCGCGGACGCCTGGGGCATTTTAGCGCACGGGGGAGGAGCAGGCGGGGCGGGATATTCCTGTCCCGCAACGAATAGGCAAGCGTCTTTGCGGGAGGCCGCATGCGAAGCCAACCCTGGAAGTCTGTGATTTATAAGTTACTATTGCCATGTTCAGCCTGGTTGAGATCCTCCGCTACCAATGTTCCGATGGCAGCGTGCCCTTCGATGACTGGTTGACCCACGTCCGCAGCGATAGAGCACGAGCGCGCATGGCCATACGGGTTCGTCGGCTATCGATGGGAATCTGGGGGGACGCCCGGTCAGTCGGTCATGGCGTGGTGGAACTGCGCGAGGATGAGGGAGCAGGATATCGCCTTTACGTGGGAAGGCATGGTTCTGCCGTCGTCGTCCTGCTGTGCGGGGGGGACAAGCGGACCCAGCAGAAGGACATCGTCCGGGCGTACCATTTTTGGGCCGATTGGAAGAAGAGGAATTCATGAGCGCGGCAAAATACGCGGCCTCGGTGTCGCACCGGGATGCGCTGATCGCCGAATTGCGGGCGGATCATGCCTTCGCCGTTGAATACCTGAAAGCGGCACTGGAGGAAATGGAGGACTCGCGGCACCGCTCGGTGGGCTTGCTGGCATTGCGCGATGTGGCCGAAGCCTATGGTGGCCTGGCGGCCGTGGCGCGGTCGGCGGGCATGACGCGCGAGGCGCTCTACAGGGCCTTGTCGCCCAACGGCAATCCCACGTTGAAGACGCTCATGGCCGTCCTGGAGGCGATAGGTATGCGTCTTTCGGCATCGCCCGCGCGGACGTTGCCCAGGTAGCCGCCACGGTCCTAACCGGCGGGCAAGGTTTTTTCGACCGCCTTCATCACCCCCGCCACGGCCCGGTCCCCATCCTGTCCGGACGCTTCCAGGCCAGCCGCCACGCCCCGCCGGTCGGCCTCGCTGCGGTTCTGGCTCATCTTCCACTTGGCCCGCAGCCGGGCGATGGGCATTTCCAGCCCGACGATGGCCGATAGCCGTTCTTCCAGGAAAGCGGGCGGCGCGTCGCTCATCTTCCACGGATCGTCGCGTCCCTGTTCGAACATGCGCGTCAGCCGGCCCACCACGCCCGCCACCCAGCGCGGATCGTCATGGACGATGAGACGGCCATGGGCATGCACCACGGCGTAGTTGTAGGTGGGCACCACCTCATGGGTGGTGCGCTTGGTTTCGTACAGGCTGGGCGAGACGTAGGCGCTGGGTCCCTGGAAGACGGCCAGGCTCTCGGCCTGGGTATCCGCCAGTTCCCGCCAGACCGGATTGGCCCGCGCCACGTGGCACAGCAGCGTGCCGTGCGGACCGCGGTCGGGGTCGAGGATGAAGGGCAGGTGATTGGTGTCCAGCCCCTGTGGCCCCGCCGTCACGAGCATGCCGAGCGGACAGGCGCGTATCAGGTCGCGGATCCTGCCGGCATCGGTCTGCTCGAAATGCGGTGGCAAATACATAGTTGGCTGGGTATCGGGCGGCGGGTTATCCCTGCGGCCGATGATGCAGCGCGACCTTCATCAGGTCCGCCACGGTCGTGACCTGCAGCTTTTCCATGATGTTGGCGCGGTGCGCCTCGACGGTCTTGATGCTGATGCCCAGGTCGTCCGCGATCTGTTTGTTCAGGCGGCCGGCCACGATGCGCTCCAGCACCTGCTGCTCGCGCACGGTCAGCCGGGCCAGCAGGGCCTCGTGGCCGCGCCGGGTGGCATCGTCCGCCGCGCGGGAGTGGGCCTGTTCCAGCATGTTGGCGATGATCTGGCGCAGGTCGGCTTCGTTGAAGGGCTTTTCCAGGAAGTCCACCGCGCCTTTCTTCATGGTGGAGACCGCCATGGGCACGTCGCCGTGGCCGGTGACGAAGACGATGGGCAGGGCGGACTTGCGGGCGAGCAGTTGTTCCTGGAGCTCCAGCCCGGTCATGCCCGGCATCCGCACGTCGGCGATCAGGACGCCGATCACCTCGGGATCGTACTCGGCCAGGAAACGTTCCGAACTCTCGTAGGCCCGTACCCGGTAACCGTTGGCTTCGAGCAGCCATCGGAGAGAATCTCGCACGGCTTCGTCGTCATCGACAATGAAGACCGTGCTGGATTGGGGCGTATTGCTCATCAGGTAAGCTCCTTGGGTGCGGATTCCAGTTCGGGGGCCGGTCCGGTCGGCAGGATCGGACGTACCCACGGAAGCGTGAATTTGAAGATCGTGCCTCCGGCGGGGTTGGCTTCGGCCCATAGCCGGCCATGGTGGAATTCGATGATCGTGCGGCAGATGTTCAGGCCCATGCCCATGCCTTCCGACTTGGTGCTGTAGAAAGGCTCGAACAGCCGTTCGGGATCGGCCAGTCCGTGGCCGGTATCGGTGACTGCCACTTCTACCATGTCCTCGCGCACGTTCGCTTCCACCAGCAGTTCCCGCCCGGCTGAATCCTGCATGGCCTCCAGGCCGTTTTTCAGCAGGTTCAGGACCACCTGTTCGATCAGGATAGGATCGGCAAGAACGTCCGGCAACTGTTGGGGTATTTTTTGAATGATATCGATCCGCCGGGTCCGGGATTCGATCCCGGCAAATCCGGCCGCATTATCCACGATCGTGGGCAGGCTCACCCGCTGGCGCTTGGGTTCGCTCCGCTTCACGAATTCGCGTATGCGGCGGATGATCATACCTGCACGCTGGGCCTGTGCGGTGGTTTTTTCCAGGGCCGGAAGCAATTTGGCCGGATCGGTATCGCCGGCGCGTACCAGCGCCACCACGCCCATGCTGTAGTTGTTGATGGCCGTCAGCGGCTGGTTCAGTTCGTGCGCCAGCGACGAGGCCATCTCGCCCATGGTGATCAGGCGGCTGGTGAGCTGGATCTTCTCCTGCTGGGCGCGGGAGGCTTCCTCGGACGCCCGGCGCTCGGTGATGTCGCGCGCCACCTGCATCCGCACCCGGCGCCCGTCCACCCATTGCAGCATGCGGTGGCGCACCTCGAACCAGCGGTGGGTGGAGGAGGAATACACCTCGATCGCTTCATCGGTGAAACGGCCGCGCCGGCCGGCGGACAGTTCGTCATGGCCGGTGGGCTGCGAGCCGAGCACGCGCCGATAGGTCTTGTTGGCGAACAGCAGCTCCGAGCCCTTGGGCGTCTCGGCCGTGACCGAGATGGCGTCGTCCAGGCCTTCGAGCACCGTCATGAAGCGTTCGTGGGCGGCGGCCAGGGCTTCGCGGATGCGCTTGGGCTCGGTGATGTCGGTCATGGACGTCATCCAGCCCGTCTGCACGCCGCGCTGGTCGAGCAGCGGCGACACATACATGCGGGCGAAGAAGATCGATCCGTCGCGCCGCTGCGCCTCCATCTCGAAGCCGCTGCTGGGGGCGTTGCCCGACAGCAGCATCTCGGTGTTGCGCCACTGGGCGGCGTGGTCGCCCTGGGGCCAATAGGGGTAGGGCGGCGGGCGTCCCAGCAGGTCGGCCTCGTCCCAGCCCATCATCCGGCAGAAGGCCGGGTTCACATAGGTGATGCGGCCTTCCATGTCCAGCACCCGCATGCCGGTCAGCATGGAGTTCTCCATGGCGCGGCGGAAGGCGGTCTCGGCGATCAGGGCCTCCTCGGCCTGGGAGCGGAAGCGGGTATGGCGCCACAGCGCGAACAGGCTCCATATGATGACCGCCGACAGCGACACCACCACCCAGACCAGCATGGTCTGCGAGGTGTCCGTCTGCGTGCGGTAGCCGCGCGCGCTCAGCATCATGCCGTTGCCCGGCGGGTCCAGCGGCACCTCATAGGCGTTGATGGCGCCCTTGTCCGCGCGCGAGGACGAGGACACCAGCGGCATCTCGTTGCCGTCCAGGATGGATACCTTGTACTTGTGCTGGGTCTCCTGGGGGATCAGGTTCTGCAGGATGGCGTCCACCGAATACACCGTGGCCAGGGTGCCCAGGAAGCGCTCGTCCTGGAATACCGGCACGTACAGGTCCAGGTAGACCTCGTTGTACTGGCCGCGGTAGGGGCGGGAATACGCCGGCCGGTGTTCGTCGCGGGCGATCTCGAAAGCGCGGAAGGCTTCCGGTTCGGCCGCGCCCGGGGCGCTCATGCGGAAGGTCTGGCCGGCGCGCCGGTCGGGCGTCGAGATCCACACCGCCTTGCGGTCGGCGTTGATCCAGGCCACGTGGATGATCTCGGGATGCTCCACCAGGAGTTCCCGGGCGTCGTCCAGGAAACGGCCCTCGGTCATGTTGGTGCGCACCAGGTCGCGTCCCAACGCCCCCATGCGGTCGCGCGCCGCCAGCATGCGCAGGCGCATGGATTGCTGCGCCCAGTCGACGTCCCGCACCAGCGTGCCGTAGCGCTGCGCGTCGTCGCGGGCATCCAGCCACCACAGGATGGAGCCCATGACGCAGACGAACAGCCCCAGCGCGATGGCCGGAGTCAGCCAATACCAGCTACGCCGGCGCAGGCGCCCCAGATCCTTGAACGGGGCGGGAATATTGGAAGGATGAACGGTAGACATGAAGAAAGTTTACGCACAGTGGCGCGTCCGGAGACCCGCTGGTTTTATTGCAGCGCAGAATGCTTTTATTCGGGTTTCGTGCTAGATTTCACATTGTGGTAAATGATATCGCAAAGCGAAATTTTTATTGCATGGAAGGCTTCCTGCCTTCTAGAATCGCGCCGGAGTTGCGAGGGCCCTAGTTTTACATAGGCGAAGGCCGCCAACAGCGACTTAAACCCTCGGATGGCTACGAGCCGTCCGGATGTCACAGAGACTCAGGAGACAGGCATGTCCGCTCTTCCCCAGGTCGGGGCCGGTATAACCGCCGCCAACGACGAAGATACCCTGGAAACCCAAGAATGGCTCGACGCCCTGGAAGCGGTCCTGGATCGCGAAGGCCCTGAGCGCGCGCACTTCCTGCTGGAGCGCCTGATCGACCTGGCCCGCCGTTCCGGCGCCTACATCCCGTTTTCGCCGAACACGGCCTACGTCAATACCATCCCGACGCACATGGAGCCGGCGCATCCGGGCAAGCTCGACCTGGAAAACCGCATCCGCTCGTACATCCGCTGGAACGCGATGGCCATGGTGGTCCGGGCCAACCGCCTGCATCCGGCCGACGGCGGCGACCTGGGCGGCCACATCGCCTCGTTCGCTTCGCTGGCGACCATGATCGAAACCGGCCAGAACCATTTCTGGCATGGCGAAACCGAAAGCCGCGGCGGCGACCTAGTCTATTTCCAGGGCCATTCCTCGCCCGGCGTCTATGCCCGCGCCTTCCTGGAAGGCCGCCTGTCCGAAGACCAGCTCAACCATTTCCGCCAGGAAGTCGACGGCAAGGGCCTGTCGTCCTACCCGCATCCCAAGCTGATGCCCGGCTTCTGGCAGTTCCCGACCGTCTCGATGGGCCTGGGCCCCCTGATGGCCATCTACCAGGCCCGTTTCCTGAAGTACCTGCACGCCCGCGGCATCGCCGACACCAGCAACCGCAAGGTCTGGGTGTTCTGCGGCGACGGCGAAATGGACGAACCTGAATCGCTGGGCGCCATCAGCCTGGCCTCGCGCGAGAAGCTCGACAACCTGGTGTTCGTCATCAACTGCAACCTGCAGCGCCTGGACGGTCCGGTGCGCGGCAACGGCAAGATCATCCAGGAGCTGGAAGGCGAGTTCCGCGGCAGCGGCTGGAACGTCATCAAGCTGATCTGGGGCGGCTACTGGGATCCGCTGCTGGCGCGCGACAAGGAAGGCATCCTGCGCCAGATCATGGAAGAGACCGTCGACGGCGAATACCAGGCCTACAAGGCCAACGACGGCGCGTTCGTGCGCGAGAAATTCTTCGGCAAGCACCCCAAGCTGCTGGAGATGGTCAGCCGCATGAGCGACGACGACATCTGGCGCCTGAACCGCGGCGGCCATGATCCCCACAAGGTCTTCGCCGCGTTCGACGCCGCGCAGAAGAGCCAGGGCCGCCCGACCGTCATCCTGGCCAAGACCATCAAGGGCTATGGCATGGGCGCCGCCGGCGAGTCGCGCAACCCCGCGCACCAGCAGAAGAAGCTGGACGACGACATCATTCGCGCCTACCGCGACCGCTTCAACATCCCGGTGCCGGACGACAAGCTGGGCGACCTGCCGTATTTCAAGCCGACCGACGAATCGCCGGAAATGAAGTACCTGCACGAGCGCCGCCAGGCCCTGGGAGGCTACCTGCCGCACCGCCGCCAGAAGGCCGACGAGCACCTGCCCGCGCCGGCGCTGTCGGCGTTCCAGGCCGTGCTCGATCCCACCGCCGAAGGCCGCGAGATCTCGACCACGCAAGCCTTCGTCCGCATCCTGACGCAGCTGCTGCGCGACAAGACCCTGGGTCCGCGCGTCGTGCCCATCGTGCCCGACGAGTCGCGCACCTTCGGCATGGAAGGCATGTTCCGCCAGATCGGCATCTACGCCCACGAAGGCCAGAAGTACGTGCCGGTGGACAAGGCCCAGGTCATGTACTACCGCGAAGCGGAAGACGGCCAGATCCTGGAAGAGGGCATCAACGAAGCGGGCGCGATGAGCTCCTGGATCGCCGCGGCGACCTCGTACTCGTCGAACAACCGCATCATGGTGCCGTTCTACATCTATTACTCGATGTTCGGCTTCCAGCGCATCGGCGACCTGGCCTGGGCCGCCGGCGACATGCAGGCCCGCGGCTTCATGCTGGGCGGCACCGCCGGCCGCACGACGCTCAACGGCGAAGGCCTGCAGCACGAGGACGGCCACAGCCACCTGATGTCGGCCACCATCCCCAACTGCGTGTCGTACGACCCGACCTTCGCGCACGAGCTGGCGGTCATCATCCAGAACGGCCTGAAGCGCATGGTGGAAGACCAGGAAAACGTCTTCTACTACATCACGGTCATGAACGAGAACTATGCCCAGCCCGGCCTGAAGACCGGCGACGAAGCGGGCATCATCCGCGGCATGTACCAGTTGAAGAAGAGCGAGGCCAAGGCCGGGCATCGCGTCCAGCTGCTGGGCTCGGGCACCATCCTGCGCGAAGTCATCGCCGCCCAGGAACTGCTCGAGAAGGACTGGGGCGTCGCCGCCGACATCTGGAGCGTGACCAGCTTCACCGAGCTGCGCCGCAACGGCCTGGACGCCGAGCGCCACAACCTGCTGCATCCGACCGAGAAGACGCCGCAGGTCGCCTACGTGACCGAAGCGCTGGAAAAGACCGAAGGCCCGATCGTCGCCTCGACCGACTATATGAAGTCCTTCGCCGACCAGATCCGCCCGTTCATCCCCAAGGGCCGCACCTACAACGTGCTGGGCACCGACGGATTCGGCCGTTCCGACTTCCGCGCCAAGCTGCGCGAACACTTCGAGGTGGATCGCCACTTCGTCACGCTGTCCGCCCTGAAGGCGCTGGCCGACGAAGGCAAGATCCCCATGAAGAAGGTGGCCGAGGCCATCAAGAAGTACGGCATCAACCCCGAGAAAGCCAACCCCCAACACGCGTGATCGACGGCCGGGATGGGTAAGATAGGGCTGCGCCCTGTCTTGCCCCCGGCTGGCGCGCGTCTGTCTGCGGCGGCGCGCCGGATGGGTGTCCGGCTTTCTGGAGACTACAGAATGAGTAATGTGAGCGAGCTGAAAGTCCCCGACATCGGTGATTTCAGCGAAGTCGAAGTGATCGAGGTCCTGGTGGCCGTGGGCGACACGATCAAGGCCGAACAAAGCCTGATCACGGTCGAGTCCGACAAGTCGTCCATGGAGATCCCGGCCGCGACCGGCGGGGTGGTCAAGGCCATCAAGGTCAAGGTGGGCGACAAGGTCAGCGAAGGTACCCCGCTGATCGAGATCGAAGCCGCCGGCGGAGCCGTCGAGGCGCCCAGGCAGGAAGCGGCGCCGGCCAAGGCCGAAGCGCCCGCCGCGCCCGCAGCCAGGCAGGAAGCCGCGCCCCAGGCCGCGCCGGCCGCCGCCCCCGCGCAGGGCGGGGCAGAAGAAACCGTGGTGGTCCCCGACATCGGCGACTTCAAGGACGTCGAAGTCATCGAACTGTTGGTCAAGGTGGGCGACAAGGTTGCGGCCGAGCAAAGCCTGATCACCGTCGAATCCGATAAGTCGTCCATGGAAATCCCCACCTCGACGGCGGGCGAAGTCACCGCCGTGCTGGTCAAGGTTGGCGACAAGGTGTCCAAGGGCAGCCAGCTCGTCAAGGTCAAGAGCGGCGCCGCCGCCGCGTCTGCGCCGGCCGCCGCCAAGGCCGAGAGCGCCCCCGCGCCCGCCGCGGTATCCGCGGCGCCCGCTGCGCCGGCTCCCGCGGCCAAACAACCGCCCGTACCGGTCGATCCGGCCGTCGAACATGCGCAATCCAAGGCCCATGCCTCGCCGTCCGTGCGCAAGTTCGCGCGCGAACTGGGCGTCGATCTGGCCAGGGTGCCCGCCACCGGTCCGAAGGGCCGCATCACGCCCGACGACGTGCGCAACTTCGTCAAGAAATCGCTGGCCGGCGGTGCCGCCGCGGCGCCCGCGGCCGCCGGCGGCTCGGGGTCCGGGCTGGAAGTGCTGGCCTGGCCCAAGGTCGATTTCGCCAAGTTCGGCGACATCGAGGCCAAGCCGCTGTCGCGCATCAAGAAGATCTCCGGCGCCAACCTGCACCGCAACTGGGTGATGATCCCCCACGTCACCAACAACGAGGATGCGGACATCACCGACCTGGAAGCCTTCCGTGTCCAGCTCAACAAGGAAAACGAGAAGTCCGGCGTCAAGGTCACGATGCTCGCGTTCTTGATCAAGGCCGTGGTCTCGGCGCTGAAGAAATTCCCCGAGTTCAACGCCTCGCTGGAAGGCGACAACCTGATCCTGAAGAAGTACTTCCACATCGGCTTCGCCGCCGACACGCCCAACGGACTGGTGGTGCCGGTCATCCGCGACGCCGACAAGAAGGGTGTCCTGGACCTGGCTCGCGAGACCACCGAACTGGCCAAGAAGGCGCGCGACGGCAAGCTCTCGCCCTCGGAAATGCAGGGCGGCTGCTTCTCGATCTCGTCGCTGGGCGGCATAGGCGGGACCAGCTTCACGCCCATCATCAACGCGCCCGAAGTGGCCATCCTGGGCGTCAGCCGCTCCGCCATGAAGCCCGTCTGGGACGGCAAGCAATTCGTGCCGCAACTGACGCTGCCCATGTCGCTGTCGTATGACCACCGCGTCATCGACGGCGCCGCCGGCGCCCGCTTCAACGCCTACCTGGCCTCGGTGCTGGCGGACTACCGCCGCATCCTGCTGTAAGGAGCCCGAGATGGCGATAGAACTCAAGGTACCCGACATCGGCGACTTCAAGGAAGTCGAAGTCATCGAGATCCTGGTGGCCGTGGGCGACACCATCAAGGCCGAGCAAAGCCTGATCACCGTCGAATCCGACAAGTCCTCCATGGAAATTCCCGCCGAGCAGGGCGGGGTGGTCAAGGCCATCAAGGTCAAGGTCGGCGACAAGGTCAGCGAAGGCTCCGTGCTGCTCGAGATCGACGCCGCCGAAGGCGGTGCCGCTGCCAGCCCGGCCCCCGCTGTGGACACCAAGTCCCGCACCGGCTTCCCCAAGGTCGAACTGGCGCCCGCCGCCATGCACGAACTGGGCGAACCCACCTCCGACAAGCCGGATCCCGATCCCGTTCCGCTGCCCGCCGCCGCCAGCTTCGGCGGCAAGGCCGACCAGAGCTTCGACGTCGTCGTTCTGGGCGCCGGCCCCGGCGGCTACTCCGCTGCCTTCCGCGCCGCCGACCTCGGCCTGAAAGTGGCCCTGATCGAACGCTACGCCACCCTGGGCGGTGTCTGCCTGAACGTCGGCTGCATTCCCTCCAAGGCCCTGCTGCACACCGCGGCCGTGGTCGAAGAAGCCGCCAAGATGGCCGAACACGGCATCACCTTCGGCAAGCCCGAGATCGACCTCGACAAGCTGCGCGCGTTCAAGGACGGCGTCGTCGGCAAGCTGACCGGCGGCCTGGCCGGCATGGCCAAGGCCCGTAAGGTCACCGTCGTGACCGGCGTCGGCGCCTTCGTCGGCCCCAACCACATCGAAGTGCAGGGCAAGGACGGCAAACAGGTCATCCAGTTCGCCAGCGCCATCATCGCCGCCGGCAGCCAGTCCGTGAAACTGCCGTTCGCCCCCGAAGACGAACGCATCGTTGACTCCACCGGCGCGCTGCTATTGAAGAGCGTGCCCAAGAAAATGCTCATCATCGGCGGCGGCATCATCGGCCTCGAAATGGGCACGGTGTACTCCACCCTGGGCGCCAGGCTGGACGTCGTCGAAATGCTGGACGGCCTGATGCAGGGCGCCGACCGCGACCTCGTCAAGGTCTGGCAGAAGATGAACGAACACCGCTTCGACAACATCATGTTGAAGACCAAGACGGTGGGCATCGAAGCCAAGGCCGACGGCATCTACGTCACCTTCGAAGGCGAAAAAGCTCCCAAGGAACCCCAGCGCTACGACCTCGTGCTGCAGGCCGTCGGCCGCAGCCCCAACGGCAAGAAGATCGGCGCCGACAAGGCCGGCGTGCAGGTGGGCGACCGCGGCTTCATTTCCGTGGATTCCCAGATGCGCACCAACGTGCCGCACATCTACGCCATCGGCGACATCGTCGGCCAACCCATGCTGGCCCACAAGGCCGTGCATGAAGGCCACGTGGCGGCGGAAGCCGCGGCCGGCCAGAAGAGCCACTTCGACGCCACCGTGATCCCGTCCGTGGCCTACACGGATCCGGAAGTCGCGTGGGTGGGCCTGACCGAAGACGAAGCCAAGAAGCAGGGCCGCAAGGTCACCAAGGGCATGTTCCCGTGGGCCGCTTCGGGCCGCGCCATCGCCAATGGGCGCGATGAAGGGTTTACCAAGCTGCTGTTCGATGAAGAGACGCACCGGATCGTGGGCGGCGGCATCGTCGGTACGAATGCCGGCGACATGATTGGCGAGGTGGCTCTGGCGATCGAGATGGGGGCGGATATGGTGGATATCGGGAAGACTATCCATCCGCATCCGACTCTGGGTGAGTCGATCGGGATGGCGGCTGAGGTGGCGGAGGGGGTGTGTACGGATTTGCCGCCGGTTAGGAAGAAGTAGGGGTTGTTGTAGTTTGAAGAGAAGCCGCACTTTGTGCGGCTTTTTTATTTTTTAGAACGATGGGGAAGGGCGGAGATCCTTGTTGACGTAAAGAGTCTCCGGAGTTACAAAAGTTACTAAAAATGCTGGTTTGATCGTGCCTTCCATATGGAATGAGGATTTTAAGAGTGTTGGAAGGCCAAATGAGCGGCTGGAGTATTTCAACTAGGCGGGGCTTCACAGGGCGTTCGCGTGTGTTCAAAGAGGGGGCGTTGGCTCTGGATCGCGCATGTGTTGAGGTTCATTGTTTAGTGGAAGTGGCGTTCATTGCAGGGGCGATTGAAGGTTGTGCATTTTGTTGGTGATAACGAGCGCCATAGGCTAGAAACGGGCAATGAACGATTCGAACAGGCAGAGCAGTACATCCAGGACGCGTATGCGTTTACTGATTCTTGATGAAATGCGAACCCCTGTTGCAGGGGTTGATTGCCAACAATATTGCCTATGCCGGCTCAGTTCAGCTATCGAAGAACGAAGTCGATGATATCCGCTTCGCACAGCGCCAATTTCACTTGTCGCAACTGGGGGTGGAGCTTGCTTGTGGCAAGTGCACAGATCAATATGCCAAGAATATTGCAATTTCAGATCTTTGTGTGGCAGGTTTTCCAGAGCGGAAATTTGATTTTCCACTGCAGCCCCGGAAGTGTAAGAATATTGAGGTTGGAAATAAAATCGAGAAGAATCTCATGGCTTTGTCGGATCGTTTGTTTGAAGAAATGTGCCAACTTTCATCCGTCATTATGTGAGCCAGCAATAGGGATGCTTTTCCGAGAGATTGATGTGGTTTGTCTCGGCTTTTCTCACTGATTCGCTGTGCCTGGGCTTCATGTGACTGCTATCGGCCAAAAGCGGCCGCTGATGAGGGCAGCGATACAGCCGGAACTCCAGCCGGGTTGGGGCACAAGCACTCCGATAGGTAGCGTTACGGTGAACCAATGAAGTTAATCTTCACGGTTCCAAAACAACATAGAAGAGGATTTATGGCAGAAGTTGTTAACGTTGAAGTAGCTGATAGCACCGTCGCCTTAGCAGTGGATAAGAAGAAACTTGGCGAATTCATTTCTGGCCTACTCGGCCAGCCGCAGACGCTGGAAAGAAAGTTTGATAACTCCTTCTCTGCGGATCAGCAGTGGTTTATTCACTTCTTTTCGCTAATCCTCCAGCGCATACAACAGCAGAATGCACCTGAGCCGTTGGCGTTCGAGGTAACTATTCAGTACCGGGACAAGCTTGAGCGAAAATTAACTACTTGGCAGGCGTTTCAGCACTTCTCAGAGACTCAGAACATTATTAGCATTGGTGCAAAGTTTCACCTTGCCTTGCTCATCCAGTTTCCCACTAAGCAAATACCAGAGCGGCAAGAGTTAATCATTAGCTTCGACTCGGGGGACAACAGGCAGAGCTTCGCAGAAATCCTAGTCGGACGCAAACCAACGGTAGGGAGTGTCACGGTCGAGATTCGCCACACCGAACGCACGTGGGCAGACGATATACTCCGCCTCGTCGAGACGGAAATCAATGCTATTCAAGTCCCTGAGGGACGACTGAAGAAGGGGCTACGCGGATTTTTCTTCCCATTCATTAGCCTCTCATTTCCGCTCATGATGTTCGCCTCTGTGCTGTACGCGGAATTATCAACGCACGGGTCCAGGGCAGAAGCTAAGGAGAAAATTCTTGAGGTAGCCACCAATAGCAAGCCAGACCTTCAAAGCCTTCATGCAAAGGTAGACGTTTTGCTGGCTGAAGCATCGAGGAGTACCGATAGTAAGCTTGCCGTTGCATCGATACTGATTTACTCCTTAATGTTCGCGGTCCTAGTGTTCTTTGCGGGCGTCTCTTTAGCGAGGCCAAATCCCTCGTTCGTCGTGCTCTCGCCGGCGGCGGCCAAGAATAGAGTCGAAACGCTAGAGCGGTTGAGACGGAAGAACTTGTGGCTACTGATATCGATGCTCGCCAGCGTTGCACTTGGAGTAGTTGGAAATTTTGTATACGACCACATTAAGTAGCATGCTCTTTTCAGCGTGGCCCCCTTTCATCGGGAGGATGTCCCCGGCAAGCCGGGCACTGCCTCACAGGTCAAACGCTGAACGGCAGCTTGGCGGAGTGGTGAGTTTCCGCTATGGGTCGAAAGCAGTCATTGACAAAGGGGCAACCCAATATTGATCCATGTGGGCACTGCGGACGTAAGAGGGTATCCCGCCCTCGATTACGCAACTGGCTATTGCCGCACGGTCTTGAAGAGATGCTTGTAGTACATCGTTTTCTCTTCAATGCACAAGAACCCTGTTCAGAGCATGCTTGGCTGTCGCCTGCTTGACATGCTAGGCCATCTGCTTGCTCATGGTCATTAGTCTCCAACTATCGCGTGAGCAAATTTTCGATTGGCTCTACATTGCACCTGTCTGTACTACAGCATTCACCGTTGCCCGGTCAGCAAGGCTCCTATAGGCCAAGAACGCACTACTATTGGCCGGCGTTCATGTATACGATACGCATCGCAGCACCGATCGACCATCAGATGAAGAACTCAGACATCGGAGGCTCCTATGAGCGGTTACTACGACTTGAAGCGTAGCGGTGATCAGTACATGTTCAATCTAAAAGCCGGCAACCACGAAGTCATTCTTACCAGCGAGCGTTACACCGCCAAAGCGAGCGCCTTGGGTGGCATTGAGTCGGTGCGTAGGAACTCCCCGAGCGACGCAAGATATCAACGCAAGACGGCATCCGACGGTTCGCCCTATTTCACCTTGACGGGAGCGAATGGCGAGGTCATCGGGCGCAGCGAGATGTACTCGGGTACGTCGGCACGGGACAATGGCATTGAGTCGGTCAAGGCCAAGGGGCCCACCCCCACGGTGAAAGACAATACTTGAGTGGTTGCTGCGGCAGTGTTGGCTGGTTTTCGTAGGGCCGGCGTTGCCGCAGTGTCGATTTGATCAAGCGTTGCGCGGCCAGCCGGTGCGCAAGCGGGATGTCAGAGCCGAATGACAACCGCGTAGAGATCCAACGCCGCGAGTGCGACGTTCAGAAACAGCAGCCCGCGCTCGCGTAGCAGGATCGCGTATAGGCCGAGGCAGATATGGCCGGCCAGGAATCCGCCGAATATCAGCGGTGACGATGCGCTCTCTGGCTGTACGGAAATCGCGATGGCCCCGCCGATCAGCAGGAGATTCGCTACATAAATCGCGAGCTGCGGGGTGCTGGCGAATGTTCGCCGGGGTGCGGTTTTCTCGCCCGCGGCGTGGACGATCCGCGCGCGACCGCAGTTCGGACAGGAGGCCGGAGGGGCGAGATGAACGGTCTGGGCGGAGGGCGATGCCATGTGTATCCTCGAAGCAGTCGAATAGACGGCGCATGGCCACGGGGCAGTACGCCGCTTTGCCTGCATTGAGTGGCGGGAGTCGGGGCGCCGGTTCCTCCAAGGACTTCTTGCCAATGAATACTGCTCAAACCGATTGTTTCGCCGATCAAGGGTATGTCCGGTTGGAGGGCTTTCATCCGCGTAAGCGGATGATGGCTGTCCGGCAGAAGCTGCTTGATGAACTCAAGCGCGTGTCCGAGGGAAAGGGCATGCCCGCCTCGGTGCGCGGGCTGCCTGTTTTCCAGCAGATCGGCAAGTTGTCTTCGCTTGTCAGGCTGCCTGGGCTGCACGAATCGCTGGTTACCCAGGCGTTGCTGGCCGAGGTGACCCGACTGGCCGGACGGATGCCGAAGGTTGTCCAGGATGTCGAACTGTTGCTGTCGCCGCCCCGTCAAGGCGCCTCGACGCTGCAAGGTTTGAACTGGCATGTGGACGTGGCGGCGAAGCCGCCAGGCCGCTTGCCCGGGATACAGGCATTTTTCCTGATCGATGACGTGGCTGGCGGGGGTGGGGGAACGCTGGCGCTGGCCGGATCCCATCGTGTCGATATGCAGCCGGATGGGGCGTCGTCCCGGCTACGCCGGATATTGAGAACGGCGGAGGATCTGGAGCGCGAGCTCGATGGCCTGAAGGTCAGGGTCGTCGAGATGTCCGGGCGTGCGGGCGATGTCTTCCTCATGGACATGCGTCTGCTGCACACCCCGTCGGTCAATTCGGCTCAGCATGTGCGGATGATGGCGACATCCCGCTGCTTCCTCGACCCCTGAGGCCGCTGGCTTATTCGATCTTGATATGGGCCTTCTGGATCACCTCGCCCCAGAGCCGATAGTCGTCCTGGATCATCTTCTCGAACGCGGTCGGCGGTCCGCCGATCTTCTCCGCTCCCAGCGCCGTTGTATCAGTGCCGCTACCGGCAGCAAGTAGGCTCGTTTCATGGGCGGCGTGGCGGCGCGGCGATCGACTATTTTGACGGGGATTCGGCGCGCCCCGGCTCAGGCCGCGAAAGACTCGGTCTGGCGTTGCAGCGATTCCAGGTGCAGGCGCATGCGGCGTTCCGCTTCCGGGGCCGAGCGCTTGACGATGGCCTGCGCGATGGCCGCGTGTTCCGCGTACATGCGCTGGATATCCTCGGCCATGTTGAAGGGGGCGGCTGGCCTGCCGTGCATGGCGGTGCGGATGTCGAACAGGATGTCGGTCAACGCCTGCAGCAGCCGGTTGTGCGAGGCGGCGGCGATGGCGCGGTGGAAGGATTCCGCCTGAGCCTGGGTGCGCGAGAGGATTTTCTCGCCTTCCATCTGTTGCAGGGCCGCCATGATGCGGGAGAAGTCCTGGGCCGAACCGTAGACGGCGGCCAGCGCGGCGGTCTGCGGTTCGATGATCAGGCGCGCGGCCATGAGTTCGACAGGATTGGTGAGCGACGCGATCTTCAGGGGTTCCAGGGGCGACGACCGGCGCGTGGGCCTGCTGAGGTAGGTGCCACGGCCGACATGGCGCTGCACCTCGCCGTTGGCTTCCAGTTCCGCCAAGGCCTGGCGCAGATTGCCCCGGCTCAGCCCCAGCAGGGGCGCAAGTTCGCGCTCGGCCGGCAAACGTTCGCCAGGCCGCAACTTGCTTTGCGCGATATAGCGCGTGACCGCCTGGACGGGCTCGATGGGGGCATTCTTGCGCATGCCGGTGTCTCCTTTGTTCTTGTGCGGATTGGTTCGAACCAATCCAGGCGAAGCATGCACCATTCCGACCAATTTGTCGTCATGCGAGAACGGTCCCTAGACTCCGCCCTGAATGAAACCAGGGAGAAGGCATGAAGCTCGTGCGATTCGACAGTGCGCAGGGTGCGCGCATCGGGGTGCTGGACGGCGACGGCGGCGTGGTGGACATCGCCGCGTCGTGCGAGGCCAGCGGCGGGTTGAGCGAGGCCGAACGGGCCGTGCTTGGCGACGTCAACGCATTCATCGCCTCGGCGCAGGCGGGGCAGGCATTGGCACGGCGGGCGCTGGCGGCCGGTGGCTCGCGGGTGGTGGTGCCGTCGGCCAGGCTGTTGGCGCCGTTGGTGCCCGGCATCATTCTGGCGACAGGCGGCAACTACGCCGATCACCTGGACGAGATTGCCGATCTGGCCTTGTCGGGCAAGGATCCCGCCTTTTTCTTCAAGACCCCGCGCGCGGTGATCGGGCCGGATGCAGGCATCGAGCTGGACGCGAGGCTGACCCGCAAGCTGGATTATGAGATCGAGCTGGCTGTCGTGATCGGCAAACCGGGCCGATGGATACGCGAAGAGGACGCCGCCGCGCACATCTACGGCTATACCATCCTGAACGACGTGACGCTGCGCGATCGTCAGATCACGTTCCAGAACGGGCTGGCGGTCATCGAGCTGGGGGGCAGCAAGAATTTCGCGACCTCGTGTCCCCTGGGGCCTGTCGTGGTCACGGCGGACGACATTGCCGATCCGCAGCGCCTGGCCCTGCGTACCACCGTCAATGGCGAGCTGAGGCAGAACAACAGCACCGCGCTGATGATCTCCAGCGTCTATCGATTGGTCAGCTTCTTCTCGCAGTTTCTGCCGCTGCTGCCGGGGGACGTGATCACGACGGGCACGCCGGGGGGAACGGGGTGGGCCGGGGACGAGGCGCTGGGGGGCAAGCCCTATACGCGCAATGACATCGTTCGCGCGGCGCGCTATCTGGACGTGGGGGATGTGGTGCGCGGCGAGATCGAGGGCATAGGCGTGCTGTCGAATCCCATCGTCGCGGCGTCCTGAGCGTACGCAACAGACATATCAGAACCCCAGGCGGGATCAGGAGACAGAAATGACGTTTGGAAAATGCTTGCTGGCGGCGGTGGCCGGCCTGGCCACCGCGCAGGCCTGGGCGCAGGAGTTCCCATCCAGGCCCATTACGTTGGTGGTGCCGTTCGCGCCCGGTGGGCTGGCCGATCAGGTGGGGCGCGTGCTCGCGACCCAGATGGAAAAGACCTTGCACCAGCCGATCGTCGTGACGAATCGGCCAGGGGCCGGCGGGGCGATCGGTACCGCGGCGGTGGCCCGGGCACCGGCCGATGGCCATACCCTGCTGATCAGCCTGACCAGTCACCTCATCCTGCCGGAAGCCGAACGCATGCAGGGCAAGAAGCCCACCTACGAACTGGCGCAATTCCAGCCCGTGGCCCGCATTACCTACGAGCCGACCGTGCTGATGGGGGCGATGCGTCCGGAGGACGCCACCGTCGACAAGATCGTCGCCCGGGCGCGGGCCAAGCCGGGATCGGTCAGTTATTCGTCCACGGGTTATTTCGCCAATGCGCACGTGGGCGTGGATGGTTTCGCGCAGGCCGCTGGCATACAGCTCTTGCACGTCCCTTACCAGGGCGGGTCGCAGGCACTGATGGCCGTGGCCGGCGGACAGGTCGACCTGTCCACGGGCGGTCCCGCCACCGCCGCCACCTTTGCCAAGAGCGGCAAGGTGAAGGCGTTGGCGATACTGGGCACGGATCGTCTGCCCAGCATGCCTGATGTGCCGACCTTGAAAGAACTCGGCTACGACAGCACCTACTACGTCTGGTCCGGTCTCTTCGCGCCGGCGGGCACGCCGCCGGCGGTCATGGCGGCCTTGCGTGCCAGCGTGCGGGCGGCGGCGAACGATGCCGATTTCAAGCGCAACCTGGAGAGGATGGAGGCGACGCTGGCCTATCAGGACGGGCCGGAGTTCGGCGGCTTTCTGAAGGAGGAGGGCAAGCGTCTGCATGCCGTGGTGGGCAAGATGAACGCGCCGGCGACTCCCTGACGGGAGCGCCGCGGAGCTCAATCGATCTTGATGCCGGCCTTGCGTATCACCTCGCCCCAGAGCTGATAATCGTCCTGGATCATTTTCTCGAACGTGGCCGGCGGTCCGCCGATCTTCTCGGCGCCCAGCGCCGCCAGCCGCTGTTTGAACTCCGGCGTTTCCATCACCTGGTTGATGGCCTGATTGAGCTTGGCAACGATGCCGTCCGGCGTTCCCGTCCGCGCCACGATGCCGAACCACGAATACAGCTCGAAGCCCTTGATCCCCTGTTCATCCAGCGTGGGCACGTCCGGAAACTGCGGCGACCGCTTCAACGCCGTCACCCCCAACGACCGCAACCGCCCCGACTTCAGCAGCGGCTGCACCGAAAACTCGATATCGAAGTGAACCGGCACGTCTCCCGCCACCAGCGCGACGTTGGCCGGCGCCGAACCCCGGTAGGGAATGTGCTGCATCTCCACCCCGGTAACCTGCTTGAACCGCTCCGTCCCCAGGTGCGGCATGGTGCCCGATCCGCCCGAGCCGTAGTTCATCCGTCCGCCTTCGCGCCTGGCCAGGGCGATCAGGTCCTGGATGCCCTGGCCCGGAAAGTTCGGCGCGACGGCCACCTGGTGCGGGCTGCGGAACACGCCGGCGACGGCGCGGAAGTCGCGCACGGGTTCGAAGTTCATGGAGGGGTAGAGCCACTTGCCGGTGGAGATGACGTTGCTGGCCATCAGTAGCGTGTAGCCGTCGGCGGGCTGGCCCAGCACGACTTCGCTGCCGATGATGGCGCCGGCGCCGGGCTTGTTCTCGACCACGACGGGCTGTCCCAGCACTTTGCCCAGGCCTTCGGCGATAGACCGGGCGGTGGTGTCGGAGGGGCCGCCGGCGGGGAAGGGCACGATCAGGCGGATGGGTTTGCCGGGATAGTCTTGGGCCAGCGCAGGCACGGCGGCGCTGGCCGTGATGGCCATCAGCGCGGCCGTGGCCAGTGTCTTGCGTCGAACGATGTTGTACATGCTTGTCTCCTTTTTTCGATCCATTCAGGCGGGGCGTGCCTGGACTGCGTTTTCATCCGCGGCGGCCATGGCCTCGTCGGCCGATATCAGGGCGCCCTGGCTGCGCAGCGTCTGGCGCAGCGTGTCGATCGCGGGGGTGTCCAGCGTGCCCTGGCCGCCGGCCGCCAGGGCGGCGTAGGCGCCGGCGGCATGGCCCAGGCACATGGCGGTGCCCATGTGGCGGGCGCCGCCGTTGGCTTCGCGGGTGGCGGAGATGGCCCGGCCGGTTACGACAATGCCTTCGATGGTCCGGGGCAGCAGGCAGGCCAGCGGGATTTCGAAGGGCGCTGGGGGCATCCACAGGTCGACGCCGGTGCCGCCGGCTTCGTGCAGGTCCATGGGGCCGGCGCCCAGGGCGACCGCGTCGGCAAAGCGTTTGCCGCCGACGATGTCTTCGGTCGTCAGCGTGTGGCGGCCGACGATGCGGCGTGTCTCGCGTATGCCGACGCGTTCGGCGATGCCGGCGAGCACGGATCGTTCGAAGCCGGGGACGTGTTCGCGCAGGAAGGGCACGATGGTCTTGATCTGTTGCCGCCCGGTTTGTTCGGCCCGCGTCAGCGCCGCGCCGTCCAGGGCGTCGATGCCGTGGATGCGGCTCATCAGGCAGATGGCATCGGTGTCGCCGGGCGTGCTGCAGAAGGACAGGCTTTCCCAGGCGAGCTGGCCGCGCCGCAAGCCGTCCAGGGCGATGGCGCGCTTTTGTTCGCGGGGGATGGCGCGGAAGGCGCGCACGTCCACATTCGACATGCGGAACACCAGGGTCAGGGGCTGGCGTTGGTCGCGCAGTTCGGGTTCTTCGCCTACGTACGGAATGCCGGCCGCGGCGGCGATGACGGCGTCGCCGGTGGCATCCACCAGCATGCGGGAACGCAGGGCGCGGCGGCCGGATACGTTCTCCAGCAGCAGGCCGGCCACGCGGTTGTCTTCCATCAGCGGTCCGACCACGCGCGAGTGCAGGAGCACGTCCACGCCGGCTTCGCGCGTCATGTCGTCGGCGACGATCTTGACGACTTCGGGGTTGAAGGGGAAGTTGGTGATGGTGACGGGGTTGGCGCTGGCCTCGGCCAGGGTGTAGCGGCGAAAGCCGTCGCTGCCGCCGGCGGCTTCGATGCGTTGGGTGAGTTCGAAGCCGATGCCGCCCACGCAGCGTACGGTGCCGTTGAACAGGCCGATGTACTGGGCGACCATGCCGGAGGTGGCGGTGCCGCCCAGGCAGCCGGCGCGCTCGACCAGCGCGACGCGGGCGCCGCTCCGGGCGGCCGCGACCGCGGCGATCAGGCCGGAGGCGCCGCCGCCCGCGACGATGACGTCGTAGTGGTCGAGTACGGGCGTGTTCAGGGTTTCGGCGATGACCGAAGCGTTCATGTCGTGTCTCCTTGCGGATCAGAAGGCCAGCGGCTCGGTCCAGCGCAGCTGCTTGGGGCTCGTGCCTTCGCGCACGGCGCGGGCGGCGGCGTGGCCGGCTACTTCGCCGGTCTGGCAGCACCAGGGGAAGTTGCGCATGACCATGAAAATGGTTTCGAAGGTGAAGGACAGCGAGGCGCCGGTCAGCAGCAGGTTGTCGATTTCCTTGGGCAGGAAGCAGCGGTAGGGCACCTCGAAGCGGTACTTCGCGTACTGGTCCCAGAAGAAGGTCTTGGTCATGGGCGGCGTCACGGCGTCGGGAAAGCGCCTTTGCTCGCGCGCATCGTCGATGGAGAAGACGTATTCGCCGATGGGGTGGCGGCCGTCCCGCACGCCCACGTAGCGGCCGACGTGGGAGATGAAGGCGTCCTGGAAGCCTGGCACGTATTTGCGCAGGAAGGCGGCCTCGGCGTCGATCAACCGGCGCAGTTCCCGCTTGGCGCGCGAGGCGTGCCCGGTGTCCTCGTCCATGTGCAGCGCCCATTCGTAGGGCACGTTCTGCCACAGGATGAAGGTGCCGGGGCCCTGGATGGGACTCATGTCCACGGTCGGGTGGCCGATGTAGTGGTCGCCGTAGACGCCCTGGTCGGCCAGGCGGGGGCGATAGAGTTCGGGCGGGATGTCGCCGGCTGCGCGCGCCGCGTTGATCAGCTTGCTCAGGGCGGGATCGTTCTCGCGCTTCTGGTAGGCGGCGGTCTGCGCGAAGTCGATGCCGCCCATGATCCACAGCAGACCGCCGGGAATGGGACGTTCCAGCGCATCCTTGGCCACGGTCTCGGGTTGCCGCCCGCCGCCGCGCACGAAGGGGGCGCCGGCGCGCGCCACGACTTCCGCGGTGCCGCTGCCTTCCACGAAGACGCGGCCGCCGATGGCCTGGCGGCCTTCTACGGTTTCGATGATGGCGTGGGTGATGCGGCGCTGGCCGTCCTCGGCCCGCATCTCGACGTCGACGAAGGCGGCGCCGTAGAGGGTCCGCACGCCAGCTTCGTCCAGCATCCGCAGCATGATGTTGCCGGCGGCATCCGGATTGAAGGAGGCGCGGCGGAAGGGCGAGCCCGGCTCCAGGTAGTGGTCGTAGTGGGACAGCGCGTTGCCGGCCCAGTCGGGCAGGTCCTTCTCGGTCGCGGTGTAGATGGCGCCTTCCGCGGCGAAGCGTTCCATCAGCTCGGTATGGATGCCGCCGACGCCCGTGTTGGCGGCGCCCTGGAGCCCGGAGGTATGGACGCCGCCGGGCATGTCGAATTTCTCGACCAGTACCACGCTGCAGCCCTCGCGGCGCGCGCGCAGCGCCGCCGCGAAGCCGCCCGGTCCGGCGCCGATGACGACGACGTCGGCTTCTTCGATGACCGGCACGCCCCGCGCGGTGCGGCCCGGGGGTTGGATGCTGCTGTTCAACTCACATTCTCCCAATTGCTATTCGGCGGTGATCTTGTTGTCCACGATCACCGGTTTCCACCGCGTCAGTTCTTCCTGCATGAAGGCCTTGAATTGCGCGGGCGTGCCCGGCGCGGGCTCCATCAGTTGCTGGCGCAGCAGCTCCACCACCTGGGGCTGGCGCAGCACCTCGCCGATCGAGGCGCTGATGCGTCCGGCCAGCGCGGGGGACATGCCGCCGGGCGCGACGAACCCGATCCATGCGCTGCCGACGATGTCCGGGTAGAACTCCCGCAAGGCCGGCACCTCGGGCAGCAGCGCCGCGCGCCCGGCGGTGGAGACGGCAAGGGGTACCACCTTGTCGCCGCGCACCTGCGCCATCGTGGCCTGGGCGGGCAGGCAGCCCATCTGCACCTCGTCGGTCATCACGGCGGTAGTGGCCTGGACCGCGCCGGCGTACATCACCGGGACGATCTGCGCGCCGCTCTTGTTGGCGAGCAGCGTCATGACCAGGTGGCCGAGCGAGCCGTTGCCCACGTAGGAATAGTTGTATTTGCCGGGATTCTTCTTCAGTACCTCGACCAGCTCCGGCACGGTCTTGACGCCGAGCGCCTTGGAGGCGATCAGCAGGCAGGGCTGGTGCACGCCCAGCGTCAGGGGCGTGAGGTCCTTGGCGGGGTCGTAGGCCATGCGCTGGTAGAGCAGGGGATTGTGGACCAGCGGGCCGGCGATGCTGACGCCGAAGGTGCTGCCGTCCGGATGGGCGCGGGCGACCAGCGTGGTTCCTATCATGCCGCCGGCGCCGGGCCGGGAGTCGACGATGAAGGGGTTGCCGAACTTCTTTTGCAGTCCCTCGGCGACGACACGCGCCACGGTGTCGGTCGTCGTGCCGGCGCTGAAGGGGTTGATGACGGTCGTGGTGCGGCCGGGCCAGTCCTGGGCCGCCGCGGTGGCGGTGGCGAGCATGGCGAAGCAGGCGGCGGCGCCTAGGGTTTTTTTCATGGTGTCTCCTGGGAAATCAGGCAGGCTGATGGGCGGCCTGCGCGCGGCGGAACAGGGCTTGGGCCCGTGCCAGGTCTTGCTGTACTTCCGCGGCCGGCACGGACGAGGGGCGGCGGCCGCTGGCGGCCGCGATGGCGCCCAGCGTGCCGACGGCCTGTCCCATCGCCATGGAGGTGGCCATGTGGCGCGCGCCGGCCATGGCCTCGCGTGTCGCGCTGAGCGTGCGGCCGCACACCAGCAGGCCTTCCACGCCCACGGGCAGCAGCGCGCGCAGCGGTATCTCGAAGGGCTTGGGCGGCGCATACAGGCGGATGCCGGTGCCGCCCGGCTGGTGGCGGTCCATGGGGCCGGCGCCCAGGGCGATGGCGTCGTCGAAGCCGCGCGCCTGCATGATGTCTTCTTCGCTCAGGGTGTAGCGGCCCTGGATGCGGCGCGTCTCGCGCACGCCCACGCGTTCGGCGATGTCGGCCAGGATCGCGTTCCCGAAGCCGGGTATCTCGCGCCTCAGGAAGCCGACGATGCTGGCGATCTGGCGGCGGCCTTCCTGTTCGGCGCGCGAGGCGTCGCGGGCGTCCAGTGCGTCGATGTCCTGGATGCGGCTCATCAGGCAGATGGCGTCGGTGCCGCCCGGGGTGCTGACGAAGGACAGGCTTTCCCAGAACAGTTCGCCCCGCTGCAAGCCGCCCAGCACCCGGGCGCGGCGCTCGTCCGGCGGCACCGCCCGGAAGCGCGCCACGTCCACGTTCGACAGCCGGAAGGACAACGTGCAGGGTTGGCGCTCGCCGCTGTCGTCCTGGGATGGCACGCCCGCGCTGGCGCACACCAGCGCATCGCCGGAGGCATCCACGACCACGGGCGCGAGCAGGGCCAGGCGGCCCTGGACGGTCTCGACCGTGACGCCGGCCATGGAACCGTCCTGTACCAGCGCGCGCGCAAAGGCCGTGTGCAGCAGCACGTCCACGCCGGCTTCGTTGACCACGTCGTCCAGCACCCACTTGACCGTCTCGGGGTTGAAGGGCAGTACGCGCAGCGGAAATGGCGTGCCGGCGGCCTCGCCCATCACGTAGCGATGGAAACCGTCCGAGCCGCCGGCGGCCTGCACGCGTTCGGCCAGCTCGAACGGAATGCCGCCGACCACGCGCGTCTCGCCATGGAAGAACGCGACCCATTGGGCCACGAGATTGGCGGTGGCGGCGCCGCCCAGGCAGCCGCCGCGTTCGACCAGCAGCGTGCGGGCACCCGTGCGCGCCGCCGCGATGGCGGCTACGGTGCCGGAGGCGCCGCCGCCGACGACGATGACGTCATAGCGGCCCGCGACGGGCGTGTTCAGTGTTTCCTGGATGGTGGCCGATGGCTGCATGCATGTCTCCCGGGCACCCTGTTCGGGTGCCTCCTGTTCATGCGGCGCAGTGTCGCCCCCGGTATCGCATGCCGCCAGACGGTGTTCTCATATGTGAACACTTTTCGCTTCGGAAACCCTGGCCCGATCCGTCGCCGCGCCAATTTTCCGGGCGGCGATGCGCAGGGCCTGCTCCAGCTTCAGCTTGCGGGGATCGTCCAGGCGGCTGGCCGGCAGGGCCAGGCCCACGGCCGCGAGCGCGCGCCCGTGGAGGTCCAGGACGGGGACGGCCAGGCCCACGATGCCGACCGTGAACTCGCTGAAGGACCAGGCCACGCCTTCCTCCCGGATCTGGTGCAGTTGCCGCCGCAGGACCGCCGCGGAGCGTATGGTCCGTTCGGTGCGCGGTTGCAACTGGACGCGCTGGAGATAGGCCTCGCGTTCGGCCGGGGACAGCCACGCGAGCAATACCTTGCCCGCCGAACTGGCATAGAGCGGCTGCATGACGCCGACGTGCACGGAATACAGCACCGCATTCGGCGATTGGGCGGAGGCGATGCGCTCGGCCATGTCGTTGCGCAGCACGCTGAGCCCGGCCGACTCTTCCGTGTCATGCATGAGCCGACGCAGCCATGGTTCGCTGGCGCGCAGCAGGTCGCGGTTGTGCGCGCCGCGCCGCGCGAGCGCATAGGCGCCTTCGCCGAGCTGGAACTGCTGCGTATCCCGCGATTGCTCGATGTAGCCGCGGACGACGAGGTTGTGCAGCAGCGCGGTCAGGCTGCTTTTCGGAACGGCCGTCCGGCGCGAGATTTCGGCATGCGTCATGGCGCGCCCGGTGCTGGCCAGCAATTCCAGGATATCGAGGACGCGGTCCGCGGATTTGACGTTGGGCCGGACCGGGCCGCCTTTGTCGCGGGAGGCTGACGCCGCTCGCTGCGGCTTGGACGAGGGGGCAGGATTCACAGGTCGATTGTAGGGCGGTGCAGTTGGCCAGGACTATTCGAGCACACAACGACCTTTCATTGATTGCGGCGTTGCGGGGACAATCCAGGGCGCGTCTCCGCAAGTGGGGAGATGTCGAGGCAGTGCGGCGGCTGTATCGAGGGTCATGCGCAGCCGTACCCCTTATCCTGGATAAAGGTGCCACTAAGTGGCATAATTAGAGAAATGCGGCAAGTCTTCATGACACGCTACTTCGTGCGTTGGATGCGCAAGACGGAGTTGACTGAACAACTGCTATGCAAGGCGGTCGACGAGATGCACCAGGGGCATCATTGATGCTGAGCTTGGTAGTGGCTTGGTCAAGAAGCGAGTAGCGGTTGGGAGCCGCGGCAAGAGCCGTGGCATTCGCACGTTCGTCGCTACCAACAAGGAGAATCTCTGGGTTTTTGTCTTTGGATTCTCAAAGAACGATAGGGCAAACATCAGTGACGTGGAACTGGAGGCGCTTCAATTCTTGACTGAAGATTTGCTCAACCTGACCAATCTGGAAATGAAGGATGCCGTCCAAGACGGGTCGCTACAAGAGATCTGCCATGACCAGCCGAACCAAAGTGAAGAGTCCCATACTCGCCGCCGTGCATGAAACGGCCAATGACTTGCATCGCCAGGGGTTCATCACCAAGCGCAAGATGAACCAATATGACGCGCTCTGCCTGGAGCCCGTCCCGGTGTACAGCAAAGAAGAAATTCGGGCCATGCGGGAGAAGTTCAAGCTCAGCCAGACCGTGCTGGCGCTGGTGCTCAATACCAGTGTTTCAACGATCCGCAAGTGGGAACAAGGGGACAAGGCGCCCAGCGGGCCGTCGTTGAAGCTACTGAGCCTGCTGGATCGAAAAGGACTGGAGGCGGTGCTTTGACATGCCGTGCCGGACCTTCGCTCTGGCGTTCATACCTGTTCCGGATGCACTTCATGCAGTGACGTGCGCCGAAAAATCTCGAGCAGTTCAGCGGCGATCTGCTGCTTCGATCCCCCCACGGCTTCGGCAATGCCTATGCGCCGCATGAGCGGCGGCGTTCCCAACGGCATGACGCGCAATCCGTACAACTGCGAGAGCCGGGGGTTGCCGTCGGGAACGATGGACACACCCAGGCCGTTCAGGACCAACAGCTTGATCGCGTCCACGGATTCGACGTCCATGGCATCCTTCAGCACAAGTTGACGGTCCGCCAGGTGCTCTTCGATGTCCCGGCTGACCAGGAAGTTGCGGCCGAACCGGATGTACGGGAACTCATGGAGCAGGGCCTCGTCGGTTTGTCCGCGCGCGTGGGGCGGCGCGACCACGACGATGGGCTCCAGCGCGCACATCGTCCACTTGATGCCTTCGATCTGGGTCCTGGGTTCGCTGATGAACGCCACGTCTATTTCGTCGTGTTCGAGCCGCTTGATGAGAAACGCCGGGCGTCCATACCGCATCCGCACCTGAAGGCGGGGGTAGGCCTTGCGCAGCGCCGCGAGCGAACGCGGGATGATGCTGGTCAGCACGGTGGGCGAGGCGCCGATGCGCAGCACGCCACTGAAACTGGATGACTCCGCGACGGCGTTGTGGAGCTGATCGTGCAGCCTGAGTATTTCCCTGGCCCGTTCGACGATGACCAGCCCCGCTTCGCTGAGCCGGGCGGGCTTGCGCTTCCGATCCAGCAACTGGACGCCGAATTCCTGCTCGAGATTGGCCACGTGGGCGCTGACCGCCGGAACGGTCAGGAAAAGCGCTTCCGATGCGGCGGTGATGCTGCCGTGGTCGGCGATGGAAACCAGAGACCGCAGTTCACGTGACGACATGGAGGGCTTCCCCGACTGTGCTGGGCGTTCCACGAAGGACGCACGTCGAATCCTAACAAAAGAAATCCTTAAGTTTTCCTTCAGAAAATACAGAGAAACCCGAAGGCATCGGGTGCTAGCATCGATCGCATAGTGTCAGCACCGATGGGCCGGTTTGCTGATCGATACAACGAGACAACCCGAGAGGTACAAGCCCATGTTCCGATTCTTCCGTGTCGCCGGATTCCTGTTGAGTCTCGCATTCGCGTCGGCATCGACGTGCGCATACGCGGTCTATCCCGACCGGCCCGTGCGGCTGATCGTGACGTATCAGGCGGGTGGATCCGCCGACGTCCTCGCGCGCATCTTCGCCAAGTCGTTTGCCGACCAATTGGGCCAACCCATCGTGGTGGAGAACAAGCCGGGCGGCGCCGGCGTCATCGGCATCAGCGCGGTGACCCAGAGCGCGGCCGACGGAAACACGCTGCTGTTCTGTCCGCCCGGCCCCCTGGTGAATCTGCCGCTGATGGGAATGAAACTGCCGTTCGATGTCTACAAGGACTTGACTTACATCACCCTGCTTACCGATACCTCGAAGGTCATCGTGGTTCCCGCGAGCCTGGGCATCAAGACGCTGGGGGAGTTCGTGGCCCACGTGCGCGCGAATCCGGGGAAACTGTCGTTCGGATCGGCCGGGACCGGCTCGATGACCCATCTTACGGCCGAACTCATGATGTCGCTCGCGAAGATCGACATGGTGCACGTGCCCTACAAGAGTGGAGCGCCCATCGTCATGGACATGCTCAATGGCAATCTGCAGATGTTCATCGGCGAAATGCCGAATGTGCTGCCCCAGATCCGCGCCGGGAAGCTGGTGGCCCTGGCCGTCACCGATGCCAGGCGCAGCACCTTCCTGCCGGACGTTCCCACCACCGCCGAGGCGGGGTATCCGGACCTGATCGGAGGCGGCGGCGCCTATGGCTTGTGCGGCCCGGCGAACCTGCCGCCGCCGGTCGTGAGGCGCATCCACGAAGCCGCGGTCCAGGCGCTCAAATCGCCGGACCTGCTGGAACTGTTTTCCCAGCAAGGTTCTCGTCCGGAGACGTCGACCGGCGCGCAATACATGGACTACATCCGCGGCGAAACCGCGCGTTGGAGCCCGATCATCAAGAGCAGGAATATTTCGTCCACCAACTGAACGGCCGACCGCGGTCCCTGTCACGGTAGAGCACCATGTCGATGAAGATCACCCCGCTTTGCGCATCCCTGGGCGCCGAAGTCCATGGCCTGGACCTTCGCCAGCCTGTTTCCGAGGACCTGCGCGAGCAGCTCCACGAGGCGTGGAACCGCCATCTGGTGCTGGTCTTCCGCGACCAGCGGCTCGATGCCGGCCAGTTCCTGGCCGCCAGCCAGCTCTTCGGCGCGCTCGATATGCCGCCGGGAGTGCGCTACGGCCGCGTCCATATTCCCGAGCACCCCGAGATCGCGCTGATGTCCAACGAAGAAGAGAACGGCAAGCCCAAGGGATTGCTGGGCAGTTCCGAGCTGGTCTGGCATGCCGATATGACATTCGACGATCTGCCGCCGCGGGGCGCGATACTGTACCCCCTTCGCCTTCCGGAAACGGGGGGCGAGACGTTTTTCTCGAACCTCTATCTGGCGCACGACACGCTGCCGGAAGCGCTGCGGGCGCAAGCCCAGGGGCGCCATGCCTTCCATGACGGCTCGCTCAATAGCGCCGGCAAGCCGCGTGCCGAGGGCGCCGCGCTGCGCGAAGGGGAGCGTCCCCTGGGCGCGATCCACCCGTTGCTGAGGGTGCATCCGGCCACGGGGCGTTCGGTGGTGTTCCTGGGCCGCCGCCAGAAATCCTACGTCACGGAGTTGCCCGACGAGCGGGGCGAGGCGTTGCTGGACAGGCTCTGGGCCCATGCCACCCAGCCGCAGTTCGTCTACAGGCACGAGTGGCGCATGGGGGACATGCTCATCTGGGACAACCTTGCCACGATGCACCGCCGCGACGCCCTGGACGCGAGCCAGCCGCGCACCTTGTACCGCACGCAGATATCGGGCCGGCAGGCCGTGCGCGCCGCGGCCGAAGCGGCCTGAGGGCGTGGCGATGCGCGCTATTCGTATCGAGCGTTTCGGCGGGCCGGAAGCATTGCGGCTGGTGCAGGATCTTCCCGTGCCCGAACCCGGTCCGGGCGAGGTCCGGGTGCGCATGGCCTACGCGGGCGTGAACTACACGGATATCTACCGGCGCCAGGGAGACTACGCGGCGTCCGCCACGTATGTGTCGCGCCTGCCCTTGACGCTGGGGATCGAGGGGGCCGGATGTGTCGACGCCCTGGGGCCGGGCGTCGCGGGCATCGAGCCGGGCGCGCGTGTCGCCTTCACGCGCACCCTGGGCGCCTGGGCCGACCATGCCATCGTTCCCGCGCATCGCCTGGCGCGCGTGCCCGGCGGCGTATCCCTGGCCCGTGCGGCCGCCGGGATGACCAATGCCATGACGGCGCACTATTTGACGACCGAGTTCGGCTTGCGCGCGGACGACTGGTGCCTGGTGCATGCGGGGGCTGGCGGCGTGGGGCAATGGCTCATCCGGCGGGCGAGGGCGCTGGGCGTGAACGTGATCGCGACCGCCGGCAACGAGGCCAAGGCGCGGATCGCGCGCGACCTGGGCGCCCGGGAAGTCATCTTGTATCGCGAGGCGGATTTCGCCGCCGAGGTCCGGCGCATGACCGAGGGGAGGGGCGTGGACGTGGTATTCGATTCCGTGGGCCGCGATACGCTGGCCAGGTCGTTGCGGTCGCTCAGGCGGCGCGGCACATGCGTGCTGTACGGACACGCATCGGGGCGGGTGGATGCGCTGGACCCCATGGAGCTGGCGGAAGCCGGATCGGTTTTTCTTACGCGGCCCCATATGGCGGACTACATCGCGACAGCACAGGAATATGCCCGGCGGGCCGGCGACGCGATGGGCTGGCTGGCGTCGGGCGCCGATGCCGGCAGCGCGCCGCATGTCTGGCCGCTGGAGCAGGCGCGTCTGGCGCAGACGGCGCTGGCCTCGCGCGCCACGACCGGCAAGGCCATACTCGCCATCGCGCCCCATCTCGATGAACTTGCGCCGGTGGCCGTGTCATGAAGATAGATTCCATCCATCTCTACCGGATATCGATGCCGCTGGAGACCCCGTACGCGGTTTCCCGGAAAGTGTTCCACGAGATCACGCCGGTGGTGGCCGAAGTTCGCGGCAGCGGGGGCGAACTGGGTTGGGGCGAGGCCCTGATCACGCCGGGCTACACCCACGAAAGCGTGGAAGGCGGCTGGGATTTCTGCAAGCATGCCGCCTCGGCGTCGATCGGAACGGATCCGGTGGCCGCGTTGGCCATCCTGCGGCGCCAGGTCGACATGCATCCGTGCGCGGCCAGCACGCTCATCGCGGCACTGGAAATGCTGACGGCGCATGACGCGCTTCGTGTGATGGAAACCACGAGGATCCCGCTCCTGGCCCCGTGTCATGCGAAGGATCCCGAAGCGTTGAAAGACGAGGTGAACGGGCTGATCGAATCCGGTTTTGCCACGCTCAAGGTCAAGGCGGGTTTCGACGTAGGCAAGGATCTCGCGCGTCTTCATACGATTGCCGAGACGGCGCGTGGGCGGGCGGCCCTGCGCATCGATGCGAATTGCGGTTTTTCCCTGGACGATGCCCGCCGCTACCTGGACGGTTTGCGCGGCGTGCCGGATATCGAGCTGCTGGAACAGCCGTGTGGCTCGCAGGATTGGGAAAGCAACGCCGAGGTGGCGCGGATCTCGCCGGTGCCGGTGATGCTGGACGAGTCGATCTATAGCCTGGCCGACATCGACCGCGCCGCCGCCTTGCCAGGCATCGGCTTCATCAAATTGAAGATGAAGAAAGCCGGCGGCGTCGAACGGCTGTGCCAGGCCCTGGATCACATTCATGCACGCGGATTGCTGCCCGTGCTGGGAGACGGCGTGTCCACCGAGATCGGATGCTGGGCCGAAGCCTGCGTGTGGCGAGGCCGCGTGCGGCATGCGGGCGAGATGAATGGCTTTGCCAAGACGCGCGCGCGATTGTTCGAGGATCCCCTGATCGTCGAGCACGGCTCGTTGTTGATGGATGCGGGGAGGACGCCCGTTATCGACCGGGCGGTCCTGAACGCCCATAGCGTGGAGCGAGAAAGCTACACGCTGGCCCGATCCTGCCAGACGCGATGACACCGCCCGGCCATCCGCCCGCCGCCGCGCCGCGCGTGTCGGCCCGGGACTTGCATGCCATGCTTGCCGATGGCCGCGAGCTCGCGCTGCTGGATGTGCGCGAGACGGGCGTCCACATTCGCCAACACATCTTCCACGCGGCCTCGTTGCCGCTGTCCACGCTGGAGCTGTGCGCCGGACCGGCGTTGCCCTGCAAGACGACACGCATCGTGCTGGTCGACGACGAAGACGGCCTGGCGGCCACGGCCTCGCGCCGCTTGTGTCTGATGGGCTACGGCAACGTGGCGGTGCTGGAGGGCGGACAGGCCGGTTGGGACGCGGCGGGATACGCCGGATATTCCGGCCTCCACGTGCCGAGCAAGGCCTTCGGCGAGGTGGTCGAGCACGTCTACGACACACCGTCCATCACGGCCGAGGAACTCGATGCGCTAGGCGCGAGCGGCGGCGTGCTGGTGCTCGACAGCCGCAGCGAAGAGGAATTTCATGCGATGTCCATGCCCGGCGCGGCTTCCTGCCCGGGCGGCGAGCTCGTCGCCCGCGCGCTGCGCCATGACGGCCTCGTGGTCGTGAATTGCGCGGGCCGCACGCGCTCGATCATGGGCGCGCAGTCGCTCATCAGCGCCGGCAAGCACGATGTGCGGGCGTTGAAGAATGGCCTGATGGGCCAGCGCCTGGCTGGTCTGCCGTTCCATCATGGCCGGTGCGAGACCCATGTCGACCGGCCCCTGGCCGAGGGCGCCGCGCCTGCCGCGGCGAGGCTGGCGTCCGCGCTGCGCATCGCGGTGATCGGAAGCGAGGGGGTGCATGCACTGCTCGCCGATGCCACCCGCAGCTGTTATCTGTTCGATGTCCGGTTGCCGGGCGCCTGGCGGGCCGGCACGCTGCCCGGGGCGATCAGCGCGCCGGGCGGCCAACTGGTGCAGCAGACGGATGCCTACGCACCGGTGCGCAACGCGCGCATCATCGTGTTCGATACCGATGCGGTGCAGGCGCCGATGACGGCTTTCTGGCTGCGCCAGATGGGGTGGGAGGTGTACATCCACCGCGCGCGGGCCGATGCGCTCGCGCCGCCCCGGCCGGCCGAGGCCGTTGGCGTCGATGACGACGGCGTGCGGCTGCCGCTGGCGCCCGCGGCGCGCGTGATCGACGTGGGCGATTCGCGCCAGTACCGGGCGCGCCATCTGCCGGGGGCGGCCTGGACCGTGCGCTCGCGTCTCGCGCAGACGCTGGCCGGCATGCCGGCCGACGTGCCGCTGGTATTCACCTGCGCCGACGGCCGTCTTTCGGCGCTGGCCGCGGCCGACGCGCGAGCCATGGGCCGCGACGCCACGCATCTGCGGGGAGGCTTGCGGGACGTCGGAGCGGACTCGTTCACCGCGGGCGATCCTCGGTACCTGACCGCCATCGACGACGTATGGTACCGGCCCTATGACCGGGACAGCGGCGTCGAAGAAGCGATGCGCGAGTACCTGCGCTGGGAAACCGGCCTGCTTGAACGCGTCATGGCCGATGCCACGGTTCCCTTTCGCTACGAGGAAATCCTGGCCATGGCCGGGAGCTTGCGCGGGAGCGCCGGTTTGTCGTAGGCGCCCGGGGGCGAAGCATCGGTCTCCGCTTGTCCGGATGTCTCCCGTTGCCTTCCGCCCATTAATTTACTTTTCAGTAAGTTAATGGGCGAAAAAACGCATCGCCTCGTGGCCGGTCCGCCTGTCGGCGCCGCTCACTCCGCCTTGATGCCCACCGTCCGCACCACGGTACCGAAGCGGGCGATGTCGGCCTTCACCTGGGCGCCGAAGGCGTCGGGCGTGCCGCCCACGGGTTCGGCGTAGCGGGCGCCGAGTTGTTCGACGACCTCTTTGTTCCGCAGGATCCGGTTGATCTCGCGGTTGAGCGTGTCGACGACTTCGGGCGGGGTGTTCTTGGGCGCGAACATGCCTTGCCACGATCCCGAGCTGGCGGTCTGCGGGAAGCCGGCCTCGGCGGCGGTGGGGACGTTGGGCAGTTCCGCCAGCCGGCGGTTGCCCGCCACGGCCAGGATCTTGACCTTGCCGGCGGTGACCAGGGCCCGCGCGGCGCCGTAGTCGGGCAGCACGAATTGCACTTCTCCGGATGCCAGCGCGGTCAGGGCCGGCCCGATGCCCTTGTAGGGGATGTGCGTGGCCGTGATCCCGGTGGCGGCCAGGAAGGCCTCGGTGGTGACGTGGGTGATGCTGCCCGCCCCCTGGGTCGCGTAGTTCAGCTTGCCCGGATTGGCCTTGGCGTAGGCGACCATTTCGCCCAGCGTGTTGAAGGGCGTGCCGGCATGGGCGGCGAACACGGTCGATCCGACCACCATGTTGATGACGGGCTGGACGTCGTTGGCGGCGTCGAACGACATTTTCATCAAGGCCGGATTGACCGCGTAGCTGGCCGAGGCCACCAGCAGGGTATAGCCGTCGGGCGGGGAGCGCAGGGCGGCTTCCGCGCCCACCACGCCGCCCGCGCCCAGGCGGTTTTCGACGATGAAGGGCTGGCCCAGCGCGGTGGCCAGTTTTTCGGCGACCAGGCGCGCGATGTAGTCGGTGGGGCCGCCGGCGGCGAAGGGCACGATGATGCGCACGGGCTTGGTCGGGTAGGCGCGGGGGGCCTGGGCCAGGGCGCTGCACGATGCGAACGCCGCGGCGGCGATGAACGCCGATGTCAGGATCTTCAAGGCTGTCTCCTCATGGATGGATCATGGACGACCACGATCCCGTAGGGAGCGATGGCCGTGCCGCTCGGCGGCGGCTTGGGCCTTCTCCTGGTCGTCTTGCTCGCGAAGCGGCGCGTTGACACTCCGCGTGCAGTTAATTTACCATGAAGTAAGTTATCCGCCAGGGGTTCGTGAGCGGTATCTTCAGGTTTTCTTTCTTTTCCACGCCCATGGCCCGTACCCGCAATGCAGAAAAAACCCGCCGCGCGATCGTCGACGCGGCCCGCCACGAGTTCTCGCACAAGGGCTTCGCCAGTGCCCGCATGGAGTCGATCGCCCGCGCGGCGGGGGTGACCAAGGAACTGATCTACCACTACTTTCGCGGCAAGGAAGACATCTTCAACGAGGTCCGCGCGTTGCAGCACGCGGATGCGCTCGCGGCCTCCAAGGCCGACGACACCATGCTGGCGGCGGCCGATCCGCTGGCGCAGCCGGAACTGCTGTTCGTCTGGCGATTCCACCGGGCCTTGAGCAACCTGGAATGGGTCAGGTTCCTGACCTGGGAGGCGGCGCAAGGCGAGGAAACCGGCATTCCCGGCGAGGTCGAACGGGGGCGCACGATCCAGCGGAGCATCGGGGCGATCAAGGCCGCCCAGGGCGACCGCCGGCTGGCCGACGACCTGGATCCCGAGCTGCTGCAACTGGCGGTGTTCGCGCTGGCCAACTATCCGCTGGCCTATGCGCAGATCACGCGCATGGCGACGGGGCGATCGCCCTCGGACCCGGGGTTTCGCAAGGATTGGGCGGCCTTTCTCGCCAAGCTGGGACAGAAGTTGCTGGCGGTGCCGGCGGACGGCTCGCCGGCGACCCCGAACGAATCGGACTGATTACCGGAGACGCGCATGACCGAAAGAATCCTGACCGGGAAGATCGCCCGGGAACGTATCGCCGATCTGGATCCGCCGCGCGTACCGGCGGAGATCCTGCAAGGGTTCCGGGACCTGGGCGACGTGGTGAGCGCGGTATCCGATGCGCTCGACGAGCTGGGCGTGCACGGCCAGGTGGCCGCGTCCCTGCTGGCGCCGACCCTGCCCGGCACGAGCGTGGTGGGGTCGGCGCTGACCCTGCTCAACGCGGCCAGGGCGGAAGATCCCCTGGTCTATGTGAAGCAGGGCGACAACCGCATGGGAGAAATGGAGGCGCACAACCTGGCGCGGCCGGGCGACATCCTGGTGATCCAGGGCATCGCGCACGGCTCCAACCTGGGCGGGGTGGGATGCACGATCGGCAAGCGCCAGGGGGAAGTGGGCGCGATCATCGACGGCGGTATCCGTGACCTGGGGCATTCCCGTTCCATCGGCTATCCGATCTGGGCGTCGCTGCGCACGCCGCTGACGGGCAAGTGGCGGCTGGAAACGATGCAGATCAACGGCCCGGTGGAGATCTGCGGCGTGCGGGTGCATCCGGGCGACGTCGTGGTGGCCGACGACAGCGGGGTGTGCTTCATCCCGCGCGAGCACGCGCAGGCCGTGCTGGCGTTCGCGCGCAGGAAGGCGGCCTCGGAGGCCGCCCAGTGCGAGCGCGTGGCCGCCGGTGTTTCCGTGCCTGAACTGGCCGGCGCGAAAGCCGCGCGGCCGCCGGCCGCCTGAATGAACCGGCCGGACGGAGAACCCGGCAAGCTATCAAGAGGAGACAGCAGATGGCCATGACCATGACGGAGAAGCTGCTGGCGCGCGCATGCGGGCTGGACAGCGTCAAGCCGGGCGACGTGATTTCGCCCGAACCCGAGCTGGTGATCATGCACGACGGCTATGTCGAGACCGCCCACAAGCAGCTGAGCGACATCGGCTACCGGCGCATCACGAACGCCGAACGGGTGATGATCATCACCGACCACAACACCATCCAGACCACGCCGCGTTCGATCGAGCAGAGCCGGGCCAACCGGCGCATCGCGGCCGAGTGGAAGGTCGGGCATTTCTTCGATGTGGGGCGGGGCGGGCACGGCCACATCTATCCGATGGAGGCGGGCCTGGTCAAACCGGGCATGTTCCTGTTCGCCTACGATATGCACTGCACGAATTTCGGCGCGGTCGGGGCCTTGGCGCTGCGCGCCGGACCGGACGTGCCCATGGTGCTGGCGACCGGCTCGATGTGGACCGTGGTGCCCGAGACGTTGCGGGTCGAGCTGCGCGGCAGGTTCGCGCCGGGCGTGCTGGCGCGGGACCTGGGCTTTCGTCTGTCCGCCGACTTGAGTTCGGGCCGCCACGGCCTGGAATTCGATCATCGCATCGTCGAGTTCGGCGGCGACGCGGTCGAAGCGATGCCGCTGGCCGAGCGTATCGCGCTGTGCAATACCTTGACCGAGATCGGCGTCAGCGGCGTCATCTTCCCGCCTTTGTCGCCGACGGGGGCGCCGGCCGACGACAGTTGGGTGCGCAGCGACGACGATGCCCGCTTCGAGAGCCGCCTGGCGCTCGACCTGGGCGATCTCGAACCCCAGGTCGCGCTGCCGGGGCGCCCCGACAATGCCGTGCCCGTGGGGCAGGCGGCGGGGCGTCCGGTCGATCACGCCTACCTGGGGTCGTGCGGATCGGGCATGTTCGAGGATTTCGCGCTCGCGGCCGACATCGTGCGCGGCCGCAAGATCGCCGACCGCGTGCGCCTGTTCGTCGTGCCCGGCACGGTGGAAATCGCGCGCCGCATGGCCGAGCAAGGCATCAGCCAGGTTTTCCTGGACGCGGGAGCGATCCTGCTGCCGGCGGGCTGCGGTCCTTGCGCGGGCGGGGTGGGGGCGCCCCTGGGCCCGGGCGAGGTCTCGATCTCGACCGCCGCCACCAACGGCGTCGGCCGCATGGGGTCGAAGGAAGCGGAATGCTATCTGGGCAGCCCGGCCACCGTGGCCGCGTCGGCGCTGGCGGGCCGGATCGTCGATCCGCGTTCGTGGGCGGATGCCTCCCGGGCCGAGCCGGATCCGGCACTTGTTCACTGACATTCACTGAGGAGACGACACATGGCCCTGGAAGGCGGCTGGAAGACCCGCGCGCGTTGCCATGTCCTGGGGGACGACGTGCCCCACGACGGCGGCGTCATGCGCTTCGACTTCATTACCGGACGGGTGACGGACCCGGCGTTGCTGATTCCCGAATTGTTCAACGAGATCGATCCCGGCCTGAAGACGCGCATCCGGCCGGGCGATTTCATCGTCGCCGGCAAGAACTTCTTCTGCGGCAAGGCGCACAACAACGGCATGATCGCCATGAAGGCGCTGGGCCTGCGCGTCTTGTGCGAGTCGATGCCGTTCCGCTCCTTCCGGGCGGCGATAGGCGTCGCCTTGCCGTGCCTGATCCAGTGCAAGGGGATCCGGGAGTTCGTCCAGGACGGCGATGAACTGGAGGTCGATTTCGAGAGCGGCGAGGTGATCGATCTGACCCGGGGCGAGACGCGCCGATACCCCGCCGTGGCGCGCGACATCAAGACCATCGTGGAAGAGGGTGGCATGCAGGGGCTGCTGGCCAAATGGCTGGCCGACCATCCGGAACTGGCCACGCCGGCCTGATGCCCGTTGCCGGCGGGCCTCTCGTCCATCACCGCCGGCTGGAGGCCTGCGCACGCCTCCTGAGCTGCTTGTAAGATGTTGCCTGTCGTGCAACAGGGGTACCCTTTCCTGGGGTATTTCCCAGGATGTCGCGGGCGGCGGGCAGGAAGCATGCAGGATGGATGACGAGGGCGGGAACGGGCGGGCCGGGGCATTCTCGGGCGCCCTGGACGATCTGATGCTGGACGCCGTATGCGCGGTGACCGCGCAAGGGCAATGCGTGTCGGTCACCGGGGCATGCGAGCGCATCTTCGGCTATACGCCGGAAGAAATGGCCGGCAAGTACATGCTGGACCTGGTGCATCCGGAGGATCGCGACCGGACCCGGGGCTCCATCGACCGCGTCATGGGCGGCTATCTGCAACGCTATTTCGAGAACCGCTACATCCGCAAGGACGGGACGGTGGTCTACATCAGCTGGTCGGCGGCCTGGTCGGAAGAGCACCAATTGCGCATCGGCGTGGCGCGCGACATCACCGAGCGCAAGCTCGGCGACGGCGCCCTGGTCGAGCCGCAGCTGCTGCCGGAACATCCGTCATGCTGGCGGTTGTCGGCGCGGCCGCGGCGGCTGGTTTCGTCCAAGGGTGTCGTCATCCCCCTGTCCGAGCAGGACCACGTCGTGCTGCGGGCGTTGATGAGCGGCGGGCCGTGCGTGACGCGCCGCGCCGTCATCGAGGCGCTGGGGGAGGACTATCTGTCATATGACCAGCGCCGTCTGGATACGCAGATGCGGCGCCTGCGCACCAAGGTGATGCAAGCCTGCGGCCAGGCGTTGCCGGTCAGCACGCTGCGGGCCAAGGGCTACCGCTTCTACGAGCAGGCCCGGATCGACGATTGACGGTCCGGCCGGGGCGCCGGGCGGAGCAGGGTTCCGGTCTTCAGTTGATGGTGATGCCGCTCTTCTTGACCACGTCCTGCCATTTCTGGATCTCCGCGCGGCGGAAGGTCTCGAGTTCGGCGGGACTGGAGCCGACCAGTTCGGCCCCGATGCCTTCGAGCCTGGTCTTGACCTCGGGATCCTTGAGCACGTCGGCCAGCGCGGCCGACATCTGGTCGATGATGGGCTTGGGGGTGCCGGCGGGGGCGAACACGGCATTCCATTCGTAGGACGAGAAGCCCGGCACGCCGGATTCGGCGATGGTGGAGATCTGCGGCAGGACGGCCGAGCGTTTGTCGCCGCCAACCGCGATGGGCCGCAGCTTGCCGTTCTGGATGTGGGTCCATGCCGAGCCCAGGCTGGCGAACATGATGGGCACCTGGCCGGACATCACGTCGACCATGGCCGGGCCGCCGCCTTTATAGGCGACGTGGACGAGGGAGGTGCCGGCCATGACGTTGAACAGTTCGCCGGCCAGGTGCTGGGCCGAACCGGGGCCGGCCGAGGCGAAGTAGGCGGGGGTCTTGGACTTGCCGTTGCGGATCAGGTCCTGCACCGAGGACATCGTGCCTTGTGGCGAGGTCACCAGCACGTTGGGCACGCGCAGCAGCAGCGATACGGAGTCGAAGGCCTTGAGCGTATCGAAGCTCATCTTGCTTTGCAGCGCGGGATTTTGCGCGTGGTTGGAGGCATCGAGCATGAAGGTGTAGCCATCGGGGGCGGAGCGGGCCGCCGCGGCGCCGCCGATCATGCCGCCGGCGCCGCCCTTGTTGTCGATGATGACCGATTGGCCGAGTCTGGCCGACAGCTTGGGGCCCATGATGCGGGCCACCGTATCCACCGTGCCGCCGGGCGGATAGGTGACGATCAGGGTGACGGGTTTCTCGGGCCAGGCGGCGTGCGCGGCCGACAAGGGCAGGGCGAAGGCCAGCGTGGCTAGGAAGGGAATACGGATCATGGTGTCTCCTTAGAATGTAAAGCAGCGGCTTGGATTGGCCGCGAGGATGCGCAGGCGTAGATCGATGTCGCCGATCCAGTCGGCGAGTGCCTGATAGGTTTGCGCATAGGTCACGCCGGGGTGCTGGGTATGGGGCCAGTCGCTGCCCCAGACGAGGCGGTCCGGGCCGGCATGTTCGACCAGCAGGCGTGCGGCTTGGCCTGCCGCCGGTCCGCCCGGCTCGGACCCGTTGCGATAGGCGCCCGAGAGCTTGACCCAGACGCCGTCGTCGCGGGCGGCCTCGAGCAGCCATTGGAAACCGGGGTCGGCGGCACCCAACGCCGGGTCGGGCCGGCCGAAGTGGTCCACCATCACGCGGCAGTGCGCCGCGCGCAGCGGGCCGACGATGCCGGACAGGCGCGCCGCTTCCACGTGGACTTCGACATGCCAGTCCAGCGCCCGCAGGCAGGCTAGCAATCGGGGCCAGCCGCCCTGATCCAGCACGGGCAGCGGCCGGCCGATCAGGTTCAGCCGGATGCCGGCGATGCCGCCATGCGCCAACCGCTCCAGTTCGGCGGGCGAGACATGTTCGTCCACGACCGCCACGCCTTTCAGGCGGCGCGGCGCCTGGCGGATGGCGTCGAGCATGTAGCGGTTGTCCGTGCCCAGGAAGCTGGGCTGGATCAGCACGCCGGCATGCAGCCCATGGGTGTCCAGATGCGCGAGATAGTCCTCCAGCAAGGCATCGGCTTGCGGCGCGTAGCGCCGGTCCGGCGTCAACGCCAGCGAGCGGGCGAAGACATGCGCGTGCGCATCGACGAGCGGGGGCGTGGGGTCGGCCACGGGGTGTCTCTCCAGAATCGTATCCGGCTTGGGTGATCGTGCCGGTTGGGCCGATTCTAGGAAGGCTTGTTATATTTATCTATACTGGAAACCATGTTTTTATATAAGGTTTTGTGATGGATATCCGGCGCCTGGAAGAGTTCATCGCGGTCCTGGACACGGGCAGCCTGAGCAAGGCGGCCGAGAAGCTGGGCGTGGCCCAGCCGGCCCTGAGCCAGTCCCTGGCGCGGCTCGAACGCGAACTGGGCGTGACGCTGTTCCAGCGGTCGCGGCGCGGCGCCGAGCCCACGCCGGCGGCGCGGCAGATCGCCGAGGAAGTCCGGCGCGGCGTGTTCCGCATCGTCAACGCCATCGACGCGGCCCAGGCCATCGCGGCGGGACGGGCGGGGGTGCTGCGCGTCGGGCTGGTTTCCAGCGCGCTGGTCGATATCCTGCCGCGCGCCCTGCGCGTCCTGCGCGGCGAGGTCCCCGGCCTGCGCATCGTGCTGCGCGAGATGAGCAACGCCGAGCAGGCGCAGGCCCTGTCGCGCGGCGAGATCGACGTGGCGCTGGTGCATACGCCGGTGGCCCTGTCCGGGGTCATGCACGAGAAAGTGCTGATGCGCGAGCGCCTCGTGGCGGCGGTGCCGGAAGACCTGCTGCCCGGCGGCCAGGAGCGGATGTCGATGGCGGACATCGCCCGGGCCGGCCTGGTGATGTTTCCGCATTCGCAATTGCCGACCTTCTACGAGGCCGTCATGGACGCGTTCCGCAAGGCGGGCCTGGATGCGGAAATCGTGCAGGAGGCCAACCGGACCTTGACCGTGCTGGCCTGCGTGGCCGGCGGTTGCGGGATCGCGCTGCTGCCCAGCTGGATACGTTCGCTGGATTTCGCCGGCGTGCGCTATTGCGAGGTCGAGGACGGCGCGCGGCTGCCCAGCTTCGACGTCAGCGCGATCTGGCCCAAGCGCGCCGTGGCGGGGCTGGCGGACGATTTCGTGCGGGCGTGCGGCGCGGCGTGACGAGACCGTGCCGGCGGGTCAGCGGCGGGCCATGTCCCCCAGGCGTTCCAGGATCATCGCCAGCGCCATCTCCACCAGCGCGCCGTCGTCCCGGTCGGTATTCGCCCGCCGCACCACGTACAGGACGCTTTCCATCTCGCATCCGACGATGCGCCGCGCGACCAGGGTGCCTTGCGCCAACTCCCGAGCCACGGTCCCGTATGGCAGCACGCTGGCCGCCGAGCCGCGCAGCAGCAGCTCGCGGATCGCCGCGATGGACTGGACCTCGTAGCGGATCGGCAGCTCGGCGGGCGGCATGCCCGCCACCCGCGCCAGCGCGCGGCGGCCGATGTCGCGCTCGGTGCCCATGGCCAGGCCGAAGCCCAGGATCTGGTCCAGCGTGACGGCGTCCTGCGGCGGTGCCTGGTCGGGGTGCGTCACGAACAGGTGCTGCTCCTTGAGCGCCGGCGTGATGGACAGGCCCTGCCGGGGATCGATGTCGTAGGCCAGCGCGATGTCCAGCTCCTGGCGTTCCACGGCGTCGACCAGCAGGAAGCTGGGATCCTCGCGCAGGCTCAGGGTCAGGTGTTGCAGCGCGTGCGTGGCCGCCAGTTGCAGGTCGGCGCCGATGAGCAGGGTCAGGCTGGGCGTCAACCCCAGCGAGATGGCGGGGCGCTGCTTGCGGTCGACCCCGACGACTTCCTTGCGGATCTGCTCCAGCAATTCGAACACTTCGGCGCTGCGGGAATAAAGCAACTGGCCCGCGGGGGTGGGGGCGACGCCGCGCGAATGGCGCGTGAGCAAGGTCACCTGCAGTTCTTCCTCCAGCATGCGTATGTGCTGGCCCAGCGCGGGCTGGGCGACGTGCATGCGTTCGGCCGCGCGGGTGAAGTTGCGTTGTTCGACCGCCGCGCGGAAGTAGCGTAGCTGCCGCAGGTTCATCGGACACCTCGGGGCTGGAGTGGGGCACGGCTGCATGGTAAAGGAGCCGCGGTAACGAAAACATACCGCTCGCATAGCAAAAATGTTCTGGATGCCCCCGTTGCCCCGTCATCTAATGGCGCGCATCGACAAGACAACGAGGGGACGACATGAATATCTTTGCGCGCGCGGCCGGCGCGGGGCTGGCGGTGGCGGTATGGCTGGCCGGGGGGCCGGCCGCCGCGGCGGACTATCCGGCGCGGACGGTGAAGCTGATCGATGCGTTTTCCCCGGGCGGGAGCACGGACTACATGGCGCGCTACTTCGCGTCGAAGGCGGGCGAGGCCTGGGGGCAGCCGGTCGTGGTGGAGAATCGTCCGGGCGCGGCGGGCCAGATAGGCACGTCGGCCGTGGCCAAGGCGGCGGCCGACGGCTACACGATGCTGGTGCTGCCCAACGAGATCTGGTCGGTGGCGCCGCTGCTGTACAAGAACCTGCCGTTCGACATCGGGCGTGACCTGACTCCGGTGGCGAGCATCGCCAAGGTGCCCATCGTGATGACGGTGCATCCTTCCGTGGCCGCGAACACAGTCGGGGAATTCATTGATCTGGCGCGCAAGAACCCGGGCAAGCTGACCTTCGGGTCGGCGGGCGAGGGCACGCTGCATCACCTGTCGGCCGAGTTGTTCCAATCCATGGCGGACATCCGGATGGTGCACGTGCCCTACAAAGGCACGGCCCCGGCGGTGGCGGACCTGCTGGGCGGGCAGATCCAGCTGGTGTTTTCGCCCATCAGCGCCGTGTTGCCCCACATCAAGGCGGGCAAGCTCAAGGCGCTGGCGGTGGCGGACACAGTGCCGGTCGCCGCGCTGCCCGGCGTGCCGCCCGTCGCCCAGGCTGGCGTGCCGGGGTACGCCAGCCAGTTGTGGGTCAGCGTGGTCGGGCCGAAGAACTTGCCGCGCGAGGTGGTCGACAAGTGGGGCGAACAGATCCAGCGCGTGATGCTGTCGGCGGATGCGCGCGCCACGCTGGCCGCGCAGGGGATCGAGCCCGAGTACCTGCCGCAGCAGGAACTGGCCCGGCGTTTTGCCGCGGACGCGGCCAAGTGGGAGAAAGTGATACGCGAGGCCGGCATCCACGTGCAGTGAGCCGTGTTTTCACGCCGTCGCGAGGCGGCGTTTTTTCAGGACGAAGCAATTGATCGATATTTCGCAGCATCCGGATTACGCTTTTTTCCGCGAACGCGGTTTCGCCGTGCGGCTGGGATTCGGCCGCCGGCCCGCGCTCATGGTGGTGGACCTGACCAAGGGTTTCACCGACCCGTCGCGCCCGCTGGGCGCCGATCTCTCGGCCCAGGTCGCCGCCACCAACGCCTTGCTGGATGCCGCCGCCGAGAAGGGCGTGCCCGCCATCTTCACCTGCGTGCGCTATGACGACCCGCAGATGCGGGACGCCGGCCTGTGGGCCATCAAGCAGAAGGGGTCGATGTCCCTGGCGGCCGAGGGCGACGGCCACCACATCGATGCGAGGCTGCATCGCGGCGAGCACGACATCGTGCTCTACAAGAAGTATGCATCGTGTTTCTTCGGCACCGACCTCGCGTCCCGGTTGCAGAACCTGGGCGTCGATACGCTGATCCTGACGGGCACGTCGACCAGCGGCTGCGTGCGCGCCACCGCCGTGGATGCCTGCCAGCTGGGATTCCGGCCCATGGTGGTACAGGAAGGGGTGGGAGACCGCTCGGCCGCCGCGCATGCGCAGAGCCTGTTCGATCTCGACACCAAGTACGGCGACGTCGTCGGCCTGGCCGAGACGCTGGCCTACTTGCGGGGGCTGGCGCCGCTCGCGGCCTAGGAAGGTGTCCGGCCGGGACGCGGACCGGAGACTGTCGTGTCGGTATGAGATGATCGGGCTTTGCCCAGCCTTGCCCGAAGGAGTCCCATGACCAGCACGCTTGCCATCGTCGTTTCCCTGGCGCTGTTGATGTACCTGGCCTATCGCGGCGTCACCGTGCTGCTGCTGGCGCCGCTGATGGGCGCGCTGGCGGTGGTGCTGTCCGGCGATGCCGCGCTGTTGCTGCCCATCTATACCGGCACGTTCATGACGGCCCTGAGCGGCTACGTGCTGCAATTCCTGCCCATTTTCCTGCTGGGCTCGCTGTTCGGCCAACTGATGGCCGACTCGGGGGCGGCCAATACGCTGTCGCGCTGGATCGTGGCCAGCGTGGGCGAGAAGCACGCCATCGTCACCGTGGTGCTGGCCTGCGCGCTGTTGACCTATGGCGGCGTGTCGCTGTTCGTCGTGGCCTTCGCGATCTATCCGGTCGCGGTCGACCTGTTCAAGGCGGCGCGGATTCCCAAGCGGCTGATTCCCGCCACGATCGCGCTGGGGGCCTTCACCTTCACCATGACGGCCTTGCCGGGCACGCCCGCCATCCAGAACGCGATCCCCATTCCGTACTTCGGCACCAATGTTTTCGCGGCGCCCGGCCTGGGCATCATCGCGGCCATCATCATGTTCGGCGGCGGCACCTGGTGGCTGCGGCGCCGCGCCGCGGCCGCCCATGCCGCGGGTGAGGGCTACGGCGACCACGACGACGCGCAAGAGGGCGCGCCCACGGACGCCGGCGCGCGGCAGGACGCCCGCTGGTCGATCATGCCGGTGCCGCTGGCCCTCTTGCCGCTGCTGCTGGTGGTGGGGATCAACGCCCTGTTCACCTATGTCGTGTTCCCGGCGGTGGATTTCTCGTTCCTGGCCCAGCGCTTCCCCGACCTGGCGCCGCAGAAGATCGTCGGCCTGTGGGCGCTGATCGTCGCGCTGGCCACGGCCTGCACGGTGCTGGTGCTGCTGCGGCTCAAGCATTGGAGCAACCTGAAGAACACCATCAACCAGGGCGTGTTCGGTTTCATGCTGCCGCTCTTCAACACGGCTTCCGAAGTGGGCTACGGGGCGATCATCGCCGGGCTGGCGGGGTTCGCCATCATCCGCGATGCGGTGCTGAACGTGGCGCCGGGCAATCCGCTGATTTCCGAGGCGGTGGCGATGAATGTGCTGGCGGGCATCACGGGGTCGTCCTCGGGCGGGCTGAGCATCGCCTTGCAGACGCTGGGCCAGGACTACCTGCGCATGGCGCACGAGGCGGGCATCAGCGCCGAACTCATGCACCGCGTTGCGGTGATGGCGGCCGGCGGCATGGACACCTTGCCGCACTGCGGCGCCATCATCACGCTGCTGGCCATCTGCAAGCTGACGCACCGGCAATCGTATGGAGACATCGCCGCGGTGACGATCCTTTTTCCGCTGCCGGCGCTGGCGCTGGTCATCGCGCTGGGCACGATGTTCGGCGGGTTCTGATCAGGCGCCACGGTCCGGCCCGGTATTCCCGGCCGCGGTCCAGTGGTTGATATCGTCGAGCCGGTCCATGCGGGCCAGGCGGGCGATTTCGGCGGCGACCAGGGCAGGGGCGTTTTCCGCCGCGTGCACGGCCGCGCATTCCAGGTACTTCCGTTCGAGTTCGGCGGCGCTCATGGGGGCGGCGGGACCGCCCGGCATGGTTGTCACCGTATGTTCGATGGCCTGGCCCGAGCGCAGCGTCAATCGGACCGTGGCCGGCGCCAGCTCTCCGGTATGGCGGGTGTCGACGGCGAGGTGGATGCGGTCCACGATCCCGGCGATCCCGGGGTCGAGTACCGCGGCCGGCGCGATCTCGGCCAGGCCGAGCCGGCCGCGCAGGGCGATCGAGGCCAATCCGTAGCGCAGCGAGAATTGTCCCGTGACCTGAGGGTTGGACGCGGGGGAGAACGCGCCGCCTACCAGCCTGTCCATGAATGGCGAGATCTGCGCCTCGATCCTGGCGATGTCGTCGAGCTGGATGCCGCCTGGCCGCAGGATGGCGTGGAGGGCGTCCAGCGCGGCATGGCTGCAGGCGCAGACCGGGTACTTCTTCAGGCCGGTCTCCCGTAGCGAAAACCGGACGCCGAATTGATCCGAGACGCGCTCGCGATCACTTGGGAAATACAGATTCCAGAGACCGAATGGCCCCTCGAAGGCCTGGGCCGGCGCGGTCATGCCGGCCTGGGCGAGCAGGGCGGCCTGGACGCCGGCGCGGGCGGCCAGCGCGGGTTGCAGGCGTTTGGCCAGTACCTGTTCGACGTTGGCCTGCTGCGAACCGGCGGCCATGGACAGGCACAGCCCCAAGGCATGGGCGATCTGTTCCGGAGGCAGCCGCATCAGCAGCGCGGCGGCGCCGGCGGCGCCGAAGGTGCCAAGGACGGCGCCGATGGTCCAACCCTTCTGCGGCCCCGAGACGGCGTCGGCCAGCCGGCAGACCAGTTCGCTGCCCAGGGCGCAGGCCTGCAGGACCTCGCGTCCCGTGGCATGGACCGACTCGCCCACGGCCCAGGCCGAAGCCGCCACGATGGCATCGGGATGCACGTTGGCGTGCAGGCTGTCATAGTCCAGGGCCGAGGCGCAGAGCGCGTTCACGAACGCGGCCTCGGCCGCGGGCACCTTCCACGGACCCGACCAGATGCTGCTTTGCGCCGCGCCGCCGTTGCGCCATGTCAGCTCGCGCACGGCGATGACGTCAGGCTGTGCCGCGCCCGCCCAGGCCACCATGCGCGTGTCGAGGATCAGCCGGCGGGCGCTCTCCAGCGCGTCGGCGGGAAGCCCGGTGCGGGCCGCCGACGCCAACCGGTCGCCCAGCCATTGCGAGAGGGTAGGATCAGTGTGTGCCGCCATCGACTTTCAGTACCGTGCCATTGACGAAATTCGACCGCTCGCTCAAGAGATAACAGACCGCTTCGGCCACATCCCGGGGTTGGCCGGCGGGCCGGTCGCCGTCGCCCTGGCCAGCGGCGTCCGAGGCCGCGACGATGGCTTGCATGCGGGGCGAGGCGATGGGACCGGGGGCGACGACGTTGACGCGGATGCCGTCGCGGGCATAACGCATGGCGGCGCCGCGCGAGAGCAGCTCCAGGGCGGCGTTGGCGGCTCCGCCGGGCAGGTGCACCGGCCGCGGCCGGCTGCCGCTGCCGCCGGACAGCGTGACGATGCGGCCATAGCGTTGCGCGATCATGTCCGGCAGCACGGCACGCATGGCGCGCAGGGCGCCCAGGTATTTGGTGTCCATGGCCGACGCGAAACTTGCTTCGGGCAATTCGAGGAATTCGCCGAACGCGGAAATGGACACTGAAACGACCAGGGAGCCGGCCGCGCCGAGCCTGCGCTTGATGCTCCGCGCGGCGTCATTCACGCTCGCTTGGTCCAGCAGGTCGACAGGGACGGCGATGGCCTGGCCCGGCAGGCCGGCCGCCAACTGTTCCAGTTCGGCCGCGCGCCGTCCCGACAGGGCGAGTATCGCCCCGCGTTGCGACAGCAGGCGCGCCATGGCCTGTCCCAGCGTACCGGTGGCGCCGACCAGCCAGACCGGGCGTCCGCCGAATTCGTCGGCAATCGACTCGCTCACGGTCATACCCCCGTATCGATCTTGGATTGTTCGATGACCTCTCCCCATCGGGTGTATTGCTGGCGGCCGAGCGCGTCGAGTTCTTGCGGGGACCCGGACTTCACGGCCCAGCCTTGCTCGCCGAATTGCTTGACGATGTCGGGCCTGGCGAGCACGCCGCGAATGCCCTCGTTGTATTGCGAGACGATATTGGCGGGCATGCCGGCGGGGCCCCACACGCCGTACCAGACACTGAAGTCGAATCCGGCCAGCCCCTGTTCTTGCAGCGAGGGAATCTGCGGCAGCAGCGGAAAGCGCTCCTTGCTGGTGCAGCCGATGATGCGCAGCCTGCCGGTCTTGGCATGGGTGTTGGCGGTGGCGATGGGAAGGAACATCAAGGCCACCTGGTTGCCGATCAGGTCCTGGATGGCATTGGCCGTGCCGCGATAGGGCACGTGCATCATTTCCACGCCCGCCTGCTGCTTGAACAATTCCGCGAACAGGTGGTTCTCGGTGCCGTTGCCCGGGCTGGCGTAGCTGATTTTCCCGCCACCCGCCGCGAGCCACCGTATGAGCGTGGGCAGGTCGCTGGCGGGAACGCTGTCGTTCACGACGAGCGCGAATGTGCTCCATCCTACCTGCGAAATGGGCTGGAAGCTCTTGACCGGATCGAAGGGGATGCTCTTGTAGAAGTACGGCAACAGGAACATGGTTGACGTCTGCAGCATCAAGGTGCCGCCATCGGGCGCGGACTTGGCGACCGCATCGATGCCGATGACGCCGCCGGCGCCGGGCTTGTTCTCCACGATCACGGTGCGGTCCCAGCGCGATTGCAGCAGCGGCTGCATCAGGCGCGACATGGTGTCGGGGCCGGTCCCGGGGGTCGAGGCGATGACAAGGCGGACCGGGCCGCCATTGGCACGGACCAGCGCGGGAAAGGGGAGCGCGGAGGCCGTTGCCGTCCAGGCGATGCGCGCGATCGCCTCGCGCCGTGTCACTGCGGTCGTCTGCTTTTTGTGCATGGCTGTCTCCTGGTGTGTGAACGATGCCCGGTGACGCTTGCGGCCCAGGCAAGAGGGGGCTAGTTGCGGGGTCCGGCGGCTTGCGCCGGTGCGGGGGGGGCGGGAGCGCGTGGCGAAGGGTCCGGCCGATCACCCACGCTGTAGCGCGTGCCTGGTTCGCGGGCGACCTGGGCGGCCAGGTCGATTTCCCAGGACAGGTAGTCGCGCATGGCGGAATCCAGTCCGCCCAATGGCGAAGAGGGGATGTGCCACATGTCTTCGGGGGGGTCGACGGCATCTTCCAGCCCGGTTTGCATCGGCAGGCCGGCCTCGCGCCACGCCTGGCGCCCGCCTTGCAGAAGCCGGACCGGGGCGCCGTAGCGGCCGGCGATTTCCCGGGCCGCGAAAGCGCCCGTGACCGCATCGTCGGCGACCAGGGTGACGCAAGGAAGCCGGGGCAGCGCGGGCACGCTGTGCGCCAGCCGGGAGCGCATGACGAAGCGGGAGCGGGGGATGTGGCCCTTGTAGTAGTCGTCGCTGCTGCCCAGGTCGAGTACCAGGGTGGTGCCGTCTTCCATGTCGCGCGCCAGTCGCGGGGCATCGACGGTATCGACGGGAGGGATCAGGCGGGCCGGGAGCCAGCAGGCCGGGCCGGACTCGGTCATGTGCCTGGACATGTCGCGATGATCGAGCACGCTGACGTCGCGCAAGCCCATTTGCAGCAGCCAGGCGGCGGTGATGCTTGCGCGGATGCCGTCGTCGTCGGCCAGCAGCAGGGGGGTGTTGCGGACGGCGACGTAGTAGTCGGTGGCCTGTAGCAACTGGCCGCCGGGCGCGTTGCGCGAGCCGGGGAGGTGGCCGGCCTGGTATTCCCACGGTCCGCGCACGTCCAGCAGGAGCGGACGGCCTGCGGGCTCGTCTTCGGCCTGCGACAGCCAGGCGGACATGTCCAGCACGGCTATGCCGAATCGCTCCCTCAGGTTCGCGGCCATCCGCCGTACGCCATCGAGCTGCGCCGGGTCGACGGGCTCGACCAGGTCGCTGCGGCCGGATTCCAGCGGAAATCCCGCCAGGTGCCAGCCCATGGTGCCGTTCTTCAGCGTCACCACCCGGTTGCGGACGCCGGCGCTGATCAGGGACTGGGCGCCCAGTATGCCGCGCGTGCGGCCGGCGCAGTTGATGACGATGGTCTCGTCATGATCCACCATGGCCGGCACGCGCGACAGCAGATCGGCCCCGGGGCAGTTGCGGGCGGTGGGCAGGCTCATGCGGTGGAATTCATTGGGGGGGCGGCAATCGAAGACACGGACCTTGGCGCCGCTGGCCATCAGGCCATGCAGCTCGGCCGCCTCGATCATGGGGGTGTGATAGTGGGCCTCGACCAGTTCCCCGAAGGCCTTGCTGGGAACATGTATGCCCCGGAACAGCGACTTGCCGTGACGCTGCCAGGCCTGGTTGCCTCCGCGCAGCAGGCGCAGGTTCGAATAGCCCAGCCCGAGGCAGCGCCGCGCCGCGTGGGCCGCCATGCCGTCTTCTTCGTCGCTGGTCAGGACGATCAAGGTCCGTTGCCACGGGACCAGCCGGAACAGGCGCGCCTCCAGGTCAGCGAGCGACAGCGAACAGGCGAACAACATGTGGGACTTGGCGAACAGTCCTTCGTCGCGGGCATCGAACAGGGCGAATCGCTGGTTCCCGAGCAGCAGCGCTTCGAGTCCGGGCGCGTCGATGAATTCAAATTCGTCGGTGGGCATGATGGAGGCTCGGGTGACTGGTGGAAGACCGGACCGCGGCAGCGGCCGGAGGGGAGGCGGTGACGAGGCCGGCGCCGGCCTCGTCGTCCAGCCCCAGGTATTCGCCGTTGAGATAGATCAAGGGCGAGATGGCGTCGCCGATGGCGAGCCGATAGACCGTGCCGACGAAAACGGTATGCGTGCCGACATCCAGCTGGGAGACCCGCCGGCAGAAGATGTTCGCCTGGGCTTCGTTCAGATAGGGCACGTCGTCGGCCGACAGCCGCCAATCTCCATGTTCGAAACGTTCGTCCATGGGCATCGATTTGCCGAACAGGCGGGAATGTTCGACCTGTTCGGTGCCCAGGATGTTGATGCAGAATCGCTCGCCTTCGGCCAGGGCCGCGTGCATGCCGCCGGAACGGTTCACGACCACGAGCAGGGAAGGCGGATCCATCGACACCGAAGACACGGCCGTCACGGTGATGCCGTGGTTGCCCGCGCGGTCGCGGGCCGAAACGATGGAAACCGTGGCCGCGAATCCGCGCAGCGCGCGGCGGAAATCGGTACTGATCCGGTTTTCATCGGCTGACATGCGAACTCCCCATGCCCTGTTCGATACGCGCCTTCAGATCGGCCCGCCAGACTTGCGCGGGCGCGAAGCTGGGGTCGGCATGGCACCATGCCTGCGTCCGGGCACGGATGCGGTCGGCCGGTTCGGCCAGGTCCAGGGGCTCGGAGCGCGGCTGCCGGACATACCAGGGCGTATCGACGAACAGTTCGAGCCGGTTGCCCTCGGGATCGTGGAAATACAGGGTCCAGGCATTGCCGTGATCGATGGCGCGGAAGCGGCTGGGTCCGGATTCGCGCTGGAGCCAGCCGAACACTTCCTGCAGGTGTTCCAGCGAGGCGACGCGGAACGAAATCTGGTTGATGACCTTGTCGTCCCCGGCGCCGGTCCGCCCGCTGACCAGGACCACCTGGTGATGCTCCCTGGGGTTGCGGCTCATGAAAGCCAGTTCGCGTCCGGGCAGATGGCCGCGGTCGGTCAGGACCAGCCCCAGTACGCGCTGATAGAAGCCCACCATCGTGTCCATGTCGTGTACATGGATGCCGACGTGGCTGAACTCGAGATCGGGCGTGGACATGGCGGCCTCACACGGGCAGGAATATGGGGGTGTGGACGATGTCGCCGAACAGCACGACTTCACAACGGCGGATGAGCAGTTTCCCGTCGTGCCGGGCAAGCGCCATCCGATAGACCCCGCAATAGGTGGGCCTGCCGTCCAGCCAGACCGTGAAGGAGGCCGTCGCGTGCGTGGCGTCGCGATCGCAGCGGACGCCGCTGACCGTGTGCACGCTGCGGCGGCGGTCGCGCTCGGCCCCGGAGACGATGCGGGCGCGCAGCCGCTTGAGGTCTTCGCCGATGATCAGGACGTTGTTGCCCTGCTCGATCTCGGCTTCGCGCGCCACCAGGTAGTAGCCGTCGGGGGTGAACAGCTCCAGCCAGGCGGTTCCTCGCCGGCGGTCCAGCAGGCACACATATTCATCGACCAGCGCGGTGACTTCCGGGTCGACCCGGGTGTCGTCGTCGAATGTCAGCATGTCGGCGCTCCCGCGGCTTCGTCCACCCCCATGTACTGCCGCCAGCCTTTCCACAGCGCCCGTACGGCGTGGTCGTCCGCGGGACCGCCCTGGGGGTCGGTCCTGTCGATGCCGCGGCCGATGTTGATGCGGCCGCCGGCCCGGGCCTGCAACCCTTTCTGGACGCGGGAGAAGACCACGATGTCGTCGACACCGGCCCGGCCGCCCGGGCCCCAGGAGTAATGAAAGCGTTCGCCGATCGCCCGGCGCTGTTCTTCGGTGGCGGACCTGGGGGCCAGGCAATAGGTCAGCACATTGGTCTTGTCCACGCTGACCGGTTCGATGACCCGGAAGCTGGTGACGTCCCAGACCGGGTTGTACAGGGCGATGAAGCTCGGGAAGATGCCCAGGTAGAGACGTCTTTCGCGAAGCGTTTGAATCGTCAGCGTGCGGATGTCGTCGCATTGATCGAACGCCCCGTGGATGCCCAGGTCCAGGGAAAAGCGCGACCCCTCTTTTTCCTGGAAGCCGCTGGTTCCTTCCATCTGGAACAGCGCGGCGCGCTGCGTGAACGCGTAGTCGTGCAGGTACTCGGCGTGGTAGTCGTCGAGCGTGTTTTCCATCAGCAGCTTCCAATTCGCGTCGTAGCTGTAGCGATAGGCGCCCAGCGCCACGAGCTCCTGGCCCGCATAGGCGCCGATCTCGGCCAGGTGGGGCGCGGCGGGGCCCAGATACTCCACCAGCGGCGGCGCGTCGGGATCCAGGCAGCCGAACCACATGCCGGCATGGACGTCGAAACGGGCAACCGGGACCAGGCCGTTCTCGGCGAAGCGGAACCGGTCGCCGTAGGCTTCGACCTTGGGAACGCTGATCAGGCCGCCTTGCGTGTCGTAGGTCCAGTGGTGGTAGGGGCACTTCATCTTTTCGCACTGGCCGGCCGGCGCGTCGACCAGCAGCGTGCCCTTGTGGCGGCAGGTGTTCAGGAACAGCCGCAGTTGGCCGTCCGCGCCCCGGATCGCGATGACGGGCTCGCCCGCCAGCTCGGTGGTACGGAAATCGCCCGCCTGCTTCAGCTCGCTGTCGTGCGCGATGAATTGCCAGGTATGGGCAAAGATATCGCGCTGTTCGAGCGCAAAGATGCGGGGGTCGGTGTAGCACCGGCGGTCCACGTACAGCGGGCCGGCCGCGAGACCTTGCAGCAACGGGTCGGCCGATGCGCCGGACCTCGCGGTGTCCGGCGCCGATATCGAGGTATTCATGCCTTGTCTCCTGTCCCGGGCCCGGCGCGCTCCGCTTCCACGCCGGGGATGGGACCCATCGCCCGTTGTTCGAGGCCGATGAAGTCCATCAGTTTCTTGATGCGGGCATTGGCGGTGGAGTCGAAGGGTTCGCGCAGCGGGCGGATGCGTTCGCTATATGTTTTCTTGATGGTCTTTTCGGTGGGGGACCTGGCGTCCCACAGCGCGGCGTCGTCCAGGACCTGGGGCAGTTCCGAGGCGTCGAGCCACGCCGACTTGTAGACCACGATGCCCGCGCGATTGACCAGGAACACCGGATTGTTGAATTGCGGATCGACCCAGGCGAGCTGGTTGGCGCCGTCCAGCGCGTCGATCAGCAGCGGGAACGGGAAGGGTTCCTGCTCTCGAAGCCGGGCGGCATTGCGGCGCTTTTCGTCCATCGACGCATGGGCGCCGATACGGCTGCCGGGATGGGCCTCCCGCGTGTAGACATAGCAGAACTCCACTGCCTGCGAATACTGCTCGTACAGCGAGACGAGGCTAGGTGTGGTGGTGCGGATGTTCGTCACGCACGGCGGGCACGCCAGGCTGCCGAAGACCACGAGCACGGACTTGCGCCCCCGATAGGCGTCCAGGTCGAAGGCGGGGCCATCCAGGGTTTCGCCTCGCAGCGGCGGTGCCTCGCGCCCCAGCGGCGCGCGGGCGCGGAACGACGCGATCAACTCGGGCCATTGGTCGCTCAGCGCGCCGCCCAGCGGGTCCGTTTGCCATGCCCTCGACCAGGACACGGGGTGGGGGGTGTTGTATTCGGATGTCATCGATGGGTTTCCTCTGCGTCGGATCAGGAATGCGCGAGTTCGAAGGGCAGGCCGAGTTCGGCCTGCCCGACCATGACCGCGCCGAAGTGATGCCGGCGGTGCAGCGAGTGGACGTCCATGTCGCGCATCATGCGTTCCAGCGGAAAAGACCTGAAGAAGGCCGTGCTGCCGACCAGCTGGCCGGCGATCTCCTTGAATCGCTGCAGGCAATCGACGGCCAGGTACTTGGCCTCGTTGCTCTTGAGCAAACCCTGGACCATGTCCTGGCGGGCCAGGTTGACGGCGTGGTAATACAGCAGCCGGGCGGCGTCGATCTTGGCGCGGATCTCGCCGACGTACATCTGGTAGACCTGGGTATCGACCTGGCCGCGCTGCCGCATGTAATCCACCGTCCACTGGAACATGGCCTGCAGCGTTCCGAGGTAGTTGGCGGTAAAGCCGAAGTTGATCTTGCCCAGCCAGTGTTCGGTCAGGAACGCGCCGGGGCGCGCGAGCACGCAATCGTCGGGCACGAAGCATTCCTTGAAGGTCAGCAGGGGGCTGACGCAGGCCCGCATTCCCGCGGGGTTCCAGAACACTTCATCGATGTCGAGCCCGGCGCTTTCCCGATGGACCACCACCGTCTCCAGCAGGTTGGTCTGCTCGTTGCGCACATGCACCGTCAGCCAGTCGCTGCGCGACGCGTTCGTGGCGTAGTGCTTGACGCCGGTGATCGACAGGCCGCCGCGCACGGGACGGGCCACCGTGCCGCCTCGGCCGCCGCCCGGTTCAGAACCGGCGCCCACCAGCAGCCGGCCATGCTCCTTGGTGGGGGCGAGAAAGCGCGCGACCTGTTCGTCGGAGCCGAATGCCCGGACGATCTGCGCGGCGTTGCTGTGGACCTGGAAGCAATGGGCCGTCGATGGATTGCCCATGGCCAGCCGCTCGATGATCAGAAAGTAGGAAAGCGGATCGTCGCCATCGAAGCCGAATCCCAGGCCGCCATCCTTGCGCGGCAGCGTGGAGAGCAACAGACCTTCGCGATGCAGGTCGCGGAAGTCGGCATCGGGAAACTCGCCCCGTTGGTCCAGCTCCGCGGCGCGCTTGGATAGGGACGAAAAAACCAGTTCGTCGATTCTTTCGACCAACTCCTGCTGCCGGGGACTGAACACCGTTTCCATGACGTCTCCTCGTCTTCGGTTATGATTGTGCGCTAGATGAAAATGTGTGCGTTTAGTGAAAATTATGGGCGCGGGGTGTCCAGACTGTCAAGCGGTATGCTCCGCACTTGCAGGAAGACCAAGAAAGGCAGAAATGACGACGAACGAGGAATCGAGAGACCCGCAGAGCTACGTGCGCGCGCTGGCGCGCGGCCTGGCGTTGATGGAGGCATTGGGAGGACACCCGCGTGGCCGGTCGCTCACCGACCTGGCGCAGGAGGCCTCGCTGGATCGGGCCACGGCGCGGCGCCTCCTCCTGACCCTGGGTTCGCTGGGCTACGTCAGGAACGAAGACAGCCGCTACATGCTGGCGCCGCGGGCGCTCAGCCTGGGCTATGCCTATTTGTCGTCCTATCCGTTCTGGGACGTTGCCAGGCCCTTGATGGCGCGGCTGACCGAGAAGGTGCGCCAGAGCTGTTCAGCGGCCACGCTGGACGGCCCCTACGCCGTCTATGTGGCGCGGATCCGGAGCAATCCCCATATCGTCGATGTCAGCCGGACCGTCGGCAGCCGGGTGCCGGCCTATTGCACGTCGCTGGGACGTGTCCTGCTGGCGGCCCAGCCCGTCGACGTGCAGCGGGACTTGTTGCGCCAGCTGCCGCCCGCGCGCAATACCCTCCACACCGTGGTCGACACGGACCTGCTGCTGGACATGCTGCGGGAGATCGGCGGGCAGGGCTGGGCGCTGGTGGACCAGGAGCTGGAGCCGAACCTGCGATCGCTGGCGGTGCCGGTGCGGGATGGCGCCGGGAAGGTCGTCGCGGCCTTGAACATCAGCGTGCCCGAGGGAAGGGCTTCGGCGGAGGAGTTGCTGGCGAACTATCTGGAGCCGCTGCGCAAGACGGCGGTTGAACTGACCGCGGCATTGCGGGCCAGGGAGTCGGTATAGAAACCTGCCGGTGCCGCGGTCCCGGCAAGCCTTCCTGGCCCGTTTCGTTCAGAACTTGTACTTCAGGCTGGCCGTGACATTGCGCGGCGCGCCGTAGGTGAGTTGGCTGTAGGCCGCGAACATGCCGTAGTACCTCTTGTCGAACAGGTTGTTGATGTTCAACTGCGCGGTCAACTGCTTGTTGATCTCGTAGCGCGCCATCAGGCTGACCAGGGCGTAGTCCTTCTGTTCGACCTTCTCGACCACGCCCAGCGGGTTCGGGGCATTCGTGTAGGTCTTGCCCTGCCAGTTCAGGCCGCCGCCCACGGTCAGCCCGCTCCAGGCGCCGGGCAGGCGGTAGGTGGTGAAGAGCCGGAACAGCCGGCGCGGATACAGGCTGTTCACGTCCGTGCCATCGGCGGCCTTGGCCCGGAAATGGGTGTAGCCGGCGCTCAGGTTCCAGTTGGGAGCCAGTTCGCCCGTGACTTCCAGCTCGAAGCCCTTGCTGGTCGCGCCGTCCACCGCGCGGTAGGCCGTTTCCGGCGGATTGGTCCCGGGTACGGTGTCCGTCGTCTGTTGCGCCAGATTGTTCTGCTTGATGTGGAACACGGACGCGGAGGCATTCACCCGGCCATCCAGGAATTCGCCCTTGATCCCCGTTTCCATGGCCTTGCCCTGGACCGGATCGAGGTACCGGCCGCTCACGTCGCGCGCGTTCTGGGGCAGGAAGATATCGGTGTAGCTGGCGTAGAGCGAATACTTGTCGTTCAGGTCGTAGATCACCCCGGCGTAGGGCGTCAATTCGTTGTCGCTCTTGACCTCGTAGGCGCCGCTGTAGGCGACGTCCCCTTTCTTCCGGTAGTTCGTGACCCGGGCGCCGACGATCACTTTGAGCGGATCGGTCACGTTGAAGCGCGCGACACCATAAATCGCCTGCTGCGTGGTGGTGCCGTTCTCGTAGAAGGTGGGGGCGCCCCAGGCGGGTTCCGGAAAGGATCCGTTCCAGGCATTGAAGTCCGGCGCGAGGCCGAATGCCGGCGTGGCCGCGCGGGCGTCGGCGTTGAACTTCTGGTTGGCGTAGACGTAGCCGAAAGCCAGCTCGTGCTTGCGGCCCAGCAGTTCGAACGGGCCGTCGGCCTGCACGGCCACGTCGTCCTGCGTCGTCTTCACGTCATAGGAGCCGGCGAAGGTGCTCATGCCCAGCCCGGTCGTCCTGTCGGGCGCGCCCGACAGGTAGAGCAGGTACGAGTCGGCCTTGCGCTCGCTGCGGTTGTAGCTGAGCTTGACCCGCCAATCGTTGTCGAAGCGATGCTGCAGCGAAGCGAAATAAGTCTGGTAAGTCGTGTCCCAGCGCGTCCAGTCGGCCGCCGCGTTCTTGGAGCGGTCCCAGTTCGCGGGCGTGCCGTCGCTGTACCAGAGCGGCAGGCCGCCCCACATCGGACCGCGCGCCTTGTTCTTCTGGTAGCTGACGCCCGCCGTCAGCAGCGTGCTGCTGGTCAGGTCCGCTTCCAGCGTCGCGAACAGGGTCTGGTTCTTGTTGCTCAACCGGTCGATCCAGCTGTCGCGTTCCGAGTGTTCGCCCACCACGCGCAGCCGTACCGTCCTGGCCGCGTTGACGGGAGTGGACAGGTCGACCATGCCGCGGCGCAGGTTCCAACTGCCCAGGTCCACCTGCGCGGTGCCGGTGAACTCCTTGCTGCTGGCCCGCTTGCGGACCATGTTGATGGCCGCGGAAGGATTGCCTGAACCCGTGGTCAATCCCGTTGCCCCGCGCACGATCTCCACCCGGTCGTAGGTGACCAGGCTGCTGAAGATCTCGCCCGAACTCCAGGGCTGCTCCCAGGTGGTCGGGACGCCGTCGATCATCAGCGCGTTGATGTCGAAGCCGCGGGCGTTGAACTGGGCGCGATGGGTCTCGTACTGGTTGACCGAGACGCCCGTGGTGTTGTTCAGCACGTCGGTGATGGTCTGCAATTTCTGGTCTTCGACGCGCTGCTGCGTGACCACGGTTACGGACTGCGGCGTATCGCGCAGGCTCAGGCCCAGCGGCGTGGCGGTGCGGGAAGGGCCCGCCGTGGTGTAGGAGCCCGTGCCTTCCGTGGTTGCGGAGTCGTCGTTGCGGGGCGCGGCATTGACGGTGATCGCCGGGAGCACGGCCGTCGCTTCCTGCGCCGAGGCGTACACGGGAAGCGCCGCGGCGATGCACAGGCTGAGTCGTTTGAGTTGAACGGGTACGGCTGGGCGGGCTGCCATTTTCTCCCTCGTGATGGTTGGTCTGGGTTGAACGAATGCACAAGATCCGGGTTGCGATCGGCCGCGGCGGCACGTCGCCGAGCCAGACGCCAGAACCCGATTCCCCCTTGATTTTTATGAATGATAATTGTTTTTATTTATACTTATGTTTACTTTTTGTCCGGGTGTTTGCTGAAGGCAACAGTCGGGGGCCGGACAAGGGAGAGGATTTCTAGCCGATGACTCGCCGTTCCCGCAGCGCCTGGATCGCGGCGTCGTCCAGTTCGGCGACCCCGTGCAGGACCGCGTCCGTGTGCTCGCCCAGATAGGGCGCGCGTTCGATGTCCACCCGTGAGCCGGACAATCGGATGGGCATGCCGATGGTGGCCCACGGGCCGCGTCGGACGTCGTCGATGTGGACGTACATGCCGCGCTGGCGGACGTGTTCGTTGCCGGCCAGTTCGCCCGTGCCCAGGACGGGCCCACAGGCGACGCCCAGTTTCGTCAGGGCCTCGAACATTTCCATCTTCGTGTGGCGCCGGGTGACGGATTCGATGCAAGTCCAGAGTTCGTCCTGGTTGCGCTGCCGCGCGGCCGCCGTGGCGAAGCGCGGATCGCGCGCCAGTGCCTCGCCGCCCAGGAAGCGGGCCAGCGGGTTCCAGGCATGCTCCTGGAGGACGATGTAGAGATAGTCGTTGGGGCCTTCGGGACTGCACCGGACGGTGTTGCCGGGCAGGGCGCCGCCGGAATGGTTGCCGCCGCGGGGCAGGTCGCCGCCGGCGCCGGGCTGGGTGCCGTCCTGCCCGTGGGCGAGCCGCTGGTGGTCGCGCCACTTGATGCGGCCCAGGTTCATGACGGCATCCATCATGGCGCATTCGACCCGCTGGCCCAGGCCGGTGCGCGTGCGCTGGTGCAGGGCGGCCAGCAGGCCGATGGCCAGGTGCAGGCCGGTGCCTGAGTCGCCGATCTGCGCGCCGCTGACGGTGGGCGTGGCGTCGGCCGCGCCGGTCACGCTCATCGCGCCGCCCATGGCCTGGGCGATGTTCTCGTAGGCCTTGAGGTCCTTGTAGGGGCCCGTGTCGCCGAAGCCCTTGATGGATCCGACGATCAGCCGAGGCTGGGTGGCATGCAGGGTTTCCCAGCCCAGTCCGAGCTTGTCCATGACGCCTGGCGCGAAGTTCTCGACCAGCACGTCGCAGCGTTCGGCCAGCCGCAGCAGCAGTGCCACGCCTTCGGCCTGCTTGAGATCGATCACCACGGATTGCTTGTTGCAGTTGAGCATCGAGAAATACAGGCTGTCGATGCCGTCGGCATGCCGCAGGTGATGGCGGGTGATGTCGCCCCGGGGCGGCTCGACCTTGATGACTTCGGCGCCCAGCCACGCCAGCAACTGGGTGGCGCTGGGGCCGGCCTGGACATGGGTCAGGTCGAGTATCCGGACGCCCTGCAGCGATGTCTCCATTCTGGAATCCTTATCCATGGGCCGGGCGAAAAAAAACAGGCCGCGGCCTGTTCGAAGTGTATTGCAGGGCGGTCCGCGCTAGCGCGACCCGGCGTAGCGGCCGACGTGTTCGACGAAGCGGGCGGGATCCTCAATCATGGGAAAGTGTCCGCAGCCATCCATGATGGCCAGGTGCTCGGCCGGCAGGGCCTGGCGCAGCGCATCCAGGCTGTCGCCCACCGGGCCCTTCGAGCCCAGGATGGCGAAGGTGGGCACCCGGGAGCGGGCCAGCCCCTGCGGGGCGTCGTACTCGCGCAGGGCCCACATCGCGTCCATCATGGTGTGTGCGCCGGCCTTGCTGCGATCGATGTTCCAGCGCTGGTGCAGTTCCGGCGTCAGGTTGCCGACGCGCGCGGCCACGTTGTCGAAGGTCTGGATGGGCAGCGCGAAATTGCTTTCCACGTAGGCCCAGCGGCCCGCCCAGGCCTGGGCGGGGCGGATGGGCGTTTCCACCAGGATGACGGCGCGCATCCGCTCCGCGTGGTGCTCGGCCAGGGCCAGGCAGATGACGCCGCCTATGGACGTGCCCAGCACGGTGGCATGGTCGAGCCCGTGTTCGTCCATGAAGGCGGCCACGGTGCGTGCATACATGGGATAGGTCCAATGCTGGACCAGCGGGTCGGAGTCACCCTGGCCGGGCAGGTCGATGGCGTAGACGTGGTGGCGCCGGGCCAGGTCCTCGATCACGAACTGGAACTCGAAGACGGAGCTGCCGTTGCTGTGCAGGAGGATCAAGGGTTCCCCCTGGCCGGCCTCGATGTAGTGCAGCCGGGTGTCCTCCAGTGCCGTGAAGCCTTCCGTCCATCGCGGGTCTGAACTTCCAACCATGTCTGTGCCTGCTCCAGGTCCTTGTCCGCCGGGTGCCGGCGGGACGGGTTCATCGTGCGGCCAGTCTAGCGAGCGGGGGCCGGCGCCATCAACGGCGTTGCGGACGATTTCCCGCGGTTTTGGAAAATATTCCGTATCATGGAAATATTCTTCAAGCTAATCCGCAAGACATGGCCACGACGACATCGACGACGCGCATGGAAGGCGCGCAGAGCACCGCCCGCGCGGCATTGCTGCTGCGGACGCTGGCGACCTTCGGATCCATGGGAGCGCCGCTGATGGACATCAGCCGGCTGACCGACCTGCCCAAGGCCACCGTGCACCGGCTGCTCGCGGCCATGGTGGACGAGCGCCTGGTCGAGCGCCCGGCGGGCACGCGCAACTACCGGCTGGGGCCGGACATCTTCGCTTTCGGCATCGCCGTGCGATCCTGTTTCGACCTGCAACCGCTGGCCGGGGCGTCCCTGGCCCGCCTGGCCGAAGGGACGGGCACCGCGGCGTACCTGGGCGTGCGCAGCGGCTACGACATGCTGTGCCTGGACAAACACGTGGCGGGGGCCGACGAGGCCGGTCTGCTGCTGGAGGTGAACGACCGCTGGCCGCTGGGCATAGGCTCGTTCAGCCTGGCGGTGCTGGCTTTCCTGCCCGAGCCGGAAATCCAGGACGTCATCGGCTTCAACCGCCGCCGCGTCCGCTCCGAGGACACCCTGACCTTCGAGCACATCGCCGAGTCCATCGCGAAGACCCGCCGCAACGGCTACGCCCGGCGCACGATGCGCTCGTACAAGGGCAACGCGGGGGTGGCGGTGCCGATACTGGACGAGCGCGGCTATCCCATCGGCTCCTTGTGCGCGGTGGCCGAGGCCAGCCGCATGAAGGGGGGCTACCTGCAGGAACTGGTGGGCAGGCTGCGGCACGAGGCCGCGCTCATCGCCAAGCTGTACGAAGGCGCGCGCCTGCAGCAGCAACAGGAAGAGAAATGGCGCGTAGCGGTGCGCGGGTCGGGGTCGCGGCACCTGCTCGGGTAGGCGGTTCCGGGCCAGTCCGATTGCTTTTCGATAATTCCATAATATGGAACTATTGGTATTTTGATGAGTGATCCTCCTGCCTATACTGGCGTCAATCAAAACGACAGGAGGAGATCACCATGTCCGTGCACCGCTGGCTCGCGGGATCGATGCTGGCCATCGCGGCAATCGCCGCGCCCTGGACCGCGCATGCCAACGACACCTATCCGGATCGCCCCGTCCGCCTCGTCGTGCCGTTCGCGCCCGGCGGCTCCAGCGACATCGTCGGGCGTGTATTCGGCGAGTACCTGCAGAAGAAGACCGGCCAGCCCGTGGTGGTCGAGAACCGCGCCGGCGCCAACGGCATCATCGGCACGCGCTACGTCAAGGAAGCGGCGCCCGATGGCTATACGCTGGAGCTGAGCACCAATACCACGCACGCCGCCAACGTCAGCCTGTACAAGCAGCTTCCCTACGATGCGATGGCGGACTTCGAGCACATCGCGCCCTTCGGCCTCTCGGCCTCGGTGGCCATGGTCAGCAAGGAATCGGGCATCGCTTCCGTCCGCCAACTGGCGGACTACGCCAAGGCGCATCCCGACAAGGCCTTCTTCGGCTACTACAACTCGGCCTCGCAGATGTCCGGCGAATTGTTCCGGTTGAAATCCGGCGCGCCGCTCAAGGGCGTGTCCTACAAATCCATCGGCAACGCCACCTCGGACCTGCTGGGCGGCCACATCCAGGTGATTTTCATGGAATACCTGCCCGCGGTCGGCCAGATCCCCGGCGGCAAGCTCGTGCCGCTGGGCGTGACGGCCAGCAAGCGCTACGGCGCCTGGCCCGACGTGCCCACCATCGCCGAGACCTACCCGGGATACGAGCTCGACTTCCACCTGGGACTGGTCGCGCCCAAGGGCACGCCCGCGCCCATCCTGGCCAGGCTGCACGCCTGGATGGACGAGGCCGCCCATGACCCCGCCTTCGTCGCCAAGCTGAACGAACTGGGCATGGAGCCGCTGCCGATGAGCCGGGACGCGTATGTGCGCTTCTCGCGCGAAAAGATCGACTACTGGGCCCGGCAGGTCAAGGCCGCCGGCGTGCCGCCGCAATGACACCGCAACGAGATAGGACATGGACATGCGCCTGGGTTACTTCACGATGCCGCTGCATCCCCTGCATCGCAACCCCACCGAGACCCTGCAGGAAGATCGCGAGGCGATCATCCTGGCCGACAAGCTGGGCTTCTACGACGCCTTCGTGGGCGAACACCTGACCGACCAGGCCGAGAACGTCACCAACAGCCTGCTGTTCCTGGCCACCCTGATCCCCGCAACCACTCGGATCAAACTCGCGTCGGGTACCTCGAACCTGTCGCACTCGCACCCCACGCTGCTGGCCGCCCATGCGGCGATGTTCGACCACCTGGCCAAGGGCCGCTTCATCTTCGGGATCAGTCCCGGCGCGCTGGCGTCCGACGCCGAGGCGCTCGGCATCCTGGAGCAGGATCGCAACCGCCTGTTCGCCGAGGCCATCGACGTCATCCTGGCCATCTGGGAAAAGAACGCCCCCTACGACATCGACCTGCCCGACAACCGCTTCAAGGTCACCACGGCCACCACCTGCGCCTTCGAGATCGGCCGCGGCATCATGCCCAAGCCCTACCAGCGGCCGTATCCCGAGATCGTCGGCACCGTGGTCGCGCCTTTTTCCAAGGGCGTCGTCGCCATGGGCCGGCGCGACTTCCACCCCATGTCCGCCAACTTCCTGCTGGCGCACTGGCTGCGCAGCCATTGGGACAACTACGCCGAAGGCAAGCGCTCGGTGGGCGTGGAACCCGACGTGGCCGACTGGCGCATCGCCCGGACCATCTTCGTGGCCGACGACGACGCCACCGCGCGATCCTACGGCAAACGCGACGCCAACAGCCCCTACCGCTACTACTACCGGCAGATGCTGACCAAGATGAAGATGTCCAACCGGCACGTCATTTTCAAGAAGCATCGCGACGAGGACGACAGCGCCGTCACCCTGGACCGGCTGGTCGACGAACTGGTGATCGCCGGCACGGTGGACGAAGTCGTCGACCAGATCCTGGCGCTGCGCGAGACCGCGGGCGACTTTGGCGAGATCGTCTACGCCGGGATGGACATGGTGGACAAGACCCTGGCCAACCGATCGATGGAACTGATGGCCACCCAGGTCATGCCCCGGGTCCATGCCGCCATTGGCGGCCGTTAGCGGGAGCGGGCCATGGCGCTGAGCGCGGAAGAGTTCCGGCAGATGATGCGGCGTTACCCGGCCGCGGTCACCGTCATCACCACCGGCCGGGCGCCCGACCGCGCGGGCATGACGGCTACCGCGGTGATGTCGCTGTCCATGGAGCCGGTGCAACTGGTGTGCGCCATCAACCGTTCCACCTATACGCACGAGCGGCTGGTGCGCCATGGCAGGTTCTGCGTGAACGTCCTGGAGCGTGGACAGATCCCGGTGGCGAAGCTGTTTTCCGGGCACGGGGGGATGGCGGGGGAGGCTCGATTCGGCGCGGATGACTGGACGAGTGCGCCGTCGGGGGTACCCATGCTGAAAGGGGCGGTGCTGGCGTTCGACTGTGCCCTGGTGCAGAGCATGGCGGCAGGTACGCACACCCTGATCGTGGGGGAGGTAGAGGCGGGCTGCCGGAGCGGGGAGTCGCAGCCGCTGCTGTACGTGGATGGAGGATGGGCGCGGGTCGAGCCGGTGGCGGAGCCGGGCTGACGAGTATGGGTCCGCGCCAGGCCGGTGGCAGCGGGACTGGCTCGCGAATCAGGCTTCGTCGACGAGCCATGTCCATGGCGGCGAGGAGGTCGGGGTCGTTTTCGATGGCTTCGCAGACCAGATCGATCAGGTGTTGGTAGTCCGGGTCCTGAGCCATCGGGACTTCGGCGGCCATCCGTTCACCTATGCCTACAACAAGGCGGGATTGATCAGTAGCCAACAGGGTGCCAGCGGCCAGTCGATCTGCTATGCGTGCTACGGCATACGCTTCGCACGGGCGAGACGCTGCGCGGTATCGCGACCTCCCTGTGGGGCGATGCGGCGCTGTGGTGGATCCTGGCCGCGATGCAAACGGACTCAGTGGCGATGATCCGCTGGTGGCCGGGACGGTGCTGCGCGTGCCCAACAAGCTCACGAACATGCACAACACGTCGGAGACCTGTCGGCCGTATGACCCGGGCAAGGCACTGGGGAATACCAGTCCGAGGCTGCCCGAGCCGCCTCCGCCGCCGGGGCGCGGTGGGTGTGGTGGGGGCGGTACTGTCAGTGGTGGTGGCTGTGGCGGTCACTGCATGGACAGGCGGTGCCGCGTCTGCGCTACTCAGTAGCAAGATCCTCGGCTGGGCGGCGGCCGGCGCATTGGGTTCCGTCGTGGGTCAAGCTACGGCAATGGCGACAGGGGTCCAATCCAGCTTTGATTGGAAGGGGGGAGCGATCAGCGCAGTTGCGTAAGGTGTGAGCTATCTCGCGCCGAATGCGATCGGCGAGGCGCAATATGGCGAAAGGGACTGGGCCCTTTTGAACAATGGAGTGGGTCCGGAACTGCGCAACGCCGTAGCGGGACAACTGGCTTCCGCGGATTTGGCCGGAGCGTTGAAGAATGTCAGCGCTAGTGATTTGCGGACGATGCAAAGGTTAGAAGAGAGGGCCGGCATTTCATCATGGGGCGATCCAGCGAAGCTGCAGATTCTGGCCAAAGCTAGCTGGGTACAAGGACCGCAAGGAAATTTGTACTTACCTGAGGAGCGGGCTGGGATCACTGCCTCCTATCTTGGACTGTTTTCTGGCATGTCCGAGGATCTTGTAAACGAAACGATGAAGCCATTCCGAGCTGAGGGACTTTTTTCTAAAGCAATTGCCCTGCCGAATGTTCAAAGCACAGTCGAATCATCTGAAGCATTGGGCATGCTGGCCCCTATCATAGTCGTTGCAAAAATCTCTCAGCCATTTCAGCCATTTCTTGCAACCGCACAGTTGGATGATATGACCGTCGGAGTTGGACGTGTGGTGGAACGGCTAGGGCAAGCAATAGAGAGCAATCCTATCGCAAAGCTGGGGCTGATGGTTTTGGATGTAGCAGCAGGCCCAGCAGCTTTTGCTGTTCGCCAAGCAATCTCCATGGCCGAGCTCGGAAAGTTTATTGAGCGCGGGCAGGAGCAAGCACTAGACTACTTGGTAGGCCGCTTCGACCTTGCAGAGTATGATGAAGCAGAGTCGGCAAGCGGTGCGATCGGGGCAATGGCTTTAGGTTCAGCTCTATTGAGTGGCGCAACGAAGGCTGTAGGTGATTTGGCGCGGCTGGCTAGGGGGGCGGGGCCAGTCGTGTACCAAATGCCGCCGCAGAAAGTAGAGTCGTTGCTCCCCTCAAGGAGGTGTCGCCCATGAAGCCGAGCGATTGGCTCAATTAGGGATACCCAAGAACAATACCGTTTTGCGACCGACGCAGGCCGACTTCGATAGCGCGGCATTCAAAGTCATTGTAAGAGAGCCGAAATTCACCAAGGGTGGATTGCCGAAAGGCACGATTTTTGACGGTACGGCGGGCGGAAATCTGGAGATTAAAGGTGGCGCCAGTATGTTGGACTCAAGCTATCAGTTCAGACTCCAAACCTACCGTTTTTTTGAAAACGAACACGCCCTTTACGATCGAAACAACCCGCCCGATCAATCCGGCTTTCCAGAGTTGGTTGGATCGATAGGGGCTTCGGTCGCGAGGCCGAAATGATAGGCGGTGCGGACGCTGACCTCAGAGGGGATGGGCTGTGGAATTCATGATGACGAAACGGCATGTCGCGAGGGGTGCGCGTGCCGATGCCGAAGTGAATAATAGAATCTATCTAATTAAGAACGCCTCTGAAATGAGGGCGACTTATCAGGTTAGGCTTCTTCTTTATCGAGCGACGCAAGAAGGTACGAAGTTGGTTCTAGACCTTCCAAAAGACTGTAAGTTGAGCAATGGCTTGAAGTCGTTGGCCAAAGAGTATCGTCGGCATTTTGAAATCACGAGAAACTGATGGGACTTTATCTAGCTATCTTTGATGGCGAAGAGGAGCTCGATGGCGTCGAGGTCGGTTCATATGCTGACTTCGGAACGTTCCGCTCCGCGGTTGCAACGCACGTAGAACAGGGCGTCGCAGGATCACGGTGTCCGACGCTGATGGAGCATTCTGACTGTGACGGGCAATGGTCGTCTGAAGAGGCCGCCCTATTGCAAGCGGAGCTGTCGATGGTCGCCGAAAGCTTCTTGGAGCTGCCTCCTGAACCTCTTGGGGATGATTGGAAACCAGAGGTTGCTCGGCTGTTCGGGCTTCGGCCGAACAGCCTTTATGACTGCTTTTTTGATGTAGACGGCGAGCCTCTCGTGGACCGCCTAATGGGCTTGGCTCAACTGAGTATGCAGCGGAATCTCCCGATTTTGTTCCAGTGAGGTCGAAAGCAAGATTGCGCAAGACGCGGCAGCGCGCAGGGCGGCGCTCGACCCCTACGGCATCGGCCAGATGACATCGCAGCCCGTGCAGGTCGAGGAAGGCGCGGTCACATCGCAGGTGCGGATAGGCCAATGAGCATGTCAGCCATCAAATCAAAGAGCATTGAGGCTGCAGCGGCAGTTGCAGCCTCTCATGGAAACTCCATCGTGGAGGTCTCTGAGGGGTGGTCAAAGGTAAAGCAAGTGGTCCACATGCAGGAGCCCTTGACGGAAGAGGCTAGAGCTGCAGTTCTAGCAATCGCGACATTTCGGCATTGGCTCGTAGAGCCGACACCGCAAAACGCTGGTGAGGAGGGGTTCACCGACGACCAAGAAAAGGTTGCGATTACCTTCCCTCGTTCGGCGAGCTGAGTGATGTGTCGCTACAAAGGGGATGCATCTTCAACCCTTCCCCGCCTGGTACCTCTACACCACCGACACCTCATCGGTACGCTTGCTGACCGACGATGGTGCGCCATCGCCTGAGTTGACCACCGAGCCTGCGCGTTTGCTGGCTGAAGTGGCTGCGGCCCTCCATGCCGCAGCCGGTCGCTTGGGCGAGCACGAGCTGCTCCACCTTCACAACTTCCTCGTCATGCAGCGCTGGCGGCGCTGAGTCGTCCGGCTGTTCGGAGCCGCTGCCGCAGGGCAGCGGTCAGTCCCGACCGGCGCCGGGGCTGACCCGAAGGTACGCCGCGCCCCAGCGGGGACACCGCAGGGCCGGGGGAGCCAGCAGCATCGAGTCGTGGTCCAAGCGCCGGCCCGCCCCCAGGCGGGCGATGTTGACGGGACCTCAGCCGATGCGACTGCTTCGAGCGTGAGGTCCGCCGCTGCCGGAGCGTGAGCGCAGGAAGCCAACGCAACGGGTATTCGGGCATCATCGCACCTTCCGCACAAGCGAATGGTATGGAGCAGAGTCGGCAAGCGGTGTGATCGGGGCAATGGCTTTAGGTTCAGCTCTATTGAGTGGCGCAACGAAGGCTGTAGGTGATTTGGCACGGCTGGCTAGGGGATATGGGGTCAGTCGTGTAGCAAATGCCGTCGCAAAGACGACGGTGCCTCAGGTGACGACCAATCGGTTAGCTGGTAATGCGTTCCATGATGAAATAGCTGGAGCACTCCGCGCGGAAGGCCGAGATGTCAGTGCCGAGGTGTATAAATCGACGCCTTTTGGGAAGCGCTTTATCGACATCGAAGTCAGCAAGGATGGGCAGGTTCTCGGAGGTGTAGAAACTAAGCTCGGAGGGTCGCGATACACACCTGCTCAGAGGACAAAGGATTGGTGGCTCAAGGTCAATGATGGCTACATCGTGAATGTTGTGAGAGACAAATGACCACGTTTTATCCCAAAGCAGTTTATGATGACGTTATGGCATCATGTACGCAAACTCTGCGAACTGTCGGCTATGTTCGGCGTGGATCGTCCCTACGAAAAGAGATGGATGGCAACGTCGCGGTTATAGAATTTCAAAAGAGCAGTAAAAGCAGTGCTGATGTAATTTTATTTACGATAAATGTTGGCATTATCTGCGGTCGGCTGCTCGAAGCCGAAAGATCTTTACCAAAGAAAGTCGGGATCGTTGACGCGCATATCCGGCAACGCATTGGGATGTTGTTGTCTGATCGGTCTGATAAGTGGTGGACAATCGAACCAAGATCTGACGCTCGCTCGCTCGTCGAAGAGATATCACGCCTCATCGAACGAGATGTCGTGCCCTATCTCGACCGTTACTTGGATGATAAAGCGCTAGTCGCGTTATGGGAGTCTGGGCAATCGCCGGGGCTAACAGAAATCCAGAGGCTGAAATATCTAACGAGGCTCAACACCACGAAAGAATGCGCAGCATGAATCTCATTGGAACTTGGGTTTTCGATGAAACGGATGAGCGCGCGCGCCGATTTGGGCGACGTGCTTCTTGAGTTTGATGAAGATGGTAATCTCACTTACGTCGTTCGCGGTGAAAAAACTGATCAAATTATCAAACTCCGCTATGAAATCGATGGCGACACCATTGTCACTGATCAACCCTCTGCACCGCAGACGGAACGTACGGCTTTTTCATTGGAAGATCGAGAGTTGACGCTCGCCTTCGGGGGCGTGCCCTACCGCTTCTATCGTTGGGAACCTGCACCGTAATCCCGCGGGATGCTCTGTTGCTGCAGAAAGGGGAGCCGGACCGATTTGGCACGCAACGGCAACGCCGGGCGCAGCGAGAAGCATTCTTGAAAACGGAATTGACCCAGCGTTTATGAACGCCAGCAGCCGGTTCGGAAAAGGCTTCTATGTAGCTGAGCAGCCGGGCACCGCACTGGCCGAACTTGCTCATCATGGCGTCGCTCCGACAACCAGAATCCGGTTTAGCGTCAATCAAGATGCACTGCGGGTTCTGGATTTAACGGATGCGAGCGTAGCCCGAGCAGGGGCTATAAGAGCGGGCCGATTTCTTCCCATACGCAAGCGCTCGGAACGAGCGCAGCCAACCAAGGTTAGAATGCAATCCGCTTCACATCGGAGCGCGCAGCGGGTAGCAATCTTGTCGTAATCCGCGATTTTAATGATGTCCTCAGGCCAGTGATGGTGACCCCAACAAGACCATGAAAATAGCTCTGGCAAAATACACGTGCGACCATTGCGGCAGCACCTTCGAAGCCCCGATGCTTGATGAATCGAGCTACGGCGAGTTCCTTCTTTGGTCATCGACCGGGAAGGTCGCTTACATGAACGCCTTTGAAGATCGGGTCTATTTGGAAGTGAAAGGTCTGCTGTCAGAAACCTTTGACGACCTTCGGGCCGATCCGTTCAGAGCATCAGAAGTCCTCCAAAATATCTTCGGGCCAATGGCCTGCGACGCCGATCCAACAGGGGCGCCTTACGCGATCGGTGCTCAACCAGCCTGTCCATTCTGCGAAAATGGGCATGTTGCATCGTGGGAGCTGATCTATCCGCCCAAGATCGTCGAATATGACATACCGGTTGTTACTCACGTCAGGTGGGACCGTCTGAGCGATGCGGAGAAGGCGGAACAGCTCGATCATTTTGTGGCTGATAGCGGCATGGGGTTGAAGGCAAGATAAAGGGCGCTTCTTGGGCTCTGTGCTATAGCTAGAGTGTCAAATATGATGGCATGCAATAGACTGCCGAGGCCGTTTATCTAAAGTGAACTGCCGAAATTTCAACCTGAGATCAAAGTCTCGCGTTTCAAAAAAATCATGGCATCGGGTATTACATCCTGCGATATTTCTACATAAGTCTAATGGCTATGCAGCAGGCCAGGATGAAGCACCAGTTCAGGCGAAAAGTCTACGCTTGTCAAATGTTCAGCAAACAATTGCGGGCCGCTCGAGAGTCTGATCAACATCGCTTACCCACCAATAGCCTAGTGAGTCGGCCCGATCCATCCGAGCCGGTCGTGCCTTATGAACACGCGGCGCCCGATCTGCTATACATCGATATCAAGAAATTGGGCGGCATCCCACGCCCTGGCCACCGAGTCACCGGTAACCGACGCGATACCGTCGAGGGAGCCTGCTCAGACGACGTGTTCGTGGTCATCGATGACCACGCGCGCGTGGCCTTCACCGACAACCCAGCCCTACCGGCCGCAGACCAACGGCAAGGCCGAACGATTCACCCAGTCGGCCTTGCCGGAATGGGCCTACGCCTACATCTATCAAAACTCTCAGCTCCGCGCCGATGCCATGAAAACCTGGCTACACCACTACAACTCCCGAGGCATGATGATCCGAAGAAATCAGGCAGGTCACTAACAACCCTTTTCCCAAAGTGAGAAAATAATGTGCCCTAAAATCAACGATACCGTCCGCTTGCTTGAGGCGTTTCCGGATGAAGCCCTGGAAGAGGGGGCGCTAGGAGTAATAGTAGCGGAGTTTTCAGAACCCGATGAGGCTTACGAGATTGAGTTTAGCGATGAAAACGGGGCCACTATCGCTCAAATCGCGTTGAGGCCTAGCCAATTTTCGGTCGTGATATGAAGTTTTCTTGCCGCTGAAAGTTCAGGAGCGCGATTTGGTGTCGCGACGTCAGAGCAGTTTTGACCGCTGAAGAGGCAGTTGTTGTTCATCATGCTGTTGAGCAATAGGCCTTACGAAATTTCCGGGGGTAGTAAGCAAAGTTTGATCAATTCTCGAGATATGCTGTATCAGCGAAACTTTGATCGCTATGGCAATAAGTATGGGCCTAGTTATGAAGCACAAATGAAAAATATGGTACGTCTGACGCTGTTATACAGGCGGGGTTTAGAACAAATCGTGCTATGGACGTATTAACAGGAATTGCTTGGATCCGATGGATGGCGACATGTGGAGGCGATGTGATGCACGAGGGCTGGGTCGTTGAAGTGGATGCTGAGGCGGGGCCATTGTTATTCGCTGTTCGAACTACAGAGCCTTATGACGCGGAAGATATCGTTAGAAGACAGTTTGCTATCTCGGAGGAGAGGGATGTTATTGCCATCAGGCCAATAACCGTTAGCGAGTTGGAAAAAATGGGCGTAATAAAAGACGAAGCAAGAGGTCCGATTTAATGCTGCTGAGAGGAGCAGAAATCTTGGATTGGTTATGCCGTGACCTCGATGCTCTCACAATATTCAATCGGGCTTAGAGTGACGCGCCTCGTTGTGCCGGATGTATGAGTCCAGGGCCTGGGTGAACTGCTCAATGCTCGTCGATCACTAGTTGCCAGGATGGAACGTTTGGGCTGCTGCCGGTCTCATAGACACCGACCTAAGCTTTTTGAGCTTTCTCGAACTGTATCGGGCTGACGTAGCCGAGCGTCGAATGACGACGCGTTGGGTTGTAGAACCGCTCGATGTAGTCGAACACATCGGCGCGGGCCTGTTCCCGGGTCCGGTACACCTTTCTGGCCGTGCGCTCAGTCTTCAATGAGCTGAAGAAGCTCTCCATGGCCGAATTGTCCCAGACCTCGCCTGCGCGGCTCATGCTGCAGGTGATGCCTTGCCCCTTGAGAAGCTCCTGGAAGTGCTCGCTGGTGTATTGGCTTCCTTGGTCGGAGTGATGCAGCAACGCGACCGGCTTGCCCCGGCGCCACACTGCCATCATCAGCGCATCGGCCACGAGCTGCGAGGTCATGCTGTCCTGCATCGACCAGCCGACGATGCGACGCGAGTACAGGTCGAGTACCGCAGCAGCATATAGCCAGCCCTCGGCCGTCCAGATGTACGTGAAGTCGGCCACCCACTTCTGGTTGGGCGCATCAGCCTGGAACTGGCGGTCCAACACGTTGTCGGCGATAGCATCGCGCTGGCCTCGGTTCTGTGGCAAGCCTCGACGTCGCGGCCTCGCGCGCAGGGCCTGCTCACGCATGAGCCGTTCAATGCGGTGCAATCCGCATCGCTGACCCAGTGCCAGCACGTCATGCCACACGCGCCGAGCACCATAGGTGCGGTCGCTGCCCGGGAAGCTCTGACGCACCTGGCTGCCGAGCACTTCGTCTTCCAGACTGCGTTGGCTTCGGGGCCTGCTGAGCCACGCATAGAAGCCGCTGCGCGAGACACCGAACGCCTCGCACATCATTGCCAACGGCCACGTCCCTCGGTGTTTCGCAACGAAGCCGAACTTCACATCGACTCCTTGGCGAAGCAGGCCGCCGCTTTTTTCAACAGGTCGCGCTCCATGCGCAGCTTGGCGTTCTCCCTTCTCAGACGCCCCAGCTCAGCCTGTTCGGGCTTCATCACGCCCTGACCAGGAAACGCCTGCTGCGGGTCGACCGCTGCCTCGCGCACCCACTTGCGCAATACGTTCTCGTGTACATCGAGGTCGCGTGCAGCCTGTGCTACCGACACGCCTCGTTCCTTCACCAGCTTGACTGCCTCAAGCTTGAACTCTCGGCTGAATTGCCTTCTCGTTCCCATAAACCACCTCCGGTTTCATCTTCCACCTTAACAAGGTGTCTTTGAAACCGGCAGCAGCCCACAGCGCGTGAGTTAGGCAATAGGCCGAGGATTCCTGTTGCCGTACCAGGGGCAATCAGAAATGCACCCGTGCTGTCGCAGTGGGATGGACGCCTGAACAACGTTTCGGCAACGCAGTCTCATCCGTTTTATGGTTCCCTCCATAACAAGCTGGCGCTTAGTGTTCAGGATGCCGTAGGAGCGATTGCCGGACCCGAGATCGTATTAGCCAAGGCGGGGGTGTTGTTCGGAAGTATGGTGAAGGGGGCGAGAGGTTTCGCCACAGAAAGTGCAGGAGCACGATTTGGTGCCGCGACGTCGAATGATTGTCGCGCAACTTTCTTTTCCGCCCCCCCGACGCTGAAGGGCCAAGTTATTGTTCATCATGCGGTTGAACAACAGGTTCTTACGAAATTTCCGGGGGTAGTAAGTAAGGCCGAGATCAATGCTCTAGAGAACTTGCGAGGCATTCCGAATTCACTGAATTCTGACCTTCATTTGAGCCAGATCAGGCTAGAATGGAACCGCTTCTACAAGCCATTTGTTGCGAGTGGAACACAGCCAACGAAGGCGCAGTTGCTGCAAAAGGCTACTGAAATCGATGTCAAACTGGGTTCTCAATTTAACCCACCCGTAGGAGGCGGTCGTTGACTAACTACCATATTATTGAGCCGGAGGTGGCTGGAGGTTGGGGGGAGGATACCGAATTTACCCGAACGCCGGGCCAACCTGGGGTGATCCACAAGCTCCATTATCAGTTCGACGGCTGGATGGGAGATGAGCTGCTTGAAAGCACGCCTTGTTATATCGTGTCGGAAAAAATGGCCGGAAAACTTCAGCAGGCACGGTTGTCGGGCTTCACTCTGGATGAGGTTGAAACTACTAAGTCAGACCAATTTAGAGCGCTATATCCCGATCGCGAATTACCTAGATTCTTGTGGCTCAAGGTAGAGGGCTCCGCAGGTCAAGATGACTTCGGAGTGACTTCCAATCTTCAGCTTGTCGTATCAGATCGCGCTCTTAAGGCTCTCTTGGATGGGGGAATCCCGCATGCGTCGGTAGAACCCTTTGTAGGTTGAAGAGGGCTGTGGTCGGTTCTGTTGAAGCCGATCTAAGTATTCTAGGTGGACTGCCGTCAGCGAGCAGGCCTCCCAGCAGGCGCTACAGGCGCTTGCCGAGGTCCCTTAGGATGCGAAGTACCGATGTCGCCGCTAAACAACGGGCTCGGGAGTACGTTACTCTGCTCTTTGCCTTCCGGTAATGCCCTCATTTTGCATGGGCCGCAGAAGTAGAAACTAAGCGGCCATGGCCAGCCGCTGTTTCGGAGTGATGCCGCCCAAGGCCATATTTGGGCGTTCGTGATTGTAGGACCACATCCATCGCGTGGCATGGTCCTGCACATGGACCAGGTCTTCCCACTCGTATTGGGACAGCCACTCGTAGCGGGCGGTCCGGTTAAATCGCTCGATGTAGGCATTCTGCTGCGGCTTGCCCGGCTGGATGTATTCGAGCTTGATGCCACGCTTGGCCGCCCATGTCGTCAGTGTGGTGCCGGCATATTCCGGACCGTTGTCGCAGCGAATCGCCAAGGGCCTGCTACGTTGCTCGATGATCTGCGATAGCACCCAGGCAACCCGCTCGGCCGGTAGAGAAAAATCCACCTCGATGGCCAGCGCCTCCCGGTTGAAGTCATCGATCACGTTGAACGTCCGGATGGTGCGGCCGTCGGCCAATTGGTCGTGCATGAAATCCATCGACCAGATCTCGTTCACGCTCGACGGCTCGGCCAATGGCTCAGGAACTGGCCTAACGAGGCGTTTGCGCGGCTTGATCCGCAGGTTCAGTTCCAACTCCCGGTAAATCCGATATACACGCTTATGGTTCCAGCCGAAGCCCCTGACGTTGCGCAGATACAGGAAGCACAGCATGAAACCCCACGTCCGATGGTTGTCCGTCAGGCGGAGCAGCCATTGTGCAATCTCTTCGTTCTCGGTCCTGAGCTTCGCTTCATACCCGTAGCACGCCTGGCTGATCCGGAACATCTCGCACGCCAGCCGGATCGACACGCTGTGCCCATGAACCGCTCGCTTGGCCATCTCACGTCGATAAGATGGCCTCACCACTTTTTTGCGAGCGCCTCCCCGACGATCTCCGCTTTGAGCTTCTCTTCGATGTACATCTTGCGCAGCCGCGCGTTCTCGGCCTGCAGCTCTTTCACGCGCGCCATCAGGCTCGTGTCCATGCCACCGTACTTCGAGCGCCACTTGTAGAACGTCGCCGTGCTGATACCCAACTCCCGGCACAGCTCCGGTACCGCCAAGCCGGCTTCCACCCGATTGATCGCCTCGATGATCTGGCTGTCTGTGAACTTCGATCGCTTCATCTGTAGAACCCTCTGTCCTAGAAAATTCTACTTCTGATCCCGTCGCTTTTTAGGGGGCATTACCGTACGTCACTCCGATACCCAGCGATTGAAAATATTTGCCGTTCCTATTAGCTAGATCCCAAGCTGTTGATCTTGACAGTATGTGTTCCAGAAACATCACCGATATGTGCTATGAACTTCCGATGTGCTTCAAGCCGTACCACGGCATGACGATAGCGTTTTCGTCGCATTGATGGTGTAATTAACTGTTTTTTACTATATCCAATGTCTGCCGACGATTGAGACCATGACTTCTCATCCTTCAACACTGCGCGTCATATTGTTGGTTTTGCTGCTCTTCGTTTCGTTATATGTGGTCAATTTTTTTCAGGCAGTCGGAGTAGGGCTGGCGTTTGGTGTGAGTTCTCCTTTCACAACAATCCAAACCGGGATCGATTTGGGATCTCGCTGGGTGCTGGACGCACTTGTCACGTTTGGTTGTGCATGGCTCGCGGGATGCAGGGCGAGAATCATGACCTATTCTTGTACGGCGATCCTGCTTGTTTTGTGTGCGATCCTGATGCTGATTTCTTCAGAGGCCGTGTCGCCATATAACTATCTAAGCCTCGTTGTGCTCATCACAGCGGTCATGGCTGGTGGTCTGGCAAGCCACTGGTTACGGACTCGAGGATCCACTGATTGACTACACTTTCGGTATTGAATGCCTCGATGATCAGGTTGTAAGAGTGGTTTGCGGGTGCAGATCGGACCGATTGCAAAAATGAACCTTCGCAAGGGCCTCGAAATTTGCCAAATTCTAGGCACGAGGCGCGGCAAGACCAGGGTAAGTACAACATTCTCCAGAACTCGTTTAACAGGTTGTATGACGGAACGAGTCGCTACAAGCTCCCGTCCATTCTGCAACCGCAACCAAGGTGGCGCCTATGAACCGTAGACAGTGGGCCCGTGCGGTCTTGAGCCTGCCTATCCTTACCAGCATCGGGGCGTGCATGGCGCAAACCAGCGACTTACCCAGGGTGTGTGTGGGCATCGGCATGACCATCGATGAATTGAAGGCGGGTTCGACCTATCCCTTTGCTACATCGCCATCGATCATCATAGACAGCGACTTCCAAGCCTTCCAGATCATCACACCTTACAGCCTGGTGTTCGTGGACGCGGCCGGCGAGTTGAAGTTGGACAACCTGGGCGGGCAGCGCGAGTTGACCAACATCACGCTGAAGAACGGCAAGGTGACGGACCTGACTGTGACAGTGCAGACCGGGCGGACAAACCTGCATCAAGCCATAGAGCAGGCCAAGGCGTTGCATCGGTGGTTTGCCGAGCACGGGTATGAAAAGTCAACGCGCGGCCCAGACTTCGCCGTCGCTTCGCGCAACAGCAAGCACGCGATTGCCCCCATCACGAGCTTCGAGCAAGCCGAGGCGGCATTCCTTGATCCGCAAATCAAGCTGGCGGAAATGGGCCTGTTTGGTCTAAGAAAAGGTGACGTGAATGTCGGTGTGAGCTTGGCGAATGGTCGTCGCATGCTTGCCAAACATGGTGCGAGGCACGATGACGAGTCCAATGCGAAGGACGAGAAGCGCTATGGCCTTGAAATGTTCATCGCCGAAACAGTGAAGCCCTACAAACCGGCGAGCTGAGACTCCATTTCAGAGAGAGAGTCTTCCGCAACCCAGCCGCTGAGAAAAACTTGGGCAGGTCAGCTTCTACACTTTCCGTAAAATTCCAATGCCGAGGTAAGAGTGGAAAAATTGATTCAAATGCTCAACGAGCTCATTAAAGATGTTGAGGTGCGTGCGCGGAAAAGCGAGAGTGTTGAATGGTATTTGCTAAACCATTTGCGGCGTTTCCGGGAAGCAGTCGGGGACTCTCAGTCACAACGTGGAATTGAGGATGAAGTGCTTATTTTGAGCCGCTTTTGCATCGACAGCATGGATTTGGAGGATCCTATTTTTAAAGCGACGGCCGCTATTACCGAGCAAGTTACCGAGCAAGTTACCGAGCAAGTTACCGAGCAAGTTACCGAGCAAGCAAGGCAAGCCATCTACTTGGTCCGCCCTGAATAATCCTGTTTTCAGGCGATTCCGTGTTGCCCGAAAACAGGATTATTCAGGGCGGACTACCTACAAAAAGGCGAGGCTGATCAGTAGCCAGCAGGGAATTTACGGCCAATCGATCAGCTATGTGTACTACGGCAACGGCCTGCTGGCGTCTCCCGACGTAGTACGCCTGGACAACGGTCCTGAGATGATTTCCGACGCCTTTGCCGAATGGGCCGCTGCCAAAGGCATTTCGATCCGCTATATCCAACCTGGCAAACCGAATCAAAACGCCTTTATCGAGCGCTTCAATCGCACTTATCGTATCGAAGTGCTCGATGTACATCTGTTCGCCAGTCTTGAGCAGGTCCAAGCAATTACTGATCGATGGTTCGTCGATTACAACGAATACCGCCAGCATGAGTCGCTGGGCGGTCTTCCGCCGGAGCAATTCATGCCTCGGTTAACCCTAGATCCGATCGTCTATCAGCCAATGTCTACTTGACAGGGGAGCTTGCGCATCCATATGCTAGGCAACAGCATCCAAATTTACCGTTAATTGTCCGATTTTTTATAAGGGCGTGGTGCAATATTGGCGTGATCGAGCAGAAGGGGCACAACGATGATTCCTGCTGAACTCCAGAGTCTAGTCGAGCAGCAACCGGGAGGCGTGTACCGAGTTGATCGAGAGAAGGTTAAGGCAGCACTGTCTGATTTGCATGTGCCTATAGAGAGTGAATTTGCAGAATTTTTTCTTGCTTATGTGATTACACTGTTTACCAGCCAAGTGTCGGATGAACAGCTTTGTGATATAGCAGAGCCCACTTCTCAAATCGTGCTCGGATCTCGATTTGTTTGGGAGGTTTGGGGGCTGTCGGAGCAGTTCATATGTATTACTGCTATTCAGGGCGAGGGAGCCTATCTTTATGACAGGAAAACTGGGAAAGTCTGGGATTTCGAACTTCGAACTAGAGAAGAGTTTCTCGCTGAACACCAACAGGCAAGATGGGGGTCATTTTTTGAATTTATGGTTTGGTATTTAGGTTGACTTAAATGATGACGGAGAATGGGTGGTAGTGGCTTGGTTGTCAACTACCTCAGATGATATCTCCCCATGACTCGAAAATCCATGAGGCATGCCCGGATAGACCACCAATTCATGCCGACGGTTTATCCCCGTCAATCGCTCCGCGAATAGGCGCGAATCCTCGATAAGCAGGTCAGTATCCCCGACCCCTAGCCAGATCGGAGAGCAGTCGTGCGACTGCGCAGGCTGCCAACCATCACAGGCGTAAACGCCACGGTGGCAATCGGCCTGCTGTCAACAATCGGCACTGTCGAACGCTTTTCCAATCCGGAGAAGCTGGTGAGCTACTTTGGGCTGAATCCGTCGGTTTGGGCTGCTGCCGGTTTATAATTGGCAGAGTTATGGGAGGTGGGGTGAATAAGGTCGATATTTCTGATGATGCGCCAGAGGGCCAGCCGTTGCATGCTCATCTGGAGGTGGTTGTGGATTACTTGATAGCCAACGGAAATTCACTCGCACATACCTATCGATGGGGAAGTAATCGTGAGGGATATTTTTGCCATGTTTTAAAGCCCATGGATTTTGATGGGTTGGTTGCGACTTTTAATTTTCCTTCAAGCGTGGTTTTTGGAAAAGAGCGGAACGTTGTTTATAGTAAAAAGACGGGGTGCATAATTCAAACTATCGCGAATGTTGCTTAGTATTCAAGGGGAGGGTGCCGTTTGGTGAGTGGTCTTGCTGATCGTCTCTAATTAACTGATTGCTATTTTACTTTTAAAGTAGTTAACGTCGTTGCCTGATGGCAAGCAAATTTTACTGACATATATGTTGCTTGGCGAGCACGAGGTTGGGTAAGGGGTTTCCAGATTACCTAGTATGAACGGCCATCTGAAGAGCACCACCGACGTAGTGGCAAACGGGAGTTTCGTTACCTAACCGATGCCGATGAACAAGTGCTGCAGCGTGACAATCCTTGGGCAGCGCGACCAATGCGGCGAGGGACTCGTTAGCGCGTAGGGCAACCGCAGAAACACTCGTGCTGTCTAACTGTTCAGCTAGGTGCCCCGCCTTGCGCTTGAATTCGTTAGGAGCCTGCCCGGATTTTTGTGGGCGAGGCGTTTAAAGGTTGTTACCCACTCGTAGCAGTAAAGCTATCTCCGAAGAGAATAGAGTAGAGTAAATCAAGCGAACTACGCACAAAAAGCTCACTCGACCACTTTCGAAGCTGCCCAGGCGTAGGGTTCTTCCAGATTTCGGAGGGGGACTGCCGGGTTTTTCGATTGGGGAGATTCCAGCACCGTGATAGGCCGCCTGATGACATCTTATGTCGCCATTTTCAGTAGTGCCTGTTCTAGATAGACGGCGGCATCGTGCGTCGTTTTCGCCGCATCCGCCAATATCTCGCCGTAACCTGAAAACCCATGTGGCATGCCGGAATAAACCGCCAATTCACGCGGCCGCCCCGCGCTTGCCAGCCGTTCCGCAAACAGCCGAGAGTCCTCGATAAGAGGATCAACATCACCCACCCCCAACCAGACCGGCGGGCAATCCCGCATTTCGATCTTGGCCGGTATGGCCGAAGCAGGTGGCTCGGCCCAGGCAGCCCCCAGATACTGCTCCCACACCCATTTCGACTGCGGCCGCAGACTCTCTCGCGGCCCGCCCAGGTTGCCGTAGAACAGGATCAGGCAAGGCAGCGCCGCGCTTCGTCCTGCGTCCGCCAATCGACGCCAGGCCAGCACACACAGCGACGCGCCGGCCGACTCTCCCCATAAGACCACGCGAGCAGGCAAACCCAACCCGGTAGCATGCTCGAGCAGCCACTCCACGCCAGCCACCACGTCATCGCGCTGTGCCGGAAACACATGCTCCGGCGAACGCCGATAATCCAACGCGACCACCGATCGCGAGGTGGCATTGGCAATACCCCGGCAGACCGCCTCGTGCGAATCCAGCCCGCCCGCCCACCAGCCCGCCCCCCGCACGAACACGACGAAGGCGTCGTCGCGGCAGGTAGAAGGCCGATACAAGCGTGCGCGCATATCGCCCTGCGCACCTGCAACAGTCAAGTCACGCGTGCTAGCAATGGGCGGCAACCGCGCATTGATCGCAGCAAAATATCGATCCTGCTGAGCCCGTGCCTCGGCCAGCGGCAGCACGGTGGGATCCGCCTGGGCACACCCCGCGGCCTTGAGGCGGGCTTGCTCGGCGGCGATCAGGGGATCGAGAGGCGGGAGTGGTGCCGCCGTCATACCTGGGTCTCTTGCCGCATGCTCTTGGGCACCAGGGAAAAATCCCAGCCGTTGTTTTCCATCTTGTCCAGCACATCTGCGCCGTACTGGTCGATGATCTTCTGCCGCACGGCGGGCAGGCGGCCGACGTCGTCGAAGTCTTCCAGCTGGCCCTGGATGATCACGAGCAGATGGGCGTCCTGGTCGGAGATGTTGATGAATTGGCGGGCGACCTTGGGTGGCATGGCGATCATGTCGTAGGGATCCAGTTCCACGCTTTCCTGGCCCTCGTCGCCCCAGCGTATGAGCCATCGGCCGGAAAGCGCCATGAAGGTCTCGTGGGTCTTCCAGTGGACGTGGAGTTCGGGGCCGTCGTTGGGCGCGGCGACGGCGAGGCCGACGCGGATGACGCCTTTGTCGCCGTCGACGATGGCGGGGTTGGGGGAAAGCCGGCCGGGCAGGGAGGCGGGAGCCATCAGCACGTAGTTGGCCTTGGGGTTGAAGATGCGCAGCACGTCCGCGGGGATGCCCAGGTTGTCGTTCCAGTGGGCGGAGCGCGGCTTGAGTTTGTCGAAGCGGGCGATGCGGGGTTGCATCTCGTCCTGGGTGGGGCAGAGGGTCTTCATGACGGTTCCTGGTGGCAAGGGAGAGGGCTCAGTTCTGCACGCTGATGGCCGCATCGGATACGACTTTTTTCCAGGCGGTGTAGTCCTGTTTGATGAAGGCGGAGAAGTCGCGCGGATCGGAATAGACGACCTCGATGCCGTTGTCCGCGAGCCGTTTGCGTACCTCGGCGGTCGAGAATCCTCGCTGGATGGCGGAGGAAACCTTGTCGACGATGGACGATGGCGTGTCGCGGGGCGCGAGGACGCCGTACCAGGTGGTCACGACCATGTCGGGCAATCCGACTTCGACCGCCGACGGAATGTCGGGCAGGAGGGGCTGGCGTTCCCGGGTCAGCACGAACATCGCTCTGAGTTGCTGGCCCTTGATCAGCGGTACGGAGCTGGGCAGGCCGTTGATGACCATGTCGATCTGTCCGCCCACCGCCGAGGTTACGGCCTGCGAGGCGCCCTGGTAGGGGACGTGCAGGATGTCGGTGCCGGTCAAGGCCTTGAATTTCTCGAATGCCAGGTGGTTCGACGAACCGGCGCCGCCCGAGCCGTAGCTGAAGCGGCCCGGGTTGGCGGTGAGGCGTGCGCGCAGCGCGGAAAAATCGTCCTGGCCGAACTTCTGCGGATTGACCACGAATACGTTGGGCACTTCGGCGACCATGGCCACGGGCGCCAGGTCGGCCAAGGGGTCGAAGCGCAGGTTCTGGTTGATGGCGGGGGTAATCGTCAGTGTGGGCGAGGTCAGCAGCAGGGTATAACCGTCGGGCGGGGCCTTGGCGACGTGTTCCATGGCGATGCGCCCGCCGGCGCCGGACTTGTTTTCCACCACGACCGGCTGGCCCAGTTCCTGCGTCAACCGCTCGGCCAGCATCTGGCCGACGACGAAGGTGGCGCCGGTGGGGAAGGGCAGGACCAGCTTGACGGGCTTGGTTGGATAGCTCCTGGCGTCGCTGGCGGCCGCGGGCGTGGAACAGGCCGCCAGCAGGGCGCCCAGAACCCATATCGGTTTCATCGCTGTCTCCGGTGCTTGTGTTTGGCAGGCATGCTACGCGCCGTCGGACGGGGTGTCGGCGGGGCGGCGCTTATGAAGAAAATAAGCAGCGCCTAATGGGGCGCGAGCCCGGCAGGGCGCCAATTCCTGGGGGAATCCGTATGCATCCGTTGGCCAATGTCGACTTCCGCACCTTGCAGATTTTCCTGACGTTGATGGCCGAGCGCGGGGTGACGGCCACGTCGCGGGTGGTGGGCGTTTCGCAGCCGGCCATCACGCAGGCGCTGAACAGGTTGCGCAAGACCTTCGGCGATCCGCTGCTGGTGCGCAGCCCACAAGGCATGCAGCCGACGGAAAGGGCGTTGGCACTGGAGCGCGAGATCAGGCGTTTCCTGGGGGAGGTCGCGCTGATCCAGGCGTCGCAGCAGGATTTCGATCCTTCGCGAGAGCGGCGCGAAGTCGTGCTGACCGCCCCGGAGTACCTGGAGCAGCTGCTCCTGCCCGCCATCGCCATGGTGCTGCGGCGTGATGCTCCTCGCGTCGCGTTGAGCATACGGTCGCCCGACCAGCGGCGTATCGATGCGCTGCTGGCCGCGGGCGACGTGGATTTCCGGCTGGGCTGGGTGCGCGATCCCCTGCCTTCGGTGCGGGCCATGCCTTTGTTCGAGGACGATGTGGTGGTCATGGGCGGGCCCGGCAACCGGGCGTTGGCCGCGCCGCTGACGCTGGCGGCCTACGTGGCCTTGCCTCACGTGCGTCTGCTGGGAAGCGGCCGTACCACCTCGGGGCGGGTGATCGACGAGTTCATCCGGCAGCATGGGCAAAGCCTGGCGGTCTGCATCCACGCCCAGGGGCTGATGGCGCTGCTTGGCACGCTGATGGTGTCCGATGCCGTCGCCACGGTGCCGCGGCGCATGGCGCTGAAGATACAGGAGGTTTTTCCGGTGCGGATGGTCGACTTCCCGGGCCGCCTGCCGCGTGTCAGCAATGCCTTGTACTGGCACGAGCGTACCCAGCGCAGCGCGTTCCACGCATGGTTCCGGGGTGTGATCGGCGAGGCGGCGCGGCGTGCCGCCGCCGCGTATGCCCCGCTGGACGGGGCCGGCGATCCGGCCTGAGTTCGTGGCGGGCCGGGCGCCTCCTACAACCGCGCGATCACGCACTTCACCTGTGAATAGTGATGCAGGGCTTCCAGCCCCTTCTCTCGCCCATACCCGCTTAGCTTGTATCCCCCCAGCGGCGTCTCGACCCCGCCGGCCATGTAGTCGTTGACGTAGACCTGTCCGGCTTCCAGGCGTGCCGCGACGCGGTGCGCGCGCGCGAGGTCGCGGGTCCAGATGCCGGCGGCCAGTCCATAGGGGGAGTCGTTGGCGATGTCCACGGCCTGGTCTTCGTCATCGAAAGGAATGACGCACGCCACTGGCCCGAATATTTCTTCGCGCGCGGTGCGCATGTCGTTGGTCGCGCCGACGTACACCGTGGGTTCGACGAAGCGGCCCTCGGGCCAGTCGGCGCGGGAGACCCGGCCGCCACCGCAGGCGGCGGTCAGGCCTTCCTGGCGCGCGATCTCGAAGTACGCCTGGACCTTCTCCAGTTGCGCGGGCGTCGTGAGCGGGCCGACGGCGTCGCCGGGGTCGCCGCCGATCGACAGGGCGCGCGTGGCCGCGACGAGGCGTTGCACGAAGTCGTCGTGGATGGCGCGGTCGACGAGAATGCGGGTGCCCGCGGTGCAGAGTTGTCCGGCGTTCAGCGAGTAGCCCTTGACGACGCCGCTGGCGGCGGCGTCGAGGTCGGCATCGGCGAACACGATGTCGGGCGATTTGCCGCCCAGTTCGAAGGTGGCGGGCACGAGGCGGTCGGCGGCGATGCGGGCGATCTCCCGGCCGGCGCGCACGGATCCGGTGAAGGCGATCTTGCGCACGTCGGGATGGCTGACCAGGGCCGCGCCGGCTTCGTTGCCCAGGCCGGTGACGACGTTGAAGGCACCGGCGGGCAGGCCGGCGTGTTCCACGGCGGCCCGCGCCAGCCTGAGCGTGGTCGCGGATGTGAATTCGGAGGGTTTGGCGACGACCGTGTTGCCGGCCGCGAGCGCCGGCGCGATGGCGCGGGCGGCCTGGTTGATGGGGGCGTTCCAGGGCAGGATGACGGCGACGACGCCGTAGGGCTCGCGCCGGGTATAGGCGTGGTGGTGGTCGCCCAGGTCGATGAGGTCGCCATGAAAACCGGGGATCAGTCCGCCGTAGAGTTCGAAGTATTGGGCCGCGGTCTCGACGTCGGCCTGGGCCTGCCTGGCGGGCTTGCCGGTTTCTTCGCGTTCCAGTTCCGCCAGTTCCGGGGCATGGGTCCGTATCCAGGCGCAGAGGGCCGCCAGGACGCGGCCGCGCTCCATGGGGCGCCGCCCGCGCCAGTCCGCGCGGGCCTTGCCGGCGGCCGCGACGGCCAGGTCGATGTCGGCATGCTGGCCGCGGCCGACGCGGGCGATGCCGGCGCCGGTGAGCGGGCTGGCGATGTCCAGCCATTGGCCGTTGGCCGGTGCGCGGTCTTGTCCGTCGATGAAGGGCTGTTCGGTCCTGATCATGGCGCATCCAGGCCAAGCAGGTTGGCGGCGTTGAGGAACAGCACCCGTTCGGCCACCGTGTCGCTGGCGATCTTGCTCAGGAAGGCATCGCGATAGGCCGTCAGCGGGACGAACGGGTAGGAGGAGGCGTAGAGGTAGCGTTCCGACAGATACGAATTCATGGCCACCAGGAATGCTTCGTTGCCGGGCATGAGGGCATACATGTCGGGCGAGATGTAGACGTTGCCGCGGCGGAAGGCGACGTGGTTGATGGCGGTGATCCAGGGCCAGCCGCCATGGGCGACGACGATGGGGAGTTCCGGGAAATCGCGGGCGACGCGGTCCACGTGGACGGGAAGGCTGAAGCCGCAGTCGGGACCGATATTGCCGCCCGCGGACAGGATCAGCGGCCAGCCGCGCGCGGCGCAATAGGCGTAGACGGGCTCGCAGCGTTCGTCGTCGGGATAGAGGGGCGAGGCCAGCAGTCCCGGTTCGAGCACGAGGCCGCGAACGGCCGCCGGGCTGCGCCGGTGCAGGGCGTCGATGGCGTTTTCCCAGCCGGGGACGAGGGGGTCGACCGCGGGAAAGGCGCACAGGCCATCCTCGCTGGCGGCATAGTCGACCAGCAGGGCGTTGTCGGCCGGCCCGACGCCGGGGGCGCCGACGCGTCCGGGCAGCACGCACAGGCCGATGCCGGCCGCGCGCCGCTCGGCCTGGAAGTCCCGGGGCGAGCGCGTGCGCAGGCTGGGAGGCATGGCGCCGGGAAAGCCGAAGACCGCGCCCATGGCCTCGGTTCGCTCGGGCCGGGCATACATGCTGGCGTGCTCGAAGCCCGCCACGGGCGGGCGCACGCGGAAGTCGATGAGTTTCATGCGGCCCGGTCCGGGGCGCGCAGCCCATCGAGGAAGGCGCGCAGCCGCGCCGAGCACGCCGCCGCATGCGAGAAGGGCAGGCCGTGGCGGGCCGGACCCCAGACGTTCAGCGTCGAATCGGGCAGGCGTGCGTGCAGGTCGGCCGTGACCGATGCGGGAATGAACGGGCTGGAGTCGGGATGCATCAGGAGCGTGGGGATGGCGATGTCCGGCAGGCGAGCGGAAAGGTCGGTGCCGATCAGGACCGATAGCGCCGACAGGACGACGTCGCCGCGCCAGCGTTCCTGGGCTTGCGCATACCAGTCCAGTTCCCGCGGCGGCAGCGCATCGTCGTGGAAGCGGTCGCGCAGGAATTGATCCGACCATCCCTTGATGCCTTGCGTGGCGATGCACGATGCCCAGTTCTCGACGTGCTGGATGTTGGTGCCGACATGCGCGCCGTTGCTGATCGTCAGGGACGCGAGGCGGTGGGGGTGCCGCAAGGCGCAGGCCAGCGCGACGGTCCCGCCTATGGATTCTCCGACCAGGTGGAACGTGTCCAGGCCAGCCGCGTCCGCGACGGCGAAGACATCGTCCGTCAGCAGCGCCATGCTCCAGTCCGCGCCTTCGGCCGCGGCCTCGGAGCGGTCATAGCCGCGCATGTCGAACAGGACGATCCGGTAGCGGTCGACCAGGTTCGGCAGCCACTTGAGCCAGATGCCGGGCGCGGCTCCGATGCCGTGATGGAACAGCACGGTCCCGCCCGGCGCATGCCAGGGCGCCACGTGATCGATGACCTCGTAGTGCAGGGAGCCCGAGCGGGTCTTGGCATACGGCATGATGCGTCTCCTACGGAAGGGAACGGATGGGGTCAGGTTTCCAGGCCAAGCAGGGTCGCGGCATTCCGGTACAGCACCCGGTCGGCCACCGATTCGTGTATCCCCAGCGCCAGGAAGCGGTCGATCGATTCGGCCAGCGGCATCACGGGGTAGGCCGAGGCGAACAGGAACCGGTCGGCCATGAAGCCGTTGGCCGCGTTCACGTAGTCCTGCGCGCCGGGCATGCCGCGGTGGATGTACATGTCGGGGGACAGGTAGATGTTGGGACGCCGGTAGCAGACGTGCAGGATCTGGGCCGCCCAGGGCCAGTTGCCGTGGCCGGAGATCAGGCTCAGGTCGGGGAAGTCCCGCGCGACGCGGTCGATGTGCTCGGCGGCGCTGTAGGTGCAGTCGGGCCCGGCGTTGCCTCCCGCCATCAGCAGCACGGGCAGGCGCTTGTCTTCGCAGTAGGCGTAGACGGGGTAAAGACGCGCGTCGTCCAGATGCATGGGATGGGCCAGCAGGCCGGGTTCCAGGACCACGCCCTTGAGGCCTTGGGCGAGGCCCGTTTCGATTTGCTCGATGGCCTGGCGCCAGACGGTGGGATCCGCCCCGGCGAAGCCGATGAAGCGGCCGGGATGGCGCCGGACGAGATCGGCGATGTCGCCGTTGGACACGGTGCCGAGCACGGGCGAACCGCGTCCGGGCACGACGCCGGCCACGACGTGCGCGGCGTCCATTTCCTGCAGGAGGAGCGCCATGGAGGCTCGCGTGGCGGAGGGCGAAAGCCGCATGCCGAGGTTTGCGGCCATGCGCGCGCTGCGATCCAGGTCCGCATACATGACCATGTTCAGGAAGCCGCCCGATGGCGGGCGCAGGCGAAAGTCGATGACACGCACTTTGAGTCCTTTTATTGGCAGCTAGCTGTCAATAAATTAGGGCCGGTCGCTTGAATGAGTCAACGAAAATATGTAGATTTTTGTTAAGGGCAAACCCCACTCGTGATTTTTATAGATGGCAGTATGCTGTCAAAAAACGAGTGCCGTGATCCAACCGCGCAGAGGCGCACGGCGCTCGAGGTTCCGGGCCGCGGCAGGCAGAGGAGATGTGCCATGAAACGCATCCGTGTTTTCTTCACGTTGCTGGTGGCGTTGATGCCGATCGCCGGCGGGGCGGCGCCGGTCGACTGGCCCACCAAGCCCGTGCGCATCATCGTTCCGTTTCCGCCCGGCCAGGGGGCCGACATCATCGCCCGCCTGTTGTCCGAACGTTTCTCCGACGAGTTCGGGCAGCGCTTCATCGTCGAGAACCGCCCCGGCGCGGGCAGCATGCTGGGCACCGCGCAGGCGGCCAAGGCGCCCGCGGACGGCTATACGCTCCTGATCGGCGGCACGAGCGCGATGGTGATCAATCCCTTCCTGTTCGCCGACGCGGGCTATGACACGCTGCGTGACTTCGCTCCCATCAGCAACGTCGCGTCGCTGCCCATGGTGATCCTGGTTCGGCGCAGCCTGCCGGTATCCAGCATCGGGGAACTGATCCAGTACGCGAAGGCGCATCCGGGCAAGCTCACCTACGGGTCGGCGGGGAACGGCAGCAGCCACCACCTGGTCATGGCCAGGTTCGCCCGCATGGCCGGGATAGACATCAGGCATGTGCCCTACAAGGGGTCGGCGGCGGCCATGACCGACCTGCTGGGGGACAACATCGATCTGTTGTCCGACACCTTGCCGGCCGTGACGCCCAACGTCACGGCCGGCAAGGTCAGGGCGCTGGCCATCTCCAGCCGGTCACGCTCGCCATTCATGCCCGATCTGCCCACGCTCGACGAGTCGGGCCTGAAGGGCTTCGACGTGACGGCCTGGTCGGGCCTGCTCGCGCCGCGCCAGACGCCGCCGGAGATCCTGGACCGGCTGAATGCGGCGACGGTCAAGGCGCTGAATCAGCCGGACGTGCGGCAGCGATTCAAGGAGCTTTCGATGTCCATCATCGGCGACTCCCGGCAGGACTTCGAGCGCTTCATCAGGGAAGAGCTCGAGCGCTGGAAGGTGGAGGTCAAGTCGTCCGGAGCGAAGGTGGATTGACGGCGCCGCCCGGCTAGCTGTCTTCCCCGTCGTCCAGCAGGGGCGCCCGGCTCAGGTGGTTGTAGGCGGTGACGATCTTCTGCATGGATTTCAGGAAGGTCTTGCGTTCCGAGGGCAGGAGAGGCTCGAGGATCAGATCCTGCATCGCGTTCAGCCGGGGGTCCATGACGGTCAGCATGTCGTTGCCTTCAGGCGTGAGCTCGAAGTAGCGGATGCGCTTGTCGATGGAGTCGGCGGTGGGCCGGATGAGGCCTTTCTTTTCCAGGCTGGAAACGATCCATGCGACCGTGGTGCGGTCGAGTCCCGCGATCTCGCCCAGGCGCCGCTTGGAGCGGCGGGGCTGGTGGCTGATGGTGCGCATCACCGCGTATTGGAGCGGCGTGACGCCCAGGGAGTCGGTTTCCCTTGCATAGAGGGCCGTCAGGATCTGGTAGCAGCGGCGGATCAGGTGGCCGGGGCGGTTGGACAGCTCGCCGGTCCAATCGCCCAGGGGCGGGATAGCGTCATTGCGGGGGGAGTCTTCTTTCATGCCGTGGTGCGCGCAGCGACCTGTTTGAATGTCGTTCGATTTCCTATAGCACGATCACGCCGGCACCGTCCAGACGATCCGGTTGCCTGGTTGGCTTCGCTGTGGTTATGATTGTGAAATATCACTGATATTTCACAAGGACGGACTGATATGCCACGCAAGCAACGCATCCTCACGCCCCACGTCGCCGAAGCCGCCCCCGGTCTCTGGTCCAACTGCCTGCAGGTCGGCGACACCCTCTACCTCTCGGGCCTGACCGCCCGCGCCAACGACGGCAACACCATCCAGGGAGGCGATGAATACGAGCAATCGCAATTCATCTTCACGAAGATCAAGCACCTGGTGGAAGCCGCGGGCGGGAAGATCGACGACGTGGTCACGCTGACGGTGTTCGTGACGCGCATGGCGGGCAACCAGGGGGTCTGGAAGGCGCGCCGCGAGTTCTTCACGGGAGATTTCCCGGCTTGCGCGCTGGTCGAGGTGCAGGCCCTGGCCAAGCCCGAGATCCTGGTCGAGATCCAGGGCCAGGCCAGGCTGGGCGCCAGCGGCTGAAGCCGCCGGACACTTTCATTCGGCCGCGTCGCGGCCGAATTTCATTCCCGCCGAGTTTCACGGAGTTGCCATGAATAAGTTCGTGTTTGGTCTGGCGTTGTCCCTGGCGTGCACCGCATCGCTGGCGCAGCCGTTTCCTTCTCAACCCTTGACGCTGATCGTGCCTTACGCCGCGGGCGGGTCTTCCGACGCGTTGGCGCGTGCGCTGGCACAGGTGGTCGGCAAGGCGGCGGGAGTGTCCGTGGTGGTTGAGAACCGGCCGGGCGGCGGCACGGTCATTGGCGCGCAGGCGCTGCTGGGCAAGCCGGCGGACGGGCAGACGGTGTTGATGATGGCGGCGAGTTTCGTCATCAATCCTTATCTGATCAAGAGTCTGCCGTTCGACACGCGCAAGGATTTCCAGCCGGTCACGTCGCTGGCCTCGAATCCGCATGTCCTGGTGGTGTCGTCCAAGGTGCCCGCCCAGGACCTGAAGGGTTTCGTCGACTGGGCGAAGGCGCAGCAGGGCAAGGCGAGTTTCTCGTCGTTCGGCAATGGGTCGTCGGGCCATCTGGGCTTCGAGCTGTTCAAGCAGCGCGCGGGCGTGGAGATGCTGCACGTGCCCTACAAGGGGTCGGCGCCGGCCACGATGGCGGTGTTGTCGGGTGAAGTGGACGCGACGCTGGGCGATGTCGGCGTGGTGGCGCCGCATATCGCGGCGGGCAAGCTGAAGGCGCTGGCCGTGTCCGGGGTGAATCGCTCGGCCGCGCTGCCCGGGGTGCCGACTTTCGCCGAGGCCGGATTGGCGGGGTTTTCGTCGGAAACCTGGATGGGGCTGTTGACCCGCGCGGGCGTGGCCCAGGATCGGGTGGACCGGCTGCATGACCTGTTCGCGCAGGCCTTGAAGGATCCGGAGGTGCAGAAGACGCTGCAGCAGCAGGGCATGGAGGCCAAGCCCTCGACCCCGGCCGAGTTCGGGCGTTTCCTGCAGCAGCAGTCGGACCAGTACCGCGTCGCGGTGGAGAAGGCGGGACTCAAGCCGGAGTGAGCCAGGGCAGGGCGCCCGCGAGGCTACAATCGCGGGCGCTCCCGCCACGTTTCATCATGCCGCATGCCTAGATCCTCGAAGACCTCGCGACCTGCCGCCGCCCGCGACGGCGACGAACATGCCAGCGGCTCGCCTTCGCTGGGCGAGCAGGCCTATGTGGCGGTCAAGAGGATGATCCTGTCGCACGAGCTGCGGCCGGGGGAACACATCAATGTGGCGCAATTGTGCCAGCGGCTCGGGCTGGGGCGCAGTCCCATCCACCTGGCCACGCACCGGCTGGCTCGCGAGGGGCTGGTGGAGATCCTTCCGCGCAAGGGGCTGCTGGTCAAGGCCGAGACCCTGGACGGCTTCCTGGAGTTGATCGCGGCGCGGCAATTGATCGAGCCTTTCCTGGCGGGGCTGGCGGTCGACCGCATGCGCCCCGAGGTCGTGCAGCAATTGCAGGAGCTGGTGGAGGCCGGCTGGGAGCGGTACCGGCAGAAGGACCATGCCGGCGGCATGGAGGTCGACCGGCGCTTTCATCATCTGTTGTACGACACGGCGGACAATCGGACGTTGTCGGATTTCGCGGCGCTGTTGCTCGATCGCTCCATGCTGCTGTGGTTCCGGCCCAAGGTGGACGCGGGCGAGCGCGCGAACGTGGCGGAACTGGAGGATCTGCTGGACTGTATCCGGCGCGGCGACCGCGACGGCGCGGTGCGGACGATGGAAGTGCACGTGGGGTCGATCCGGCAGAAATACCTGGGTTAGCGCCCAGGCCGCCGGGCTGGGGGCAGTCCGTTTGCCGCACTGCGGTAAAATCGCGCGCTTGCGCACCCGCGGCGGGAGCGTATTCCCATTCTGTGAAGACCCGGATGGCGACATTGCCGCCCAACGACCTGCTGGACCTGCTGCTGGACGCGATCTGCGTCGTCGATAGCGAAGGCCGGTTCCTGTCCATCACCGGGGCCTGCGAAAGCATTTTCGGTTATATGCCTGAAGAAATGCTGGGCCGGCCCATGATCGAGTTCGTCCATCCCGAGGACCGCGCGCGCACCTTGCAGGCGGTCGAACGGATCGAGGCGGGCTATCTCCAGCGTCATTTCGAGAACCGCTATGTCCGCAAGGACGGCAGCGTCGCGCGCATCATGTGGTCGGCCCGGCTGTCGGAGTCCAAGGGGCAGCGGGTGGCGGTGGCGCGGGACATCTCGACCCGCGACGACGTGCTGCCGGACGAGCGGCTGGAAGCCGAGGCGGTCTGGCAATTGTCAGCCGCGCCGCCGACGCTGACGCCGCCGGGATTCGGGCCGATTCCGCTGTCGGCGCAGGACTATACGGTGCTGCATGCGCTGGCCAGGGGGAACGACGATGAGTGCGTGACGCGCAAGGCTATCGTCCAGGCCTTGGGCGAGGATTTCCTGGACTACGACCAGCGCCGCCTGGACACGCAGATGCGCCGCCTGCGGCGCAAGGTCGAACAAGCGTGCGGATTGCAGTTGCCGGTATCGACGGTGCGTAGCCAGGGGTTCCGCGTCTACCAGCGGATTGCGATCATCGACTGATCCGGTCCCGTCGCGGACAAGCTCAGATTCGCTCAGTCACAGGACATGTAACGACATTTATCCTCTCGACTTCGAATATCTGGCCGAGCGAAATATCGCCGGTTTGCGATCACCTGTCGCGAGTCATGTCCCTGTTTTCCGATTGCATTCACACCCTTTCCCAGCGTCGTATCCGGCCCTGGGCGCTGGCCGCGAGCCTGTTCGCGTCGCCGCTCCAGGCGGCCTCGCTGACCATTTCCCCCATAGGCATCGAGTTGCCGTCGTCGCAGCGCGCGGCGTCGATGACGATCGCCAATCGCGGCGCGGAGCCGGTCAATCTGCAACTGCGCGTGTTCCGCTGGACGCAGGTGGATGGCCAGGACGTGCTGGAGCCGGCGATCGACATGCTGGTCAGCCCGCCCGCGGCCACGGTGGCGCCCGGTTCGTCCTACACCGTGCGGGTAGCGCGGCTGGATGAGGCGCCCGTAACCGGCGAGCGCAGCTACCGGCTGTTCGTGGATGAACTCCCGCCCGCCCGGCGCGAATCGGCGGCGCAGACAGGTGTCTCCATCCTGCTGCGCACGTCGATGCCGGTGTTCGTGGCGGGCGGCAAGCTCGCGCCGGTTCTGGCATGGCGGGCCTGGGTAGGCGAGGACGGGCTGTATGCCGAAGTGGCCAACAGCGGTACCCGCCACGTGAAGATCGCGGGGCTGACCGCGCGGCCCGGGCAGGGCGATCCGCTCACACTCGGCTTGGGGTTGAACGGCTACGTGCTGCCGGGAGCCTCGCGGCGCTTTCATTTCAAGCTCGACGCGGCGAAGGCGCGGGCGCTGGGCGAGCAACTGATCGGTGGTGCCGTCACGTTGAGCGCGGCCGACGACGGTACTCCCATCGAGGCCATCGTGCATGTCGATGCACGATAGGGCGGTGCAGGGGCGGATGGCGGTGGCGATGCGGATGATGGCGGTGGCGGTGCCGGTGGCCGCGCAGCAGGCAGCCTGGGGCGCGGATCCGGGCGAGCCGCCCAAGGTGGCCTGGGCCGCGCCGCGAGGCGAGACGTTGCTGCTGCTGGAGGCGGTCGTGAACGGCGCGGCCACCGGGCATCTGCTGACCGTATCGCGCGATGCGGCGGGGCGCATGAGCGCCCGCGCGGCGGAGCTGCGCAGTGTGCGGATCCGGCTCGATGGCGTGACCGATGGCGCCCTGGTGCCGCTGGCGACCCTGCCGGGAGTGGCTGCGCGCTACGACGAGGCGGGGCAGCGGCTGCTGTTGCAGGCGGAGCCGGACATGCTGGCAACCCACGTGCTGGGCTTGCTGGGGCAGGAAACCCGCGTCGACCTGGACCGCGTCAGCCATACGCCGGGCGTGGTCCTGAACTACAGCCTGTACGGCAGCCTGCAGGACGGGCGCACGCATCGGGCCGCCAACGTCGAGCTGGCGGGCATGACGCGGGTGGGCGTGCTTTCCAGCGGCATGCTCTACAACAGCGACGGGGTGCGCGGCGACGGCTCGGCGCGCCAGGTGCGGCTGGATACGGCCTGGCGGACCATCGATGCCAAGGCCATACGTTCCTACACGGCCGGCGACTTCGTCAGCAATGCGCTGGCGTGGAGCAACAGCGTGCGCCTGGCCGGGGTGCAGATCGCCAGCGCCTTCGAGCAGCGCACCGACATCGTGACCACGCCGCTGCCGCGGTTCTCGGGGGCGGCGGCGCTGCCGTCATCGCTGGACCTGTACGTGAACCAGCAGCGCGTCTATTCGGGCGAGGTGCCGGCCGGGCCGTACGATATCCGCTCGCTGCCCTATATCGCCAACGGCGACGTGCGGCTGGTGACCACCGATGCGCTCGGGCGCCAGGTGGAGACCACGCGCGCCTATTACTACGTGCCGGGCCAGTTGCGCGCCGGGCTGAGCCAGTATTCGCTGGACGTGGGCGTGCCGCGCTGGAACTACGGCGCGCGGTCCGACGACTACGACGACGCCGTGTTCGCGACCGGGTCCTGGCGCCACGGCTGGAGCGACGCCCTGACGCTGGAAGGACACGCCGAGGCCTCCACCGATGGCTTGGCCAATGCCGGCGCGGGCATGGTGCGGGGCCTGGGCGGCCATGGCGCGCTGACGGCCTCGCTGGCCGGCAGCCAGTACCGCGGCCGCACCGGCGCGCAAGGGGCCCTGACGCTGGAGGGCCGCGTGGCCGGCGTGCGGATCTATGCCAGCACGCGCCGCCAGTCGCCGGACTATGCCGACGTCGCGCGCGTTTCGCTGCTGCGCCAGCGCCAGCGCGAGGCCGCGCGGCAGGGCACGGTGGCCGAGTGGGGGGACGCGAGCGCGGTGGCCAGCCGGCTCGAGCGGCTGGGCTTCACGTTTATGCCGCAGTGGCTGCCAAGCACCTCGATCAACCTGAACTACAGCGGCATGCGCACCCGGCAGAGCCGCTACCGGACCATGAGCGTGACAGTCTCGCGGCCCCTGTCCCCCAGCGCGAACCTGCAGGCCAGCGCCTTCAAGGACATGGACGGGCGCGGCGCGACCGGCATCTACGTCGGGCTGACCTTCCTGCTGGACGGCCAGGCCAGCGTGACCGCCAGCGCCCGGCGCGACGGCGGCCGCGACAGCGTGGGCGTGCAGGCCGTGTCGCAGACGGGCATGCGGCAGGGCGACGTGGGGTGGGGACTGTCCAATCAGCAGTATGAAGGGGGCGATGCGATACGGTCGGCCTATGCAAGCTATCGCGCGCCGGCCGCGCTGCTGCGGGTGCAGGCCGACGAGGCCTACGGCCGCGGCCGGGGCAGCGTGCAGGCCGACGGCGCGCTGGTGGCCGCGGCGGGCGGCTTGTATGCGGCCAACCGCATCGGCCAGGCCTTCGCCGTCGTGACCCAGGCCGGACCGGGCGTGGAGATCCGGCAGGGAGGCGTGGCCATGGGCCGTACCGACGAACGGGGCACGATGCTGCTGCCCGATATCCGGCCGTACTCGGCGCAGCAGGTCTTCATCGACGCCGCCACGCTGCCCGACGGCTGGGAGGCGGCCCGCACCGAACTGGTGGCCATGGCGGCCTACCGGCATGGCGCGGTGCTGGACTTCGGCGCGCGCCGCGTGCAGGCGGCGGTGGTGACGCTGCGCGACCGGGCCGGCCAGGCGCCCCCCGTGGGCAGCCCGGTCCGGTTGGAGGGCGGGGACGAGACGGTGGTTGGCTACGACGGCCAGGTCTACGTGCGCGGATTGAGCGAGCGCAATGTGCTGACGGTGGACCTGGGCAAGGCGGGCCGTTGCACCGCGCGCTTCGCCTACGATCGGGCCGGGCCCGCGCAGCCGCAACTGGGGCCGGTCCCATGCCTGTGATGCGATATCTGTTTGGATGGATGGCCGCGCTGGCGGTCTGGCTGGCGCCGACCGGGGAAGCCGCGGCGCAAGCTTGCACCGGCGGCGCCGCGCCGATCTCGACCTATACCTATACGGCGGCGACCTTGAGCAGCCCCGCGTTGCTCGATATCGATTTCTCGGTCACTTGCCCCAGCATCTATGGGATACCACCGGGTCAGCCCGTGCATCTGTGTGTCACCTCTTGGTTCGTGTCGCAAGCCACGCGATCGGGGTCCGGCGAATCGATGCCGGTATCCGTGCGGCTGACCAGCCCGGCCAACACGGGTTTGTCGCCTGCCGTGATGGCCGGGCCGTATCCCGCCGGCGTGGCATCGGGCGGCAATATCGTCGTGAACGGCCGCGTCACGGTCACCGCCGCGGCCAACCAGGCGGTCTCGCGATCGCCGGGAAGCTACGACATGATCCTGACGATGCTGGTGGAGTATGCGGACCTGGATAACGGCTGGCCCATGTGCATGGGGGAGTTTTTCGACCCGGGTTTCCAGATGTCGGTCTGGTCCACGGCCCGCTTCGTGATTCCCGGCTCCTGCAGCATCGCTTCCACCGGCACGGTGGGTTTCGGCGACCTGCCCGCGATGCCTACGACGGCGTCGAATGTCGATGCGCAGGGCAGCGTCGGGGTGCTGTGTTCCGCTGCCACGCCCTATACGGTCTACCTGGGCGACGGGCTGAATCGCGCGGGCGCGGGCAGCGGGAGCCGGCAGATGGCCAGCGGCGACCAGCGCCTGCCCTACCAGCTCTACAGGGATGCCAATCGGACCCAGGTGTGGAACCAGGCCGTGGGCAGTGGCGTGAGCGATTCCGGTACGGGGGCCGTGCAGACGCTGCCGGTCTACGGCCGCATCCCGGCCGGCACGGTGCTGCCCGCGCCGGGGGACTACCAGGACAGCGTCATCGTCACCGTCAGCTACTAGCAGCAAGCGCCAGCAAGGAGCCCTCATCGTGTCCATCCCGTTTTTTATCAAGGAAATCGCAAGCATGCGTATCCATCTCATTGCCGCGGGGCTGCTGGCCTGCGCGGCGGCCCAGCCGGCCATGTCCGACGTCGTCGGCGTGCCCATGGCCGTGTCCGCCACCATCGTCAAGGGCTGCGCGATAGAAACCACCGGCCCGGCCCTGGCGTTTCCCGTGTTCTCGGGCATTGCGGCGACGCCCCAGGACGGCACGGTCACGCTGAGTTTTCATTGCTCCAAGGGCACGGCCTGGGGGGTGACCGCCGACCTGGGGGGGAATGCCGACGGCGGTGTGCGCCGCATGGGCAGCCAGACGTTGGGAACGACCGAATACCTGCCGTATGCCCTGTACGCCGATTCGAGCCGGCTGGTGCCTTTCCCCGCCGCGCCGACGGACCCGGGGGCGGCAACCGCCAGCGGCACCGGGAACGGCCTGGCCCAGAGCGTATCCCTGTACGGAAGGATTCCCGTCCAGCCCGTCTTTCCGTCGCCCGATTCGTATCGGGATTCCATTTATCTCAGCATCGCTTATTGAACCTGTCCGGACGAACCGGCGATCAACTCACCAAGGAAAGCGTGACCATGCACACTCGCATTTCACTCGCGGCGGCCGGCATGCTGGCATGCCTCGCGGCCCAGCCAGCATCGGCCCAGTCCCAGTCCGCCACGGCTACCATGTACATCACGGCCAGGGTCGTGAAAAGCTGCGCGATCGACAGCGTGAGCGGGCTCGCCTTCGGTGATATCGAAGGTACCGCGCAGACCGCGCAGAACGAAACGACCCCCGGGTCCATCAGCTTTCGCTGTTCGTCGGGGACGTCCTGGGCACTGACGGCCGACAGTGGCGGCAATCCGGGGAGCACCCGCCGCATGGTCAGCCAGACCTTGGCGACACCGGAGTACCTGGGCTACGACCTGTTCTCGGATCCGGCGCGGACGATAGGCATGTCCACGCCGCCCGGCTCCGGAGGCCCGCCCAACGGCCAGGGCACCGGCGCGGTGCAGACGGTGCCGATCTACGGCAAGATCCTCGCAGGAAGCAAGCCGACGCCCGACAACTATTTGGATGACGTCATTCTTACCATTCATTACTAAATCCGGCGGGGACGGTGTCAACCGTTCCCGCCAGGGCTTCGGCCCCACCCGGCCGGGCGTGTAAACTCCCGGGTTTTGCCCGTCCGGTCCCATGGCGCACATCTCCGGGCGCACAGGCGCAAGCGGCCCGGCTTTCGTCCGCCTGCTGGCCCGCCTGGCGCACGCCCACGTTCCCACCCCCCGGCAGCCGCTAGCCGACCGGCTGAGCCTGTGGCTCGGCTGGACCGATGCCATCGCGCTGTCCGCGGTGCTGTGCGGCAATGCCAAAGCGGCGCCCGCCAGCACGCCTGCCTGCGATTCGGCCGCGCGGGAGGATTGCGCGCGGGTGCGCGACGAACTGGCGCTGTCCATCGAGCAGGACAGGGTGCTGCGCCCGGTGCGCAGCCGCCATCGCCGTGATCCCGCGCTGCTGGTCGATCCGGACGACGACACCGATTTTTCCCGCTACCGCCAGCGCTGCCTGGCCAAGCAGCAGCAGATGGAGACCGGCATCGCGGCCCTGCGCGGCCGCTTGCGCGCGATGCTGGCCGCCGGGTCGCCCGACATGGCGCGGCTGGCCGCGGTGGACGCGGTCATGGAGCGGGTGCTGGGCACGCAGGAGCGCAATCTGCTGGCCTCGGTGCCCGGCCTGCTGGAAGGTCATTTCCTGCGTCTGCGCAAGGCCGGCCAGGCTTCCGTCCAGAAGCAACAAGCGGCCGGCGAGCCGGCCGGCAACGATCCCGGCCCCTGGCTGGATGCTTTCCGCGCGGACATGCGGGGTGTCCTGCTGGCCGAACTGGATTTCCGATTTCAACCGGTCGAGGGGCTGCTGGCGGCCCTTCGCGCAAGCTGATCCATCCTAGATGAGCAGATATCTTCCTTTCGTGGTTTTCTTCGTGGGTCTGGCCGTGGTGGGCTGGGTGGGCGTGGGCTATGTCGGCTCGAATCTGCTGGCGCTGGCGGTGATCCTGCTGATCGCCGCGTTCTACGTGCTGGGCGGGCTGGAACTGCGGCGCTTCCACGAGGCGACGTCGTCGCTGGCGCGGGCCGTGGCGGACCTGTCGTCCGCGCCGTCCAGCCTGGGGACGTGGCTGGAGCAAGTGCATCCCTCGCTGCGCAACGCGGTGAGGCTGCGCGTCGAGGGCGAAAGGGTGGGGCTGCCGGGGCCCGCGCTGACGCCTTACCTGGCCGGCCTGCTGGTGCTGCTGGGCATGCTGGGCACGTTCCTGGGCATGGTGGCGACGCTGCGGGGCACGGGCGTGGCGCTGGAAAGCGCGACCGATCTGCAGGCGATCCGCGCGTCGCTGGCGGCGCCGGTCAAGGGGCTGGGCTTCGCGTTCGGCACCTCGGTGGCGGGTGTGGCGGCGTCGGCGATGCTGGGACTGTTGGCCTCGCTGTGCCGGCGCGAGCGCCTGCAGGCGGCGCAGGCGCTGGATACGCGCATCGGGACGGTGCTGCGTCCTTATTCGCTGGCTCACCAGCGCGAGGAATCGTTCAAGCTGTTGCAGCGGCAGGCGGATCTGATGCCGGCGCTGGTCGACCGGTTGCAGGCCCTGGCCGAGTCCGTGGCCAGGCACAACGAGGCCCTGGGCGAGCGCCTGGCGGCCGGGCAGGAAAGCTTCCATGGCCGCGTCGAGTCCGAGTACCGGCGCCTGGCCGGGTCGGTGGAGCAGAGCCTGAAGGAAAGCCTGGCCGACAGCGCGCGGGTGGCGGGCGCCACCATCCAGCCGGCGGTCGAGACGGCGATGGCGGGCCTGGCGCGCGAGACGGCCACGCTGCACGGGACGGTTACGCAGGCGGTTCAGCGGCAGTTGGACATGTTGTCCAGCCGCTTCGAGACCAGCACCGCCACGGTGGCCGATACCTGGAATAACGCGCTGGGCGAGCACCGGCGGACCAGCGAAGCGCTGGCCGGCGACCTGCGCGCGGTGCTGGACGGGTTTGCCCGGACGTTCGAGCAGCGCTCGGCCAGCCTGGTCGACGGCGTGTCCGCCCGCCTGGAGGCGTCGGTGGACAAGGTGTCGGCGACCTGGGGGACGGCGCTGGCGGCGCACCAGCAGACCAGCGCCACCTTGTCGGGAGAACTGCGCGCTACCTTCGATGGCGTCGCGCAGGCTTTCGCCCAGCGGTCGACCGAGATGGTGGAAACCGTGGCCGCGCGGCTGGAGAACGTGGCAGGGCAGGTGTCGGAGGCCTGGAACGCGGCGCTGGCCGGCCACCAGCGTACCAGCGAGGCGCTGGCCGGCGATGTCCGCGCGTCGTTCGACCAGTTGGCGGGCGCGTTCGAGCAGCGTACGGCAGGACTGGTGGACGGGATCGCCGCCCGCCTCGATGCCACGGCCGGGACGGTGTCCGGCGCCTGGCGTTCGGCGCTGGACGAGCACCGCCGCGCGGGCGAGGCCCTGGCCGGCGACATGCGGACGTCCTTCGAGCGCTTCGCGGAAACCTTCGAGCAAGGGTCGGCCAGCCTGGTGGAGCGCGTGGCCGGCCAGTTGGAGGCCAGCGTCCAGAATGTGTCGGGCGCCTGGAACGAGGCGCTCGCGCGCCAGGGGCAGGTCAGCGAGCAGATGTCCGGCGACACGCGCCAGGCGCTGGCCGAGGCCGCGGCCACCTTCGAGCGCCATGCGGCCTCGCTGCTGCACACGGTGGGGCAGGCACATGGCGAGCTGAGGTCCGAGCTGGCCTCGCGGGACGAGGCGCGGCAGGCGGCCTGGACGGGCGCCCTGGAAACCCTGGCCGGATCGCTGAGCCAGGAATGGCGCGAAGCCGGCACGCAGATCGCGGGCCGGCAACAGGAAATCTGCGAGACGTTGGCGCGGACGGCGGGCGAGATCGCGGCCGAGTCCGAGGCCCACGCCCGCGCCACCATTGCCGAGATCGAGCGGCTGGTGCAGGCAGCCTCGGAGGCCCCGTTGGCGGCCGCCCGGATCATCGGCGAGCTGCGGCAGCAATTGTCGGACGGCATGACGCGCGACAACGCGATGCTGGAGGAGCGCGAGCGGTTGCTGCAAACCGTGGGCAGCCTGCTGGATACCGTGAACCACGCCAGCACCGAACAGCGCGAGGCGGTTGATGCGCTGGTGGCGGCCTCGGCCGATATGCTGGACCGGGTGGGCACGCGTTTCACCGAGCAGGTCGGCACCGAGACCGGCAGGCTGGAGTCGGTGGCGGCGCAGGTCGCGGGCGGCGCCGTCGAGGTGGCCAGCCTGGGCGAGGCGCTGGGCCAGGCGGTCAAGCTGTTCGGCGAGTCCAGCGACAAGCTGATGGAGCAACTGCGCGGTATCGAGGGCGCGCTGGACAAGGCCATCGCGCGTAGCGACGAGCAGCTTGCCTATTATGTGGCCCAGGCCAAGGACGTGATCGACCTGAGCATGATGTCGCAGAAACAGATCGTCGAGGAACTGCGGCAGCTCGACGCGCAACGGGCGCCGGCGGGCGAGGCGTCCTGATGGCCGAGGATATCGAATCCAGCGTCGAACCGGCATCGCCCGTCTGGGCGGTGTTCGGCGACCTGATGGCGGTCATGCTGGGGGCCTTCGTGCTGCTCCTGGTGGGCGTGATCGGCACGCAACTGGAGCTCTCGACCCGGCTCGAGGAAGAAGTGCAGCGGCGGCAGGGCGAGGTGCAGCGGCGGCAGGCCCTGGAGCAGGCGCTGGCCGGACCGCTGGCCGCCGGACGGGTGACGCTGGTCGACGGCCGCATCGGCATCAGCGGCAATGTGCTGTTCGCGTTGAATTCCGACGCCTTGCAGCCGGAAGGCCGGCAATTGCTCAGGAGCCTGGTGGGGCCGCTGGGCGCCTACCTCCAGGCGCGCGACGAAATCATCATGGTGAGCGGATTCACCGACGACCGGCCGATACGCGAAGACAACCGCCGTTTCGCCGATAACTGGGAACTGTCGGCGCAGCGGGCGCTGACCGTGACGCGTGCCCTGATCGACGAGGGAATCCCGTCGTCTTCCGTATTCGCCGCCGCCTTCGGCGCGGAGCAGCCGGTGGCGTCCAACGCCGATGACGCGGGCCGCTCGCGCAACCGGCGCGTGGAGATCGCGCCCATGCCGCGGTCTTCCCAGCGCCGTGAATAGGGACGCCGTGACCGACGCGGCGGCGCTGCTCGACGCCTGGCGCGGGCAGGGGGCGGAGCGCGTCGATCCGCTGCGCTTTCATTTCATCGAGGCATTGGCGCGGCGGGTGCCGGGGCACGAGGGCGAGGCGCGCCGCATCCTGGACGCGAAGCTGGCCGACGCGCTGGCCGGCTATGCCCGCGACGTGGCGCAGGCGGCCGGCTCGGCCGGACCCGTGGCCCCGTCCGAGCCGGCCGATGGCCTGACCACGCTGGTCGAGCTCCTGTCCGCGAACGGCGCCGCGCTCCAGGACGGCGCCGGCGACATGGCGGTGCTGGATTACTTCCGCGGCCTGTGGGCCGAGCTGCGCGTGGGCAGGGAACTGCGGCAGGCGCTGGAGAACGTGCCCGAGAACGCGGGGCCGCTGAACTCGCTGCATCTCGTCCATCAATCGCTGATGCTGATGCACGATCTGGCGCCGGGGTATCTGCGGCATTACCTGTCGTATGCCGACACCCTGTCCTGGCTGGAGCGCATGAGCGGCGCGGATCTGTTGCTCGGGGCCGCCCCGCGCGCCGAGGCGCCGAAGAAGGGCGGCAAGGGCAAGGCCGACTGAGGCCGGCCCCTCCCGCAGGGGGCGGGAAAACGTCTATGCTTGGCGGGTCGTCCGGCGCGGCCTCTGGTGGCCCATGCGCCGCCGCCGTTCCCGGAATGCCCGCGCCATGCCCCTGTTCTACCTACGCAGACTGACCGCCGTCGAGCGCACGCCCCAGGCCAACCGCCATCTCGCCTATCTGCTGGCCCTCGTCGCCGGCGCGGTGAACGCGGGCGGCTTCCTGGCGGTCCAGCAATACACCTCCCACATGTCCGGCATCCTGTCGTCCATGGCCGATCACCTGGCCCTGGGGGGCATCGCCTTTTTCCTGCAAGGGCTGGCCGCGCTGCTGTTCTTCGTGCTGGGCGCGGCGACGTCGGCGGTCCTGATCAATTTCGGCCGCCGCTCGCGGCTGGCCAGCGAGTACGCGCTGCCGTTGCTGCTGGAAGCGGGGTTGCTGCTGTGCTTCGGCCTGCTGGGCGGCAACATCGAGCAGTTCCGCTGGCTGGCGGTGCCGGCCACCGTCATGCTGCTGTGCTTCATCATGGGCCTGCAGAACGCCATCATCACCAAGATCTCGCGCGCCGAGATCCGCACCACCCACGTCACCGGCATGGTGACCGACATCGGCATCGAGCTGGGCAAGCTGTTCTACTGGAACGTCTCGCGCGACGCCGACCCGGGGCATTTCGTGAAGGCCGACCGCGCCAAGCTGCGAGTGCTGGCGATGCTGGTCGGCCTTTTCTTCGCGGGCGGCGTGGGCGGGGCGCTGTCGTTCGCCTATTTCGGCTTCGTGTCGACCGTGCCCCTGGCGGTGCTGCTGGGCCTCTTGGCGGCGATGCCGGTGGCCGAGGACATCCACGGGTACTGGCGGCACCACTAGGTTGAATCGACATTCATGAATGTCTGGGATCGGGTTCTTAAACCGTCCTTGACCGGTGGGGTGGGGCGGCCCGCGGTGGGGCGCAGCGAAGCCGGTCCCGCTGCGCGGGACTTCCCGGAGTTGGCGCGGTTGGCGGGGCGGGCGTGAACTCGC